>NZ_JBRKCV010000004.1:0-255090 GCF_052983275.1 Robertmurraya sp. GLU-23
TGGAGTCCTCCTTGGTTAACTAAGTTAGGGGTCATTTCGGCACACGATTTGACACCCCGTATCATACCAAGAGGGCTCTTTTTTGTTCAAGTCCCCGAAAATCCTTCTAACAGGAATGCTCCTTTATAGTTTATTATTGGGAAAGTCTTAAGCCATATTATGTTGTGCATTTAGGGATATACTACTTCTGAGAATCATTGGAATCGAGGCTCTAACTAAAATCTGCATATTCTTTATGGTGATGATGAAATTCTTCAAAAAATTTATGTATTCTAATCATTTTTTCGCTTTTGTCCATACATATCACCTGTCATTAATTTGGTAACTTTATTGTGTAAAAAATAAATAATTCTCCTATTCTGGGACATACTCTTTTTGTTATCGTTTTTCCCGTTCAAGCTATTTTTCCATTAATCATTCTACATCAATTGATAGAGGTGGGACTTTTTGAAATGTTCACAATGTGATTACGCCAATCCAACTGGTTCAAAGTTCTGCTTAAGCTGTGGCGAAAAGTTCCTTAAAATGAATACACCACAGGATGAAAGCAGCTTTTTTTATGAGTTTGCTAATTATGTAAATGTGGTACCAAAGGTGGAACGGTCGGTTGAACCAAAAATTGTCAATATCTTTTCCCGTGTTTTTGCTGATCATAGTGAACTAGAAGCGGAACGATTGTTTATTGTGGGAACAGCACTTACGACACCGAAAATATCGGAAGTAAAAGATACATGGCCCAAACCTTGGCTATTTGCGAGGTTATTCATTATTGCACTACTAGTTTTTGCGGGATTTTACGTAGGTGCGAGTTACTTTGGAAATGCAAACTTTCTTCCGGGACTGATCATTGTTGGGGCATTTGGGGTTCCTTTGACCACGTTAATTTTCTTCTGGGAGATGAATGTACCGCAGAACATTGCAATTTACCGTGTGATTTATGTGGTGTTAGTTGGCGGTATACTCTCCATGTTAATTGCACTCGTGTTTTTCGACATTCTGAAGAAAACGATCAATCCGATTACCATTGGAATCATTGAAGAACTTGCCAAAACCATCATCGTTATTACGTTTGTTCACTACAGAAGGTACAAATATATTTTAAACGGTTTGCTAATCGGTGCTGCAGTCGGGGCAGGTTTTGCCGCTTTTGAAACGGCAGGGTACGCACTTAGAGCACTGCTTTCGGGAGATGCAGTCAGTCTGTATGGAACGATCCTATTGAGAGGCTTCTATGCTCCTGGTGGGCATGTTGCGTGGGCGGCTTTGACAGGTGCTGCGTTCTGTAGAGTACAAAAGGACCAACCTTTTCAATTTAACATGCTATTTCATTATCAATTTTTACAAGTGTTTATTTTAGTAGTGGGCATACACGCTCTATGGGACACATCGATTCCCGGAATGTTTCCCTTTGGACATGTCATCTTAATGGCTACGTCATGGCTTGCTGTTATTTTGTTTATTCGTGCAGGTTTGAAAGAGATAGGCGAGAGAAAATTAATGTCTTCTAAGTAATTCTTAATAAAAAATGCTGATTTCATCTTAGAAATCAGTATTTTTATTAAGAAATTCTGTTTCTGTAAACGATTTTTAAGCTTATTTTAAGCTTTAAATCTGAAAATGGACAAGGATGGTCTTAAAACAGATATAGAGCAGGAGGAAATTCATTGTCCATTTCAATTTCAACAAACGGTTATTCAAACTATGTGTTACAGAACCAAACTACTAACAAATTACAAAGCGTACAGCAAAGCACAAACATTTTAGGGACTAATTCGGATTCTTTAACGTTAAGTGAAGAAGCCTTAGCATATTTGTCTCCCAACCAAAGCTCAACGATTCTACCTTCAGGAAACTACACCAATACCATACGTACCGAACCACTGACAACCGAAGAAATGAGTTCATATTTATCTAGAATGATAGAAAGACTTAGCACAAGAAATTTAGAATCTGAAGAGAGTGAATCAGCAAGTAAAGGCGCCTCTACTATTTCTACATTGAAGGAAACGCTAGCAGGGGTTGATTTAACGTCTGCAACAGATGAAGAAATCGAAAGCCTTTTCACCAATGTCACAAAAATATTTAAAGAGTCTCGACCTCAGAGAGTACCTCATGGCCTACCACCAATCGAAAGTATGGAGGGAGTGACTTCAACATTGGCTAATGAAGCAAATAGCCATTTACTGTCAACTATTCTCAATTATTTAACTTCCTCAGAGGACAATGCCGAATCTAATTTACTCAAACTACAAGAGGCACTAACAGGAGTTGACGTTTCAACAGATGAGGATGTTGAGTCTGTTTTTAATATTGTAATGGAAGTGTTGGATGAAAATTTGCTAGTAGATAATCAGGCAGCAACATCTACTATGTTTGAAAGTGCAGCGGACTTAACTACTGAAGAGAAGAAGTCTTTCTTAATGGAGATTATCAATAGTTTCCAATTGAGTGAAGAAGAAACAAACACAGTGTTAACTGTTTAAAGTTTATGATAGATGTCCCTCTAGAACAAAAAAAGTACTGGCCAAATATCATTTCGGCCAGCTTTTTTTAATAAACTTCTATTTATATTGTTCCAACCTATTAAAAAATTCAATAAGAAACTGATAAAAATTCCTCTCAGCCGGAGCAAGGTCCCGGTGCTTCGGTATAATCACCCCAACCGTCCGCATTGCTTTTGGTGTTTCAATCGGTACTTTAACGGTAAACCGGGGAGTAGAGTCATAAAACGTGCTCTCAGGTAAGAGACTGACCCCAATTCCAGCAGAAACCAATCCTTTTAGTGCGTCCATGTCCTCACCTTCGGACGTAATTTCCGGTTCAAAGCCTGCTTCGCGACATGCTTCCACGGCAAGTTTGCGAAGAACATATCCTTTAGGAAATAAAACGAACTTGTCTGAGCGCAAATCACTTAAAGGAATCCTTTTTTTCTCAGCCAACGGATGTAGTGAAGGAATCAAGGCCACGATGTTTTCCATAAATAAAATCTTCGTGTCTAAGTCTGGATCATTTGTTGGAACTGGGCCAAGAAACGCTAAATCAATTTCCCCGTTTTTTACGGCATCAATTAAGTTTGCATAAGATCCTTGACGCAGATGGAAGGATACATTTGGGAAATCATTCTTATAGGCAGAAATCACCGTTGGAAGCCAATATCGGGCGAGGCTGGTTGGATAGCCGATTTTAATCGTGCCTGCTTGTGGATCAAGATATTCATCTATTTTTTCTTTTGCTTCATCCAGCTTTTTTAAGGAACTTTTGACGTATTTCAAAAAGATATATCCAATCTGTGTGACCTTAATGTTTCTACCCACTCGTTCAAGTAGTTTTACACCTAGCTCCTCTTCAAGTTTGGTTATTTGATAGCTCACTGCTGATTGGGCGACATTTAAATTATCGGCTGCTTCGGTCATATGTTCTCGTTCAGCTACTTCTATAAAATATCGCAATTGTCGAAGCTCCATTTTTGATTGTCCTCCCACTCATATTGATTTACGATTAATTTAATATAAATTATATATTGTTTATATGATTTTGAAAACATAAAATGTTGTTATATGAATTTTTCGACAACAATCGGCAGGGAGAGAAGAATATGACATATCATCAACTACCAAAAGCACAAGGTCTCTACCGTCCTGAATTTGAACATGATGCATGTGGAATCGGCTTATACGCTCACATAAAAGGGAACGCCACACATGATATAGTGGCAAAAGGACTATCAATGCTTTGTCAATTAGATCATCGCGGAGGACAGGGAAGTGACCCGTTAACAGGTGATGGCGCGGGACTAATGGTTCAAATACCGGATCTGTTTTTCAGACAAGTATGTTCTGACATGAACTTACCTGAAAAAGGGAAGTACGGTGTAGGAATGCTATTTTTCTCAAAGGATGACAAAGAACGGGAAGAAATAGAAGCTTATATTAATAAATGTATCGAACAAGAAGGTCAAACGGTGCTAGGCTGGAGAAACGTTCCAGTCGATGCAGGAAAAATCGGAGTTACCGCACAGGAGAGCTGTCCAGTTGTTCGCCAGGTGTTTGTAGGGGACAACGAAGGTGATTCACTAGCGTTTGAAAGAAAATTATACGTGATTCGTAAACAAGCAGAAAACTGGGCAAAGAGTTCTGACTATCGTTTTTATTTTGCAAGCTTTTCAAGCAGAACGATTGTTTATAAGGGACTATTAACTCCTGAACAAGTGGATCAATTCTATTTGGATTTACAGGATGAGAGCTTTGTGTCGGCATTCGCTTTAGTGCATTCACGCTTTAGTACAAATACATTCCCAAGCTGGGAAAGAGCACATCCAAACCGTTATTTGATTCACAATGGTGAAATCAATACGCTTCAAGGAAATATTCATTGGATGAAGGCACGTGAAACACAATTCATTTCTGAAGCATTTGGATCTGATTTAGAAAAAGTATTGCCGATCCTTGATACAGATGGAAGTGACTCGTCGATTTTAGACAATGCGCTTGAATTCATGGTTCTTGCCGGCAGAAAGCCAGCGCATGCTGCCATGATGTTGGTGCCTGAGCCTTGGTCTAATAATCCGCACATCACAGACGAAAAGAGAGCTTTTTATGAATATCACAGCTCATTAATGGAGCCATGGGACGGACCATCAGCGATTTCGTTTACAGACGGAAAACAGATCGGAGCGATCTTAGACCGGAATGGACTTCGACCAGCTCGTTATTATGTAACGGAAGATGATTATATTATTTTCTCATCTGAGGTTGGTGTCATCGATGTAGAACCGGAAAAGGTGTTATATAAAGAGCGCCTTCAACCAGGAAAAATGCTTTTAATTGATTTAGAAGAAGGACGTATTATTTCAGATGAGGAAGTTAAATCTGAGATGGCTCAAGCCCAGCCTTATCAGCAATGGTTAAATGAAGAGCTTGTTCGATTGGAAGATAGTGTAGAGTCTGAAGGAGAAGTTCCAGAGGATTTTATCGTTCGTCAAAAAGCTTTTGGATATACCTATGAAGACATTCAAAAATACATTATTCCAGCAGTGAGTGAAGGCAAAGATCCACTTGGAGCGATGGGCAATGATATGCCACTAGCGGTCTTATCTGATAAGCCGCAGAATTTGTTTAACTACTTTAAACAATTATTCGCGCAAGTAACGAATCCTCCGATTGATGCGATCCGTGAAGCCATTGTTACTTCAACGGTTTCTTATTTAGGAGCAGAAGGGAATTTGCTTCATCCATCAGAAGAAAATTGTCGTCGCATTCAGTTAGAAACTCCGATTTTGACAAACAGCCAGCTAGAAACATTAAAAGATGGAAAAGAGTTCAAAAGTGCTGTTATTAACATGGTGTTCGAGAACGATTTAGAAAGCAGTCTGAAAGATATTTGCTGTCAAGCAGAAGAAGCGATTGCAGGTGGAGCGAGCTTACTAATTCTATCTGACCGTCATATAAATGAAACTACGATTGCGATTCCATCTTTGCTTGCAGTGAGTGCCCTTCATCAGCATTTGATTCGTGAAGGATTACGTACGAAGGCAAGTATTATTGTGGAATCTGGGGAAGTAAGAGAAGTCCATCACTTTGCTGTGTTGATCGGATATGGAGTGGACGCGATTAATCCTTATCTTGCGTTCGCGATTTATCAGCAAGCCGTTTCTGAAGGATCATTACCATTCACATACCAAGAAGCGGTGAAAAAGTACATCGTTTCTATGAACGAAGGCGTCGTGAAGGTTATGTCAAAAATGGGGATTTCAACGGTGCAAAGTTACCGCGGGGCTCAAATTTTTGAAGCGGTTGGAATCAGCTCTGATGTGATCGACCGTTACTTCACTGGAACGGTTTCACAGCTTGGAGGAATTGGCTTAGATACGATCGCGGAAGAGGCGAAGCTGCGTCACGCAGAAGCTTACTCTCCATTAACAGATGATACGTTAGAATCCGGAAGTAACTTCCAATGGAGACATGACGGCGAACACCATGCCTTTAATCCAGGAACGATTCACACGTTGCAATGGGCTTGCCGCAACGGCGATTATGAACTATTTAAAAAATATTCGACACTTGCCAATGAAGAAAGACTAGGATTTTTACGTAACCTATTCTCTTTTAATGGTTCTAGACAACCATTACCTATTGAAGAGGTAGAAAGCGTGGACTCAATCGTTCGTCGTTTTAAAACAGGCGCGATGAGCTTTGGATCCATTAGTAAGGAAGCACACGAAACCTTAGCAATTGCCATGAACCGTTTAGGTGGAAAAAGTAATAGCGGTGAAGGCGGAGAAGACGCTAGCCGATTTGTACCTGATGAAAATGGTGACAACCGAGGAAGTAAGATTAAGCAAATCGCTTCTGGTCGTTTTGGCGTAAAAAGTCATTATCTGGTGAATGCTGAAGAGCTGCAAATTAAAATGGCTCAAGGAGCGAAGCCTGGTGAAGGCGGACAATTAATGGGTAAAAAGGTGTATCCATGGGTAGCAGATGTTCGTGGTTCAACACCTGGTGTGAGCTTAATTTCACCTCCACCACATCATGACATCTACTCGATTGAAGATTTGGCTCAGCTGATTCATGATTTGAAAAATGCTAATCGTCAAGCTCGCATTAGTGTGAAGCTAGTATCGAAGGGCGGAGTTGGAACGATTGCTGCTGGTGTGGCAAAAGCGGTAGCGGACGTGATCGTCATTAGCGGATACGACGGCGGAACAGGTGCATCACCAAAAACAAGTATTCAGCACGCTGGATTACCTTGGGAACTTGGTTTAGCAGAGGCACATCAAACGCTTATGTTAAATGGATTGCGTGACCGTGTGGTACTTGAGACAGACGGAAAGTTAATGACAGGTAAAGATGTAGTAATGGCTGCTTTACTTGGTGCCGAGGAATTCGGCTTTGCTACTGCACCATTAGTAGTTCTTGGCTGTGTCATGATGCGTGTGTGTCATTTGGATACATGTCCGGTTGGGATCGCTACTCAAAATCCAGAGCTTCGTAAAAAGTTCACAGGTGAAGCAGATTATATCGTGAACTACATGCGCTTTGTGGCACAGGAAGTTCGTGAGATGATGGCGGAGCTTGGCTTTAGAACAGTGGAAGAAATGGTTGGGCGTACCGATGTGTTAACGGTAAGTGATCGCGCTAAATCACACTGGAAGGCACAGCATTTAGATTTAACAGCACTACTGCACAAGCCTGAAGGAGCAACAACCTTTAAACATCCACAAAATCATCGAATTGACGAAAGTCTTGATATAAAACATATCCTACCGGCTGTTCAAGGAGCATTAGAAAACGGAACACCAGTAGTAGCAAGCTTTCCAATTACAAACGTGAATCGCGTAGCGGGTACGATTGTTGGAAGTGAAATCTCAAAACGTTATGGTGAAGTGGGTCTTCCAGAAGATACGATTACGTTAAAGTTTGACGGTTCGGCTGGTCAAAGCTTTGGTGCGTTTGTACCGAAGGGAATGACACTCGAATTAACGGGTGATGCGAATGATTATGTTGGAAAAGGTCTTTCTGGTGGAAAAATCGTCGTGAAAGCGGATGAACATACAAAATTCGCTTCAGGTGAAAATGTAATCGCAGGAAATGTTGCCTTCATTGGAGCTACTAGCGGTGAAGCCTATATTAACGGACGTGCCGGAGAACGTTTTGCTGTTCGTAATAGTGGCGTACAGGTAGTCGTAGAAGGAATTGGCGACCATGGCTGTGAATATATGACAGGTGGACGTGTCGTTATTTTAGGCGATGTAGGGAAAAACTTCGGAGCTGGTATGTCCGGTGGAATTGCCTATGTATATACAGAGAACGAGGAAGTATTTAAAAATCTAACCAACCAAGAATTGATTGAATTTGAAGCAGTATCTTCTCCTGCTGAACAGGATGAGCTAAAAACATTAATACAAAACCATTACCGCTACACAGAGAGTGTGAAGGCGAGTTGTATTCTAGAAGACTGGGCAAAATGTGTCAGAAAATTTGTCAAAGTCATTCCAAAAGATTACAAACGAATGATCACTTTGATAGACGAGCAAAAACTAGCAGGGTTATCGGAAGAAGAAGCCGTCATGAGCGCCTTTTTAGCGAATTCCGGAGCAACATCAAAACCATCGAAACAGCAGGAAGCTGCCATCCGCTAAGAAAGGGGAGTAAAAAAATGGGAAAAGCAACAGGATTTATGGAATATGCTCGCGAAAAAGCAGCAGAAAGAGATCCATTACAAAGACTAAACGATTGGAAAGAACATAAACTTCCTATTTCAGATGAGAAATTAAGCACACAGGGGGCGCGCTGTATGGACTGCGCCACTCCCTTCTGTCATATCGGTATGGAGATTGGGGGAGCTACTTCCGGGTGTCCAATTCATAATCTGATTCCTGAGTGGAATGATCTTGTGTATAAAGGGCGTTGGAAAGAAGCGCTCGATCGCCTGTTAAAAACAAATAATTTCCCTGAGTTTACGGGAAGAGTTTGTCCGGCACCATGTGAAGGTTCTTGTACAGTGGCCCTTTACGACCCGGCAGTTACGATCAAAAATATTGAACAAGCGATCATTGATAAAGGTTTTGAAAACGGCTGGATTACTCCTCGTATTCCTGCTTCTCGATCTGGAAAGAAAGTGGCAATCATCGGTTCGGGCCCTGCTGGTTTAGCAGCAGCGGACCAGCTGAATCAAGCCGGCCACTCGGTGACTGTATTTGAACGTGCAGACCGTCCAGGAGGCTTGCTCATGTATGGAATTCCAAACATGAAGCTTGAAAAAGAAGTGGTTGAACGCCGCATTCGTTTATTAACACAAGAAGGAATTGACTTTGTAACGAATACTGAAGTGGGGAAGGACATTCAAGCGTCTGAACTTCAAGCACAATTCGATTCGGTTATCCTTTGTACAGGGGCACAAAGACAACGCGATTTAGTCATTGAAGGCCGTGAAGCAAAGGGCATTCACTTTGCAATGGATTATTTAACACTTGCGACGAAAAGTCTATTAGATTCAAATTTTGAAGACGGTAATTTCATCGACGTGGAAGGTAAAGATGTCATCGTGATCGGTGGTGGAGATACTGGTGCTGACTGTGTGGCAACTGCTCTTCGTCAAAAATGCCGCAGTGTTGTTCAATTTGGTAAGCATCCACAATTGCCATCTGAACGTATGTCTGATAACTTATGGCCTGCATATCCAAATGTGTTTACGATGGATTATGCGTATAAAGAAGCAGAAGCAAAATTTGGCGAAGATCCACGTCAATATTCCATTCAAACAACAAAAATCATTTCTGATGAGAATGGAAATTTGAAAGAGCTCCACACGATTCAAATGGAAAAACTAAAAGATGAGAACGGACGTTTCTATTTTAAAGAAATTCCAGGTACGGAAAAGGTGTGGCCAGCTCAGTTTGTGTTTATCGCGATCGGCTTTGAGGGAACAGAAATGCCTCTGTTAAGCCAATTCGGAGTAGAATCGGTTAATCAAAAGATTAAAGCTGCTAAAGGTGATTACAAAACAAACGTTGAAGGCGTATTTGCTGCAGGTGATGCAAGAAGAGGACAAAGTCTGATCGTTTGGGCAATCAACGAAGGTAGAGAAGTGGCTAGTGAAGTCCACAAATACTTGATGGTGTAAAATCGTAAACAGGTAGGCTGCTTTGGCAGCCTATTTTTTCTATCATTCCTGTAATCAGTGAATCTAATAAACTACTAATTCCTTGCATTATGGAATTCGCTTATGTTAAAACTATCAGTAAGCAATTTTAGAATTGCTAGAACATGATTAATAGAGGTACATCATATGAACAAAACAGATTTAATCTACTCGATAGCTAAAAAATGTGACATGCCGAAAAAACACTCAAGAAAAGTAGTAAATATTATAATAGATCGAATTTCCTCCTCATTAGCAACTGGTGAACAGGTACAATTATTAGGCTTTGGAAGCTTTGAAACGCGTGAACGAACGGAGAGAAGAGGAAGAAACCCGAAAACGGGGGAAGAGATAACGATTCCAGCAACCAGATATGCCGTTTTTAGTCCTTGTACTGAGTTTAAAGACGCCTTGAAATAAAAGTAACCACAATCCAACCTCTACCTATGGCTAGAGGTTTTTTGTTAGATGCATCCTTCCATTGCCTGATGATTTAGTAGTGAATAGATAGAACTAGTTACTAATTAATAAAAACAATAATAATAAATAATTCCAGATACAACTAAAAAAATACAGAACAATAATCAGCGGAATATTCTGATTTTATTTAATATTAATGTAAGCGCTTTAATTAAACTTTGAAAAGAAGAAGGGTGTGTGGGGGAAACATGTTAAAAAAGCTCAAGAAAAACAAAAGAAAAAAGTTATTAGCATTGGCCATGGTATCAACGATCGCGTTATCGGGAATCTCAACTATACCGATTAGTGCAGCAGAGAATAATCCGAATATGGTTCAATCTTCCGTCATCGCAGCAACACCCAAACTAGTGGATGAAAAGTCAATTGATGCAGTTATTGCTGCGATGACACTTCAGGAAAAAGCATTTATGGTTGTAGGGGGGAATAAAGGTGGTTTGGTAGCCGAAAACGGAGAAGTCATCGGCGGTCAGTCTACTAAGGTACCGGGGGCAGCCGGTCAGACACAGGAGATTGAACGTTTGGGCATTCCGGCTATTGTCATGGCAGATGGACCAATGGGAGTTCGGATCTCGCCGACAAGGGAAAATGACAGCAATACCTATTATGCTACAAAGTTCCCTTCTCCAACCGTACTTGGTGCCTCCTGGGACAAGGAGTTAGCAAAGAAGGTCGGCGAGGCGACGAGCCAGGAATTGAAGGCTTTCGGAATTGACCTTCTGCTTGCACCAGGAATGAATATTCAAAGTTACCTCCTTAACGGCAGAAACTTTGAATACTTTTCCGAAGACCCTGTCGTTACGGGAGAAATGGCTAGTTCGTTTGTTAACGGGGTCGAAGATAATGGAGTGGGAACAACAATCAAACATTTTGCTGCCTTTAATCAGCGGACAAACAACAATGGAAATATGGTCGTTAGCCAGCGCGCACTTAGAGAAATTTATCTAAAAGGTTTCGAAATTACAGTAAAAGAATCTGATCCATGGTCGATCATGGATTCGTATAACATGATCAATGGAACGTACGCGACTGAAAATAAAGAGCTCTTAACCGATGTGTTAAGGAATGATTTTGGGTTTACAGGGTTTGCTATGACAGACTGGGAGTTTGGACTGAGAGATATTGCTAAGCAAATGGAAGCGGGGACAAATCTATTGATGCCTGGCAGTGCCGCCCAGTCACAAAGAATCATAGATGCTGTGAATAGCGGGATCCTTGATGAGGCTATCCTTGACCGAAATATTAAGGAAATTCTAAAAATAGTGGTCAATACTCGAACATTCAAAGGAGAAACGGTTACAAATAAACCAAATCTCACGGAAAATGCCAAGATTTCAAGAAAAGCAGCGGCAGACGGAATGGTACTTCTGGAAAACAATAAAGCCGCCTTGCCAATTAGCAATAAGCAAAGTGTTTCCTTATTTGGGGTACCTGTGAGTGAAATCAATACGGGTGGCAGAGGAAGCGCCCTCGTCTATGCACCTTACCATGTAGGGGTGGCTGAAGGACTCCGTAATGCCGGCTTTACACTCAATGAAGAATTGATTCAAAAGAATGACCAATATGTTGCGAAGATGAGGGCCTTAGACGAATACAAAGGCACACCTGGAACATTCGGCTCGGTCGGACCGAAGCTACCTGAAATGGATATCAGTGAAGACGTTATTGAAGCAGCCAAGAATACAGATGTAGGAATCGTGGTCATCGGAACTGCTCCTGGCTCCTATGCGAACGATCGGGCAAAAGAAGACTTCTATCTCTCTGATTCTCAGAAGCAAATGGTCGAGCAAGTATCAAAGGCTTACCGAGCGCAGGGCAAAAAAGTGATTGCTGTGTTAACGGTTGAAGGTCCAATTGAAACCGAAAGCTGGAAGGATCAAGTAGATGGAATCCTGCTTTCTTGGCAGCCGGGACAAGAACTTGGAAATGCGGTGGCGGACATCCTGACTGGGGAAGTCAATCCTTCCGGAAAATTGGCCCAGACCTTCCCGAAAGACTATGAAGATCTTCCTTACGAAGACCGTTTCCCTGGATCAGCAGACGGTTTCCCTTATGAAGAGGATATCTATGTTGGGTACAGATATAATACAACCTTTGACGTCGAACCAGCCTATGAATTCGGCTATGGATTGTCGTATACAAAATTCAATTACAGTGGCATAAAAGTTACAGAAGGAAAGAAATTCGATGGAGAAATCAAAGTGACTGCCACAGTGAAAAACACCGGAAAGACATCCGGAAGAGAAGCTGTTCAACTCTATGTGAACGCTCCGGACGGAAAACTTGAAAAACCTGAACTAGAATTAAAAGATTTTGCGAAAACAAAAGAATTAAAACCTGGAGAAAAAGAAGAAATTACCTTTGTACTCAATGCAAAAGACTTAGCTTCCTTTGATGAAGAGTCCTCCTCCTGGATTCTTGAAAAAGGCACATATAAAATTAATATAGGCGCGTCTTCTGAAGATATTAAAGGATCGGCGGTATTCAAGGTGGATGAAACGATGGTCGTTGCGAAAGTAAGTGACGTCCTAGCTCCACAGGTTGAATTCGAGAGATTGTCACAAAGATAGTATAACCAGTGAAATTAATATAGAGGGAAAAACTAAAAGTATATACTAATTTTCGGAGACCTCCCAGGGGGTCTCTATTTTTTGAGGTGGAATGAATAAACCGCCAGGCCAATGGTATAAAACATTTTAGTGAAGTATAATGAAATTAAATGAAAGGAAGGTGAGAAAGATGGAACAAATCCTACAACAAATACTTGATAAACTCCAAGTGGTTGAAAACAGCCAACTAGACATGAGAAAAGACATACATGATATCAAGACTGAGCAAGCAGAGATGAAAGCAGAGCAGACAGAGATGAGAAAAGAACTTGGTGGATTAAAAGCAGAGCAGACAGAGACGAGAAAAGAACTTGGTGGATTAAAAGAAGAGCAAGCGGAGATGAGAAAAGAAGTAGCTTTTTATTATGGGACAATGATGAAAAAGCTTGACGAAGTAAAAACAGAGTTAAGCAGTGAAATCAAACACATATCTTCGGTTCAAAAACAACATCAACATGTACATGAGATTATAAACGAGAAGCAATAACCCTCATTACCTAGACCCACTTTTTCTATAACCTCTAAGTGGCTATATTCCATATTTTATAAAGAACCCTCTGGACTCTACTAGTAATCAAATGGTTCTATTTTATACAATTTTTTATTTTTGTACACCTACAATATTTTTAATATAAGTTTACCAAAACTTACAAAGTATTATAAACTCAAGTAAAGAAACTATCGAATGATTTGTTTTTGCTAACAAGTGAGGAGTGTTTATATGGAAAAAATGAACCTGTACTTTGACACCGCCCTTGAAGCTTGGTCCATGATGCAGAAGACGGAAGGCGATGAAGGAGCAGAATGGGCTGAGAGATTTGAACGATACTTTTATGCATTTTTTGATGAATTAAAGGTATGGTGGAACGGTCTGGATGAGAAGCCTGAAACGGTTGAGGAAGCAGAGGAATTACCAGAAATTAAAAGCTTTGCTGAAAGAATTCCTGGTCCTGTTTATATCACCTTTTTAACGGAATTAGAAGATATTTTGGATGGATTTGAGACGACTAGGTTTGATTGAAGATTAAAATATCTATAATATTCTAATGTAAACAATACCGACTTAAATTTACTGGGGAATTCAGGTAGATAAAAGTGTATAACTAGATAAGGTGTGAAAAGATGAACTCAGTAAAAGCGAACAGAACGGAAAATTGGAAAAAGAACATAATATTATTTTTAAGCAGTCAGACCATCTCTCTTTTTGGATCAGCCTTGGTTCAATATGCGATGATGTGGCATATCACATTACACACAGAGTCTGGAATGATGATGACCCTATTTATCATATGTGGCTTCATTCCAACCTTTATTTTATCGCCATTTGCGGGAGTGTGGGCGGACCGTTATAACCGAAAAATCCTGATCGTTTTATCAGATGGGTTAATTGCATCAGCCACATTAATCTTAGCCATTGTCTTTTTAACAGGTTATGATGCCGTTTGGTTACTCTTCCTAATGGCAGCGATCCGTGCTATTGGAACGGGCATCCAAACTCCCGCAGTGGGAGCGATCTTGCCTCAAATTGTTCCAAAGGAAAACCTGACAAAGGTGAATGGAATAAACGGGAGTCTTCATGCAGTCATTATGTTTGTCGCTCCCATGGTGAGTGCTGCTTTATTAACTATGGCTACACTTGAAGTGATTTTCTTTATTGATGTGATAACGGCAGTGATTGCCATATTCACCTTACTAGTCTTCCTTAAAATCTCAGCTCACGAGAAAGCAATTGATCAACAAGCAACTAGCTATTTCGAGGATTTTAAGTTCGGTGTCACGTATATTAAAAGTAACCCATTTTTGAAACAGTTTTTTCTGTTCTTTGGCGTATTTTTTATCTTGATGGCACCGGCCGCTTTTTTGACTCCGCTTCAGGTCACACGAAGTTTTGGTGACGATGTTTGGCGACTAACGGCCATTGAAATAGCATTTTCGGTTGGGATGATGGTGGGAGGTGGGCTCATTGCCTCTTGGGGCGGTTTTCCAAACAAAATTCATACCATGACATTTGCAAGCCTTTTGATGGGGATCTGTACTCTTGCCCTAGGGATTGTACCGGTTTTCTGGGTGTATTTACTGTTCATGGCTATATTCGGAATTGCTATGCCAATCTTCAATACTCCAACCACGGTTTTATTACAGGAGAAGGTAGATGAAGGGTATTTAGGAAGGATTTTCGGTGTATTTGGGATGATTTCTACTTCGATGATGCCAATCGGGATGCTGATTTTCGGCCCTATGGCAGACGTGATCAAGGTGGAATGGCTATTGGTTGGAACGGGAATATTGATTTTTATCCTTTCCCTTTTCTTAGGAGTGAATAAAGTTTTACTCGAAACGGGGAAGCCAGTAGTAGAGGAACCGGCAAAATAGGAAAATCCTATTAGAAAAAGGCTTAGAGTGTTTTAGCTAAGTGGTTCAGTTTTTGTGGAGAAACATTAGAAATAACCTATCAAATCATAACCCCCATCCCATAGTGAATGGGGGCTTAATAATTCAACGATTATTGAATTATTCTACATGAATTAACATAAAAGTTATCCGGATGACAATATCTATTGTCAACTTGTTTATTAAAGTGCGAATTGTTCTGTTAAAATACTCCTGTTTTGAATAAACCTCGTATTCGGACAACAATAGGTGCTAATTAATATGTTCATTCAATTGCTAGATTTACTGTTATTTACTATGTGATTTATAATGGTTGTTTAGTATTTCTACTCGTTATCGGAACTACTAATGTTTAAGCTCTGAGCCTTTTTTTATTTTTATCGATGTTGATCTAAAAGAATAGGATTCCCATCTGGGTCTTCAATAGTAAAGTGTGCCGGCCCTTCACTTGATTCATTCACTCCAGAGATAATCTGGATTCCTTTTTCTTCAAGCTTTTTTTGAAGTTCCCTTACGTCCGTAAAGGATTCTAGATTTTGTGCATTTTCATCCCAGCCAGGATTAAAAGTAAGGATGTTTTTTTCAAACATTCCTTGGAAAAGCCCAATTATACAGCTATCATTCTTCATAATAAGCCAATTTTGAGAAATATCTCCTCCTAATGCTTCAAATCCAAGTTTGGTATAGAACTCCTTTGATTTATGTATATCTTTTACATTTAAACTAATAGAAAAAGCGCCAAGTTTCACTCTTCCGACCTCCATTTAAAATCATAATTGTTAGATTTATACATTTCCTATATTCAGTATAATGGAGAGGTTGCGAATATACCATTTTTCACTAAGTTATCTAAGATGGTTTTAAGTTTTGGGGAGGTTAAAAAACTAATTAGAGAAGAATGGGGTGGATATAAGAATAAATGAGTCCAATTGTAACCATAATGAAGGAGTACCCAATTTTTAGTAGAATACATATTAGATTCGATAAAAAATTCTTTTCAAAATAGGAGGAAATTATGGGAAGACCAATTCATTTCGAAATTCACGTAGATAACATGGATCGCGCGACCAAGTTTTATGGAGAAGTATTTCGGTGGACTTTTCAAGACTGGAGTGAGTATGCAGGAATGCCTTATTTTGGGGCTGTGACCGGCACGGAAGATGAACCTGGAATTAACGGTGCATTAATGCAACGTCAAGGACCTCCTCCAGAACCCAACCAAGCGTTAAATGGTTCTGCTCTTACATTGGGAGTGGAAGATTACGATAGCATTGAAGCAAAAATTCTTCACAATGGTGGCAAGGTGGCCTTGCCAAAACACGCACTTCCTGGTATGGCATGGCAGGGTTATTATTTGGATACGGAAGGGAATATTTTCGGAATTCATCAACCAGACGTGAATGCTAAGTAATCAAAATTAATAGGGAACCCGACATGAGGAGAAATGTTCAGAATACCATTTGGAACCATGTTCATTTTTTATGATCAAGAAGATAAAAAAGGAATCAATTATCAATAAAGGACAGGAGAAATTTTCCTGTCCTTTACAACCTTTTATACACTTATTCCTTTATCTTCTAAAATACTTGCAGATTTTTCTTTTCGAATCCCGACTATAAGTAGAACTGTTCCCCCTATAACAAACAAAGGCTCCAGCCAATTCGCCTCCGGACCACTAGTAATTCGGTGAAGCTGAAAGACCCAATGAAACACGACAATATCAAAACTCAAGAAAAGACCTGTTGCTACGATAAACCCATGGAAAAAGGATTTTGAAAACAATCGGTAAAACAAGGTCATTAGTAAAAGAAGAATGAGAATCCCGAATCCAACCGCACCAATCCGCTCAGGTCCGGTATCGGCTTTCAATCCAAATGCTAACGCATCTATAATATGAAATAGAAAATCCACTGTAAAAAAACCGACAACTGCTCCTAAAATTCTCATAAGAAAACTCCATTTCTATCCAAAAGTCAAATTTATTATACCTCTTTATCTATTAAGCTGTTAAGGGGGGGAAGAAATTAAGTATCAAATGTTCCTTGTCAGAAAATATTACTAGCTTATAGATGAAACGAAAAACATATTTTTATAATAAGGCATAAGCCTAGGAATTTAACATTATGTTAAAAATAACCCCATAAAAAATTAACAATGTGACTAAGGCTAATCACAGCATCAGAAGATATAATTACATCAAGAAAAGTCAGATTAATCAAACAATTAGATAAAGGTGGGAAGTCTATGAAAGTAGCTTTAGCACAATTGAAGCCTGTTCTACATGACAAATCAAAAAATCTCAAAATGATGCTCCACCATATTCAGAAGGCATCCCAGCAGAATTGCCAGCTTATATTGTTTCCAGAGTTAGTGTTAACGGGTTATTTTACCCGGGAGAAAACGAAGGAACTCGCTGAGGACCTCAATGGGGAAAGCATCAACCAACTAAAAGAATGGGCACGTGAATACAACCTAATGATCATTGCTGGTTTTCCCGAAAAAGTACAGGAAGAGGTGTTTAATTCAGCGGTCATCATTGATCACAATGGTGAGGTAGCAGGTACATATCAAAAGGTCCATCTATGGGACGAGGAAGAGAAGTATTTTTCTGCTGGACAGGAGTTTCCAGTCTGGAAAACCGATTTCGGTACGATTGGGGTTATGATTTGTTATGATACCGAATTTCCGGAAACGGCTCGAATACTAGTGGAAAAAGGGGCAGAAATCATCTTGGCACCAACCGCGAATATGACACCACTAGAGCATTTGCAAAAGACATATATACAAAGTCGTGCAGCGGAAAATCAAGTGTTTGTCGCCACAACCAACCGCATTGGAGTGGAGGAGACGACCCACTTTTTTGGACAAAGTGCTGCGGCCAATCCATTTGGGAAGTTGTTGGTTCTAGGAGATGGCGAGGAAAATCAATACTATGTCGAAGTAGATGTTTCTCAAATTCAAGCAGCTAGGAATGAGTTCTGTTATTTAGCGGACCGAAGACCTCATGTGTACCAGTCGGCCATGTTACGAAAGGGGGAAACAATATTATGAACAGTCCAATCGTGGGATACTCTGTAATTATTCTCTTTGCCGTTATGATGACGGCCATTACCCTTTTCATCAATAAAAAGGATGGCAATCAAAATGTCGATGATTTGTTAACGGCGGGCCGAAGAGTTCCGTTTGGCCTCGTTGCTGCCAGCGTTTGTGTGGCCTGGATCTGGACGGGCACGATTATGGCTTCTGCGGAAGCGGGAGTGTGGTTTGGAATTAACGGCGGTTTTAACTATGCTTGGGGTGCTGTTGTTCCTTTTATGATTTTTATCCCGATTGCGTTACGCTTACGAAAAATCATGCCAAAAACCACCACGTTTATTGAATTCATTCGTGAGCGCTTTGGTACGAAATTAGCCAATGTGTATTTATTATTTGGAATTGCCTTGGTGTTATATGTTTGTGTCATGCAGGCGGTAGGAATTGCGTATGCCTTCGAATATACCTTTCATCTAAATTTTAAGGTCGTTGCTTTTTTATCAGCGGTCCTCTTCTCAAGTTTTATTGCCATGTCTGGGCTAAAAGGCTCCATCTATAATTCTGTCTTCCAATTTTTCATTATTATGATTGTCATTTTTGTCACAATTCCTCTGATTATCAAAAGCGTGGGGTTAGAAAATATGTACGAAGGAATGCTACGGGCAGCGACGGATACGAGTCATCCACAACATAATCCAGACGCTCTGAACTTTTTTGGCTCCGCGGGTTGGATGTATGGATTATCTGCCGTTGTGATCGCGATGGGGCAGGTTGTACTTAGTCAGGGCTATTATTCAACAGCAGCAGCTGCTTCTAGTTCAAAGGGGTTATTCTGGGCGTATCTCATCGGAACCATCGTCGCTTGGCTGCCAATTCCTATGATTTTTGGAAATGTAATTGGAGGAAGTGTCTATCATTTAGGGGTCTCTTCAGATGAGCTCGGTGTATCGACGGGAGCGGCTCCGTATATATTCGATTATTTTCTCGGTAGTGGAGGGGCGATCATCTTTGTTGTAATGATCTTTATGGCAGGATTAACGACAGGCGGAAATGGTCTCGCCGGGCTTCAAGCCATGCTAACGATCGATTTTTATAAAAGATACGTAAATAAACAAGCAACCGAAAAACAACAACTCACATTCGGTCGAGGGATTATCTTCGTACTAGGAATTACCATTGGAATTTGTTCTCTATTCTTAGATGGGGTGTCCCTATTAACCATTGATATTTTTAGTGGAATTTTATTTGCTGCTCCAACGGCGTCGTTAATCATTGGCTTATGGTCTGGTCGATTAAACCCAAAAGTATCGATGTTTTCGATTGTCATTGGATTGGCTTCAGGCTTAACGGCTTACTTTATGATCGCAAATGATGATCTCAATTGGTTTGTTGGGAATATGCTATCCCTCTTTTTACCATTTCTCATTATCTTGATAAGCCTTCCATTTACTAATAAAAAGTATGACTTTAAAAAGCTGAAAAACTATCAACCGGAACATAAAATTAACCTGTAAAAGGAGGCGATCAAATGTCATTTGGTGCATTTCAGTTTTTTAATTGGCTCATTTTTATTTGGTGTGGACTGGGTATGTTGTTTATTGGTATTGCGTCGATTCGGGAAGTTTTTTTTCAGTTAAAAAAGACAGGAAAAACGAAGAATCAGAATTCGGGGACGGATATGAAGCTATAGGGAGCAGGGGCTAGCACCTCTGCTTTTTTTCGCTATAGACTTTAAGATTTGTCTTCTTTGTCTTGTTCGAAAAACACATGTTCGGCATGAATTCCATTCGTAATAGTGATGATTCCGTATGAATACTTTGGCTGCCTCCTTTTTTCAGTGCAGGACCCAGGATTAAATAATAGGATGCCGTTTGTTTCTTTCAAAACGGGAATGTGAGAATGACCAAAGATGATGCAATCCACAAGATCATCCGCAAAAGCTTCCATTGCACGCCTCTCCGTTGTCCAGCGTTTTCCATGACCATGAACGACCCCAATCCGAAAACCTTCTATTTCTATTATTTGCTTTTCAGGGAGGAGTGTCTGCAATTCACTAGAGTCTACATTTCCAAACACTCCCTTTACTTCTCCAAATTGTAATATCTCCTGATAAACCTCTAGAGTTTGCCAATCTCCAGCATGGATGATTAGATCACATTTCTGTAACTCTGTAACGACCTGGGGAGGGAATGTTTTTGCTTTTTTAGGGATATGTGTATCAGAAATGACGATAATTTTCATGATGTACCTCATGTATTTGAGTAGAGTTCATTAATATTTCTACATTTATCATAAAGCTTAGTAAGTTCTATTTTCCCCTCTAAGTATAAATTATTACAAGACATTTGATAATAAACGTAAGAGTTTATATTAGAAGAGGAGTGTTTCTAAATTGAACAAAAAAGACCCATTCGAATGCCAAGAAGACATGGATCAAGTCCATCACCAGCTCATTGAACAAATCGCTCGTATCAGCGTGGATGAAGAGGAAGAGCGAATGAGAGATGAATTGGAATTGCATAAAGCAGAGAAGGCTGACTGAAGTGATGTCAGCTTTTTTTCATATCAACTTACTTTCAATCGAAAAAGAATGAAGCGATTTATAATGGGTGATTTACAAGATGTAGAAGACGTGTTAACCGATAATTCAGATGGATGTATCTAGTATCGAAATTAAAGTTGATTAACTATATTAAAACTTGCGGGATTTCTGCCAGTTTTTTTGTTTATATTTAACAAATCACACTAAATCGTATCCTTTCCCAATAAGCGCAAATAATAACGGTACATTATTAAGAAAATGGGTGAAAAGTGAATGAAGAAAGAACGAAGAGGGTTGTCTGCTTGGCAGCTGACGATGATGGCGTTAGGAAGTGTTATCGGAGGTTCCTTTTTCCTCGGATCATCGGTTGCCATCAATGCGGCAGGACCTGCGATTTTAATATCGTTTATACTAGGGGGAGCACTTGTTTATTTTATCCTTTATGCATTGTCTGAAATGACAGTAGGAAGTCCGACGATTGGATCGTTTAGTACGTTTGCTGCACGAGAGCTTGGAAATGGGACGGGTTTTGTCGTTGGCTGGCTCTACTGGACAGGTACGATTCTCTCGATGTCCAGTGAAGCGACAGCAATCTCGATGCTCATCAGCAATTGGTATCCGAACGTTTCGATCGCCTGGTTTGGTGGATCGATCATCGTCGGAATTACGCTGATCAATTTATTAGGAGTAGACAAGATTGGGAAGCTTACCAGTGGATTATCGGCGATTAAGGTATTCGCGATTATCTTTTTTATCCTTACCGCCCTAGGATTGATTTTTGGAGTATTTCCTGGGGCTTCAGCAATTGGATTAGGCGAAGTCACGAGACAACCCCTCATGCCAGGAGGAATCAGCGGAATTGCAGGGAGTATGTTATTGGTCATTTTTACATACGCTGGGTTTGAGATTATTGCTCTCGCTGCAACCGAAGCTGACAACCCTACTGATACCATTCCAAGAGCCATTCGTAATACGGTGTTGTGTTTGGTAGGGTTGTATTTATTATACGTGCTTGTGTTGCTTCCACTTATCCCAACAGCCCTTCTAAGTGAAAACGTCAGTCCAATGGTCGCATCACTCACTCGATGGGGAATTGGTTGGGCAGGGACGGCATTGAATCTTGTCTTAATTTCGGCCATTCTTTCAGCTATGCTGTCAGCCGTATTTGGGTTAGGGAGAATGATTCGGTCTCTCGTAATTGAAGGTCACGCACCACAAGGATTAAAGGATAGTACTGATGTTCCTTATCGGGGGATATTATTTTCAGGGTTAGCCATGCTCGGGGGCTTATTGTTCGGTCTTTTGTTTCCGAGAGCCTATCTAGTGTTAATTACGTCAGGTGGATTTGCCTTAATTTTCACTTATGCCGTAATTATGGCCAGTCATATTCGTTACCGAAAAAGAAACGGCTGTCCTCCAGGTGGCATTTGTCAGATGCCAGGATTTCCGTATACGTCTTGGATTGCTTTGGTCAGTTTGATCATTGTACTACTCAGTATGCCGTTGATTCCCGGACAAACGGCGGGATTAGTGACCGGGATAAGTATGGTGGTGTTTTTTTCTTTAACGTATTTTGTCGTGAGTCGCAGAAGTGGACTACAAGGAAGTGACAAGCAAGTACGAGGTACGCTTCAATCGAATTTTGCGACGGAGTTTTCTGAGGAACTATATGGAGATAATAATAAGGATGAAAAATAAATGATTGAACTCTTCTTGCAACCATTCAAGAGGAGTTTCTTTTTGTATAATAAAGGTAAATATTACATAAAGGAGGGCAAGTATGAACAAGTTAGACACACCTTCATTGCTTCTTGACTATCAAAAGCTTTTAACAAATATAAACGAAATGTCATCCTTTGCAAAGGAGCAAGGAATCGCGTACCGTCCACATATTAAAACACATAAATCAATAAAAATTGCCCAATTACAAATGGAAGCGGGTGCCGTTGGGATTACAACGGCAAAAGTCGGTGAAGCTGAAGTGATGGCTTCTGGTGGGATCAAAGATATATTGATCGCTTATCCCATCTCTAGCCCGGATAAAATCAAGCGATTAGTCAAAATGCTTGAACAAGGAGTTCAACTAAAAGTATCGGTAGATAATCATGAATCATTATTGTATTTACAAAAGGGATTGGAGCATACACCCTTTACACTTGAGGTTTGGATCAAAGTAAACTCAGGATTAAATCGTTGCGGGGTAGATCCAGGGAAGGAAGTTGTCACCTTAGCAAAGGCTATTAGTTCTCAGTCCAAGTTAAAGCTGGGCGGAATTTTTACGCACGCAGGTCATTCCTATGCTGCAAAAACAATGGACGAAATTGAAAAGATTGGACATCACGAAGGCCTGAGCGTTGTGGATAGTGCCAATGCGTGCGAAAAAGAAGGTATCATAATCCCTGTTCGAAGCGTTGGTTCAACACCAACCTATAAGAAGTCTGGAAAAATAGCAGGGGTGACCGAAATCCGTCCTGGAAATGCAGTGTTTTTCGATGCTATACAGGCTGGATTAGGTGTGACGACAATCGACCGTTGTGCGCTCACACTGCTTGCTTCCGTAGTGGGAGTCTACAAGGATCGCGTCATTTTTGATACAGGAAGCAAATCACTTTGCCTAGACAAAGGAGCGCATGGAAACCAGACCGTTACTGGCTTTGGACATGTAATGGGACACCCAGAAATCGTCATTGAACGTCTGTCGGAGGAACATGGAGTTGGGGTTTTGTTACAGGAGACAACATTAAAGCTAAATGATAAAGTGCAAATCATTCCGAACCATGCGTGTACAGTGGTTAATCAATTTGAAGAATATGTGGTACACGAGAATGGTCGTGTGATGGATATTTGGAAGATAGATGCTCGAGGGATGGTTAAATAATTGATATGTAATACTATGTTAAAATAAGTTAATTATTCTTATTCAAGAGGTGAAGCCATTGTCCGTAGAAAACATCGTCCAAAAACAAATACAATTCTACAACGCCGGAGATCTTGAAGGCTTTGCGGGTACATACGCAGATGATATCACTGTATACACTTTCCCAGACAACCTGGTCACAATAAACGGAAAGCAAGCCCTGATCGAACGATACACAGAAACCTTTAAAAAGAACATGCACGCAGAAATTAAAAATCGCTCAATTGTCGGAAACAAAGTGATTGATTGGGAGTTTGCGACCAACGGGTTAACAGGTGAAACGGTGAGCTTAATAGCCATTTACGAGGTGGATAACAACCTTATTTCAAAGGTCTGGTTTATTAGAGAATAAGCCTTATATAAATAAACTTTATTTTTGCACAAATGAAAATTTTTCAAAAATCCTGTTGACTTATCCCATCACTCGTAATAGAATTAAGAAAATTTAAAAAGTTGAAACACAGTGAATGGGAGCATTAAGGATCATTTATTGTTTAGAGAGCTGTCGGTTGGTGAAAGACAGTCAATAAATCCCCCAACTCGCCCAGAAGTGGTAAGGCTGAAGTAGTAGTAGGCCTTAACGGATGACAACCGTAATCAAGTCATAAAGTGGGTTTGTTGCGTTTATAACAAACCAAAAAGAGTGGTACCACGAAGGCAAAGCCTGTCGTCTCTTATGAGATGATGGGCTTTTTATATTTTCTGAAGAAAGGTCGTTGTGACAATGGAAAAATTTGAGAAGTACTCTAGAAGTTATTTTATGCCACCTGTGAAAAGTATGAAGTGGATGGAGAAGGAATACATTACAGAAGCTCCTTTATGGTGTAGTGTCGATTTAAGGGACGGAAACCAAGCGCTGGTTGTTCCGTTGACACTTGAAGAAAAGCTAGAGTACTTCCAATTGCTCGTGAAAATTGGATTTAAAGAAATTGAAGTAGGCTTTCCAGCAGCGTCTGAGACAGAGTATACATTCTTACGTACATTGATTGAACAAAACTTAATCCCAGACGATGTGACGATTCAAGTGCTAACACAATCCAGAGATCATATCATTAAGAAAACGTTCGAATCACTTCAAGGGGTAAAAAAAGCAGTTGTTCACTTATATAATTCAACGTCTGTTGCTCAAAGGGAACAGGTGTTTAGAAAATCAAAAGAAGAAATCATTGATATTGCAGTAACAGGTGCGAAGCTACTTCAGAAGTATGCGGCGGAAACAGAAGGAGAGTTTGTTTTCCAATATTCACCTGAGAGCTTTACTGGAACGGAAATGGAGTTTGCACTAGATATATGTAATCGAGTCCTTGACGTATGGCAGCCAACAGCTGAGAACAAAGTAATTATCAATCTGCCTGCAACAGTCTCTCACTCGATGCCACATGTGTATGCTAGCCAAATCGAGTACATCAGTGATCACTTAAGCTACCGAGACAACGTAATTCTATCGATTCACCCGCATAATGACCGAGGTAGCGGAATTACTGATGCAGAATTGGCGGTATTAGCGGGAGGACAACGAATTGAAGGAACATTATTCGGAAACGGTGAAAGAACAGGGAATGTCGATATCGTGACACTAGCTCTGAACCTTTACTCACACGGTGTGGATCCAAAGCTACACTTTGAAAATGTCATCGAAATCATGGAAACATATGAGCGCTTAACAAAGATGAAGGTTCATGAAAGACATCCGTATGCTGGGAAGCTTGTGTTTACGGCGTTCTCTGGTTCCCATCAAGATGCGATTACAAAGGGCTTTAAGTGGCGGGAAGAAAAGGAAAATGTAGTGTGGAATGTTCCATACTTAGTCATCGATCCAATGGACATTGGAAGAGAATACGAAGGAGATATTATACGGATCAATAGCCAATCAGGTAAAGGTGGTATTGGGTATCTTCTTGAACAACAATACGGCTTTGATCTTCCACCTAAGATGCGTGAACACTTTGGTTATGCCGTCAAAAATGTTTCTGATCATGAAAACAAAGAGCTTATGCCAAGTGAGATTTATGACATCTTTATCAATGGCTATGTGAATATTACTGATCCAATTCAATTCATTCAGTCGAAATCAGCTAAAAATGAAAACTATGATACGATCCTCACCGTAAAATATGAAGGAAATCATCTGGAGATTCCAGGTGCAGGAAATGGGCGTTTGGATGCAGTGAGCAATGCTCTCCAAACGAAGTTCGGGATCGAGTTTGCTGATTTAGAATACAAACAGCACGCGCAGGAAATGGGTTCTAAATCAAATGCCGTCTCGTATATTGGAATAAAAGATCAAAACGGCACCGTCCATTGGGGCTGTGGAATTGATACAGATATTATGACTTCATCCATCCGTGCATTGTTTAGTGCCGTGAATTCTTTGGTGAAAAGCAATCTTAAAATTGAGGCCATTGCCCATAAATAAAGATATAACTAAAAAAGCCTAAATCTTATTTGGATTTAGGCTTTTTACATGTAAGTTATACTTAAGGTTTACTATATTCACTACTAAAATATCCCTACTAAGGAAAAAAAGACCTGTGCGATGTGGTATAATAGAGTAGACAATTGCATATAGCCAGGGTGGGGCGGTTGAGCCTTCCGTAGGGGAGGTGATAAATATCGTTGATTTGAATACCGCAATGTTTATGATATCGCTGGTAACTCTAATCATACTTTTGATTGATAAAATAAAAAAGTAAAACCCACCCTGATCTTGGCGGACAGGTGGGTTCTACTCAGAATACACTAATGTTCATGCCAATCGCATCATTCTGCGATTATGCGTTGTCAAGGTAGGCGTAGTGTTTCGAGCACTGCGCTTATTTTTATTATTTGGAATATCTACCCTTATTATAGACTAATTTTATAAAAAAATAAATTAATTAAAATAAGTGTTTGATATTTTTTCTTCACATAGGTTTTTGCCCTTGACATGTTTTACTGTAACGAATAATATTACAGTAAGATTTAAAACCAATTCGAAGGAGGCAACCCATGAATAGTGATTTCACCCTTGCGATTCACAGTTTAACTCTTCTGGCGTTGCAGCCGGACCGAATGTCAACCAGTGAGTACATCGCGGAGAGTGCAGGAGTACATCCCGTACGTATTCGCAAAGTGCTTAGCTTGTTAAAGAAGAATGGTTTTATCACATCAAAAGAAGGTACAGGTGGCGGATTTATTTTTGCCTTGGACTTGGATCAGGTTAATCTTTGGGATATTTATCAAATCACATCTGAAGGTGCTCTCCAGCCAAAATGTACAGAGTCTAACGGTCAGTGCATAGTAGGAGCGAATATGAAGAGTGTTCTATTCTCCATCTTTATGGGGGCAGAAGAACATCTAGGTGTATATTTAAAAGATTACACAATAAAAGAAGTAGTTGAATTAGTGAAACAAAAAGAAACATAATTAGCACGTTTCTTTTTCGAATAAATGTAATAAAAATCATTACAGATAAAAAAGGAGACCTACCAATGAAAGTGAAAATCAACCGTAATGCGTCAAAGGTATTAAAGAAGATGTTGGAAACTGAAGAGGCACAAGGAAAAATGGTTCGCGTATATGTGACAGAAAATCATGTGAATCACGCACACTTTGACCTTAAGTTGGACACACCAACCGAGCATGATGAAATTGTAAAAACAGACAAAGATATTGAAATTCTATTAGATCGTCGTGAAAGCTTTTTAGATGGCGTATGGATTCAATATTTCTTTTTACCAAAAGAAGAATTTATGATTACGAATCCATCAACAGGATTTCACCAGCATTAATCACTAGGTAAAATGTAAGATAAAACATTACAGTTAAGGTGGTGCAACGTGATGAAACCTTTCCAAGTGGGAGATTGGGTAAGAGGGAAAACAAACTATGGGGAGTTGTTTCATGGTTATATTCATAGCGATGAACCATTCTCACAGAACATGAAAGTCAGAGTCATCAAGAGTGATAATGAAGAGATGGAGGGAAAGGTGATCTCAGCGAATTCTATTAAAATGAGACGCTTAGAAACATCCGCAACCTATTCCAAAGATTCAATCCTTGCATTAATTGATATTGCCCTTTTGATCAAGGACAAAGAATGGTTTATGGAACTTACCTCCTTGTTAACGAAGCCAACCAAACTTGAAGCACAAATGATTAATAAATCACCGTTCAATCTCATAGAAAAAAGGCAGAACATCTAAAGAAAGAGGGATAAACATGAGCATTGTGAAGATTACTGATGATACGTTTAAAAATGAAATCAGCAACGGGTTAGTCCTTGTTGACTTCTGGGCACCTTGGTGTGGACCATGTAAAATGATTGCGCCTGTTCTAGAAGAAATCAACGAAGAAATGGAACACCAAGTAAAAATTGCTAAGCTAAATGTAGATGATAACCAAGCTACAACAGCTGAATTTGGAGTTATGAGTATTCCAACCCTACTTTTATTTAAAGACGGAGAAGTGGTCGAAAAGGTTATAGGATTCCAGCCTAAGGAAAATCTAATAGAGGTAATATCTAAACATCTTTAATAAAAATCGTGCCCTGCACCAAAAAGGAGTTTACTGATGAATCATTTATTCACCCCTTATGAAATCAAAGGATTATCCTTAAAAAACCGTGTTGTTATGCCACCTATGTGCCAATATTCTGTTACGAATAAGGATGGTATTGCTACGGATTGGCACTATGTCCATTATGTAAGCCGCGCCATTGGTGGTGCCAGCCTAATCATTATTGAAATGACAGACGTAGAGCCAGACGGCCGCATTAGTGATTACGATTTAGGATTATGGTCAGACGAACAAATCCCTGCGCTCACACGCATTGTAGAAGCTTGTCATCAGTATGGTGCAAAGGTAGGTATTCAAATTGCCCATGCTGGACGTAAAGCACAGGATGCTTCTGAACCCGTTGCGCCATCTGCTATTCCGTTTGATGATAAATCAAAAACACCAAGAGAACTTTCTACAGAAGAAGTAAAAGAAATGGTAGAAAAGTTCCGTCTAGCCGTTCGTCGTGCGGTTCAGGCGGGAGTTGACGTGATTGAACTTCACGGGGCTCATGGATATTTGATTCATCAATTCACTTCTCCATTCACGAATAAAAGAACTGACGAATATGGTCAAGAGCTAACCAAGTTTGGCCGTGAAGTCATAGAAGCTGCAAAGAGTGAAATGCCAGAAGATATGCCGTTAATCATGCGAATCTCTGCTAGGGAGTATGTGGAAGGTGGATATGGCATTAACGAAAGCATCGAGTTCTCAAGAGTATTCCAGCAAGCGGGCGTAGATATGTTCCACGTAAGTGCTGGTGGAGAAGGACCAATCGCTGCTGCCGGTCAACCTGGCACACATGTCGCGTATCAAGTACCATTAGCAAGAGCCATCAAAGAAGAGCTGAATGTTCCTGTGATTGCTGTGGGCCGATTAGAAGAACCAGCACTTGCTAATTCCGTAATTGGAAATGAAGACGCCGATCTTGTTGCGGTGGGAAGAGGAATGCTAAGAAATCCTTATTGGGCAATCGAAGCAGCAACGGTATTAAAGAAGGAAGTAGCATTGCCGAAGCAGTATGAATTCGGTTTCCCGAGAAATTAACGCTCATATTAGTCCATTTAGCTATTGCTATGTGGGCTTTTTATTTTTACATTTATTTTTGTATGATGTGATAGAGGAGGAGAGATTTGATGACCAATATATATTTTGGAGACACGTTCACTCGTTGATCCTATAAATTTAATTCCATAATGGTTGAGATTTTTTTAAACCCCAGTGATTTATACAAGGATTTAGCTGGATTTCCGGTGAACACATTGAGCTGAATTGTTTGTATTTCTTGCTCATAAAAATTTTGAATTGCTGCTTTCATTAAATTTTTACCTATCCCTGTCTTTCTATAAAAAGGAAATACATATAACTGGTCAATATGTCCGATTGCCTTACCTGTCAACCGATTCCAATCTATGGTTAACAAAATCCAGCCTTTTAGAATCCTATTCTCCTCTTCAATCAAATAATACCCCCCTTTATGAATAACTGGGACAAACATGGTATAAGAATGTTCAATATTATTAGGTAAATACCCCATAGAGCTCTCGTTAAGCACAGTTCCTGAAAGCCTAAGAATATAGTCAGTTTCTATTGCATTTCCTTTTCTTATTGTCATAAGTGCACCTCAAATTAAACATATAATGAATAATATATATTTAAAGAAGTTTAATGGTGCTTGATTAACTCACTAAAAAGTAAGAAATAACTGGGAAAGGATGAGGATAGGAGAATTTCTAATGGTAAAAGAAAAATGCACTCTTTAATATGAATGCATTTTTCTACTAAAATATTATTTCGACTGAGCAGCCATCCATTCCATAATGGTTGTTGTTTTACCATCAATAGTAGTGACTGGTTCGTTGTTGTATACATAGATCCAAGACCAATGTCCAGGGTATTGGTATGGAGTACCATCTGCGTTTTTATATAATCCTGACGTATCGTGAACATCATCAAACAATGATAAATGAACATTGGTCGCACCGGCTTCAAGTAAACGGTTATACGTTGGTATAGTATTTTGTTCAGGTCGAAGAGTGGTGTCGTTTTTCGCGTGTACAAACCAAATTGGAGTTTGTTTCAGAGCCTGAATATCTTCGTCCGTGATTAACGAGTCATTTAAACCTTCACAGACAGGGTAGGCTGCCGCAAAGTATCCTGGATAATCACGAGCCATTAGCATGGTCATATATCCGCCGTTCGAGGCACCACCAATGTAGATGCGATTTGGATCTACATCTTTATGATTGGCCACATAATCTTCAATTAAAGCCATAAGAGCCTCTTGATAGATGGAGGTTCCATCAGCAGATCCTGTAACACCTTGCATCCATCTTGTTGGTGTTTGAGGTACTAATACATGAGCGCCATCAAAGTAGGCTTGAATTTCTTCAGATGCAAATGCAGTAGCTTTATTAGCTGAAAGAGGGATGGTGGTATCTGTTCCACCTTCACCACCACCGTGCAGCCAAATGACTAGTGGATTCTTTTCTTTTCCTTTCGTTTTTTGAGGTTCATAGTTTGCATAAGTTAAAGTCGTATCTTCATGTGTGAAACTCCCTGATGAGAAATCGTCAACTAACTCTCGAGTTCCTCCATCGCTTGAATTTACAACTAATCCTGAAATCTTTCCTGAATTGTATACAATATCCTTCACTTGCGTAATTGTATATTCACTATCAACCCAGTCGTTAAATCGATAATAATTCAGAGCGGATCCTAATGTAACACTTGGTCCTATCTCCATTTCTAATACAACATATTTCCCTCTCACAGCAGGGTTTCCTTTTTCATCGGAAACGAAAGCGTTGGTGACCGTTCGATAGCCTTCCTCTAAAAAGGGATTAGCTAATCTGTCGTCACTTCTTTTTACATGAACGTTAAACGTATCTTTAGTGACCGAATTCTGGGGGATAGGGGTGTTAAGGTTGACGATGACCTTTGTAATAGCGGCGCCCCAGTCTTCAATTTCTGTGACGGTTCGATAAGTGGACGAGTTTGTGTCTAATTGCTTAGCGGCGGATGCATCAATGGTGAATGAAAAAGTCATGGCAGCAGCAAAAGTTACCATCATAGCGGATTTTACACGTTTTTTCATTGTTTTTAACATGTTCTTCTTTTTCCTCCTTTGTGTTAACAAGTATGGGCACAGAAACACTGCATTAGGAAAAAAGATGATCCCTCCTCTATTAGATTATATGTAAGCCCTTACAAATAAAGATTATCATGAAGAGGACGATAGGATAAGGGCTGATGTATAGCAATTTTTTGTGTTTACGAGTAATTTTTTATTATATTCAGAAAATTAAGATAAATATTAAATTAGCAAGAGTCGTATTACCTAATAATGAAGATTAACTGCCAATTACTTTCTTAAAATCCCTAAATATTCCTTCCACGGGCCAACATCGGTTTGGTATCTTTTGGCCATCACACGTACAATTTGTGCGATATGGGTTAGATCATGTACGACCCATGTGGAAATCAACTCTCTTACCTTTACCACACCAAAAGCAGGATGGATGCCAGTTAACTCAAGATGTTCTTCTGGATCAACCAATTCTTTCAGCTTTTTGATATTTTGCTCTCTCAATCTTTTATACTCTATAAACTTTTCCTTCAAACTTTGCTCAGACTTTTGGTCCAAGTGGGCAAAACGGTCAAAAGAGGGAAAGGGTTTGTTTTTACCGTCTTCTAAGATCATTTGTAAACGAGGAATCCAATTTGTTTTTTCTCCCTCAATCAGATGATCAATGACTTCTACGGCATTCCATGTTCCTTCTCCTTCACAACGTTCGAGCCAGCCCTCCGATAAATTAAGAAGGAACGTTTCTAGGATTTGGGGTGTTTTTTCCAATACCTCTATCGCTTCTTCGAGTGTAAAATTCATAACTTTTCTCCTTTCCGAATATACCAGGAATCTGGGAACATTGTATAATTAAAATATATACTTTTACATAGGGAGAGACTTTTATTACAGCAATCACGTTCAAAGATATTCATAAAGTAGGTCATAATATACACGAGACAGAGACATTCACGCATATCCATTATCCAGAAATGCTATCAAGATATAATAGTAATTTTATCGAATACAAAACATGGGTGTCACAAGAAGAGTTCTTGCGTGATATTAAATATTTACGAGAGTTTCATGCCAAAAATGGTCAAAAGCATGTGAAGTTTTATTTTCCAACTGGGGGAGAAATCCCTGACCACATAAAGAGCGTATTAACTGAAAATGAATTTGATGTAGAAAAAATGGAATTATACTCCTTGCAACCAAGCTTGTTTCCTCGTGTAGAAAATCACCCGGATATAAGCATTCAACCAGTAAACAATACGAATGTTGAAGACTTTTTATCCTTACAATACCAGCAGGATATTCAATTTGGAACAAACTTTGCCGAGCAAAAGATTGCATTATATAAGCGATTCTTAGAAGATCCTAAAATCGTCCAGTTGCTGGCTTATTATAAAGGAATCCCAGTGGGTTCTGTACATGTAATTTTATCTGAAGGCACAGTTGAAATCGATGATTTTTCGGTAAAACCTGATTATCAACGAAAAGGGATCGGAAGTAGGCTGCAAAAATACGTCATGGAACATTATTCAGATAAAACGGTTATTTTAGTGGCGGAAGGTAGTGATACGCCCAGAAACATGTATCAAAGACAAAATTACCAATTGATTGACTTTCAATATGGAGCAACGAAAGTGTACAAATCATAAAAACTTCATCTATGACATTATACTGAAATATTTGTTAAAAATGGAACCAAATCAAATAGTTGTCAACCCTAACTTCTAGTATATATGTTGGTAGTTTTTCAAGTATTTGGTAGATTTATAGAAGAGTATTAGATAATATGGAAATCCCTTATGAAATCAAGTATTTGACGAATAAATAAGGAAAATTGTAAGATGATTTTGAATACCTTCCAAATCCTTCCTGAAATATGACGAAAATCGTATGATACGATGAATTTGTCATGAACGACCAATAGATTTTAGGAGGAAGAACACATGATGAAGAAAAAAATCATTCTTACAGTGGCAGCAGCGGCAGCATTAGCCGTAGCAAGTCCAATGGCAGAAAAAGCAAGTGCGGCTGAAAATACAACGAACGTTCAACAGAAGGTTTACGTGTATCAAGGTTCTAATTTAAATGAATTAAATAGTTACTTACAAAAGTATTTTGTTAATCTTGGAATCAAGTTTAATACAAATACAACGACAACGACTGAAACAGAACAGCCAACTCAACCAACAGTTGAGACACAGCAACCTACTACCGAAACAACAACACAACCGGCTCAACAGTCAACATCAACCACCGAACCAACTCAAACTACTCAAACAACAAGCTATTTAAGCGCGTATGAACAAAAAGTAGTTGATCTGACGAACCAAGAGCGTGCGAAAAACGGCTTAGCGGCTTTAAAAGTGGATACAGCTTTGAGCAAAGTGGCTCGTGAAAAGTCATTGGATATGTCAAAGAATGGCTATTTTAGTCATACAAGCCCAACGTACGGTTCACCTTTTGATATGATGAAGCAGTTTGGCGTTTCTTATCAATATGCAGGTGAAAACATTGCGATGGGACAAAGAACTCCAGAAGAAGTGGTACAAGCATGGATGAATAGTGAAGGTCATCGTAAAAATATCTTGAGTGCAAACTTCAACTACATTGGTGTGGGATATGTAGAGTCTAGGAATTATTGGACACAAATGTTTATCGGTAAATAAAAGATGATTTGTCGAGCGTATCTGAATGATACGCTCTTTTTAGTGCACCTTCGTTGACATAAGATAGATTGTCCTAAACATACAATGTAAGAATTGATGGTCATTCAGACGAGTAGTAAATATTTAGGAGGGTGTTAACATGTTAAAGCATGTATGGAAAAGCTATCGAATGATTCAAGAATTGCTCAAAGAATTTCCGGTTAATCATACCCCTATAGAACAACAAATGACCCCTCTGCTGAATGGAGCAAACATAGTATTATACTCAACACTATCAAACTTGCAACAATCCCCCCTGGCAAAAAAACAACTACAATACTCGTTGTCTGCGATTTACCAAAACATCGAAGAGTTAGATCGACTTATGCGTTCATGGGTGCGAGCATCCACTTGGATGGACAGCGCAGACAGCGATGAAATCGAAAGACGCAAACAATTACTGTATCAACTAAATGACCAGCTAAAACAGATGGTCCCTTATATAGAAGATATTTATGGAATCGAGGAATCTCATACTATCGTTCCACCGTTATATCGGAGTAAGAAAGGATTGATGTCTGGGTAATGGTCTTTACCCTCCTGGTGCAGGAATGAAACTCCCCATCAACCTACAATTCTTACTCCACAAGAAAGAATCATTCTCCCCAGGCATATACATAAAACTGTGAGACTACGAACGGACCACAGGAGGCGATGAATTTGGGATAATTTCAATCATGAATTATAAGGGTGGAGTAGGGAAGACAACGGTTACATCAAACCTAGCGGCGGAACTCGCGCATCAGGGGAAGAGAGTGTTACTGATTGATTTAGATCCGCAAGCGAACTTAACCCTTTCGTTTGTAAGTTTTGAAGAGTGGAGGAATTTGGACCAACAGAAACGAACGATCAAGGACTGGTATGATGAATTTTTAGATCACAACACGAACGCTCCGTTGAGAAATTCGATTATCACTCCTTATCAAGTGAACAACCGGCTGCATTCATTTTTTAATCAAGATGGGAAAATAGATCTTATTTGTTCTCACTTAGAATTGATTCATGTGGATATGGAGTTATCAAGTAGACTCGGTGGACCGACGGATCGGGCGATTCGCGGAAATTATTTACGTGTGTTATCGCTTTTAAAAAGGAATCTAGATTCTCTTAGAGAGGAATATGATGTGATCTTAATCGATTGCCCGCCGAATTTTAATATTGTGACGCAGAACGCTATGGTGGCAAGCGATTATTATATAGTTCCTGCGAAAGCAGATTATTTATCAACCCTTGGAATTCATACTCTTATCCGGCATATTCATATTTTAAAAGATAAATATAATCACCATCTTCGCCAAGGGGATGCAAACCTGTTGACGGAAATTTCTCCAGAGATGCTTGGCGTGGTGTTTACGATGATCTCCACCAATGGGAAGAAACCGATTACCATTCAACAAGAATACATGAGGCAAGTGAGAAATGACTTTCATATATTTACATCTTATCTGCGCGAAAATAAAACATTGTACGCGGATGCACCTGAGTCTGGCATTCCAGTGGTGTTCAAGAAGGTCACTAGGCAGCAGGAAGATGTGATTAAAGAGATTCAAAATCTTGCGATAGAAGTACAGCAGCTGGCTAATTTATAGGGGGAGAATATGTCGAAAAAGAATGTTGAAGAAATACTTCAATTGATGTTAGATACCATGAAGCATTTGTCTGATGAGCAGATTGAAAAGCTTAGTACAGGTAAAGCAACCCTCCATTATGTAGAACTATCAACCGAAAGCCATCCTTATGAGCAAATCAGAGAAGACATTCATAAAGCAGAACATTTAAAAGACATTGAACAGATTTTTAAAACTCATACGAAAAAGTCTCTCCTATCCATTTGTAGATACTTTCAAATTTCTACGAAATCAACTGATACAAAAGCGATAATTACGAAGAAAATAGTCGCCAATTTTGGGAATTCAACTGTAAAAGTTCCCGAGGAATCAACGGAGTTCCTAGAAATCCAGCAGCGACTTGAAAAAATGGACACCATTAAGGACGGTAAAACATTTATTAATAACCATGGCACTCTTAAAACCAAAGTAAACTTAATAAAGTTAGCCAAATCACTAAATGTGTACGTCGATCCGAACAATAAGAAGAAAGACATTCAATCAAGAATTGTGGAGTCTGTAGTCGGAGCAAGATTGAGGGGGAAGGGAATAAGAGAAAGATAATAAAGGGCCGGAGCGCTTATCTGTCCAGCCCTATACTTGTATTCATTTGATCTTGAACCTCTTCCACTTCTTTCGAAGAGTTTAACAGTACAACCCCGCCAATAATAAAAACTATTCCCACTAGCATTAGGATCGTAAGAACTTCACCCCAAAATATAACACCAATCAAGGCAGTCAAAGCGGTCCCTACACCAGACCAAATCGCATAAGCCAAACTGAGAGGTATTGTCTTTAATGAAAGGGATAAAAAATAGAATGCTAGACCGTAACCGACCGCAACACCCACTGAAGGGAGCAAAACACTCATCCCATCTGACAGTTTTAGTAAGGAAGTAGCCACTAGTTCAGAAATAATAGAAATGGATAAGAATAAATAACCTTTCATGAATGAGGACCTCCAATATTTAATAGGATTACTCCACCGATAATGAGCAGGATGCCCCATGCTTTTTTCCTATTAAAATGTTCTTTATAAATGAAGACACCAACAAGTGCAGTCAGGGCGGTACCTAAACCGGCCCAAACCGCGTAGGCCACACCGAGTGATAAGGTTTGTAGTGAAAGGGATAAGCAGTAAAAGGCCAATCCATAACCAATCACCAGCCCCAGAGTAGGGAGAAGCTTCTTAAATCCATTTGTCGCTTTAAGCATTGAGCTACCAAACACTTCACAAACGATAGAAACGACCAAAAGAACATACGCATTCATAGTAGTTACTCCTTCTTTTCCGTCATCGCAAATAACTGTTGAAACACTTCATCTTGACGTTCTTTTTCTAATGGAGCAATGTTAAGCATTTTTGAGTAATACAGACCGTCTAAGGCTAAGCGAATAATGGTGGCCGTTACTGGATCGATACCGTCGTTTTCTATTTTTGTTAGAATTGACTGATACCCTTTTGAAATGTCGTTTGCTACATGGGGATCAAGGTAAGATGCGGCGAAAACCCCTACATTTAACTCAGCATTTTGCTCTAAATCCGTTTTGGACGCTTCAATCAAGGCACGAGTCCATTTTCCAGATTTCTGTAAATCTTTTTCCGCAAATTGATCAAAATTCACATATAGCTCCTCAAATACAAATTTTGCTAAACCCTTAATTAAACTTTCTTTATTTGGAAAGTGGTATAACAAACCGCCTTTACTAATACCCGCTTCTTTTGCCACCGCGTCTAACGTGAGGGAATTAAAGTCATGTTCTAGAATGATTTGAATGGCAGTTTGTAAGATCAGCCGGCGCTTTTGATTCGCTTTTGAGTCCATTGTTATTCTCTCCTTGGAAAAAATTCATTACATTTATTGTACCGTCTGGACGGTTTTATTGTCAAAGTAAAGTTTAACAAAAAAAAACCAAACCCATAATAGGTTTGGTGGTGTCAAAAAACTACTTCCAACTAGTAACCGTATCTACCGGTAATCGATAAGAAGGGCGACCTTCGACTGCTGCTTTTCCGATTGAAATAAGCATCACTGGAACATAACGGTCTTTATCTAAACCTAATGCTTCAGCAATCAATTCTCTATCGAAACCACCGATTGGGTTTGTGTCATATCCGTGTGCACGGGCAACAAGCATGATTTGCATCGATACAAGACTAGCATCTATTAATACCAATTCTTTCATTGATTGAGCCGGCATGTTTTTATAAAGAGGAGCGTACATAGCTAGAAGCTTCTCTTTCACATCTTCCGGCATAAACCCTTGTTCTACTTGCTTTCCATAAATTTCTTCCGCATACTCGATACTGTTCATATCACCAAATACGGCAATTACTGCTGCAGAAGTTGTTACTTGAGATGAATTAAATTGAGCAAGCTTTAACATTTGTTCTTTTCCTTCAGGCGTATCCACTACAACAAATCTCCATGGCTGCATATTGATCGAAGATGGAGCAGTAGTTGCTTCTGTTAAAATATCTGTCATTTCCTCGTGGCTGATTTTTACATTAGGGTCATAAGTTTTTACCGAACGACGTCCGTGTAAAATTTCTTTAAAATCCGTATTTTTCATGATGAAATCACTATCCTTTTTTAATATTCTTTTATGTTCTTTTGAATCCGGGTTAGCATGGTTACTATTGAACGTAATTCTGCCTCCGAAAAATCATGAAACATTTGATTGATAAAGCTTAGCTTATCTGATTGGCAGGTCACTATGCGTTCGCGCCCTTCATGGGTTAATTGGACAAATGTTTCTCGATTGTCAGAGGGATTTCTTCGTCTAGTAACCATTCCTTCCGATTCCAACTGTTTCAAATGTCTTGTAATGGCTGCATGATCAATATTAACCAACTTTTGCAAGGAAGACTGTTTGATCTCATCCACCTGATACAATTGATGCAACAATTCATATCTAGATAAGCTAATCTGAGTATTACGCTCAAACTTCGGGCCCATATGATTACTAAGCTCTTTTAGCAAAAACAAAATATGCTCTTGATCGGATATGGAATGAGTCATTTCCAAGCCTCCATTACCAGAATAAATTCATTGAGGTATCAATTATTGACCAGTCAATCATAATATGAACATATTTTGAAATCAAGACATATGCATTTTTTCAGAATATATAAATTTTATTTTATAACAGCATAGGTAAGAAACCAAAGAGCAGGAATAGTGAACGGAATTGTAGAAAAGTTACAAAAGGAGGGGAGTGATATAGCGATTTGTAGTAGGATTATTATTCTTGAATAGGAACAAGGTGGAAAACTGTTTGATTTGTTGGTTTTGAAAAATATCTTCATCATCCATTGCTACCTGTTTTCAAATGGAAGACGGGGTTGTAATAAATTTATATAAAAGATAAATGCCCAGTATCACTGTATACTGGCTTTTTGTATGAATAAAAGAGTAACTCTCCTTGACATTGATAATCATTATCAATTATTATGTAGTTAAGTCAATGGTAATGATAATCATTTTCAATTATAACTATATCCTATAACCGGAGGGTACAAGATCAATGACGATCCTCACGTGTGAATGGTGCGGTTTTATAGAAAAACAAACAGATTTAAGTGACCACATGGAACCTTGTCCATGTTGCGGTTTATTTGAAGATGAGTTAGAAAATTAAAAAGGAGGACTTCTTTATGACCAAACGTCTATTAGAGTCGTTTATTCATAGCCCCTATCATGTAAATGATTCTAGTGTAAAGCCCTGTTGGAGACATGGAGTTCAACTTATGATTAATCAGGTCGTTCAACATTATTTTCAACTGCCTAGAAACATACAAAATTCTATTAGCATTATGAAATTGATTGATACATACCGAAAGAATTTGAACATAGAAGGATTTGAATCTGTCACTCATTACTGTGTCGTAATGGCAAAGATTACCGATCACTTACTTACTTTCCTCTCAAGTGAGGCTAAACAAGTACCACAGCTTTATTTTTACCATCATCAAAAAGGGGTAATAGAGGTAGGGGAATATTCATTTTCCGTAAATATAGAGTTGACGGAATATTCGAGTAAATTATATAGTATGAAGAAATATTTATTAATGGCAGATGATCATTTGATTAAACTTTATCAATTAATGATGTCCGTTTATTCGGTAAATGTTTACGGAAAACTACCTGACAAGGTTATAATAGTAACTTTGTTGGACGGCAAGGAGTATGAATATTATCCGACGATCGAGGATCTCACTCTCGGTCAACAGTATGTGAATGATTTGAAGGAAACTAAACATGAAAGCTGGGAGAGAAGATTATGAAACCAACACCTTATATTGCTGTAAAAACATTTGACCATCAAGTTGACTGCTTCTGCCCAGATGAGGACCATAGCGAGGTAGTCACCATTCACAGGGGCGACATTATCGAAATTACTCCTGAGCGGAAATACACCGTTATCAACGGATGGTATGCATTAGTGATCATCAATCAAGGCTTCTCATTTTACATGGCTGTGGAAGATATAGAATGGTACTTTACAAAAGAACAATTGATTACCTTGTTAGATGTGGATCTTAAGATAAATTATTTTCAATATAAAATCAATCAAGCTCTCGATGAGGGAGACGAAATTTCTTTTATGAATTTCACAGAGAAAATGAACGACTCGAATGAAATGAAGGAAAAATTGCATATGTATCTGCAGAATGTAGCTGTTTAAGTCTCAAAATTGATAGTCCCGCGGTGAAGTTGTGAGAGGCTATTCTAATTATTGGATAATGATGACCGTTATCAAAAGGATTCTCCTTGCTAGTGGTCTTCATACGGTTGATGAAGACCATTTTTTTAAAATAACTGAATTCTAACGGTCTTCATTCACGCTATGAAGACCGTTATCTTAAGATATGATTTAGCTAATGGCCTTCATCATGGGTATGACCACCATTTCATCAAGAATCCCCATCCAAATGACGTTCATTAAGGGTATGAAAATCTTTTCCTCCAAGATTCCGCATGTAAATGAACTTCATCATATAAAAACCAAATGATCCCAAAGCCAGCCACGCAAAACCTTCATTCTCTAGTAAAACTTTCGTCATAATTTGTTCATAATTTCACGATATCATACACGTATGAATGATAAATTGGGGCACGATTCTCGTTTTTAGGAAAGGAGCACTCACAAGCAGTTATGAGGGAGAAGAGGAAAAATAAGATACTCTTTAGTCGGATGAATATTCTTTTTTTTGTGGTCTTTTTATTGTTTTCGACTTTGATTATTCGCCTGGGGGAAATTCAAATTGTTCAAGGAGAGGAATACGCGAAGGAAAGTGAAGAGACGACGACCACTGTTTATTCCTGGACGACTCCTCGCGGAAAGATATATGACCGTGATGGAAATGTTTTGGTGGAAAACGAGGCCATTTTCACATTAACGTACATTAACCCTTCCAACGAGCACAACCAGCAGGAACGACTTGAATTGGCACAAAAGATTGCTGGATTAATTCAAGTAAGTACAGAAAATGTAAAAGAGCGAGACCAAAAAGATTATTGGATTTACACTAGAAAAGAAGAAGCATACGCGAAGGTGACCGCAGAAGAACAAGCGAACCTGGATGATAATGAAGAATATCAACTGATTTTGGAGCGAATTACGGAAGAAGAGTTAGCAACCATCACAGCTGCGGAAATGGAAGTTCTTGCGATTAAAAGAGAAATGGATGTGGATAGTTCTTCAATCAAACGAATTAAGATGGGATTAACGACGGAAGAAATGGCCATCATTAATGAACGTCTTGAAGAACTTCCAGGTTTCGAGGTCAAAGTGGACTCGATCCGAAAATATGTATACGAAAATACGCTTCGTCAGCTTTTTGGCAATGTGGGACAGATTCCAGAAGAAGCAGCCGATACGTATAAAAATAACGGGTACGAATTGAGTGACCTTGTTGGTACAAGCTTTATTGAGCAACAATACGAAACCTGGCTTAGAGGGACCAAGGAAGAACAAACGTATGTTCAAGATAAGACAGGTAACCTGATTGAAGGGGAAGTGACCCCTGGGGAATCTGGAAAGGACTTGGTTCTTACCATTGACTTAGCCCTTCAGCAGGAAGCGGAGAAAATCATAGAGGAAGAGTTGAAAAAAGATAGTGGTGCAAGCGAAGCATATGCGGTCGTAACCAATCCACAAACAGGTGAAATTCTTGCGATTGCTGGAAAAAGTGAAGATAATGGTTCTATAAACGATGAAACATACGGAGCATTATATAATGCCTATGCAATGGGTTCTGCGGTCAAAGGAGCAACCGTGTTAACGGGTTATGAAACAGGAGTAATATCTCCAGGAGATACTTTCCTAGACAGTCCGATTAAAATTGCTGGCACTCCAACGAAGAAGTCATATCAGAATATGGGGATCATTAATGACCTTACCGCTCTCGAGCGATCGTCAAATGTGTATATGTTCCACATCGCCATGAAAATAGGAAACTATGATTATGCGGAGAAAGAAGGATTTCACGATCCTGATGAAGCATATGCAACCATGAGAAAGTTTTTCAACCAATTCGGTTTAGGAGTAAAAACGGAAATTGATCTTCCGAGTGAAGCAACGGGTTATAATGGTGGGGTTCAGCAATTAGGAAACTTAATGGATTTTGCGATTGGACAGTTTGATACGTACACGCCTCTTCAATTAGCACAATACGTTTCTACCATCGCAAATGATGGAAAAAGAGTGCAGCCTCACTTGATGAAGGAGGTACGCGAGCCGGATCATGAAAGTGGTGAGTCAGGTGAAGTGATTGAAGAGTTTGAAACCAATGTGTTAAACACGGTGGATATGGACTTATCTTATATTGAACGCGTACAAGAAGGATTCCGCCGGGTGATGATCGGATCAAAAGGAACCGCAGCGTCCTACTTTAAAGGGGTCACCTATGATCCAGCAGGAAAAACAGGGACGGCTCAGGTGTCAGATGGAAAGGGTGGCTACAACTATAACTTAACATTAGTTGGCTATGCACCCTATGACAATCCCGAAATCGCAATCTCGATCGTTGTACCCAATGCAGAAAATGATAGCAGCGGGATTAATAAATATATCGGAAAGCGAATACTTGATTTTTATTTTGAAAATAAGTGAGCCGGCGTCTAATTGGATGCTGGTTTTTTAAAATAAGCCAGTTTCCCTTCAAAAAGGAACTGGCTTATTGCACGTTATTTGTGTTGCTTTTTTGTTAGATGGTCTAATAAATCGTCAAAAGATAGTTCAGACATGGAAGTAAGTCGGTGAACATGACCTTTAAAGTCCAAGTATTGTGTAACAGGGTTGGGAACGATGACACAATGAAGTCCAGCTCCAACTGCAGCTGTTAGCCCATTTAAAGAATCTTCAAAGCAAAGTGCCTCATTAGGCTCGACTTCTAGCTCCTGAAGGGCCTTTACATACAACTCGGGATCTGGTTTAACTTTTTGAACGTCATCGGAGGTTTTGATCACTTGGAAATAATCTAGAATCTTAAATCTATCAAGGTAATCAACCACCCATTTTCTACTCGAACTTGAGGCAAGTCCAATCTTTAACCCATGTTCTTTCGCAGCTTGAAGATAATCTAACACTCCCTCACGAAGAGCAAATTGATCCTTTCTTTGCTGATAAAGTTCATTTGTTCTAGATTTCACTAATTCCCTATCAATTGGTTGATCGGACATGGCGTTCAGTTCGTCGTACAAGCCACCACCTGTTGTTCCTATGTATTTAGCAAAATTCTCGAGCTTTAAATCACAACCGTAATCTAGCATGACCTCCTTGGTCACGTCATACCAAACGGATTCGGTATCAACAATTAATCCATCAAAATCAAAAATGATTGCTTTATACATAATTACCTCCAGTTTTTGATAATAGGTTATAAAACATTATAACTGTAAAAAGGCCAAAATCCCATAAAGATTTTGGCTTATTCAATTGATTTTATTTGTTTTCTTTACGATCTGGTAGATCAATCGCTTGTTTATGTTTGTTACCTTTATAGGAATGCTTTTCATCCGTACGAGTTTCCCAAATACTATATTTAATGTCATTCGAGCTTTGTTTTTTACTTGTCATCCAAAAAACACCTCCTTATTATAGATTTTTATAAATGGAAAATTCTATACAAGAATAATAATAAAAGAATATTGGCAATTTTCTTTCGTATGGAAAAGTACGGATTGATTGTATATTCTGATAAGATAAACCGTTTTTGAAGGGTGGAATATTTTGTGGGGAAACATCACGAAAGTGAGAAGTTACAGCGCGGGTTAGACAACAGGCACATCCAGCTGATTGCGCTAGGAGGAGCGATTGGAGTTGGCTTATTCTATGGATCGAGTGCAACAATTCAAATGGCTGGTCCTGCGATTCTTCTCTCTTATTTAATCGGAGGAATTGTCATTTTTACGATCATGAGAGCATTAGGGGAAATGGCAGTCGATGAACCGATTTCTGGTAGCTTCAGTTCTTATGCTCATCGTTACTTAGGACCGTTTGCGGGCTACCTTACTGGCTGGACGTATTGGTTTATGTGGGTGGTTGTCGGAATGGCCGAAATCACGGTCATCGGCGTATACGTGAATTATTGGTTTCCAGATATCCCTCAGTGGGTGACGGCTCTAGCTACATTAATTGTCGTAACCCTAATTAATTTAATGAATGTAAAAGCCTTTGGAGAGTTTGAATTTTGGTTAGCACTTATTAAAGTTGTGGCTATTATCGGAATGATTTTAGTTGGCTTAGGGATCATTTTGTTTGGGTTTGGAAATGGTGGACAACCTATGGGTCTAGACAATCTTTGGGCACATGGAGGATTTATGCCAAATGGAATAGAGGGGATTTTATTATCTTTAGTTTTGGTGATGTTCTCTTTTGGCGGAGTTGAGCTAGTAGGGATCACGGCAGGTGAAGCGAAGGATCCACGCAAGTCGATTCCGTCTGCGATTAACAATGTCGTTTGGCGAATTTTAATTTTTTATATTGGTGCTTTAGGAATTATGATGATTTTATATCCTTGGAATGAAGTGGGATCCAATGGAAGTCCGTTTGTTTTGATTTTTGATAAAATCGGAATACCAGGCGCTGCACATATTATCAATTTTGTCGTGTTAACGGCTGCGTTGTCTGCCTTTAATAGTGGCATGTTCAGCACAGGGAGAATGCTTTACAATTTATCGCTACAAAATAATGGCCCTAAATACTTTGGTAAGTTAAACAAACATCAAACCCCAAGACGTGGAATACTATTCTCGGCTTCGTTTTTATTAGTCGCTGTATTTCTTAATTATATTATTCCAGAAAAAGTATTTATGTTTATTTCTTCAGTTGCGACAGTGGCTGTTATTACAAGCTGGACGATTATACTACTTACGCAAATAAAGTTTAGACAATCAAAAACAAAGGAAGAGGTTGGAAAGTTAGCGTTTAAAATGCCTCTTCATCCACTATCGAACTATGTGGCTCTTGTGTTCTTAGCTTTTGTGATTGTGTTAATGGCATTCATGGAGGGCATGAGAGAAGCCTTATATGTAGCCCCTGTATGGTTTCTTATCCTTTACGTAGGATATCGATTAAAAACAAAGAAATAACAACAAAGCGGTCTCTCAATACGGAGACCGCTTCTTTTAGTTAGCGTAATAATTTTGTGTGTAATAAGGCTGTGCTTCCTCATTAAAGGCAACTCCAACACCTAAGTATTCAAAACCAGACTTTATAATATTTTTCCGGTGCCCTAAAGAGTTCATTAATCCTTCATGTGCAAAAATACTGCTGAACTGACCGTACGCAAGATTTTCTCCAGCCAAAGTGTACCTTATTCCGTCTTTTTCCATTCGGTCAAAAGGAGACTCTCCTTGAAGATTCGTATGATCAAAATAGTTGTTAACGGCCATGTCCGTGCTATGCTTCCGTGCCGTTTGCATCACATGTTCATCCCATGAAAGGACCTGTAGCCCATGATTGACCCGAGTCGCATTAACCAAATCAAACATTTGCAACTCAAATCCTTCTTTTAATGCGTCACTTGGCTCTGAATAAATTGCTTTTTTATTGTTTTCAACATTCTCAGTTAATATTTGAATGGCGGTTACCGTATTTTCTTCATGCACATCATAAAAAAAAGTCACGTATGTTTCATCAAGCTCATACATGTCATAATCGCTGTCTTCTTGTAGCTGATAAAAAACTAATCCCTTTTGCAATCGAGTGATTGGCTGCCCTAATGAGTCGCGAACGGTTTGTTTTGGACTATTTAGTTTAATTCCGTTTGTGGAAGAAATCAAATCTTGATTCGTGTACAAACCAATTACTTCTTGCTGGTCATTGTACATGACTTTAACAAAGTTATGGTAATTTTTATGATACGTATGCCATTCCGTTCCATACTCATTCATCTCAGAACGCTTGGGTGCTCCCAGCATATTTTCAATATCTGTCTTCGATTCACCGAGTTCGATATTATATATCGAAAACACTTGATTGGAGGGTGACTCCAGATCGGGAGAAGGGACTTCTTTTTCAGAAGGCACCTGTTCTTCAGCCAGTTCTTCGACTTTTCCCTCAAGAAACCCTATGCTGCCAGCAATACCCGTGTATAAGTCGTTCAAAAGTTCAGATATATCGATATGATCTCCTTGTATGTTAAGTTCCTTAGTTATATCACCTAATCCGAATTCTTTACCGTACGAATTCCATAAATAATTCAAACTAAACAATAAGATAACTAAGAGAAATAGTCGTCTCAAGTTTTCTCCTCACTTTCTACCATAAATCCTATCTATTCCATTATAGCTTCCAATTTCAAGGCCCATACCTATTTCCATTGTAAACGAAGTTTCTTTCCTCGTGTTAGTAAAAGGAACTTGCAGAGAAATGGAAAAATTAGTTGTATTCTAAAATAGAACAATGAAGGAGGGAGTGTATGAGTTTTTCAGATTTACATATAAGAGTTGCGACCATTGAAAAGGGGGCTTTCCTAGTATTTTTACAGTAAGGGTGTAAACCATTTTTTACACCCTATTAATAAATTAGGGTATAAACCCTTCACTATCTCTAGCAATTTCGTCTCTAATAAAACGTTCTCCGCCTGTTGCCTCCACAGCAGCCCCCATGGATTGTAACCAATCCCCATTTATGGCGGTTCTTTGCCCAGAAAGGACGGTTTTATTGTCTTTTGCTAGACTTTGTTGTGTGACGCCAATGGCTTCTATTAATTGTCCAATCACTTGTATCCAGATGCCAGTAACAATATCCTGAGAACCTGGCCTCTGTTCCTCTAACTCATATAGTTTCGTTACTGCTATCGCTTCCGAAAGTAAAGCAAAGAACTGAATCCATAGGCTGGCTTCTACCTGTTTTTCCAATACTAACTTCGTTTGCTCCTGTTGGTCTCCTTTTCCCTGCATTTTTCAGGTCACTCCTTACTCCATACCTTTGTTATGTATATTCATTACATTAAAAAAGGTCCATGAACTATTCGTTGACTTATTCCATAAATTACCTGGCTAAATTGTGAATAATCTTTGATAAAATAGTCATCAAATGCCTTAGGACTAAAGAACTAAAAATAAGACAAGATTACTATATCCATTGTTTGGCATTGTGGTAGAATATGAGAATATTACGAATTCTAAAATAAATAGAGTTTCGAGGAAAATAGAGTGGCGTATACTTATTTAGCGTTTAATTATCCGACCGTTATTGTAACGGTGCTTGTTGCCATTATTGTTATGACGATAATCATCGTTGGAATTACCTATAATGTATTTCGAAATGAAAACGAAGACCTCCTTAAACTAAAGCTCACAGAACTAAACTTAGCAAGAGCGGTTCAGGAAAAATCATTACCTCTTCCTATCCATAACGAGAGGATAAACATCAGTGCCTATTACAAAGCGTCCGAAGAACTGTCAGGCGATCTGTATTATTGGTCAAAAACAGACAGCGATCAGTACGGGATATTTATTATGGATGTGATGGGACATGGAGTTTCTTCATCCATTATCAGTGTGTCGATAAAATCGTATCTTCAAGGAGTATTAGGGAGAGTAAGTGAACCTATGAGTGTAATGAAGGAGCTGTCAGATCATATGAATTCGATGTTTGAGGGAAGTGATAACCCGTTTTATTTTACAGCCATTTATCTTTTAGTCGATACGAAACAGAAAAGGATCACTTATGTTAATGCAGGTCATCCATCAGGGCTTTGGCAGGTAAAAGGGGAACCGGTTGTACCTATTGCGTCCACGTGTCCACCGATTGGACTTGTAGCAGAATTACCAATCATAGTTGATGAGATTTCCTTTGAAGGACAAGGAAGACTCGTGTTATATACAGATGGATTTATGGAGGGCATAAGTGATCATCCTAGAGTACAACTTAAGGTAATGGAACACATTCTTGTCTCTAACCAAGAAAAAGACATAGAAGAGCTAAAAACTCAGCTGCTAATAGAACACAAAAATCATCAAAGGCAACCGGATGATACTTGCCTGCTGGTGATTGATATTAATGGTGAATATTCAGACACCTAATTAAATAAATTAAAAAAAGACCAAAAATCTATTTTGGTCTTTTTTATCTTCCTTGATAATAACTAATCGCGTCTTTAACGGTGGCCATCGAGCGAGTGGATGACAAGTTTAATCCTTGATCTACAGCCAGCTTAGCTAATTCGGGTCTCAGTCCAGCAATAATGGAATATACACCCAGAAGTGACATAACATGAACGATTTTAAAGAGCGTATCAGCCACTAAGGAATCTAAATTAAAAGTTCCAGAAAAATCGATGATTAAGCATTCAACCCTTTCCTTTTGTATCTTCATCGGTATGGTATCAAGTAGCTGCCTAGCTCGGTCTTCATCAATTGATCCTACGAGTGGAAGGACGGATATCTCATTTGAAAAAGGTACAAGGGTTGCAGACAGTTCATTAATTTGTTTCAGCATTTGTTTTTGTAACTTTTCGTTTTCTTTTCTTGCTGTGATATCCCATACGATGGATTGAATCGCTCTTTTATCGGCAAGTGGGGCAGGATGACAATACAGGTCAATATCTACCATTGTTCCATCCATTCGATAGACGGTTTCTTCAATGACTGGCATGGGTGTTTCGTAAGCGGATTCTATTCGTTTCTTTATGGCTGCCTTGGAGAAGTCTTGAAAAATATCAAGTGGGCTAAGGCCTAGAACCTCTTCTTTCGTTGTTCTAAAAAAAGTCTCTGCTGCGTGGTTGATATAAATTATTTTTAAATCTGTATGAATAATAACGGGGTCTAACGAATATTCAACGATCTGGAGGTAATTTATTTTTGAAAGATCTTCACTCACGATGTTCACTCCCTTGTAACTAAGGGTAAAGTATCATACCATATTTATCAAGGAATTAAGATAATTTTGAATAATAATAAAATGGTTAAAAATCGTTATACTGATACATATTGAATTAATTAATGAGAGGGGTGAACGTTCCTTGTGTGGAAGATTTTCCTTAACCGAAGAAATATATAATTTAAAGAGGCAGTTTGAATTTGAATTCTTGGAGGAATTCGGTCCAAGGTATAATATTGCTCCAAGTCAGATGGTGCTAGCGATTGGACAAAATAAAGGGGTACGTAAAGGAGCGTATCTCAAATGGGGTTTGGTTCCATACTGGGCAGCTGATCCAAAGATAGGGTATAAAATGATTAATGCTCGAAGTGAAGGGATTGATGAAAAACCATCATTTAAACAACCTTTCAAACAGCGGAGATGTCTGATCTTAAGCGATGGCTTTTATGAGTGGAAAAAGATCGGGAAAGAGAAACATCCATACCGGTTTGTTATGAAAGATCACAAGCCATTCGCACTAGCTGGTCTTTACGATGTGTGGAAAAAGGAAGGGCAGCCCACATTAACCACATGCACGATCATTACAACAACACCAAACAGTGTAACTGAGGATGTTCACGATCGAATGCCCGTAATTTTAAAAAAAGAAGACTATGACAAGTGGTTAGACCCGAATAACCAAGAAACCTCTTTACTAAAATCTCTCTTAACTCCTTATCCAGCTGAGGAAATGATGAAGTATGAGATATCTTCATTAGTAAATAGTCCGAGAAATGAAGATCCAAACATCCTTCAAGCAATAAATAGTCTGTAAAAAATAGACCTCTCTCAGAAACATGAGAAGAGGTCTTATTGTTTTAGTGGATAGCTTTTTTCTTAAATCTACCGCCTCTAACCTCAGCGATATCTGCAATCGCTAAAAAAGCAGATGGGTCAATTTCTTCGACAATACTAGTCATTTTCGACTCTTCTAGCCTTGTGATGATACAAAAAATGACCTTTTTATCATCGCCTGTATAAGCACCCTCTCCATGTAAAAAGGTAACACCTCTACCAAGACGGTCCGTAATGGCATCCCCGATTTCATGGGCGAAGTCACTAATGATCCAAACCGATTTGGATTCTTCCATCCCAGTAATGACAATATCAATCGCTTTTGAAGCAATCACGTACGCTAAGATCGAATACATAGCACGATCCCAGGAGTACACAAAACCGGCAGAACCAAGAATGAATAAGTTAATAAACATAACAATCTCACCAACGGAAAAAGGAACCTTTTTACTAATTACGATCGAAAGGATTTCAGTTCCATCGAGTGCTCCACCATTTCTAATAACTAGTCCCACACCAATCCCTAAGAAAATACCACCAAAAATCGTTGCTAGTAGGATATCATCGGTAAAAGCAGGGACTGGATGAAAGAATGTTGCAAATAGGGATAACATGATAATTCCATACACCGTGGAAATCGCAAATGTTTTTCCAAATTGCTTATAACCTAAATAAACAAAAGGTAGGTTTAGTAAGAAAAGAAAGACCCCTAATTTAATTCCAGTAATATGTGAAAGCATAATCGAAACCCCGGTTACACCCCCGTCAATAACCTGGTTAGGAATCAAGAATATTTCTAAACCTACAGCCATCAACAAAGCCCCGATAGTTATAAAAATACCTCTTTGAACAATTCTAAGGGCTGATAATCTTCGGTGTTGTCTTTTTTCTAACGCTAAATCTGTCAAAACCCATCACGCCTTTTCTATTATATGTGATAAACAAAACATAAGATCCCTGAAAGCAGCAACATATTTGTATGTAACATAAGTATATAATATAATAAGGTTATGTTACCAATTATATGCTTAGAAGAAGGGAATCAGTCACAATGGAATATGTAGATGCGATTCGTGATACAGGGAAAATAAAAGCCCTTAAAAAGTATCTGAAAGACCAATCGTCAAGAGATTACTTATTATTTGTTCTTGGAATTAATACAGGATTAAAAATTAGTGAAATTTTGATTATTAGGTGGAGCGATATTTTAAACGAAAATGGAAGTATTAAAAATTTCATGGAGCGAGAAGAGCAAGAAATCCCCATTTATGTAAATGCAAAAGTAAAGCATGCTATTTCTCTTTATCTTTCCTCAATTTCCTATCATTATAGTGACTATGTTTTCAAATCCTCTAAAACAAATGACCCCATCACGAGGCAGCAGGCGTATCGAATCATTAATAAAGCAGCAAAACATGTGGGGATTGAAGGGAATATCGGAACACACTCCATGAGAAAGACCTTTGGATATCACGCCTACAAAAAAGGAATCGCTATTGCACTATTACAAAAAATCTTTCACCATACATCATCTTCTGAGACATTCAAATATTTAGGAATCAAAAAGGAGGAAGAAATCAAAACTGAAATCGATGTGAATTTATAAGGGGGAAAAAAACATGATTAATATTGATTACTCGATTTTACTAGGTTCGTTACTTCTTATTATAGGAATCATTACAACCAAATTCTCAAGTCGACTCGGTATGCCAGCTCTAATTCTCTTTTTAGCCGTAGGGATGATTGTTGGAAGTGATGGGTTAGGAATCATCTATTTCGATAATGCTACTTACGCACAGCTAATTGGTGTTCTAGCACTGATTATCATTTTGTTTGAAGGTGGTTTGCAGACGAGATGGACAACAGTAAAATCAGTGTTGAAGCCATCGTTATCTCTTGCAACCGTAGGTGTATTGATTACAACTTCCGTCGTAGCTGTTGTTGTTAACCTATTATTTGATGTTCCTTGGCTGGAAGCATTTTTAATAGGATCGATCGTAGGTTCAACCGATGCGGCTGCTGTCTTTGCTGTATTAAAAGGGCAAAATATTAATCCTAAACTTGGAGCAACCCTGGAGGCTGAATCTGGTACGAACGATCCTATGGCCATGTTTTTAACCTTAATGTTTATACAGTTGCTGACGATAGATGAGGCGAACGTGTTCCTACTAATCCTCTCTTTCTTTTGGCAGATGGGAATGGGATTACTTATTGGCGTTATCTTCGGGAAACTAGCAACCATGGCTATTAATCGAATAAATCTAGATTCTAGTGGACTTTATCCAATTTTTGCATTAGCTTTTGCCTTACTTACCTATAGCTCCACAGCGTTGGCACACGCTAGTGGATTGTTAGCTGTATATGTGGCAGCTCTTGTTATAGGGAATTCTGACTTAACCTATAAAACATCCATTTTTCGTTTCAATGAAGGATTTGCCTGGATGATGCAAATCTTAATGTTTATCATTCTAGGATTGTTGGTTTTCCCATCTCAGCTATTTACCGCTGATGTGATAATAAAAGGCATACTCATTTCGGTAGCTTTAATCTTTGTAGCACGTCCAATCGCGGTATATGTTTCAACGATAAAAATGAATTTTAACCATAAAGAAAAGATCTTTGTAGCTTGGGCGGGATTACGGGGAGCGGTGCCAATTGTATTGGCAACATTCCCTATGCTTGCAGGAATCGCCGATAGTCAAACTATCTTTAATGTGGTGTTCTTCGTCGTGTTCACGTCCGCATTGGTTCAAGGGTCAACCATTTTGCTACTTGCAGGAAAACTAGGGCTAACTGGACCAAAAAAGACAACCCCTGCACATTCATTGGAATTAGTCTCTATAGGGAAAGCCAATGCAGAAATCATCGAGTACGAGATTCATAAAGAAGATTTACTAGTAAATAAAAAAGTTGTAGACATTTTATTTCCAGAGAATGTGCTGATCAACGCCATCATTCGCTCCGATAAATTGGTCACACCAAGAGGGGATACTTGTTTGCAAGAGGGTGATCTTCTTTACATCCTCACACCAAGAAGCAGTATTGGAAGATTAAAACAGATGTTTAAGGATCATGAATTTTGATATAAAACGGACAGTTATTCATGAAAGAATAGCTGTCTATTTTTTTACAAGAATGCTTGGCAAATTGTAAGTTCGGAAAGATTAGGAAAGAGGTGATACAAATGGTCAAATAAATTGTTGCATTTTCCTAAAGTGAAGGTTGCTAGTGGAAGCCAAGGTCAGATCTTTATTGCCAAAAAAGGTGACAGCAGGTGGTTTGTTTGGTTTAAATATCACTAAAAACGTATAGAATGGCTGCTTCAAAGAGAAAAATACTTCTATTGGAAACGGAGGTAATTCAATGGAAAAGCATAATATACGACTCGTTTCCTCAGAGGTAGCGAATCTATGGGCAAACTACATGGGAGATAGTATGTCTATCTGCGTATTTACATATTTCTTGAATCATATCGATGAAATAGAAATTAAACAGGTATTAGAGCACGCCATGGATTTATCCTCCCAACACATCAAAAAAATCACGAAAATTTTTGAGGAAGAAGGAATTCCCGTACCCCGTGGGTTTACCAATGAAGATGTGTATCCAAATGCGGAACGATTATTTTCTGACTCCTTTTACCTGCAATATGTGAAGCATATGACAAAGGGAGGACTTGCCACTTATAGTGCTGTTTTACCAAATGTGTTTCGAAATGATATTCGGGAATATTATATGTCTTGTATCTCTTCAACGATGGAATTGTTTAATGAATCAACCAATGTTTTACTTTCGAAAGGACTTGAAACTAGGTCACCAAATCTAACTTACCCTACAAAAGTGGAATTTGTAGAAAGGCAAAGCTTTTTAGCTGGTTGGTTTGGTGAACAAAGACCCTTGACCGGACTAGAAGTCACACATTTATATGCCAATATACAAACGAACAAGCTGGGAGAGGCTTTTTGTCTAGGGTTAGCCCAGGTAGCAAAACAAGAAGAAATTAGGGACTATATGATAAGAGGAGTTGAGATCTGTAAAAAACACATTACCCTCTTTAGTGAGTATCTTCACTCTAATTTTCTTCCAGCTCCTATGACATGGGACCAAGAAGTAACAGGCTCAACCAATTTACCATTTTCAGAAAAACTCATAATGTTTCATGTAGGTCTATTAAGTGCGGCTGGAATGGGGAACTACGGGGTGGCGATGTCGCTATCGCCAAGAAGAGATATTGCTGCTATGTATGCTCGATTAATTCCAGAGGTAGGAAAGTTCGCAGAAGATGGAACAAACATAAATATCAAACATCGCTGGATGGAAAAGCCACCTCATGCCATCGACAGAGATGACTAACAAAATAGAATGAAGAACGCTTAGGTAGCGAGCACCCAAGCGTTTTTGTATTATTTATTTAAATCTTTCTTTGTCATTTCGCCTCGAATATCTTTTTCCTTTGAGAATTCTGTATCTTGCTTTTTATTGTTCGGATACTTATTTTTACGTTCGCGGTTATCGTTTCGGTTGGTCAAGAGTTTCACTCCTTTCTATGTAGTCGAAATTATTATTGGCTATTTTCATCCTATATATTAACCATTCTGGTTTAGAACGTCCTCCAAACACACCCAAACATTTTTCACTATATGATACAATATTAAAACATCTTTCCAACGGATCTCATGTCATAAAGGAGTCCTGTCACAAACATGCCAATCGCATTTAATTCAAAATTCACTACATATAAACATAAGATTCAATCGTTGCCGTATATCTCAGAGGAAACGATTAGGTCAGAAACCTTTTTACTAGAATCTAACGAAAAAAAGAAGATTGAAATCTACTATGCACCCTTTGAATATGTTAACAATAAAGCAAAAATAGTGATCATCGGGATTACTCCCGGATACTTTCAAATGGAACAATCCTATAAAACAATCTGGAATCATCGCAACCAAAAGATTTCAGACGGGAAGCTTCTACATGAAGTGAAAAAACAATCGAGCTTTCAAGGACCCATGCGGAAGAATCTAACCAATATGCTGGATGAGTTGGGGCTACATAAATATCTACAAATTCCATCAACCACTAACTTGTTTGATACATACACCCATTTGGTTCAAACCAATTCGGTCATTAAGTATCCAGTGTTTTATCGAGGGAAAAATTACAATGGATCTACACCAAATATGATCCGAACAGACACTCTTTTAACGTATATAAAAGAGGGGTTTGTTCAGGAAATTAACATGATGGACAAACCTTTACTCATACCACTTGGTGTGAATGTGTCGCAACTGCTCGATTTTTTAATCGAGGATAACCAAATCAAAAAGCATACGATCCTCCGCGGCTTCCCGCATCCTTCCGGTGGAAACGGTCATCGCCACCGTCAATTTGCAGAAAATAAAGAAGTGATGAAGAGTTACTTACAAACATATTTTCAATCATAAAAAGAAGGTGTTCCCTTTGAAGAAAATCAGCATTTATATATTACTAGGCATTAACTTATTTTACATCGTCAATTTCTTAGTGAACTTTGAACATGTTTTTCTTGAATGGTATTGGCTCGTCTTTTTTATCATTGGACTTGGTTTATCCATTTTTTATTTGTTAAAACCAAACAAAGAGAACACATACATTTTGATTGCCTTATTAGTGACGAGCCTGAGTTCGATTGGATTTTACGGCTTTCAATATTTTCTTTCTCATCTAATGCTATAAGATAGAAGAGGGAATCGGCATGAGAGAAAGAATGTAAAAAAAGACATCCGACTATGATTGGATGTCTTCTCCGTGAATTCTTCTTTTGATTTCTTCTATATCTGTATTACTGTACTGACTAGTTCCTTTTCCGCCTGTTTGAGCTAGTAACGCTTTCACCTCATTATAAGACAAACCTGATTCCGCATTTTTCCTTTTAACTTCATTGATATCTGTTCCAACCTCTGTATAATCCTTATCCATCAAATGACCTCCTAATGATTCTACTCTTACTCTTTCTTGTTAAAGATAAAATTATGTAATGGAAGGGTCTTAACTTGCAAACAATGTAAGTTGTAGAAAAAGTTTATCAAGATAGGAGTCATCCAATGGCAAAATTAATTAATTTACCAGCGTTACTCATTCTAGATGTTCAAAAAGGATTTGATGATCCATACTGGGGCAATAGGAACAACCCAAAGGCAGAGGAAAACATAGCTCGGTTACAAGAGGAGTGGAGGAGGAGGAAGGGGACCATCTTTTACTCGAAGCATCTATCCATTCAACCCCAATCACCTTTACACCATACGAACAAAGAAGGAACAGAGTTTAAAGAAATGATTAAACCTAAACCTAATGAAACAGTTTTTACGAAACAGGTGAACAGTGCTTTTATAGGAACAGAGTTGGAAACGTATTTAAATGAACAGAAAATAAATACAGTTGTTATCACAGGACTTTCTACACAGCATTGCGTTTCGACCACTACAAGAATGAGTGGGAACCTCGGTTTTCAAACCTATCTTGTTTCAGATGCGATCGCAGCTTTTGAGATTACGGATCACAAAGGAAAAAAACACGCTGCTGATACCATTCAGGAAGTTGAATTGGCGATGCTCCAAAAGGAATTTGCTACGGTATTAACAACCGATGAAATTATTAATCAACTCGTTCAGCTTTAATACATATGTAAAGCGCAGGGGAGCTCTGCGCTATTTATCTTGCTTAAACAAATTTATGAAGCGGTGGTAGGGACATTTGGATAATGACGTATCATTATCGCGTAAGAAATATTGTCTCCACTCAAAATTATCTTCTGACCCATAGCTATTTAAATCGGGGTGGATGGAAATAAAATCGTACATCACTAGGCGTTTACGTACCTGCTTTTTAATATTTTGGACATAGGATTCATTTTTACCAAATTCTTGTAAAACCCATCTTGGGGTAATTGCGAGCATCATCGTATCAAAATGCCGGCTTTGTCGATTTTGGTGTGATGGGGTGGCACAATACATAAAGTATTTTTCCCCGTGGAAACAAAACTCCCAGACCGGATCATGAGGGTCAGTGGGAATGTCTTTAGGCCACTCCATCCCGTCAATAGCAGAAAGACCAGCTAATTGTTGCCAAAATAGTTGTTCAAACTGTTCCACTGTATATGATTTTTCTACTTCTTTTGGAATTTCATAAAAAACAATAAGTGACGTAAAGTTACCAAATCCCTTTGATTCTTCAGTGAACCTCACTAATAGTTCTGCTAGTGCATGTACCGTGGAATCCCTCCTTGGATCACCTACAAATCCATAGCGAAGTTGATTAGTGGAATACCCAATAGTAGCTGGTATGCAAGGAAAGGGTCTTTCTTTATCCGTCATTTTTGCTTCGAATTTTTCGAGAGCATTTCTTTCCCATAGGGCTAGTTGTTCTCGTAATATCACTTCATCTTTATATAAACCTTTGATAATGATCACCTCACAAAAGCTTATATACTATATTCCTAAAAGCTTTTGCTCGATGAATGTCCTAGAGAAATTGGGCGATTATGAAGACCAAGCGATGAAGACCATCCATCAAGCTTCGACTCCAAAATCCAACCATCCTTACGCCTGTTCTTCAGTAGTAACTCCCAATCGCTCCATAATTCTTCTTTTCCGATACAACATAACTCCCACTTCTGCTAAATCATTAATCATCGAGCGATTGGTGAAGGCGCCGAATACCATTCCAGCGATAGGGACCATTTGAAATAGTTTTTTCCATCCAAATTGATCTCGGTATGTATACACGACTTCTCGCCAGCCTTGAAGCTGAGACATCATCTCACCCGATTGATTGCCGTTTTGGTAGTAGCTGGATAACTCCTTGAGAATCGCCTTTTTTCCAACAATATCAGCTGATGAAAATTGTAAACACTTGATGATAAAAATTCGCTCGCTTTTTTCGTTTGGATCGTACCCGTGGATGATTGCGATTTCTTGCAGTGTTTTTAATGAGATGGCTAAAAGCGCGGGTACATCAATCGCGAGGGTGAAGATTCCTCCGATCCCTGTTGTTGCTCCTTGGAACGTTGCGACCTTTTTCCGGTTTTCCGTTAATTTTTGACTTACCGTTTTCATAGTGGAAAGATGGATTTCTTTTATCTCCGCTATGCTCTCTATTGATTGGTTTGTTTCTTTTTCGATGAGCTCAAAAAGCTGTTTTTCCGATACTAAATATTTTCCACCAGTTTGAATGTAATTTCCAACTTCATCTAATAAAACTCCCACTTTATTGTGAACAAACTGTGGGGTAATTTTGTCTAGTAATTTAAAAGGAAGTCTTCCAAGTCGTTCCCAAATCCACAAATTCCCTTGGTCCCGTTCCCAATTTTCAATTATAGCTAGTTCTTTTTTTAATTCCTCATTCTTTTCCAAAATAATCATCCTTGTCCTTCTCCATTTTCCTCAGTTTTTCTTATTCATCATTGTTCTAATCATTAGATACGGAATTACCTGAAAAAAGGTTTCAAAACTATCTTTCATGATTAAAAGGGGAAAGGCCATACTAAGCTTATTCAATACATAGAGGTGATAGTGATGGATAACGTTTTTGATTATGAAGACATACAATTAATTCCAAACAAATCGATTGTTAACAGCCGAACGGAGTGTGATACGAGTGTGACGTTTGGCGGTCATACGTTTCGATTGCCGGTGGTGCCGGCGAATATGCAGACGATTGTTGATGAAAAAATATCCGTATTTCTAGCAAAAAATAACTATTTTTACATTATGCATCGTTTTCAACCAGAAACGCGAATACATTTTATTAAAGATATGAAAGCTCGTGGGTTATACGCTTCGATAAGTGTAGGTGTAAAGGAAGAGGAGTATCCGTTTATTGAACAACTAGCAAAGGACAATTTGTCCCCAGAGTTTATAACGATTGATATTGCGCATGGTCATTCAAATGCAGTAATTAATATGATTCACCACATTAAGAATCATTTACCTAATAGCTTTGTAATTGCAGGCAATGTGGGTACACCAGAGGCAGTAAGAGAGTTGGAGAATGCAGGTGCTGATGCGACGAAGGTTGGAATTGGACCAGGGAAAGTTTGTATTACGAAAATAAAAACAGGCTTCGGAACAGGTGGTTGGCAATTAGCGGCCTTACGATGGTGTGCGAAAGCCGCTAGTAAACCCATTATTGCAGATGGGGGGATTCGCACTCACGGAGATATTGCCAAATCGATTCGCTTTGGTGCATCCATGGTTATGATAGGTTCGCTCTTTGCGGGACATGAAGAATCCCCAGGAGAAACTGTTGAGAAAGATGGGAAAAAGTTTAAGGAGTATTTCGGATCTGCCTCTGAATTTCAGAAGGGTGAACGAAAAAATGTCGAGGGAAAGAAAATGCACGTGGAATTTAGAGGGTCATTAGAGGACACGTTGATTGAAATGGAACAAGATTTACAATCATCCATTTCCTATGCAGGTGGAAACAAACTGTCAGCGATTCGAACAGTCGATTATGTAATTGTGAAGAACTCGATCTTTAACGGAGATAAGGTATACTAACAATAAGGAAAGTGAGCATTACCCAGATGGGCTGCTCACTTTCCTTTTTCTTTTATCCATATATCGCTGGAAAAATCCAATAGCTAACGTAAGCCAAAAAGCACTGATAAAATAGCCCGCTAAAATGTCACTTGGATAATGAACACCGAGGTAAATTCGACTGATACCTATGGAAAGGATAACGATACTATTCACAATTATGTGAATCGTCCTTTTGAAGGATGTATTGATATGACGCCATAAAATAAAGGTTAGAACTCCATATAAGGAGAAAGCCATAGTCGCATGACCACTTGGAAAGCTATAATTAGTCGCTTCCGCTAAACGATGCAAATCAGGTCTTGCCCGTTGAAAGAACATCTTTAACGTGAGAAAAAGCATATTCGCACCTAAGATTACCGTTATAAATAGAATAAGCTCAGCTCGGTGATTGAGAACCTTGTAAAGAAGAATGATACTGACTAGAGACAAAATAATCACCGGAATCGTATCGCCAATAAACGTGAAAAATCGCATAATGGAGGTTAACCATGGAGATTCCAATCCTTGAACAAAGGAAATAATTTTGCTATCAAAAGAGACAATGGTATTCTTCTTTACTAAAATTGCCATTACACTAAATGCTAGTGAAGAGACTAGGCTTATTAGAAATGCAATGAGAAGTTGTATTTTTAATTTCATGTAGTACTCCATTTTTTTCATAATAGCGTTTTCAAAGTTTATTTACCGGGTTCCTCAGCAACTTTTTCTTTAGAAAGAAACCAGCCTAAAATGGCTATTAATAACAGAACGGACCAAAATGTTAGTTTCCATTCTGTTGATTTAGGAAATGCCTTTGATAGATAACCTAAATCAGGGTGAGCAAGGGTGTATACTGCCAATTTAACACCCACCCAACCGACGATAAAGAAAGCGGCCGTTTCAAGCCCAGGTTTTTTATGAAGAATCCCTACAAAGAAATTAGCGGCAAATCTCATAATCACTAAACCGATGATTCCACCTGCCAAGATCACTAAAAATTGTCCACCATCTAATCCCCCAATAGGAGGTAGTGGCGTTTCAGGGAGAGCAACAGCAAAAGCAACCGCAGCTAAAATCGCATCTACGGCAAAAGCTAAATCGGCTAATTCAACTTTTAACACAGTCATCCAGAAACCTGAACCTTGCTTTTCATCTCCCGTTTTCTTATTTTCTCCCTTTCTTAAAACAAATTTCTTAAAAATGTGATTGAAGGAAATAAATAGTAGATAAAGAGAACCGATAGCTTGTACCTGCCACACATCGACTAAAAAGGAAATGATAAATAACGAACCAAAGCGAAAGATAAATGCACCAGCTAAGCCGTAAAATAAAGCTTTTTTTCGCCTTTCTTCCGGTAAATGTTTGACCATAATGGCAATGACTAATGCATTATCTGCTGCCAAGATTCCTTCTAATCCGATTAACACAATTAAAACCCATAGATATTCAAGTAAAAGGGCAGTGTCCATGTAAAATCAACTCCTAATCTCTATAGTAACTCCTGATATGAGTTACTTTGGCTTTAATTAAAATTAATATACGGTCCATTTCAAATGAAAAGCCGCAGGAGCTCCTGCGGCAAAAGGTTACTTTTCAAGTAATTGATACTCTTTATTTATTTCCTTCAAGGTTTCGTCAAACTCCTCACCCCAAAGGTCATTAATCGTATGAAACACAACCTCACCATCACTGTTTAACATACCATAGCCTCTATAAGCCATGTCATCATTTTTCATCCCAAATAAATCAATTAATTCTAGCTTAGGGTCAGATATAAAAGGGATGCTACTCCCGAACATGTCGACTATAGCCTGATATAACTGTAATTGTTCATCTGGGGTATCACCGCTTACGATATACATATTCACATCTAACTCTTCTAATTGCGAGAGATTTTCATGCAGCTGAACCAGCTGCTGTTGGCAGTGCGTTCAGGTATAGGTGGTGATAAAAAAGAATAATGTTGGTTTCTCTTGTGGGAACGTGATCTCCTTGTTATTTTGGTCAACTAAAGACATCGTTCCGTCCATTTTCTCTTGTCCGCAACCGGTTATTAAAAGGACGAAAGCTAATAGAATAAAAAATCGTTTTGTTTTCATTGTTACACCATAACCTTGTCTTTATATTTGAGTTTGAGCTTGCGTTTCTTTCGTGGGGATTTTTGAATCCAGACTGAACATAGAGCTGCCAGTAATTGATAAAAAGACAGCGATAGATAGTAGTACAACGTCTAATTCATATCCTCCCATAAATCCTGCGCCAATTTTCACTTTTACAATGGCACCTAACATAATAAGTGCAAACAGGGCTGAAACCATTTTCGTTCCTAGTCCAACGATTAAGGCAACACCACCAATGAGTTCAATTCCAGTAACTACATAAGCAAGTGTTCCTGGTAGACCTATACTAGAAAACCAGCCAACCGTATTTTCAATTCCTCCTTGTATTTTGGCTAATCCATGGACAAAGAAGGTAATACCAAGCACAACCCTTAATAGAAGTACTCCCATTTCATGTTTGTTCATTATTCATTCTCCTCTCAATATTTTCAAACTACATATTGTAGTGTAAAACCCGAAAAAGATTAGGCAGTAGTAAGAAATACCATGCCTATGAAAAAAAGCAACACGTGCACCGAAATGAAGATCGTTTTTGTGGTCAATTTAATTGGGATTGCTTCGTTTGGTTCGACTAATTGCTGCAGTCGGAAGTTAATAGACCCACCAGAAAAATGGACCATAGAAGGGGGGGTCTTCACTGAAACATGATACTTAATTAACTTGATTAAAGCGGTACTTAACTCCATTTCTGACCCCATTTTTCTTACCGCATACTCATCAGCCAGAATTTCACTAATGATACTATAGTTTTGTTGACACCACCGGGTTAGCGGAATAAACCACAAAGACTGTGCGATGAGCTCTAACAAAAAGACCTTTAACGGATCATGATTGTTTTTATGAGAGGTCTCGTGCTCAATCACAGCTCTTAACTCATCTTTTTCAAGTATCTGGATTAAACTGGTTGATAGAACGATTGTAGGTTTTAAATACCCCATGGTGAAGGCGAGTACGGAACTACTTTTGACAACGATTAAATTTTCATTATGACCATACGTAGTTTGAATCAACGAGCTTAACTCGTCATCCTTGGCTTCCAATAATCGTTTTGAAAACCTTTTAGACTCGATAACTTGTCTACCTATTTTTATTACGGTTATTAAAAAAATATAGGTCAGAAGGGTATTAACGAGAAATATAACTAAAAAATAATAGAAGGAATCTTCCATAAATAAGGTTAAACAAAATTTAAAAAAATTCATTTTAAGCTGTGTTCCAAAAATCATATGGGTAAGAAACATACCCATTTGAACCCATATTAGAGTCGCTAACCCAAGGCTAAGTAGAAGTAAGTAGAGTGATTTCTTTTTCCACCACATCATAACTTGTCCTTTTTTAATTGTTGAATTTTTCGTTCTAGTTTATTTAGTAACTTATCATCCACGTCGGTGAGGGAATCAATCATGTGACTGATCACAACTCCCCCAAATTCATCGAGTAAATTTTCAGTCAGTTTTTTGGACTGTTCTTCCAAAAATTCGTCTTTTGTTTGGATAGGACTGAATAGGGACACACGGCCACTCGCTCGTTTTTTTAGCACCCCTTTATCTACAAGTCGATTCATGACCGTCATGACAGTATTAAAATTAATATTTTTTTCAGAATCAAGGCTTTGCTGGACTTCTTTAATACTGAATTCACCTTGCTTACTATCCCAAAAAAGCTCCATAATTCTTGCTTCTAATGGACCAAAGAAACGCGAAAGACCTTCCTCATTGTACTTAAATCGTTTAATAGACAATCTAATCACCTTCCACTACTGATTGTAGTGTGAATTAAAAAGAGAATCAAGTGAAAAACATCCTATTAATAGATATCAACTTCAGAAATTGTATGATATAACTAATAATGATTTTTATATTTACATTTACTATATATATTTTAATGCCGAAAGAGAAGGGAGTTAACTATGTCAATCATCGATAAATTAAAACTAGATAAATACACTAACATGGCAATAATTAAACAACCTAGTGATTATGAAGTTTTTACAGGTTATCCTACGGAATTATCTAACGATCATGATGCGATTTTTATCTTTATTGAAACATTGGACGAAATGGTCTCTTATACACAACATGTTATTAAGGATCAACTATTACTTGAAAAAGGCTATCTTTTCTTTGCCTATCCGAAAAAGGGGAATAAACGATATAGTACTTATGTACATAGAGACGATATCTTTCCTGCAATGAATGTTGGGGAGGATGGTTATATTGCTGACAGTGATATTAAATTTGGACGCATGGTTAGTATGGATGACGTGTTTACTGTTGTTGGCTTAAAGCGTGAGAAAAAGAAAGTAAAGAAAACTCCGGCTGCCAGTCAATGTGTAGCAGACTATGAGGACAATATCACAGATGTGGAAGTTTTATTAGCAGAGACACCAAACGAGCTTGCATTTTACCAAAGCTTGACCCCGGGATATCGAAAAGACTGGGCAAGATATATTTTTTCAGCGAAACAGCAACAAACAAGAGATAAGCGCCGCGGGGAATGGTTAAAGTCCTTTCGCAAGGCTATAAAACCATGGATTTGTATAAACAACAGAAGAAATAAATAGAATGACGAATGAGAGAGATGCTCATTCGTTTTTTTTTAGAAAAAATTATTGACTGTGTTGTACACCCCACAGTTTATCCTAAGGGTGGGAGGACGAAATGTATAAAATTAGTGAATTTGCGGAGTTAACAGGATTAAGCAAGGAAACACTTCGTTATTATGCAGAAGTGAAACTACTAGAGCCCGCTTTTATAGATCCAAAAAACAATTATCGCTACTATGACGATGGAAGTATTTTTTTAGCCACTCTATTAACAAAGCTTAAAAAATTAGGATTCACTATCCAAGAAATGATCTCCGTGATGGAGGACGAATCCTTTGCGAATCTAGAAACATTATTAATACAAAAGAAAAGAAATATACTGCAGCAAATCCATGAACTTCAGTTGCAAGTTGAAGAAATAGATGGATTTTTAGCCTCAGGCAAGGAGGAAACCGAATGATACAGTGGAAGGAAGAAAAAGTGATACCTACCAATATCGAAAAGGTGTGGAATCTATTTTCAGATAAAAATATCAAGAGAATCATGCCAAAAGTAGAAGAACATATTTTAATTGAAAAAAGTGAAACTGAAGCAGGAGCCAAGCATCGACAAACCTATCGAGAGGGAAAAAGACTAGAAACCTATATTGTGGATACACTCATTTATGAAAACAGGGAAGAGGAAAAGAAAAAACAAATTCAGTTTGTGTTAGGAAAAGCCTTTGAAGTCACCCTAACTTTTACACTTATAAAGGTTGATGATTCACACACAAGACTGATTTATGAAGGGGAGAACAAAGGGGTCAACTTTGTAGGAAGAGCGATGCTGAAGCTTGCTGGGAAGAAAAGTAATCATGATGTGGTGATAGAGTTTCTAGAGCGTGTGCAGACAGAGGCGATGAAGTAAACTTGCGCTTACGGTCTTCATTAATACTACAAATTTTCTATCTCTTCACAAAAACCTAGTTGTACAATCTTTGTACAACCAGGTTTTTTCATAAGATATTTATTTCCCGAAATATTTATCTTAAAATAACTTAGTAGTAAGGATATCCTAAGTCTAATATTCCTAAATCCAGTCGATTCTTGTCAGTTAGCCTTTAGAGTGATATATAGTGCTAAAAATATAAAAAAAGAACGCCATCTAGCGTCCTTTTCATATTATTAACCTACATTTACAAACTGATCCACAAAATGCTTCGGATTCAGTGTTTCACCTGTCGCTTTTTCGGAAATAGAAATCTCTCTTGATCACTTTTTACTAACAAACGAGGAAATGAATAGAGATTGGAGAAATCTGCCCGATCAGATTCCTGCCTTTTCTTATTAAATAAAAAGCCTTTTCTTTTATGTAGAAAGAAAGGGCTTTTTCCGTTTTATATCGAATGGTACATAATCAATGTCTTGCTTTGCTCAACTAAAATCATTTAGATCGTCAGAATCAATAAACTGAATACATAGACAAAGTAAATTTTCAATGATGATGTAAGCGTTTTCCTAAGAAGAGGAAAAAGGCTAACTTAATAACTTATTATTTACTTTTTATACTGTAGATAGAAAGGAGAAAGGGAATACATGAACCTGTTAAATAAGCGAGAGATGGAAATTCTTAGATTACTTTCTTCAAAAAAAGAGTATCAAACAGGGGAGAGCATAGCGGTTTTATTAGGTGTTTCTTCCAGGACGATAAGAAATGATGTAAAAAGCTTAAATAAAACCCTTATGAATCATGGAGCAAATATAACATCAAAAAAAGGACTCGGTTATGAGCTTGAGCTACAAGATCATGAAGCCTTTAGTCGGTTAAACGTACAAGTAAATGGAACAAGTGAGCATCATTCAAATCGGAACATGAAAGCTCTTGAAGAAAGAAATCTAGAAGATGTGATTATTGGGAAGCTTCTGATTAACACATTATCAGATACGAGTATGTTTCAGGAAGAACTTGCAAATGAACTTTATATCAGTCTCTCTACTCTAAAGAGCTATTTTCCAGGGGTAAAGGAAAAAGTCAGTAGGTTTGATTTAAAGGTGGTTACCGATCGATTCAATGGGATTAGACTACACGGGGAAGAAAATAAAATTCGCTTTTGTATATCAGAGTTTTTGTTTAACCAGCATAGCATGAGTGTTTATAACGATTTATTTCCAAAGCAGGAACTCGAACAGCTAAAGGAAATTACCTTAAAGGTGCTTTACAAGCATAAATTAAAGCTCACAGATATGTCATTAGAACGGTTTATTATTCATATGGGCATTACAATCAAGAGACATAAGAATGAGTGTTATTTAACCTTTCCACCTAAATTTAAGAAATGTATTCAAAGCTCAAAAGAATTTATCATTGCTGACGAAATTATAAAAGAGATTTTTAACGGATTTTCTATTGATATACAGCCAGAAATCTACTATATTGCCCAGCATCTCATAGCAAGTAGCCGCCTCAGTCATAAAGATATAAATGATGCTGACTATATAAGATTAGAAAAAATGATACGTACGATATTGACTGCTGTTAATAGGAAAACCTCCATTGATCTAAGTATGGAGCATGACCTAATGGCGGGTCTAATCACTCATTTATATGTGGCATTAAAGAGAATTGAATACGATATGAGTATTCGAAATGAATTATTACCTACAATTAAAAATAATTACCCACTAGCGTTCGAATTAGCAGTTATTGCTAGTAATGAAATAAAAGAATTAACAAATTTCACTATTAATGAAAATGAAATCGGTTATCTTGCTATCCATTTCGGTGTAGCACTCGAAAAGATGGGCTTAAACAAACGAACGATGAAAAGAATACTGATTGTCTGTGGATCCGGGCTTGCAACTGCTTCATTGATTCGAGAAAGAATCACCAATGTCTACGGAGAACAAATTAGTATTATAGAATGTATTAGTTTAAGAGAGTTTAATGAAAGTAAACTAGATAAGGTAGATATAGTCGTTTCTACTGTTCCAATCACACATATACCCTCTGCAAAAATCATCATAGTGAGTCCAGTTTTGACAAATAAAGATCTTTCATTTATTTATCAAAAAATAAAGGAAGATGAAGACAATCCGATTTTTATTAGTTATCAGGATGTGTTTAAGAAGGACCTTTTTAAAAGAGAAATCGATTTAGATTCAAAAGAAGCCGTACTTCACTATATGACGCAGTTAATGAATAAAAAAGGCTATATTAATAGCCGAACCTTAGACTCTATATTTGAAAGAGAAAGGATGGCATCCACCGAGCTGGGACAATTAGTTGCGATACCTCATCCGTTAGAAAACCATATGAGTGAAGTTTCGATTGCCGTTTGTATTTTAAAAAAACCTATTGTCTGGGATAAGGAAAAGGTTCAGGTAGTAATCTTGCTCAGTGTCCCAAAAGAAAAACAAAAGTGGTGGGAAACGATTTTTAAAAAGCTCTATCTTTTTCTAATAGAGGATTTTGGAGTAACTAAAATGATCTCTGAATATAGCTATGAAGACTTTATTCGAAACTTAGCAAAGTACAAGGAGAAGTAAGATGGAAAATCATTATTTTACAAAGGACAATGTACAATTCCTAGTAGAAGCCGTGGATTGGCAGGATGCAATTAGAGCTGGTGTTTCCATATTGGAATATAACGGGTACGTCAATAAGCTTTATGCCGATGAAGTGATAAAAAATGTTCTCGAGTATGGTCCTTATATTGTGATTGCACCTGGGATAGCGATTCCACATACAAGACCAGAAAATGGGGCTCTATCAGTTGGAATGAGCTTGATCACGTTAAAGCAGCCGATCCAATTTCAACAGGAGGAGCCTCCCGTAAAGATTTTGATTTCTTTTTCAGCTACAGATAGTAACGAACATTTAGAAATAATCAAAACGATCGTGAAAATTGCCGAAAAGGGCCTTGTTGACGATATTTGGAGAATTCATAACGTTGATCAATTAAATGAACTAATTGGAGAGGGTTCACAATGAAAAAAGTTGCGATCATCACGAGTGGGGGAGATGGAGCGGGAATTAACGCATCCCTTGAAATGCTGTCAAGAACGAAAGAACTTGACCTATACGGTTTTTCCGGTGGCTACGATGGGATCTTAACCAATTCTCCTATTCACTTAACACCCAGTTACTGTGAAAATCGCTCGCTTGACGGAAGACATATGATCAAGACCGCAAGAAGCAAGCTCCCATACACAAAAGAGGGAAGAGATAAACTGCACAAAAAGCTAAACGAAGATGGTTACGAATACTTGATAGTTTGTGGGGGAAATGGCTCACAAAAGGCTGCGCATCTTCTGAATGTAGAAGGAACTAAAACGATTTTTATCCCGATGACCGTGGATAATGATGTGAATGGAACCGATTATACGATTGGTTATGATACCGCATTAAATTATATCAACGAGGTACTATACGGTTTGCACGATACCGCCTCGAATATGCCCGGCCGAATTTTCATGGTAGAGGTAATTGGAGGAAATGCTGGTAGCCTTGCCTTAGAAAGTTCCATTGCAGGGGCATGTGACCTAGCGATTATTCCGGAGTTTTGTACCGATCCACCGGTAATCGTCTCGCGTGTAAAAGAGAAACTGCAGGAGAAAAAGTCCCTGCTGATCGTATGCTCGGAAGCAGCCTATGAAGAAAAAAACTTTCATCCAGGTAATCAAGGAATATCCTTTCAAATTTCCGAGGCGATTGAGGCCGAAACCAATATCCGAGTGAGAAAATCGATCATGGGCTTTTATATCAGAGCCGGAAAACCATCAAGTAAGGATGCACTGATCGCTAGCACCATGGGATATGAAGCTAGCAAATGCGTGATCGAAGGGAAATCCGGTGTCATAATGGGAGTAAAAAATGGGATTGTCCAACCAATAGAGTTAAGTATTGCGATGGAATCACCAAAGAGACTAGATGGTAGATTAGTAGAAATAGCAAAAAAACATAAAATAATTATTGAATCCTAGGAGGATGGAGACCGATGTTAAAAATACTTGTCTGTTGTGGTGCTGGTTTAGGAAGTAGTTTTGCTTGTCAAATGAGTGTGGAATCCGTTTTAAAGGACTTAGGTGTAAAAGCACATTTGGATCATTCAGATATTTCATCTGCAGCAGGGCACCAGGTGGATGTAATCATTTCAGGAAAAAACTTTGAATCTCAATTTAGCCGATATAATTTACCCGTAGATTTCATTTTCCTCAATCGGTTAGTAGATAAAAACGAAATAAAGGAAAAACTGGTCCCAATTTTACAAAATAAAGGAGAGTTATAAAAAGGGGGAGCTTTTATGGGCATCGTTGATTTTATTATTGAAAGTATATTAACTCAAGCTTCAATCACTATTGCTCTAATTGCATTTCTAGGATTACTGCTACAAAAAAGACCTTTTGGTGAGGTCATGTCAGGTAGTTTTAAGACCTTACTTGGATTTTTAGTTCTTTCTGCCGGTTCATCCATTATTGTCACTTCTTTAATCTACTTTGGTGAAATCTTCTCTGAAGGCTTTGGAATGCAAGGTATCGTACCTTCGATTGAAGCTATAAATGGTCAGGCCATGAATGAATTAGGTCTTGGCAACCAAATTGCGTTAACCTTTCTAGCTATCTTCGTTTTTAATATTATTCTTGCTCGTTTTACAAAATGGAAGTACATCTTTTTAACTGGTCAGGCCGTACTTTGGATGGCGACGATGACCACTGTGTTTGGTAGTTTTGCAGGATTATCTGGGTTTTCATTAATACTTGTTGGTGGACTTGTCGGTGGAATCTTTGCAGTTGCTATGCCAGCGATCGCTCAACCGATTGTAAGAAAAATTACAGGGTCTGATGATATCGCTCTTGGACATTTTTGTACCATTGGTTACGTGTTTGCTGCTGGCGTATCAAAGCTAGTAGGAAAAGGTTCCAAGTCTACGGAAGATATACAGTTTCCAAAAGGACTTAGCTTTTTACAAGATACGTATTTATCCGTAGGAGTAGTTATGATTCCTTTATACGTGATTACTGCTGCATTTGCTGGTCCAGAGTTCGGATCAACTTATTCAGGCGATGTGAATTACCTTGTATACGCTTTCTTACAATCCGTCCAATTTGTTGTCGGTGTGTATGTTTTACTATCAGGGGTTCGACTACTTTTAGCTGAAATTGTCCCTGCTTTTAGAGGAATTGCTTTAAAAATTGTTCCAGATGCCAAGCCTGCTCTAGACTGTCCAGTGCTCTTCCCATACGCTCCAAATGCAGTAACAGCAGGATTTGTTACCACAACGATTGGATCCGTAATCGCAATGTTTGTTCTCCCTTGGTTTGGGTTAGCGATGATTTTACCAGGAATGTTAACAAACTTCTTCGCTGGAGGAACAGCAGGGGTATTTATGAATGCTGTTGGTGGTAGAAGAGGAGTGTTAATTGGAGGAATTGCTCATGGTTTCTTTATCACTCTTTTACCTGCATTACTGGTTCCAATTTTCAACGATCTTGGTTTTGTCAATGCTACCGCAACCGATGTGGATACTGTAACTGCTGCTCTTGTGTTTGATTGGCTGATCAGTCCTATTATTAATCTATTTAACTAGCGAGGTTATCATATATGGCATTTTTTAAAAGGAAAAAAGAACCTAAAGTTGAAGTTGAAACGATTATTGAAGTCGATATAGAAAAGTTGCTTCAGAATATAGAATCCGCATCAGAAGACCTAAAGAACGCTGAAGGAGATAAACGTATAGAAATTCTAAATAAATTAGGAACATTATCCTTCGAAGCCAACTTAATCGACCAATCAATTGAATATTACGAAACAAGTATTTCAGAAAACAGGTCGCTTGGAAAAGCCTATACTGACTTGATTAAGCTTTATAATATCAAACGAAAAGAAGCAGTCGATGAAAAAGATAATGCAAAAATTCAATTATATTTAGGAAAAACTGACCAATTAATGCAACTCACCAAAGATACTATAAGAGGAAGATTTTAAAGGAGAGAAACTAATGCTTAAAAACTTAAAGCAATTGTTTGAAGAAAATGATGGTAAACGAGCGATTGGTGCCTTTAATGTACATTGTCTTGAGATGTTACCCGCTATGCTAGAAGGAGCAAAGGAGATCAATTCACCAATTATTATACAAACTTCCCTAGGTACTGCTGAATATATTGGGTTTGACCTACTAGTCTCCAGTTTAAGGACGTTATCTGAAAAGCTAGACGTGGATGTTTGTCTTCATATGGATCATTGTAAGGATATAGACGCGATTAAACGTGCGATTGACATGGGCTACACATCGGTCATGTATGATGGTTCAAGCTTACCATTAGAAGAAAATATCAGGAATACTCAAATTGTCGTTGACTATGCTTCTAGTAAAAACGTTTCCGTTGAAGGGGAAGTTGGAACGATTGGTGGAGCAGAAGAGGGAATCGTTGTCTCAAGTCATGATGCGATGTACACGGATCCACAAGATGCTTACAAATTCGTAACTGAAACGGGAGTAGATGCGCTAGCCGTAGCCATTGGTACAACTCACGGACAATATAAATCAAAAGCAAAAATTAACTTTGATTTGTTAAAAGAACTATCCACCAATTTGAAAAACGTTGGAATGGTTCTACATGGAGGAACAGGTGTATCTGATGACGATATGAGGAAATGCGTGTCTCAGGGAATGAAAAAAGTGAATGTGGGAACTGAATTGAATAAATCGTATATTGAAGAAGTAAACAAAACCTTCCCATCCGCCACACCATTAACCTCACTGCGCACCTTGCTAAAGCCAGCCAACCAGAAGATTAAAGAAATTGTAGTGGAAAAATCGACATTGTTTCAAATGTAATCGTAGAGATCAGTCCTAGATAATAGGGCTGATCTTTTTTCTCTTGTTGAGAATGCAAGTATTAGAGCAAAAATAGCAAATAGTTTTTGTTAGAAAAGTTAATATATTTATGCAAAATTCATACGAATCCCTATTAATTTTATCACGTAAACGTAACATTCTTCACAGAATTCAACCACCATTTCCTTTACAGTAATTAACAATCAGAACAGTTTGGAGAATAAACTGCAAAGGAGGAACAATGTTGAAAAGAACAGATTTGCCGTTGGTATATTCTTGCTCAGGCTGTTCTTCAGCCGCACAAACTGCAAACTTAATTGCAATTAAAATGGATCGGGAGGACATTGCCGAAATGTCTTGCATCGCTGGAGTTGGAGGAGATGTTAAACCACTTGTAAAAACTGCGAAATCAGGGAGGCCAATCATCGCCATTGATGGATGTCCGTTGGCCTGTACAAAAAACTGTCTCGCAAGGCATGCTGTTCAACCCACTTATCATTTTGACCTATCTAATTTTAATGTGGTAAAGAAAAAAGGGGAAGACCCAGACTTAGATGTGTTTATGACGACTTACGAGAGAATAGTAGAGTTCATTTAATCAACTTAGGATATGTTCGCCTTGAACATATCCTTATTTTCTAGATAGATAAACGAAATGCTTTCACTATTATGCCATCATTAGCTGGCTCAAAGTCGTATTGTGGCAGACGTTCGAAACCAAAATGTTCATACAGTTTGATCGCATTTGTCATAAATTCTCCTGTATGTAACCCAATTGCTTGGTAACCTTTGGCCTTAGATCGTTGAATGCATTCTTTTATTAAAGCAGATGCAATTCCTTTACCTCTGAATTCTTCAGCAACAGCCAAGACACGAATTTCAGGGTGATCCAGTTCTTCAACCATCCCCTCATACGCATCCGTTTTAGCTGGAAAAAGAGCCACACTGCCAACGATTGTGCCTTTTACTTCTGCCACAAGTAGCTCTACACCCAACTGACTGTCGGCATCAGAAGAGATGGCTTTTTTTAGCGCCTCCCAATGTGCATTCGGAATTTTCCTCGCATGTTCCGTATACGCATTCACACGTTGTTCCCGTATAAAAGTTATTTCGGTCTCTTTTGCCTCACGAATAATCATAATATTACACCTCCAACTTCCTTAAAAATTTGTCTGGTTGATTACTTAGTAAATGACGATTATGCTTCATGTTCCAACCTGATAAATCAGGTCCTTTCGGCAATATTTTTACGGATGTTTTGTCTGGATCAATCGTTATGGATGTGTGGTAGTGTTTTTTTATAGCATCAAAGTCGGTTGTATCACTAAATCCAGAAGTCTGGTAGAGATCACGAGCATATCCCCATAAATTCTCATATTGACTAATGAGCTGCCGGTTAGTATTAAAACAAGTATAGTATGCTGCATCAAACCTGACTAATGTGGCAAAAAGACGAACATCAGAATCGGTGATATAGTCCCCAAATAAAAAACGTTTTTTTGATAAGCGCTCCTCAAACTCCACGAGTCGAGCAAACAACGTATCATACGCCTGTTCATATGCTTCCTGAGATTTCGCAAACCCGCATTTGTACACACCATTATTTATATCGTTAAAAATGATTGTGTTTAAATCATCAATCTCATTTTGTAGATGCTCAGGGTACAGAATAGGAGCATTTTCTTTATGAAAGGGAGCCCACACGGTTTCCAAATAATTTGTTAGTTTAAAATAATCATTGTTAACGGCTTTAAGCTCTTTTACATCCACCATAACGGGAACGGTTGGGCGGCCAGAATACTCCGGATCGGTTTTTTTATAGATTTCACTAATGTACCGTATACCAAGTTTCGGATCTACCCCGTCCTTATCTAGAGAAAACTCCCAATCGACGTGGGGGAGGTGGGGACGAATTGGACTCACTGTTCCTAAACTGATCACATCCTCTAACCCTAGCAAACGGCGAACAATAACAGAGCGATGTGCCCAAGGACAAGCTTGAGACCATAACAAGCGGTAGCGACCAGGCTCAATCGGTAACTCTCCGGGACCGTCTCCAAAAGGAGTTGAAAATTGATTACCTTGTCTTTTGAAAGATCCATCTTTATTAAACTCTTTATTAGTAAGCTGTTCATCCTGCATATTTATCAACCCTCTTTAGCGAATTATGAAAATACTCTGAATTTGAGACTTTAATCAAATTTTAATCTTTTTCTATCGGCTTCGTCAATTTTTAAAGCCGTGTCATCTGCTGTGACCGCATACAAAAACTTAATAAAATTTATTATATATTTCAATGACCGAAACAATTTACTTTAGCAAGGCAATGTTATAAAATGGTTAAGTTACAAACTTAGGAAATTATGAATCTTCATATTAAAAAGAAAGGCGAGAGGAACTTGAACAATTTAACAGGTACAAAGCGTATACAGCTGGCATTGCTTCTAGGGTCTCTGGCAATCTTAGGTCCGTTTACCATCGATATGTATTTGCCTTCTTTTCCGACTATTGTAGAAGAGTTAGGTACAACGGCATCTTTCGTACAAATTAGTTTAACTTCTTGTTTGTTAGGTTTAGGATTAGGGCAATTAATTATCGGCCCAATGAGTGATGTGCAGGGACGAAAAAAACCATTATTAATATTCCTTATTATGTATTTAATTGCCTCTGCTATTTGTGCATTTGCCCCAAATATTTATTTCTTTATTGCTGCACGTTTCTTGCAAGGATTTTCAGCAGCAGGTGGTATCGTTATTTCTAGAGCCGTCGTTCGGGATAAGTTTAACGGTAGAGAATTAACGAAGTTTTTTGCGTTATTAACATTAGTAAGTAATCTAGGTCCTATTATCGCTCCTGTTGCAGGTGGTGCAATTCTAGCCTTTACAAATTGGACGGGAGTGTTTGTCGTTTTAAGTGTTGTCGGTCTAGTTTTATTTTTCACGGTCATTTCCAAGCTGGAAGAATCACTACCAGCGGAGAAGCGTGTACCAAGTAATATTGGGCAAACATTTAGAAACTTTGGAACTTTATTAAAAGATCGTCAGTTTACGGGATATGCCTTCACACAAGGATTTATTGTTGCTGGGATCTTTGCTTATGTATCTGGTACACCGTTTGTTTATCAAAATATATATGGTGTTTCTCCTCAAGTATTTAGTTTATTATTCGGATTGAACGGAATTGGCTTGATTCTTGGAAGCCAGGCAGTAGGGAAGTTCGTAGACGTGGTATCGGAAAAGACATTTTTAGTCATAGGTCTGACCATTTCAAATGTATCAGGTGCCATTCTTCTTGTGGCGTTATTACTAAAGGCTCCATTAATTATGGTTGTTATTCCTATCTTCTTCCTCGTTGCATCGATCGGGATTATTGGAACCACATCGTTTTCTCTTGCTATGGAGTCACAAGGCCATATTGCTGGTAGTGCATCGGCCTTATTAGGATTATTACCATTTATCCTAGGCTCTATCTCTTCACCACTTGTAGGGATTGCAGGTGAGAATTCTGCCATACCGATGGGCTCCATTATCTTTGGTGCTAGCTTTTTAGCTTTTCTATCATATTTACTTTTGGTACGAAAGGCTTCCGTTGTAAAACCATCTATCGAAGAACCTAGTAAAATCTCAATATAATATATAGACGCTATCCAAATAGGGTAGTGTCTTTTCTTTTTTAAACATCTAATGGTGGGCATTCTTGTAAAATTGGTTACAGTAGTAAATCTGTCATGTTTGTGATATTAGTAGTTGAAAAATAAGAACGTTTCATCTAATATAGAATCTAGCTTAATTGAATAGTTTTCCAGAAAGTTAAGATGCCAAGATGGCTTAATAGGGAATCTGGTTAAAATCCAGAGCTGTACCCGCAACTGTATGTGTGGACGAAATAAGAAATCCACTGTGTGCATACCTGATTCGTATGGATATGGGAAGGTCTTAAAGTAGGAAGAAGCACAAGTCAGGAAACCTGTCTTACTTTTAAACGTTTCAGTTTCTCCGGGAATAGAGAAGGTGTTTCGATGGTGAGAATAGACTCTGTTATTCTATTTGTCTTTTCGTGCTTTCGTTTCATCCGCTCATTCCCTTTGAGCGGATTTTTTTATGGAAATCATTCATTGGGTTGATAACTTCATAGTTTACTTGATAGGTGCAAAAGAAAAAACTTTTGCTTAAAAGGGAAGCACGGTGAAAAGCCGTCGCGGTACCCGCCACTGTATTGGGGAGCTTTGTTACAAATAGTCACTGAGTAAAATCGGGAAGACGTAACAAAAGCAAGGAACCAGAGCCAGGAGACCTGCCTATAAAGTGTGTCACATACCTACGGGACTATAGGTAGATGTGTAGAAAGATCTACATTCCGTATGTTCTTATGCACCTCTATTTGTAGGGGTGCTTTTTTATTACAAAAAATGTAAGGGAGTGGAAAACATGACAACATGGAATTTAAAGGGGACAAAGCATCACATCTTGATTTGCAATGGAAGTAGTTGCATGAGAAAAGGGGGAGAAGAAGTAACGCAAGCGATTCGTGATGAAATTAAGCAGTTGGAGTTGGACGACAAGATTCATACAACAAGAACGAGATGCAATGGTAGATGCAAGGATGCTTGTGTCACCATCGTTTATCCAGAAGGCATCTGGTATAAGGCACTTACAGAGGACACGGGACGAGAAATCGTACGGAGTCATCTCGCTCAAGGAAAGATACTAGAAGAATCTGTTATTTATACATACGACCAGGAAGGCATCGTAGCACCTGAAAACTCAGATAGTATTGAGGGAATCTCGAAAAATGTGAAAGAAGAGGTATGACCTATGGAATTTATCATGTTTGCTCTGCTTGCTGTGTTTATTGGCATGAGGCATGGAATCGACGGAGATCATGTAGCAGCAATTGCCGACATGGTTGGAAGTGAGCAGCGAAAGAAGAAACAGCTTACTCTTGGTGTGATGTATGCCATTGGACACGGCATGATTGTGATGGTTATTGGAGTGCTATTTATTTATATTGGTTTACAACTTCCGGATGCAACTAAGAAAGTACTAGAAATGCTCGTTAGCTTCACCCTTATTTTGCTTGGAATGTTTATTATTTGGTCCATTTTTAAACAAAAGAAAGAATACGAGTATAAAAGTCGACTCAGAATTGTTGTTGAGTTTTTCCATAACATGGCTACTAAGGTGAAATCGGGAACAAAAACCAATCAACTTTCACCTACGAAACTTGGTGGCATTGGTGCGTTTATTATTGGCATTCTTCACGGCATTGGTGTGGAAAGTCCGACTCAGATCGCGATAATTTCTAATGCAATGGGGCTTGATAATATAACCGTTGCCCTTATTCAACTGACTCTATTTGTTATTGGTCTACTCATCGCTACAATCGGAATTACGTTTTGTCTTTCATGGGGATTTATGAAAGCTAGAGTGAAAGACAAGTTGTTTATATTATTAGGTTCGGTAACAGGAGCCTATAGCTTAGTACTCGGAATTTTTATGATGGTGGAATTAGTGAAAGGAGGAGCGTAATTGAAAGGAAAGCTATTAGTCATTGGGTTTGGGCCAGGAAGCGAGGAGCATATAACGGACCGAGCAAAAAAAGCTCTTCAAGAAAGCGATATGATCATCGGTTACAAAACATATGTGGAACTGATTGAAGGGTTACTCGACGGACAAGAAATCATCAGCACTGGAATGACAGAAGAAGTAAGTCGAGCACAAGAGGCAGTGAGACAAGCAGAGCTCGGGAAAAAAGTGGCCGTGATCTCTAGTGGAGATGCGGGTGTTTACGGAATGGCTGGCCTTGTGTACGAAGTGTTGGTGGAAAAAGAATGGAAAAAGGACACAGGTGTTGAGGTTGAAGTAATCCCAGGAATCTCTGCTATCAACTCATGTGCTTCCCTATTGGGAGCCCCGGTCATGCATGATGCATGCACCATCAGTTTGAGTGACCACCTGACTCCTTGGAGCTTGATTGAACAACGAATAGAAGCAGCCGCACAAGCCGATTTTGTGATTGCCTTGTATAACCCAATGAGTGGGAGAAGAACAAGACAAATTGCTGAGGCCCAACGGATATTATTAAAATACCGTTCTCCAGAGACACCGGTTGGACTTGTAAAAAGTGCCTATCGTGAACGGCAAAGTATTACGCGAACCACATTAAAAGACATGCTGAATCATGAGATTGGCATGTTATCAACCGTGCTGATCGGAAACTCGTCAACCTTCTTTTACGACGATTTGATGATTACCCCAAGAGGTTATCAACGAAAGTATACATTGAGTCAAAAGGAACAACCATTGAAACCTCATCAACGATTGAAAAAAGAAGCTGAGCCATGGGCGTTAGAGCAGGAGGTGGCCGATACTTCCTCAAGAGAAATGGCGGATGAAGCATTACAGCTGATTTTAGGAGAAAGAAATCAACCAAAAGAATTCATCCAACACCCCATTCAATCAATCTTTGAAGTGTCGGTTAGTCCGGGTGTTGCGAACAAAAAATTTACCTCGAAGCAAATGATCACACTAGCTGAGATCGTTGGTGATGATGGATGCATGGAGTATACCCAGGACCATCATATTAAGCTTCAAGTTCCAACCTCTAACCCCGAACATGTCGTAAGGGAGCTTGAAGAGGTAGGTTTTCTTCTTGCCCCTGTTGGCGATGTGCTAACACTGAAGGCCTGCGATTTTTGTGAAGGAGAAAAGAAAGATAGCATTCCTTATGCTGAGTCGTTACAAGCAAAACTTGGTGGAATGGAGCTACCAAAAGAACTGAAGATCGGTTTTAACGGGTGCGGAATGGCGTGCTTTGGTGCAGTACGTGAAGATATTGGGATTGTATTTAGAAAAGGCGCCTTTGATTTATTTTTAGGTGGAAAAACCATCGGGAGAAACGCACACTCTGGACAAATTGTCGCAGAAGGGATTGCTGCGGACGAAATCGTTGAACTAGTTGAGAGAATTGTTCAAGAGTACAAGGAAAAAGGTCATCCGAATGAGCGTTTCCATAAATTCTTTAAGCGTGTGAAGAACGTGTGTGACTTTGAATTTCAAGACGTATCACCATCATTAAAAATAGAGCCCGCCCCTTGTGGAGATTAAGGAAATAAAAACCATCCATAAAAAGGCCTAAAACATACCATTTAAGGAGGAAAAACATGAAAGCGATTCTTTTCGTTGGACATGGAAGCAGAGACCACGAAGGCAATGATCAAATCCGGGAATTTATTCAGAACTTAAGACCAAGTGTAGATGAGTCCATCCTCGTTGAAACATGTTTCCTAGAGTTCGAGAGACCAACCGTTGGACAGGGCATCGACTTATGTGTAGAAAAAGGTGCAACAGATATCGCGGTGATCCCAATTATGCTCCTTCAAGCTGGTCACTCCAAAATTCACATCCCTGGTGCGATTGACGAAGCAAAGGAAAAATATCATCATGTTTCGTTTACATACGGGAGACCGATCGGAATTCATGAAGAGGCTCTTAACATTTTACAAACAAGATTAATAGAGGCAGGAGAAGACCTCGACTCGCCTTCTGACGATACAGCCATCCTCCTCCTAGGTCGAGGTGGAAGTGACCCGGATGCGAATAGTGATTTATACAAGATTGGGAGATTGCTATGGGAAAAAACGAAGTATCAGGTCGTTGAACCAGCTTTTATGGGGGTTACTGATCCTCTAGTGAATGCAGGAATCGAACGATGTATCAAGCTTGGTGCAAAGAAAGTAGTGATTTTGCCATATTTTCTTTTCACGGGCATCTTAATTAAACGACTAGAAGAGCTAGTTAATGAGTTTCAACAAAGTTACCCAGACATTGAATTCCAACTCGCTGGATATTTTGGATTCCATCCTAAATTACAGACCATTTTAATGGACCGGGCAGAAGAAGCACTTCAAGGTGATGTGAAAATGAACTGTGATACATGCCAATACCGTTTAAATGCAATGGAATTTATCGGTCATCATCACCATCACGACCATGACCATGAGCATCATCACCACCATCACGATGAGGTAAAGGCGGGAAATACCAAGTGATTTTTTTGTTAGCAGGAACAAGCGATGCAAGAGCGCTTGCGCTCGAAATTAAAAATGAAGGTCATCAACTCCTCACAACAGTAGTAACAGAAAATGCGGCAACGGAAATGATTAAGGCGAAAATTCCCGTCTATGTTGGTCGACTGCCTGCTGATGAAATGATCAGCCTTATTCAAAAAAACAGAGCTAACGTAGTAGTCGATGCGAGCCATCCATTTGCTGAGGAAGCTTCAAAAAATGCCATCGAAGCGGCGAAACAACTAGGGCTTCCTTATATACGTTACGAACGAGAGTCACAATCGTTTGATTACGAAAAGTTAACAGTTGTTTCAACCTACAAGGAAGCAGCGAAACTAGCCGCGACCAAACAAGGTGTCGTTATGTTGACGACCGGAAGCAAGACATTAAAAGTGTTTACAGAGGAATTACTGGACAAACCAGATATTCGTCTTGTAGCCCGAATGCTCCCTCGTTTAGATAATATGGAGAAATGCGAGCAGCTTGGGTTTCCGCAAAAAAACATTATCGCCATCCAAGGACCCTTCACTAAAGAATTTGACCAAGCGCTTTATAAGCAATACGGAGTCACCGTCATGATTACAAAAGAAAGTGGCAAGGTGGGCTCGGTCGATGAAAAAGTAGAGGCAGCAGAAGAGTTAGGCATCGAGATTATCATGATCGCTAGACCTAAAATGGACTACGGCGTCAGCTTTTCAGAGTTCTCACCCATTTTAAATTTATTAAAAAAAGGAGCCAGATTTCATGGACTTTAAAACAGAATTTAAACCATTAACCGTTCAACCAGAAGAAATTGAAGGTATTAGCTTTCAAATGATTGATGATGAAGTAGGAGAGCATAATTATACTCCAGAACAATACCGCGTAGTCCAACGAGTGATTCACGCTTCAGCTGATTTTGAACTTGGAAAAAGTCTCTTATTTCACCCAAAAGCCATGGAGGCTGGCATTCAAGCCATTCGCAGTGGAAAAAGAGTTGTGGCTGACGTTCAAATGGTGCAATCAGGGGTAAACAAAACCAGAATTGAGAAATTCGGTGGAGAAGTAAATGTATACATTTCTGACCCAGACGTGATGAAAGAAGCCAAACGGTTAAACACAACTAGAGCCATTATTGCTACGAGAAAAGCAATTAAAGAAGCTGAAGGTGGAATCTTTGCCATCGGAAATGCACCAACCGCTTTATTAGAACTGATTCGCCTGATTAAAGAAGAAGACGCAAAGCCAGGACTTATCATCGGGTTGCCAGTTGGATTCGTATCCGCTGCTGAATCAAAGGAAGAGCTCGCAAAACTAGATGTACCGTTTATTACGAACATAGGCAGAAAGGGTGGTAGTACGGTAACTGTTGCTGCCTTAAATGCCATTTCTATTTTAGCCGAACAGGTATAAACAATGGCCGAGCAAGCAAAAGAGGAGAAAAAGCTAAGGGAAGGCTACACAACGGGAGCTTGTGCCACAGCTGCAACGAAAGCGGCACTCATTGCATTAATCACCGGGGAAGACCAAACTGAATCAACCATCTTTCTTCCTGTTGGCCGCTTTGTCACCTTCGCCATTGAGTGCTGCCAAGCATCCCCCACCGTTGGGGAAGCCACTGTGATTAAGGATGGCGGTGATGACCCGGATGCCACCCATGAAGCACAAATCATCTCTACCGTTATTTGGTCAAATGAACCAGGAATCGCACTTGATGGAGGGGTTGGAGTTGGAAGGGTAACGAAACCTGGTCTGCCTGTCCCGGTTGGTGAAGCAGCCATCAATCCCGTCCCTCGAAAAATGATCCTCGGTGTAGCTGAGGAAGTGTTACAGGCTTACGGAGTGACAAAAGGAATTAAAATCGTTATTTCCGTACCCGCTGGCGAAGAAATTGCAAAAAAAACCTTAAATGGCCGATTAGGTATTCTTGGCGGGATTTCGATTTTAGGAACGAGAGGAATTGTCGTTCCCTTTTCTACATCTGCTTATAAAGCAAGTATCGTCCAAGCCATTAGTGTGGCACGCGCGAGTGGTTGCGAACAAATTGTTATCACGACTGGTGGTCGGAGTGAAAAGTACGCAATGAAGCAGTATCCCGAGTTACCAGAAGAAGCATTCGTTGAAATGGGTGACTTCGTCGGATTTTCGTTAAAACAATGCAAAAAGCAAGGGGCAAAAAAGGTTTCGATGGTTGGAATGATGGGCAAGTTTTCCAAAGTGGCTCAAGGAGTTATGATGGTTCACTCAAAAAGTGCTCCCATCGATTTCGGGTTTCTTGCTAAAGTGGCGGAACAAGCCGGCGCACACGAAGAACTTGTGAGTGAAATCAAGGGTGCTAATACAGCTTCACAGGTCGGGGATATGATGTCAGAATCGGGTTATCATCAATTTTTCGACTTACTTTGTAGCTCATGCTGTGAGGAAGCATTAAAGGAAGTGAATGGTGATTTGGAAGTAGATACGACCATTTACACATTAAAAGGAGACTTATTAGGAAAGGCGGTGCGACAAGGATGAAACCTATTAAAATGATTGGAATTGGTGATGACGGGAAGAAAAGTCTTCTTCCGATATACGAAGAGTGGATTTATGAAAGTGAGCTATTAGTAGGGGGAAATCGGCAGTTGGCTTATTTTTCTGACTATCAAGGTGAAACACTTCCCATTGAAGGCGGCCTTTCACACTTAGTGGAAAGATTACAGATCGAAACTAAGAAGGTAGTCATTTTAGCCTCTGGAGATCCCTTATTTTTTGGAATTGGAAGCTATCTTTCTAGAAAGCTTGATTTAAAAATTTATCCTTACTTAAGCTCCATTCAATTAGCCTTTGCAAAAATGGGAGAACGCTGGCAGGATGCTCATTTGGAGAGTGTCCATGGGAGAACGATGAAAGGCTTGGCCCAACGGATTGATGGAAAATCAAAGGTTGCCATTCTAACGGATGCGGAAAATTCCCCAAATAAGATAGCCGAATATCTCCTGTCTTTTGGAATGACCGAATACGAGGTTTTTGTTGGAGAAAATTTAGGAGGGGAAGATGAAAGAGTTGGCTGGTATCAGCTCCAAGATGTAAAAGATGTAGAGTTTTCTCCTCTAAATGTTGTGATATTGAAAAAAATGAACATGGGACCATCATGGTCCGTTGGAATTGATGATCAAGAATTTATACAAAGAAAGCCGGATAAAGGTCTGATTACAAAAAAAGAAGTCCGGGTGTTAAGTGTTAGTGCTCTACAGTTAAAAACAAATAGTATTGTGTGGGACATTGGGACCTGTACCGGATCGGTTGCCATTGAAGCAGGTAGAATCGCTCGTGAAGGTCAAATTTTTGCCATTGAAAAAAATGAAGCGGACTTAGAAAACTGCAGACAAAATTTAGCGAAATTTCGTGTCGATGCGACGGTCGTACATGGAAAAGCTCCTGATCAATTGGATCAGTTTCCCTCACCAGATGCTGTCTTTATAGGGGGAACAGCAGGTGGGATGGAGGAAATCCTAAGAATTTGCTGTGAAAGGCTGAATCAAAACGGTCGAATCGTTTTAAACGCAGTAACAATTGAAAACTTAGCCGAAGCCATGGCTGCTTTTAAAAAGAATGGTTTCACTACAGAAGTCATACTAGCGCAAATTTCAAGAAGCAAGCCTATTTTACAGCTAACACGCTTCGATGCGTTAAATCCCATTTATATCATTACTGCCAAAAGAGAGGAAGAACAAACATGCTAGGAACATTGTACGGATTAGGAGTTGGCCCAGGAGATCCCGAGCTAATTACGGTAAAAGCCTTTCGTCGTTTAAAAGAGTCCCCAGTTATTGCATACCCGAAAAAACAAAGAGGAAGCAAAAGCTACGCACATAAGATCATTGATGTCTATTTCCAACCAGATGAAAAAGAAATGCTCGGGCTTGTATTCCCCATGACCAAGGATCCAGAAATTTTAGATAAAAAGTGGTCGGAAACAGTTGAACTAGTATGGGAAAAGGTTCAGGAAGGAAAGGATGTTGCCTTCGTAACAGAAGGGGATCCCCTTCTATATAGTACATTCATCCATATGATGCGTCTCATGCAGGAGCGACACCCAGAAGTACCGATTGAAGTGGTGCCTGGTATTTCATCGTTTAACGGTGCCGCATCCCGACTAGGAATTGCCCTAGCTGATGGTGACGACCATATTGCCATCGTACCCGCTAGAGATGACTATGAAACCATGAAAAAAGTGATTCAAGAAAATGATTGTGTCATTTTTATTAAAGTCGCAAAGGTCATCGATGTCATGTTACACGTACTTCGCGATTTGGATCTATTACATAAAGCTTCTGTTGTTACGAAAGTTACGTCTGATGAGGAAATTATTTGGAACGCAGCCGAGCTTGATGGTGCTGAGCTTGAATACTTAACCTTAATGGTGGTGAGAAAATGAAGTTGTACATTATTGGTGCCGGACCAGGAGATCCCGATTTAATTACAGTGAAGGGATTAAAGCTCTTACAAGAGGCCGATGTGGTTTTATATGCGGATTCGCTTGTGAACGAAGAGTTAATTAATAAATCAAAACCAACAGCTGAAGTAATGAAAACAGCAGGAATGCATCTTGATGAAATGGTAGACATCATGGTCGACCGAATTCGTTCTGGACGTAAGGTGGTTCGTGTTCATACAGGTGATCCTGCTGTATACGGAGCAATTATGGAGCAAATGACTCTATTAAAGAAAGCTGGCATTGACGTGGAGATTGTTCCTGGAGTCAGCTCCGTGTTTGCCGCGGCAGCTGCTGCCCAGGCAGAACTAACCATTCCTGATTTAACACAAACAGTGATTTTAACTAGAGCAGAAGGGAGAACGCCAGTTCCAGAGTTTGAAAAGCTTCGTGATCTTGCCAGTCATCATAGTACGATCGCTCTTTTCTTAAGTGCTACGTTAACAAAAAAAGTGATGAAGGAATTTATCGATGCAGGCTGGAGTAAGGATACCCCTGTCATTGTTGTCTACAAAGCCTCGTGGCCAGATGAACAAATTGTCCGAACGACGGTTGAACATTTGGATGATGATATGCGTAAAAACGGGATTCGTAAACAGGCGATGATCCTTGCAGGATGGGCATTAGACGAAAAAATACATGATAAAAACTACCGCTCAAAGCTGTATGATCAAAGCTTTACTCATGGCTTTAGACGTGGGGTGAAGCCGTGATGATATCTTTAAAAGAAGGAGAATTTGCTTCTATCCATCAAACCGGAGACTATGCGATTGTTGCCATTACGAAGCACGGAGTCGAGATTGCTAGAATGCTAGCACCTTCTCTACAAAACACCGATCTGTATTATATGAGTAAATTTGAAAAGGGAGACGAACAGGACCGTGGAATACAAATGTTTTCCGGTAGCGTTCGTCTTCTATTTCCTTCTTTATTTCAGGCGTATAAAGGTTTGATCATCATTGTCTCCTTAGGGGCAGTGGTTCGAATGATTGCTCCACTTTTAGTAGATAAAAAGGTTGACCCTGCTGTAGTCGTAATAGATGATAAAGCAGAGCACGTGATTAGCGTCTTATCCGGGCATATTGGCGGAGCAAATGAGCTAACAAAGGAAATAGCTGCCATTTTAGATGCTCGTCCGGTGATTACCACTGCCTCTGATGTACAAAAAACCATTCCTGTTGATTTGTTCGGAAAACGATTTGGTTGGGTGTGGGAATCTGCAGAGAAGCTAACACCTGTAAGCGCATCGGTGGTGAACGAGGAAACAGTCGCCGTAGTCCAGGAATCAGGAGAGAAGGGCTGGTGGACGTATGATCGGCCACTCCCAGAAAAAATCAAGGTGTTTTCTAGTATCTCAGAAGCATTAGGTACCAAGCCTCAGGCAGCACTTGTAATTACGCATCGATTACTAGATAAAGAGGATCAAGCTATCTTGGATAATGGTGTACTGTACCGCCCCAAGGTCATTGCTTTAGGTATTGGCTGTAATCGTGGGACGTCAAAGGAAGAAATCGAGTCAGTGATTCAAGAAACATTGGCTGAGCTTCGTTATTCTATAAAAAGTGTGAAGGCGATTTGCTCGATTGATTTGAAAAAAGACGAGCAAGGGTTAATAGAGATCACTGATCAATATGGGTGGGAATTCGTTACCTATTCTCCTGAACAGCTAAACAACGTACCTATCTCCAGCCCGTCAGATACGGTTTATAAGTTTACAGGAGCGTACGGAGTGAGTGAACCCGCTTGCTTGCTTTACTCTGGAGCATCGAAACCCATACTTGAGAAGAAAAAATCAGGAAATGTCACCATTTCTGTTGCACTAATTCACTACTAATAGAAAGGAGGACATAACATGTCTAAAAGGAGATTAGTCATTGCTGGAACAGGGAGTGGTGTCGGGAAAACGACATTAACCATCGGACTGATGTCAGCTTTTAAGAAAAAAGGGTTAGTTGTTCAAGGATTTAAATGTGGACCTGATTACATCGATCCGACCTATCATACAGCTGTAACCGGAAGGCCCTCTAGAAATTTGGATAGCTGGATGCTCAACCACGAGCTTGTAAAAGAAATCGCTGTTCGAGGCAGCGAAGGAGCCGATATCTCGATTATCGAGGGAGTTATGGGGTTTTATGACGGGAAAAGCCCTACTTCAAATGATGGCACGACGGCAGAGATTAGTGTGATTACAAAAAGTCCTGTTGTTCTGGTTGTTAATTGTGCGAGCATGGCCCGTAGCGCTGCTGCCATCGTAAAAGGGTTCCAAGCTTTTAGTGATGACGTGAATATCGTAGCTGTCATTGCGAACCGAGTGGGAAGCGTTGGACATTACAAACTAGTCAAAGCAGCAGTCGAACAAGAGTGTGGGATTCCTGTGATTGGGTACTTAAAAAGGGAGGATGAGATATCTATTCCCGAAAGACATCTTGGATTAATTCCCTCCATTGAACGTGGAGAACTAGAACCATTTTTTCAAAAGCTAGGAGATTTTGTGCTTGAAACGATTGATGTTGACAAGCTTTACGAACTAGCATTAGCTCCTGAGCTTGTGCTTCAAGAAGAACAGTTTGGAAGAACTAAGGCCAAAGATATACGAATTGCTATTGCAAGAGATGCTGCTTTCAATTTTTATTACCAGGAAAACTTGGAATTGCTTGAATCGTATGGAGCAGAATTAGTGGAGTTTTCTCCGTTGAAGGGAGAATCACTCCCAGAACAGATAGATGGTCTATACCTCGGAGGAGGATTCCCTGAAGAGTTCGCACAAGAGTTAACCGAGTTGGAAGAGGTCAAGTATTCTATTAAACACGCGATAGAAAACGGCCTGCCAACTTTGGCCGAATGTGGAGGTTTTATGTATTTAACAGATGCGATTGAAACCACAGAAGGGGAAAGTTTTCCGATGGTTGGCTTGATTCATGGGGTCGTTAAAATGCACAAAAATCTAGCTGCACTTGGTTATAGGGAAATCACCGGAGAAGAAGGGAACTTTCTGTTTCAAGGAGATCTAGGAGCAAAGGGGCACGAGTTTCACTACTCTACTTTTCATCCGACCTCCAAGCTACCTCCAGCTTATCAAACCAAAGGCATGCGTGGAATGAAAAAGGAAGGTTTCCTAACAAGAAATCTAGTTGCCGGCTATACGCATTTGCATTTCGGCTCCTGCACGGAATTAGTAGAAAACTGGATATCGCAGTGTAGATGGCATAAGGGATCTTGGGCTAAGCAATAAATATAGAGGACGAAGAAGCCAAATACAGAACTAGTGCCCTTGAAATCCATATAACACGAAAATATCCAAACAAAACGAAAACTCATCACAAAAGGAGGGTACAAATTGTCTCAACATGGATTAACTCTCATCTATACCGGAAACGGAAAGGGCAAGACCACAGCTGCTCTCGGTCTAGCTGTTCGGGCAAAAGGCCGAGGAAAACGTGTCTTAGTTCTTCAATTTATCAAGTCTCCCGCCCGAACCTATGGGGAAAAAATCATGTTTGACCAAATAGGAATAGAGATGCAGCAACTCGGTATTGGCTTTACATGGACGAAAACGCCAGAAGAGCATCGGGAGGCGTTGAAAAAAGCTTGGGAAATCACAAAGGAAAAAGTTTACAGCGAGGAATACGATGTAGTGATTCTAGACGAGCTTAATAACGCACTTGCTATCGAAAAGTTTTCGATTGGGGATGTTCTTCCAGTTGAAGAAGTTATCCAACTGATCAAACATCGTCCTGAAGCTATGCACCTCGTAATTACAGGCCGCTCGGCTCGACAGGAAATTTTGGAGCTAGCCGATCTTGTTACCGAGATGAAAGAGGTCAAACATTATTATGAGGAAGGCATTCCAGCAGTAAAAGGAATCGAATTTTAATCAAAAAGCTAACTAGTAGGAAGTGGAATTCAGCTTCTATACCAGTTAGCTTTTAATATGTCCTTTAAGAGTTTGACTTTTTCTTGCCCCAAAGAGTCAGCGATTTCTTTTTCAATTGCTTCTTTAATCTCTGTCATTTCTTTGCAACTTTCTAAGCCTTTACTCGTTAATCGCAACAATTTTTCACGCAAATTATCTTCAGATGTTTCTGCTACAATCAGTCTTTTTTCAATTAAGCCCTTTGCACATTTATGGGCGGCTTGTCTGGAAATATTCATTTTTCTAGCTGTTTCGGCAATGGTTAATTCCTGGTGGAGTTCTAGCCTTGTCATTAAGTAGTACTCTTGTGGGGTGACATCTTCATTTCCATTTTGGATCCAGCGCTGACGGACCTCTCCTCTAAGCTCGGCGTGTTTATCACTGACTAAATCAATTAATCCGAACAAATTCAATTCACTCATTTTATTCTCCTATGGTATGTTATTCCTTCCATTGTAACATTTTTTTTAAAATACCGCGCTACCAAAACTGTCAACACAGTTGACAATAACGCGAATATCAAGTTAAAATAAACCGTCAACTAAGTTTACGTTTGGAAAAGGAGAGGAAAAGAGTGGGGAAAAATAAACAGGAACAACTGGTGTTCACAACCCTTACTTGCGCTTGTATGGTATTAGGGATGAGCATCTACAATGTATTATTAGTAAAAGGATTTACTTCTACTGTATGGATTGATGTGATCATTGGATTTATTCCAGCATTTATAGTTGGATTATTATTAGATATTTTTGTAGTAGGAAAACTATCTAAATCCGTAGTAACCAAAGTCGTTAAACAGGGAGATCCATTAATTAAAAAGATTCTATTTATGTCATTTTTTATGGTAACCGGCATGGTTTTGTTAATGTCTCTGTATGGGGCCATCATGAATGTTGGAGTTAGCACCGAGCTTCCAAGCGCGTATGTGAAAGGGGTAGGTTTCAATTTTATTGCAGCCTTGCCACTACAGCTTATTATTGTCGGTCCAGCTGTTCGCTTGATTTTTTCAAAGATCTATCCTACAGAACAATCACTTTCACCTGCACAGAGATAAACTAAAAAGGGGCGGAAAGCAATTTTCCGCCCTATAATATCTATTAATATCCAACCTCAACAGCTGCCACAACTATGTACATTAAATCATTTTTATCTTCTTTATCAGGAAGAACGATTCCACTTGTCGTTAACATTCCACCGTCTTGAACCTGTACAGTCACCTCTCCATATGGAAGGACGGCCTTCACCGCTTCAATATCTAGTAGCTCTTTGTCACCAGGAACCGCCAATTTGACATTCACCTTCATATTCTCCAACTTATTCTCCGGAAGAACCGTGCGAATGCCAGGCATTGAGTTAAAGTGAATTGCATTTTGTACCGCGCGAATTGCTGCCTTCGTCACGTTTTGCCCGTGAACATCAATCCCCATTCCTGTTTCAATAAACATAATTTGATCCATAAATGTCCCTGCCTTTATTATTTTTTCACTCTAAGGATAACGCAAATCAATCGTTTTACCAACTATAAGGGTTATTCTTGCCATCATAAAATAGAATAAATTGGTTAATTTAATAAAAAGCAGTTTAGAGTGTGAATGAAGACCTAATTCGCAGTAACGGCAACACCATCCAATTCAGAGTCCAAATGGGAGCCTGATTCAGACAGCAACTGCAGTTCCAAGTATTTCAGAGTCCAAATGACGGTCTGATTCGGACAGTAGCAGCAACGCAAACTAATTCACAGTCCGAATGACGCATTCATTCCCATACCAAACACGAGCACCACCTTCATCAATCCAAATAACCAAAACGAGTTGATCACATGAGAAATAGCATTCTTTTATTAATAATCGTCGCCATAACAAATTTAACTACTTGCAGCTCTTATGCTGAAAATAACGATGACATTCAAATCATTCCAACGAAAAAGTCAGCCTATAACGGAGTGCATCTTCAAGCAAATATCGTCTACGCCAAGACGGAGGTCAAACCCTTACATATGCACGTCCTGCTACCAAAACAAAAATCAAAACCTCGTCCGCTAATCGTGTTTATAAAGGGAGGGGGCTGGGGATTCCATCATCCTCAAAAGACCTTCGAGTTCATCCCCCAATTAGTGATGTTCGCCCAAAATGGCTATGTGGTGGCAAGCATCGAACATCGAACCAGTCATGAAGGAAAATTCCCGACCCAGCTATACGATATAAAAAACGCCGTACGTTACTTACGCGCGCACGCAGCCCAATACAATATTAACCCCAATCGAATCGGTGTTTGGGGCAACTCCTCCGGTGGCCACCTAGCTGCTTTACTAGGAACCACAGGAGAAGTCCGTGAACTAGAAGGCGATGGTGAATACTTGAACGAGTCAAGCTCCGTGCAAGCCGTAGTCGATTGGTATGGACCGACAGATATGTTACAGATGAGTAAATATTCCGCTGATGTTGATTTTGACTCACCGCACTCACCAGAATCAGTCCTAATTGGCGGACCTCTTCAAGAAAACAAGGAAAAAGTGAAACGCGCCAACCCCATCACATATATAACCAAAGATGATCCACCATTTTTAATTATGCATGGTGACAAAGATCGTAGGGTTCCTTACAATCAAAGTGTCCTTTTATACGAAGCACTAAAAAAAGAAAATGTAGAAGCAACCATGATTAAAATCAAAGGCGCAGGTCACGGAGGATTTTCACAGCCGGAAATATTAAACACCGTAAAGCAATTTTTTGATAACCATTTAAAAAGGTGAGCCACTAGGTTCACCTTTTCGCATTCTACCTACTTTGTTACATAAATGGTAACAAAATCGTCATATTTATCCTTTTAAATGAGATAGTACAAACTTTCTAGATAAGGAGGGACTTAGATTAGGTGAAGAAGACACATGTATATGAAGTTGATTTTATGCGAACGTTCATCATGCTGGGGGTTTTATCTGTACATACGATGACGATTTTTAATCAACAATTTGATGATTGGACCTTTCCCTTTCTGTCCATGTCTGCCTTCCATTCCTCGGTGAAAGTGACAAGACTTGCCTTTATGTTCATCACTGGTTTTGTCTTGTTTCTAACGTATTATCATAAGGAACTTCAACTTTTTACCTTTTGGAAAAAAAGACTATCATTGATCGCCATTCCGTATATCTTTTGGAATATTGTTTATCTATTGTTTCGAGGGACGTACAGCATTGATTTTGACGGATCCATCTCAGCTTTTTTAGTGGAACTTAAGAATTCATTGCTACAAGGTGATGAGTTTTATATTTATTTTGTTTTAGTAAGTTTCCAGTTTTATCTCGTGTTTCCGTTTTTACTAGCTTTGCTAAAAAGGTGTGAAAAATGGCATTTGCAGCTATTTGTTGGAAGTGTGATTTTTCAGGTACTGTTAACAACCTTTTATAAGCTAGGAATTCCTCATCTTGATACAAGCGATTGGCCCTATTTGCTTTCTCATTACGGTGTATTTGTGTTGTCGTACCAATGCTGGTTTGTGGCAGGGGGAATGGTGGCTTGTCACTATGAAAAAATATGTGCGTTTCTCGAACAACATAAAATGACGATTCTGATTCTATTACTTGCTGGAGTCGTCATTATGTGGGTGTATTACTATTTTAATCGCTTCATTCTTTTGGAAAGTGATAAAAGGGCACAGTCACCACAGCAACCGATCTTCCTTCCATATAGCTTACTAGTGATTGCCATTCTATTGATTTACGGCAGGAAGTGGGCAAGCGTTCGCAACCAACCCAAATGGGAAAAGTTCAGCCAATTTATTATGTTTGCGTCTAGTTGTTCCTTTGGCATGTTTCTCGTCCAACCGTTTCCACTGTTTATGGTTAAGCAAATGGTGCCATTGTTCTCTGAAGCAAAGTGGATGTATGTGTTTGTTCTTCCGGCTTCGATTGTGTTTGTATATGCTACATCCATGATCCTTTCGTACATGTTGAACAGAACCCCCATCGTATCTTATGTGGTTGGAAAAAAGTCAAAACTTCCACGTGGGCCAAAAATGGTGAAGGCACGGGAACAACTGTAAGAATTTAGATAGGAGTGGAGTCAAATGTCAAAACTAACACAACAAATACAAGAAGCGTTACTACAAAATAGGCCCATTTTACATGAGAAAGAAACCTGGTATACAACGAGAGAATTGCAATGGGAGATGGCAAAAGTTCAAGATTATTTGATCACAGCGGGTGTCTCCAAAGGAGATCGTATCCTTGTCGGCCTACCAAACTCATATCAATTTATTTCTATTTTTCTAGGAATCATCGATTACGGTGCGGTCGTTGTACCGATGAATCCCAACATGCCAGAGATTGAATTTCTTTCTTTCCTTGAAAGAAGCAAGCCGGTATTTGGATTTATCAAACCAAAGTATACAAACTTTTTATTAAAAGAAGAGGTGAAGAGGATTCCACTCGATTCCTTTTGCCGTGTGGACTACGACGGTTACACCTTCTTTGATTTTAAAGATTTACCTCAACCACACCAGCGTGAATCCAATATAGAAGAAAATTCCATTGCGATCCTTTTATATACATCAGGAACGACGGGCGTTCCAAAAGCAGTTGGATTAACTCATCAACAAATTCTGGAGACGGCCAAAAATATTATCATGTCTCATGCGCTTCAACCAACAGATACAACCTACTGCTTTTTGCCATTATTTCATATTAATGCCCAAGTGGTGGCCGTTCTTTCGACCATTTTATCACATGGAAAAATCGTTCTTGAAGAGAAGTTCAGTGCAACAAAGTTTTGGGAGGTCATCTCTGAGTTTCAGATCACATGGGTATCAGCCGTACCTGCGATAATAGGGATTTTACTAGAAAAACCAAAGCCGAAAGAAATTCCCACTCATTTTCGATTTATCCGTTCCGCCTCAGCACAGCTACCAATGATTCATGCAAAACGATTTGAACAACGATTTGGTATTCCTTTAATTCAATCGTATGGAATGACAGAAGCGGCGAGTCAGATATGCGTAAATCCACTTCCACCAAAAAAGAGAGTACTAGGATCTGTTGGTCGGCCAGTTGGGCTTGAGCTTCAAATTGTCGACTCTAACGGAAGAAAAGTGCCTGCTAATAAAGTAGGGGAAATAACCATTCGTGGAAAAAATGTCATCACCGCGTATGTGGAAGCTCTGAACCAAGATGATTTTCGAGAAGGCTGGTTTCATACCGGCGATCTCGGCTACGTAGACGAGGAGGGGTATGTATTTATCGTTGGTCGAATCAAAGAAATGATCAATCGCGGAGGGGAAAAAATCAGTCCCTACGAGGTGGAGGACGTAATACGTCAGCTTCCTATGATTAAAGAAGCGGCTGTCATTGGGATCCCGCACCATCTCTATGGAGAAGAAATCGTTGCCTATATACATCAAAATCAACACGATCACAATGATGAGTTGGAACAGTTGGTCATGGATCATTGTAAAAGAAACCTAACAAGTTTCAAGTGTCCAGCAAAAGTTGTCATCGTTAAAGATCTCCCTCACGGACCAACAGGAAAAGTGCAAAGAAGTAGATTAAAAGAAATAAGCGTGGAATATTTTCAAAATCTCCAGCATTCAAGTATGAGATAAAAATAGATAGGTTGTGTATCAATTTGAAAATGAATAAAAAGTATCTGATGATCCTTAGTAGTTTACTTCTGCTATGTTTCGTGACGATCGGTTGTAGCAATCAATCGAGTAATGAAACAGATGAGGAAAAGGTAGTTAGAATTGGTTATCAAAAAAATGGACCTTTGTTTATTGTAAAGTCACGTGGAACCTTAGAAGAAAGCTTAAAAGAGTTAGGATTTACGGTCGAATGGAAGGAATTTCAGGATGGACCTTCTCTTTTAGAAGCCTTAAATGCAGGAAGCATTGATTTTGGTCGAACCGGGAACACACCGCCGATCTTCTCACAGGCAGCGGGTTCTCAAGTAACATATGTTGCTGCAGGGTTTTCGAAGTATGAAGGCAGTGGAATTCTTGTGAAAAATGATTCAACAATCACGTCGCTCGCTGACTTAAAAGGGAAAAAGATCGCTTTTTCAAAAGGCTCTAGTTCCCACTATTTACTCGTCAAAGCCTTAGCATCTGTTGGTCTTTCTCTCGATGATATTGAACCTGCCTATTTAACTCCTGGAAATGCTCGGATTGCATTTGAGCAAGATCAGGTAGACGCATGGGTTGTGTGGGATCCTTATACATCTTCTACTGAGGTAAATGCCAATGCCAAATTACTGGTCACTGGGGAAGGGTTAACCTCTGATCGAGACTTTTTTGTTTCTACCGAAGATTTCGCAACTAACCAAGAAGAATTACTTAACACCGTTCTAAATGAAGTGTCAGAATCTATGGACTGGGCGAATAGTCATCATGAGGAGCTCATTGAGTTACTAGCAACAGAGCTAAAAATGGATGAAGCTTCTGTTACCTTAGCGGTTGAACGACGTGTGTATGGGGTAGAGGACATCAATGATGAAATTTTGAAAGAACAACAAGAAATGGCTGACTTGTTTTACACATTAGAGATTATTCCTAATGAAATAAAGGTCAATGAGGCAGTCAAACAGTAAGAATGGAGGGAAAGGGAATGTTCAATCGTATATGGAGGGAAAAGCTGATTCCTTGGATGCTTCCTATGTTCATCCTTGGGTTATGGCAGATTCTAAGTATGAACGGGATGATTCCGGCTACCATTCTACCCTCACCAATAGCGGTGATCCAATCTGGAGCGGAGCTTACTGCATCAGGTGAATTAATCAACCACATTACTATAAGTCTAGGTCGTGCCTTAACTGGTTTTCTGATCGGAGGGTTATTAGGGTTTCTTTTCGGTTTATTTAATGGATTATTTAAACCTTTGGATTTACTATTGGATACTTCGATTCAAATGCTTAGAAATATTCCGCATTTAGCGTTACTTCCACTCGTTATCCTTTGGTTTGGAATTGATGAAGTGTCTAAAGTGTTTCTCGTCGCTTTAGGAGTTCTTTTTCCAATCTATATCAATACGTACCACGGAATCAAAGGGGTTGATAAAGGACTTATTGAAATGGGAAGAGCCTATGGTTTGAAAGGATATTCGCTATTCTTTCAGGTCATTTTACCAGGTGCGTTATCTTCCATTTTGGTAGGTATTCGATACGCTTTAGGGGTGATGTGGACGACACTTATTGTGGCCGAGACTATCGCCGCCAATTCTGGAATCGGTTATATGGCCATGAACGCGAGAGAATTTATGCAGATGGATGTGATTGTGTTAAGCATTCTCATCTATTCCTTACTTGGAAAGCTCTCTGATTGGATTGCAAAACTCTTTGAAAAAAAATGGCTGATGTGGAAGCAATTATCGTAACAGAAGGAGGATGATATCGTATGGACTTTAACCCAATATTACATGTCGATCATGTTCGGAAATCGTATAGCAACACCCCGGTATTAAAAGGCATTGACCTCTCTATTTTTCAAGGAGAATTTATTTCGATCGTTGGGAAAAGTGGCTGCGGAAAAAGTACACTGCTTCGTATAATTGCTGGTCTAGAAAAAATAAATGAGGGTCAAGTAAAAGTGAATGGTGAAAGATTAACAACCATTAACGATGATGCAAGAATGATGTTCCAAGATGGAAGATTGCTGCCGTGGAAAACCATTCTCCAAAATGTCGGTTTGGGCTTAACGGGTGATTGGAAACCTAAAGCTACGTATGTATTAAATAGTGTTGGTTTAAAAGAACGAGCTGACCATTATCCATCTTCGCTATCAGGAGGACAAAAGCAACGAGTAGCACTAGCTCGGGCGCTTGTCCATGAACCAAAGCTGTTACTGTTAGATGAGCCACTTGGAGCTCTTGACGCGTTAACTCGAATGGAAATGCAAAACCTGATTGAGTCCGTATGGAAAGAGAATCGACTCACTGCGATTTTAGTCACGCATGATGTGGAAGAAGCCGTTCTTCTATCGGACCGAGTGATTGTGATTGGTGAAGGGGAAGTAGTGTTGAACAAAAATATTGATTTGCCAAGACCTAGAAGTCGATCCAACCCAACCTTTCACCACTATACCGAAGAAATTCTTGATGTGATAATGGAAGAAAGCTGCGTCAAGAAAAGTGGGTATAAAATTGTTTAATGATTCTTTCATCATTTGTTCATAAATTGGTAATAATTTCTGGACATCCTACCTTCTGTAGTACAAAACATAAAATGAAGGAGGAAAGAAATGGTGAATAAAATCAGTAGATTATTTATGGTTGCTCTAGTTTTTGGATTGTTGGGATCTGTTCAAGCATTTGCTGCAACAGAGGAAAAGGAGGAAGTGGAATCGAAGGAAGCACATGCTCATAAGGGACATTTCCACCATAGTCCAGAGTTTCTTGAGAAAAAAGCGAAAGAGTTAGGGATTTCAACTGAGGGAAAGAATTCCGAAACGATAGCGAAAGAAGTTCGTGAAGCCATGATCAAAAAGAAGGCGGAAGAACTCGGAATTAAAACAGAGGGAAAGAACTTTGACACTCTAGCTAAAGAAGTAAAAGAAACCTTTATTAAAAAACAAGCAGACGAGCTTGGTATCAAAACGGATGGAAAAGATAGTGACACCTTAGCAAAAGAAGTCCGAGAAACCCTCATTAAATCAAGGGCAAAGGACCTTGGCATTTCTACTGAGGGGAAAGAACTCAAAGAACTAGCCAAAGAAGTTCGTGAAACCAGTATCAAGAAAGAAGCAAAAGAATTGGGAATATCTACAGATAACAAGGATTTCCGTCAGCTAGCACATGAAGTACGTGAAGCAAAAATTCTTCAAGCAGCAAAGAAATTAGGGCTTTCTACCGAAAATAAAACGATGGAAGAACTTTTTGATGAAATGATGACCAACCATGAAGAGGAAGCAAAAAAGTTAAAGCTGTTTCCTTGAACTCAAATGTGACTATTCGATTTAGAGTAGTCACATTTTTTATGTTTCAAATAGTGGTACCACCATATACATTTCGTATAAACTAAAAAAAGATGGTGACCCCGTATCTTTATTTCTCCATTCTTCGTTTAAAGGATAGAGAGTGCTGAAGGAGTGATGGTTGTGCATAGTAAAGTTAGGAAAAAGAAGACGGATGTTCAGGAACACCCTAGTCTTACACATGAGGAAGAAATCGAGGAACTTTATTCAAAGCTTCAACGATATTGTCAGTTCATTTCCCAAAATAAATGGGATGGAGAGGATTTGGCTCAGGAATCGTTCCTCAAGGCTTGGCTTCATTATAAGTATCAGCCGGAGATTTCTGCCGCGCTTTTGAATAAGATTGCTCATAATGAATGGATCGACACCATAAGAAAGCGCAACAAAGAAACACTCGAAGATATTCCTGAACAATCCCAAAACGAGACAGAACAAATTGTTAACCGCTTTGAAGTGATTCAAAAACTGATTTATCAATTAACACCGAAACAAGCAATTATGTTTGCCTTAAAAGAAGGCTTTCAATTTCAACTTTCGGAAATAGCAGAGCTTTTGGATACTTCTGAAGCGGCTGTAAAGGCGGCCATCTTCCGGGCAAAACAGCGGCTTGGAAAAAAAGAACACAATCCGTTCATTGAACAGTATTGGAATGAGGAAGAACGTCAACAAATCGAGATCCTTCTTCATGATTCTTTCAAGTCTCAAAATCCGTCGATACTGATTCGTTCCATTCCGAACATTCGCTCGTTACGTAAAGAGGATTCCCTAACTTGCAGTATGAAAAAACCATCACCTCTCTTCAATCATCCTTCACGCACTGTCTGTATGGCTGCATAATTTTATGCTGAAACGAAGGAGGAAACAAATATGAGTTTAATTCCTTATGTAATTGAACATTCGAATCGCGGAGAACGTTCGTACGATATTTACTCTAGACTATTAAAGGATCGAATTATTATGATCGGTGAGGAGATTAATGATGCTGTAGCTAATAACGTAGTAGCACAGTTATTATTTTTAGCAGCCGATCAACCCGAGAAAGACATTTCTATCTATATTAATAGTCCTGGTGGTTCCACTTCGGCGGGATTCGCGATTTATGATACGATGCAATACATTAAACCAGATGTAAGGACGATCTGTACAGGGATGGCTGCTTCCTTTGGGGCGATGCTCTTACTCGCTGGAACAAAAGGAAAGAGGATGGCACTCCCGAATAGTGAGATCATGATTCATCAGCCTCTTGGGGGAGCGAGGGGGCAAGCAACAGAAATCGAAATCTCAGCCAAACGGATTATCAAACTTCGTGAACATATCAATCAGATTATTTCCGACCAAACAGGCCAGCCTGTGGAGAAGGTAGCGAGGGATACAGACCGAGATTATTTTATGAGCGCAGAAGAAGCGAAGGAATATGGGATTATTGATGAAATCATTAAATAGATAAAAAGAGGAGTAGCTTCTTTTAAGGCTACTCCTTTTATGATACTAGCTTTAACCCAATCACAGACCCTAACACCATAGCGATAAAAAGCATACGTTTCCAATCGTTTGATTCACCATAAAACATAATCCCTATAATAGCACTACCTGCAGTCCCAATTCCTGTCCAAATCGCATACGCAGTTCCCATCGGTATCGTTTCCATCGCAAATGAGAGAAGAAAGAAACTCACTCCAAATCCAAGAACTACGAAAGCTAGTGAATACCAATTTCGTTTTATATTGAATTGATTGATCAAACTCACACCAACTATTTCAAACATACCTGCTAAAATTAGGGCAAACCATGCCATTAGTTTTCCTCTCCTTCCAGTACTTTTTCTCCCGTGACGATCTTAAGACCAATGATTCCTATCAATAAAATCAGAATCAGCAGCATTTTTTCTATTTTAAAAATGTCTCCAAAAAACAAGATATCTGCCAATACCGTACCGACCGTTCCTAATCCGACAAAGACTGCATACACCGTTCCAACTGGTAGGGCGCGGCTCGCGCGAAGCATCACATAGAAACTGATAGCAATCGAAATAACTGTTCCTAACCAACTCCAGACATTATCGGCATGCTTCAACCCAATCACCCAAAACACCTCAAAAAAAGCAGCAATAAACACCATGATCCAATGCTTATTCATGAGAAATCCCTCCAAAATTTATTATTCCCACAAAACAAAAAAAGCCCGAGAGCTACTGAAAAATCAGTTACCTCCCGGGCTTTTATCCCTCCGTGACACAGCCGAAAAAACTGTGAGTTTCCTCTCGGTCCAGTCCAACAAGCTGTTGCGGAACCCTAGAAAACATTTTCCATATATAACAAAATATATTATACACATATATAAAATTTATGCAAATAGATTACATATTTTATAGTTTTATTAATAAGTATGATAGTAAGAACAAATTTACTACCACTTTTGTCGAAATATGATATAATTCTCGAGGGATAAATAAAAAGAGGTTCTAGCTACCCTCTCTAAAAAACTAAGGAAAACAGTACTGCTTTCTTAGTAGTGCTGTTTTTTCTGTTAAAAAGGAGCATGCAAATTGAAAAACGATAAAGCCATTGTTGTGTTTAGCGGCGGACAGGATAGCACGACTTGTTTATTTTGGGCACTTAAAAACTTTAAAGAAGTCGAAGCGGTAACGTTTGACTATAACCAACGTCATAGCTTAGAAATACAATGTGCAAAAAATATAGCCAATGAATTAGGTGTCAGACACCATATATTAGATATGTCATTACTCAATCAATTAGCACCAAATGCGTTAACTCGCTCAGATATCGAAGTAAAAGAAGGAGAAGAAGGAGAACTTCCATCTACTTTTGTTCCAGGAAGAAACCTCTTATTCCTAACATTTGCTGGTGTTTTAGCACGTCAAGTGGGTGCGAAGCATTTAGTAACAGGCGTTTGTGAAACAGATTTTAGCGGGTACCCAGATTGCCGTGACATTTTTATTAAATCATTAAATGTTACCTTAAATCTTTCCATGGATGATCAATTTGTGATCCATACCCCGCTTATGTGGTTAAATAAGGCCGAAACCTGGGCATTAGCGGATGAGTTAGGTAAGCTTGATTACGTTCGTGAAAATACATTAACTTGCTACAATGGTGTCATCTCTGATGGCTGTGGAGAATGCCCCGCTTGTGTGTTACGTAAAAGAGGCCTTGATGAATTTTATAACGGGAGGTTTTAACACATGTACGGATTTCGCATCGTAGAGAATCTTCAAAAAATAGATCAAGACATCAAACGAAACGAACTAAAATATCATACCAAACGTGTGCTTGTGAGTAAGGAATTTACGTTTGATGCTGCACACCACCTACACTGTTATGAAGGAAAATGTAAAAACCTTCACGGCCATACGTATAAAGTGATCTTTGGAATTAGCGGCTTTGTTGATGACAGAGGTTTAATGATGGACTTTGGTGACATTAAAGACATTTGGAAAAATGAAATTGAAATTTTTCTTGATCATAGATATTTAAACGAAACACTACCTCCGATGAATACAACGGCGGAAAACATGGTTGTCTGGATTTATGAAAAAATGCAAGAAGCTGTTTCAACAGAAGAACGTCAAAATCTGTATCTTGGGGCAAGAGTGGAATTTGTGAAACTCTATGAAACTCCTACAAGCTATGCCGAAGCAAGAAGGGAGTGGATGGAGGAATGAGTAAAATTCCTGTGTTAGAAATTTTTGGTCCAACGATTCAAGGAGAAGGCATGGTCATCGGGCAAAAAACGATGTTTGTCCGCACAGCTGGCTGTGATTATTCGTGCAGCTGGTGCGACTCAGCCTTCACTTGGGATGGCAGCGCAAAAGATGATATTCGCATGATGACAGCAGAAGAAATTTGGCACGAGCTTAAAGAAATCGGCGGAGACAATTTTTCATTTGTAACGATCTCAGGTGGAAACCCCGCCCTTTTGAAAAATTTAGATGGATTAATTGGCCAGCTTAAAGAAAATCAAATCAAGATCGGAATTGAAACACAAGGCAGCCGTTGGCAAGATTGGTTTTTACAAATTGACGAACTAACTCTTTCTCCGAAGCCGCCAAGCTCTGGCATGGAGACGAATTTCGAGGTGTTGGACAGCATTTTCGTCAACTTGCAAGCAGGAGAATTTGCAAATCAAGTGAGTGTAAAAGTAGTTATTTTTGATGATCTTGATTTAGAGTATGCGAAAATGGTTCATAAAAGATACGCTACTATTCCTTTTTACTTACAAGTAGGAAATGACGACCTCACCAATACAAACAACGATGAGCTTGTGAAAAAGCTTTTACAAAAATACGAGTGGCTAGTAGATTGTGCTGTTGCTGATCCTGAACTCAACGATGTAAAAGTTTTGCCACAATTACATGCGTTTTTATGGGGAAATAAGCGCGGAGTATAAGATAAAATAGAAGCATTCGCCTTTTTGGTGAATGTTTTTTATTTTAAACCTCGAATATTTCGGAAATGAAAACAATTCCATTTTATGTTATTATATAAAGATATAAATCTTGCAAAGCATTAGCGAATGAAAAAAACGGAGATGTAAAGGATGGAAACGTGGAAACGAAATTTGTGGGTACTTTGGATTGGCGTCTTTTTTACAGCAGCTAGTTTTTCTATGGTCATTCCGTTCTTACCCATCTTTCTAATCGAAATTGGTGTGCACGACCATACGGAAATGTGGTCAGGATTATTGTTTAGCTCCGCATTTTTTGCAGGGGCAATTGCCTCACCATTCTGGGGAAGAATAGCCGATAAATACGGTAGAAAACCAATGATTGTACGGGCTGGAATTGTCCTGTTCTTTATTTACACTTTAATGGCCTTTGTCACGAACCCTTATCAAATTTTGGTACTTCGAATACTACAAGGTTTACTCAGTGGTTTTATTCCTGGAGCCATCGCACTTATTGGAACAAATACTCCCTCTAAGCACGTAGGCTATGCGTTATCGCTCATATCGACAGCCTCAGCCTCTGGTATGATTGCTGGACCATTAATTGGTGGTGCCATTGCAGAGTGGGTTGGTAACAGATGGGCGTTTGCAACGGGTGGGATAATTGTATTCATTGCCACCATTCTTATTATCTTATGGGTCACAGAAGAGAACTTTGTACCTAGTAAAGAAAGAGGATCAGTCTCTAACGATATCAAGTTAGCAATGTCCAACCGTCCACTAGTGATGGTCATTGTACTGACCATCATAACCAGTTGTTCCATTATGATTCTTGAGCCTGTTCTCCCACTGTATGTGGTGAAAATCGGCGGAGCCTATGAAAATACTTCACTATTAGCGGGAATCATTTTCTCTTTGCCTGGAATTGCGAGTGCTTTGTTCGCACCTGTATGGGGCAAATGGGCAGATAAAGTGGGATTTCATAAAGTATTGTTCATTGGCCTTCTCGGTGGGGGGATTGGCATGCTCGCCCAAATCGCGTTTTCTGAAATTTGGGGATTCTCAATCGTACGCTTCTTGTTTGGTGTTTTCTTCTGTGCGGTATTCCCAGCATTAAACGGTCTTGTGGTAAAGGCAACGGAAGAGGATTTCCGTGGCAGAGCGTTCGGACTGAACCAAACCGCCAACCAATTAGGTGGGATGATTGGACCGATACTTGGTGGAGCAATCGGTGGTTTATTCCCGATTCAGACAGTTTTCCTCGTTACCGCGATATTATTATTTGCAGCAACAGCTGTTGTCTTCTGGAATGGAAACGGAGTTCAGACATCCCAAAAGAGAAAAGTTGCTCATAGCAAGTAAAAGGACGCTCCCTGAGCGTCCTTTTATGTTACCCAATTTTAGCAGCTGGAGCGGATTGTTCTGCTGCATTTTTTTGAATAAGGAAAGATGTTAGTAGAGCTAAAATACTTCCGATAAAACCAAACTGGAATAAATGATGAATACCGTCCATATCGGTAGCACCTGTTGTTAAAAGATAACCCATAACCGTTACACCTATAACGGTACCCATGTTACGGCAGAGCATAAAAAATGCCGTTGATACTCCTTTTTCATGTACTCCCACCAGTTGTTGAACTCCAATCACTCCCACTGTAGAAAGCATTCCGAAAGCGATTCCTTGGATAAGCATAACAAAGAATACAAACCAAAAACCATGACTTGGATCTAGAAGAAGCAACAAAAGACCAGATGCAAATAAAAACGCATTACCGATAATCAGCAATCTTCGATATCCGTATTTTAATATCCATTTTCCTGCCGGTACGGCTGCCATCATCCAGCCAATAGCCGAACCGAGAAGCGCAACACCACTGAGAAATAAGGAAAGACCAGCAATATTTTGTAAGAACAATGGAATATAACTAGCTGTACCAAAAAGCGCTAGGTTTCCAACAAATCCATTAAAATTAATTCTCGTTATCATCTTGTTTTTAAACATAGAAAATGGAACGATCGGTGAAGCTTGTTTTTTCTCGAAGAAATAAAAACCTACAAGCAATAACACTCCTACAATGCAATAGATCCATCTATTTTCCTCAACCACTGTAACAAGAAGCAGACTAGTAATGCTAGCTCCAAACAGTCCCGCACCAATATAATCGACTTTTGCTTTTTTCGGTACATATTCCTCTTTATAAGCTAATAAAGTGACAAACGAAATCAGACAGATGGGTAGGTTAATATAGAAAATCCATCTCCATGACAAAACTTCCACAAAAAAAGATCCTAATAGGGGAGCAAGTACAGCTGACAATCCCCACATTCCGGTGAATAACGCCTGGATTTTTCCTCGTTTTTCTACGGAGAACAGGTCACCAGCAATAATTGCTGGAAATGTCATCATAAAACCAGCACCCATTCCTTGTACGGCACGGAAAATAACCAATTGTATCATATTAGCAGATATACCACATAAAAGTGATCCAGCTAAGAAAAGTAAGATCCCGAAGCCAAATACTTTCTTTCTCCCAAACAAATCAGATAATCTTCCAGCTACCGGGGACAAAATGGTGCTTGCAATCATATAGGAAGCAAAAGACCATGCATACAAATCAAAACGGCCAAGCTCCTCGGCAATAACGGGCATGGTGGTGTTCATGATGGTTGTATCTATGGATGCTACTAGCATTGCCAGGACAATACTAATCATGACAGTTACTCTACTATTCATAAAAACTCTCCTTTATACACACTGAACTATATATAATACTTCGAAAGTAGAAGTATCTTGAACTTGAAGTATATTAAAGCAATTGGTGGTTTATGTCAAGAGGAGAAGCTATAACAGATGTTTCATAGTATTTTGCAAACTTGATTGCACATATATTTATTGTAATTGTCATACCAAACCAACTTGACCGTACAAATATAGTTCTTTGGTCACATTGATAGTTTAGTAGAATATGGTGTACTCTGTATTTAGGTTGAGTTGAAAGCGCTTAATCTTTATATGGTTGTACGTACATATATGAAGCGGATAGGAGGTTTTTTATACATTTATGGGAAACAAGGAATTCAAATTCAGAAAGCGAGAGGAAAAGATGAGTAAACGAACTTTACAAAAATGGTTTTTGAGTGTCGTCGCTATTTCATTAATTATTCCGATCTCGGCATTTGCAGCTAGTAAACATACAACAGAAGACACAATCGAAGCTCCAACCTTTGAAAATGCGTCTGTTCATGATCCATCCGTTATTAAAGTAGACGAAACGTATTATGTGTTTGGCTCGCATTTAGCTGCCGCTAAATCGAATGACCTTATGAAGTGGGAACAGGTAGCAAATGGAGTTAGTAGCAGCAATCCACTTTTTGAAGATGTGGTTAAAGAGTTAAAAGAGACGTTTGAATGGGCTCAATCAGATACTTTGTGGGCAGCTGACGTGATTCAGCTAGAAGATGGACAGTTTTATATGTATTACAATGCTTGTAAAGGGGACTCTCCAAGATCAGCACTTGGTGTGGCGGTAGCTGACAGTGTAGAAGGACCTTATAAAGATTTAGGAATTATTATAAAATCGGGTATGTGGGACCAAACGAGTGAGGATGGAACCATTTATAATGCTACCGTTCATCCAAATGCGGTAGATCCAGATGTATTTTTTGATAAAGACGGAAAGCTTTGGATGATGTACGGGTCGTATTCCGGTGGAATTTTTATTATGGAAATGGATCCTGAAACAGGGAAGCCTTTTTCAGGCCAAGGCTATGGGAAGAAATTATTAGGTGGAAATCACAGCAGAATTGAAGGCGCTTACGTATTATACAGCCCTGAAACCGACTATTATTATATGTATCTATCATTTGGAGGTCTTGATGCAATTGGCGGCTATAATATGCGTGTCGTTCGCTCCGAGAATCCAGACGGTCCTTACTATGATGCACAAGGCAATGACATGATTAACGTTAAGGCGGACCCTAACCTTCCTATATTCGATGACAAATCAATTGAACCGTATGGGGTTAAAGTTATGGGGAATCACCTTTTTGATAGAAAAATCGGTGACGAAGGAACAGGAATTGGTACGGGGTATGTTTCTCCAGGCCATAACTCAGCCTACTATGACCCAGAAACAGGTGAAAACTTTTTGATATTCCATACTCGTTTCCCGCAAACAGGCGAAATGCATGAAATTCGTGTTCATCAAATGTTTATGAATAAAGATGGTTGGCCAGTGGTCGCACCTTATCGCTATGCTGGTGAGACATTAGAAAAAGTATACCGAGAAGATCTCATTGGCGACTACAAAATGATCAACCACGGAAAAGACATCTCGGCAGAAATCAAGAAAACTGTTGATATTACGCTAGCGAAAAACAATAAAATCACCGGTGATGTGACAGGAACGTGGAAAAAGACAGATCATAACTCAACCGAGTTGATTATTGATGGCTATACGTATAAAGGGGTATTTTTACGTCAGTGGGACCCAACCTCAGAAACACATGTGATGACCTTTAGTGCTTTATCTCAGGAAGGAATTGCGATTTGGGGAAGCAAGGTTCCAGCTAAAACAGATAAAGAAATCGTCGCAGATGTTAAAGCTGATTTGAATATTGGGGATACGGCGGCTGTGATTAATAATCTCGAACTACCAACCGAAGGAACTCGTGATGCAGTAATCAGCTGGTCATCTTCAAATGCAGATGTGGTAACAGACACAGGGATCATTTCACGTCCTGCAGCAGGTTCTGAGCCTGCCGAAGCGACATTAACAGCAACGATTCAAAAAGGAAGCGAAACAATAACAAAAGTCTTTACCATTACTGTTCTGCCAGCAAAGGCAAGTGGGGAAATTGCACACTATTCCTTTAACGGAGATTTAACAGATTCATTAGGTAATGTAGCCACAGGAACGGTTACTGGAAATCGTATTGATAATACGTCTGGAAACATCAGCTACGCAGAAGGAAAAAGTGGAAATGCGGCTGTTTTTAACGGGGATTCAGGAGTACGACTACCAAATGGCTTGATTTCAAGCAACTCCTATTCTGTGGCACTTTGGTTAAAGCCTGAAGAGCTAACACCATTTACTACGACATTCTTTGGGGCAAGAGATTCAAATAATTGGGTGAGTCTTGTTCCAATGGGACCAGTTGGTAATCAAACCATGATCTGGTCTGGCACTGCCTGGTACGATGCGGTTACCGGGATGACAATTCCAGCTGGAGAGTGGACACATCTCGCATTTATAGTCAATGAAGGTCAAATCTCGGTTTATGTGAATGGAGAAGAGAAATTTAACAAAGGCGGCTTCCCGAATGTATTTACAACAACGAACGGAACCTTTGGCCTTGGTGTAAACTGGTGGGATACACCATATAAAGGATTAATCGATGACTTACATGTATATGAAGGGGCATTAACTGAACAGCAGGTGGCAGAATTAAGTAAGTAATAAGAAATCCAACTCACTGATTAATGAAGGGTGAGTTGGATTTTTGTTTTATTTTTGTGGTCAAATGGAAAAAGAAAATAAAATATTTATCGTGCGAATAGGAATTTTGTTCTTAATCACGAATTATTATAAAGAATAAGGATAAGGGGGAGTGGGTTATGAAAATGAAGAAGATAATTTTACGTTCTTTGGTAATTGGGTCACTATTAGCAACCTTACCAATGACAACGCTTGCGAAAGACAGTAAACAAGTCGACTATGTGGCGCTAGGTGATTCATTAGCCGCTGGGGCAACACCTTATCGTGAACTCGATAAAGGGTACGCAGATTTTCTAGTTGATCGTTATGAGCAATCACAGTACGAAATCACTTTAAATAACTATGGTGTCCCTGGATACAGGACTACCAATATCGTAAGTGAGCTTCTCAATCCTACCAATTCCAAATACGGTCCACTAAGGGAATCCACTAAAAACGCTGAACTTATTACCATTGATATTGGAGCGAATGATTTGTTAGCCAATATAAAAACGATACAGCAAAATCCTTCCACAGCACCAGCTGTCCTAAACACCATTGCCCAAAACTTATACCTTATTTTAAGTGAAATCGATAAGATCAATCCCGGAATAAAGGTCTATGTTATGGGCTACTACAATCCATTCCCTCATTTACCAAAGCAAGAGCAGGCTGCTTTACTTCCATTATTAGATGCGCTGAATCAGACCATTGAAAAAGTAGCTTCTGCCAACGGAGATGAGTTTGTGCCTACCGCAAAAGTGATTAAAAAATATGAAACAGCATATGTGCCTAACCCTAACGACATCCACTTAAGTATAGAAGGATATCAGGCCGTGGCAAAAGAATTTTGGAAGGCGATACAAGAAGAGTAAAGTTGCTCCCGCCCTATTTTCACTACGAATAGGGCGGGGCACTTTTAGGAGGAGGAGGAAGAATGGAATCCATTCAAAGTATGTTTGATCATTTACATTGGGCAAATGTACGTATCAACAACACATTACTTTCACTTAGTGAACCCAATAAACAAGTAGAAAAATTATTCGCTCACACTTTATTAGCTGAACGAGTATGGATCACAAGGCTGGTGGGGAAGAGCAGTGCTCATCTCCCTATTTGGACAGACCTCTCATTGAAAAGTTGTGATGAACTTCTTCACAAGAACTTTTATGATTATCGGACTTATTTATCGAGAGTAACAGAACAAGGAATCGAGCAAATAGTTATTTATAAAAATAGCACGGGAGAGGAGTTTCATAACTCGATAAGAGATATCCTTGTCCATGTAGCTCTACACGGGCAGTATCATCGAGGGCAAATCAATCTCCTTCTTCGGCAAAATGACGAAGAACCCGTTAGCACGGACTATATCATTTATAAAAGAGAACAACAATAAAGTGGGCGCTGGAAAAGCATCCTCTTTATTGTTTAAATAATCCCTGCAAAATTTCATCTTCATCAAGCAACTGTTTGGCTTTTTCACGATACTTTTCTTCGTGTAAAAATGTATACCGATTTGGCTTCATGGAAGGTGCCAAATCAATCGCTTGTCGATAATCTTCTTTATGTAGTGATAATGATTGTACATAATCAAAAAATCCCGTACGTTCAAACACCTTTCTCACACGTTCGTATCTATGATTCTGAACTTTCGCTACGATATACGTTGCAACCCCTACTTGAACACCATGCATTTGTGGTGTAACTGATATTTTATCTAATGCATGTGAGATCAGATGCTCAGAACCGCTAATCGGAGCACTATTTCCACTAATGTCAGTCGAAATTCCACCCATCGTCATCGAACTTACCAATTCTTTTAAGAATATTGGATTCTTAATATCGTTCATAGGTGTTCGGATAAAACTATTCACCGCTTTTTTACTTAGCATCGCCGCAAATGCATTAACATAACCAACCCCATGATTCTCTTCAAAATCCCAATCATATAGGGCGGTGATATTTGATAGTAAGTCACCGATTCCTGCGAGAATCATTTTGTTCGGGGCAGTCTGTATGATATCAAGATCCACAACGATTCCATAAGGGATTTGCGCTGGAACCGTCGTCTTTTTGCTATTTACCACAATCGAACAGTTGGAGCTTGCAAATCCATCATTTGACGCAGATGTAGGAATGCTAATAAACGGAAACTTCCTAACAAACGCAATATATTTTCCATAATCGACTAGAGCACCACCACCCATAGCTAGAACTACATCATAGTTCTTTAGCGAAAAGGATACTTGAATCAAATCATTGATATCCAATCCAGATTTCAATACCTTTGTATCAAGAGAGAGCCTGGTAAAGGAGGACCCAATGGTTTCAGCAAAAGCCTCATTCGTAAATTCATCAAAAAAGATTATTGCATCACGAAAGCCATGCTTGACTAAGTAGGATTCTAATTGATGTATAATCCCACTATTAATCTCTAATAAAGAAGGAATCGAAATATTTGTACCTTGACGCATTATCGTGAAATCAGCCCTTTATTAATTAAATATTCTTCAATTTCTGTGAACTCCTCCACAGCTTTGTAAGGAACACCTTTTTCCTCTAGCATCTCTTGTAGTGCATCCTTGGCAAAAGTGAGGTCAGCAAACACTGCAGGGTGCGAGTCAGGCTCACTGTCACCAGCAAAATACACTAGCTCATATTCTTCCTTTAATTTTTGAATTACCTTTGATTTATCAATCCCATATCGCTCAGAGTATTTCCAATCGTTACGATCAATTTTCATATGAATATTTTTTTCGTGAAAAAATCCTTCGTTTGAAAACACCGTCACATCTTTTATGTCGTATTTCTTGAGAATATGATGAATGTAATAATCCGTACCTGCACTTAGTATGTAAAAATCTCCACCATTTTCTTGAACATGCTTGATAAAAGAAGGAACATACTCGTCAATTGGAATCGTATGTATATCTGCAATAATATGTTCTTCTTCTTGGTGAATTGCTTGAAAAACTGTAGCGAGGAAATCAATATCTTTGATTTTCCCAGCCTTCCAGTCAGTAAAGAGATCTTTCCCTTCTAAAAAGTATTTATCAATCACCATCCAGTAAAAGTCTTTTTTCGAAATCGTACCATCGAAATCGGATACAAATGCCCATTTTTTCATCTACCAAATTCCCTTCATCATAATTTAGGTGTTTCCCATATTATAAGCAAAAATTGGTAAGATAACGAAGGGAATTTCAAAAGACTCATGGGAAAGTTCCATGAGCCTTAACCGGATGATTTATCCGTCTCTTGTTCCGGTTGAAACAACTTAGTGGATACAGCATTTAGTTTATTTAAAAACCGATTAAAACCAAAACCAACAAAAAACGCAATGCTGATTTGCGCATATGGTGTATCTTCATACTCAATAAACTGAATCAATAAGATCCCACTTTGAATGAGGGTAACTGCCACAACGGCCGTACCTGTAGCAAATATAGGATAAAAAATATACATGATCCACTTTCGATAATCCGTTAATTCACCCTTCATATAATGAGAGCAAAACATATATAGATGACGAAGTGAACCCCCGATTGCACCTGCAAAGAAATAATATAAAAAGATTTCTATTTTAGAAACCTCTGGCATCCATTGTTCAATACTTCCCGTCCATAACATTCCTACAGCGATAAAACTTCCGAAAAATAAAAGGGATAAATAGACGAGTATTACAATTTTTAACCATCTCTTCATAGTAATCACCCCGTTTTTACACTGTATGAAAAAGAAGCATAGGAAATGTCAAAGAGCTATTTCTATTCATCAAGCTATAGTAAAATACAAACAAATAGAAACGGAGGTTTGTATGAACATACATAACATTCTTATAGCAGGGGAGTATCAGAAGGAATTTGAGACCTATTTTCCAAACATGAAACGAAAGGAATTTCGTTTTCTACCTGTGGAGGTGATCACCACACGTGACTTAAATTGGGCAGATGCCTACGTCGGTTTTAAGCCATGCGCAAAATTTGATTTATCGAAAGTAAAATGGGTTCATTCCTTTAATGCCGGTGTGAACAATTTTCTAGACATAGAGGGGTGGAAAGAGAATGATGTTCTTCTTACCCGTACCATTTGTTCCTTCGGAGAGCGAATAAGTGAGTACTGTTTAAGTTATCTATTAAAGAACCTACAATATCATGAGCAATTTCAGGAACAACAGCAACATAAAAAGTGGATTCAGAGAACACCAAAGTTGCTGAAAGATGTTACGATCGTTATTTTTGGAACTGGGTCTATTGGCCAAGAAGTAGCAAAGACATTTGCCCATTTTGGTTCCACCGTTATTGGCGTCTCCGAAAGTGGGAAACAAAAGGAGTATTTTCATCACGTTGTTCCGATATACTCCGTTTCTTCCATAATTGGAAAATCCAACTGGATCATCAGTACACTTCCGCTGACTCATCACACAAAACAATTATTCAATAAAAAACTTTTTTCTCAAATGAAGTCAGTTGGTTTTATTAACGTAGGCAGAGGAGCAACAGTTGATGAAAAAGCTCTGATCACTGCGCTCGATTCAGGGAATATACATACGGCGATCCTAGATGTAGTTGAAATTGAACCACTACCAGAAGAATCAACTCTTTGGTTAAGAAATGACGTAACCATTACTCCACATATCTCTGCCGTCACCGAACTGAAAGAAGCGATCACATGCTTTGCTCAAACCTTAAACGCTATAGAATTAAACCAACCTTTATCGAATTCAGTGGATTTTGATAAAGGATATTGAAAAATATAAGCCTGTTTCTATCAAAATGATGGAAACAGGCTTTTATAGTTCTTTATTCTTATATAATAAATTATTTGTAAGAAAACTTAACAAACTACATTTCAATGCCGATAAAAAGAATGATGAATTTTGTCGATTGTTAGGAACAATCACTGAGTTAGGGGGAGTAGTATGTTAAGAAGGGTAAAATGGTCAAACATCAAAATTGGTGGAAAGTACATGGTAATCTTCTCTTTTATGACCATTGCATTTTTAATTTCTGTAGTAGTAACAGGAATTTTTATTAAAGACACGAGTGAAAAAATGGAAGATACTGTGACTAGAAACCAAGTAGCAGTAGATGCTGGAAATTTGGTAACTCTTTACCATGAAAAGTATTTACTAGTTCCAGAGTACATTCTATTGTCTGATGAAACAAAGTTGAATGTGTATTTGGACCATAGTCAAGAGTTTGTTAGCATTGCTAAAAGAATAAAGCAAAATCTAACTACCAATCAATTGGAAACGTTTAATCAGCTCATTGAGAACAATCATAAACTCGACGAGTATTTCTTTAGTACGATCGTACCAAAAGTACAACAAATTAATACAGAAGAGTTTGCGACATTAGAAAGTGAAGCACGAGAACTGAAAAACGAAACCATTAAATTAGGTTATGAGTTAAAAGATTCCGCAACAAAAATTAGTGAAGCTGATTTATCAGCCGCACAAAGTCAACTAGAGAGACTTTATCTGATTCTTATCATATCGTCAATCGGATCGATCGTTCTTTCATTTATCATGATTTTCACCCTAAGCCGTAGAATCAAAAGAAATTTGGAAGAAATCGTCGTTCAAAGTAATGAGATTGCTAGTGGAAGACTCATCAATAAGGAATTAACCTACCGTGGGACAGATGAAATTGGACAGCTCTCACACTCTATTAACGAGATGGCAGCAAGCTTAAGAGCAATGATTTCTGAAATCTCAACCCTATCAGCTGAAGTGGACAAGCAAAGTGTCACATTGTTTGAGTCATCTGAAGAAGTAAAACTAGGAAGTGAACAAGTTTCTATCACGATTGAAGAAATGGCTAAGGGTGCAAGTACACAAGCGGATAATGCAGCCAATATTGCATCAAAAACGAAGGAATTCAATGAAGAAATCGTTCAGTCTAACTCACAAGGTGAAAGATTAGTAGAATTCTCCGGTCAAGTGTTAGATGTAGCCGTTCGTGGAGACAATCAAATGAAAGAATCATTACTACAAATGAAAAAAATCAACCATGTAGTAAGTGAATCCGTTCATCAAGTAAAGAATTTAGAAAGCAAAACTCAATCGATCACAGAGATTGTCCATGTGATCAAATCGATTGCGGATCAAACCAATTTGCTTGCTTTGAATGCATCCATTGAAGCAGCTAGAGCTGGAGAAGCAGGAAAAAGCTTTGCTGTTGTAGCAACAGAAGTAAGAAAATTAGCCGAAGAGGTTTCCCGTTCTGTAGAAGGGATCGCATCCATTGTATTCAGCATTAAAGAAGAAACATCAAAAATTGCAGATAATCTGAACGAAGGGTACGGTGAGGTGAATAAAGGAACCGTACAAATTGAGCTAACTGGTCAACAATTTGCCGACATTAAAGAAAAAGTAGAACATATGTCGATTAGCATAAAAAACATTTCAGAGAGTTTTAATAAAGTTCAGCAATCAAGTCAATCGATGAGTGAAAATATCGAGCATATTGCTGCCGTATCAGAGGAAACTGCAGCTGGTTCGGAAGAGATTTCAGCTGCTGTGCTTCAGCAAAACCAATCACTCGATAATATTTCTGTAAGTGCAAAAATGCTTACAAGCATGGTAGAAAGAATGAACAACTTGATCAAAAAATTCGAACTATAATGGCTTACTAGGAAGGAGGAAGGATATGAAGAATATTACAAAGATGTCACTCACAAGTTTATTTTTAATAATCATTATGATTATTACAGCAGGTTGTTCCTCAAGGGAGAAAGCGTCAAGCAATAACGACTCAAAATTAATTACCGATGAATCAAAACCGTATGTTGGTTTCTTACTAGATACGTTAAAAGACGAAAGATGGTATAAAGATAAAGCACTGTTTGAAGAAGAAATTAAAAAGCTGGGTGGACAAGTAAAAACACTGGCAGCTAACGGTTTGGATGAAGTGCAAATAAAACAAGCCAAATTATTAATTGAAGAGGGAGTAGACGTATTAGTTGTCGTTCCTCACGATGCAGTGATTTCAGCTGAAATTGTAGAAATTGCCCATGAAGCAGGTGTAAAGGTGGTTTCCTATGACCGTCTGATAAAAAATGCCGATGTTGATTATTATATTTCCTTTGATAATGAAAAAGTCGGAGAAATTCAAGCTACTGAAATAATAAAGAAAGCTCCATCAGGAAATTTCGCTTATATCGGTGGAGCAGAATCTGACAACAATGCGATTCTTTTCCGCCAAGGAGCCATGAAGGTATTACAGCCTCTGATCGATAACGGAACTGTGAAGCTCGTTCATGATCAGTATACAGATGATTGGAACCCAGACATTGCAAGGGAAAATATGAAAAACGCCCTGAGTAAAAATGGAAATGCTATTAACGCAGTTATTGCCGCCAACGATGGAACCGCTGGTGGAGTAATCGAATCATTAACTGCCGTTGGTTTAGCTGGCACCGTTCCAGTATCTGGTCAGGACGCCGAGCTGGAAGGTGTTCGCCGTGTCGTTCAAGGCTTACAAACAATGACTGTGTATAAACCAATTAACCTATTAGCGACTAAATCAGCTGAAATGGCGATGATGGTAGCAAAGGGGGAAGAAGTAAAGACAGAGAACCAAATTAACAATGGAAAAACCGATGTACCAGCAGTCTTCTTAGATCCAATTGCCATCACAAAAGAAAACGTGCGTGATACCGTAATTAAAGATGGATACTTAAGCGAAGCAGACGTGTTTAAATAAATCATAAGTAAAAGGACCAACTGATGATAGTTGGTCTGTTTTTTTATATTTAAATCGTAAAAATTACGATTTATTATTGACACGACGAATTCAACACATTATAGTTTAGTAATGTAAACTGAAATGATTTCGATTTACCAATATTTATAACATTTAAATCGTAATGATTTCTGTTTATAAAAAATGTACAAAGGATGGGTCTTATTGAAAAAGTCATATATCTCCTACATACTCCTTATTTTCGTAATTGTTTTCTCATCAGCTTGCAGTAGCAGTTCGACTTCTTCTCAAGAAAGCGAAAACAAGAAATCTGTCAAACTGTTATTTAGCTTTGCATCAAAAACCTTGGATCCGCATCAGGATTGGATGGGCGTTCGGGCAGGGATCGCAGAAACGTTAGTGAAGATAGATGAAAACCTAGAAATTCAGCCCTGGTTAGCCGACACTTGGGAACAAGTAGATTCAACTACATGGAAGTTTCATATTCGAGAAGGGGTTACTTTCCATGATGGAACGTCACTAGATGCTGAAGCAGTAAAGCGATCATTTGAAAGATTAATAGAAGTGAATGAAGCAATGAACTCTAACTTAAAAATCGCAACCATCACCGCTACTGGCCAAGATATTACGTTTCAAACCACCGAAGAATATCCAGCATTTCTATCAGAATTAATTCATACGAATGCTTCTGTCATCAAAGTCGAATCCGATAATATCGGTGAGAAACCCATAGGTACTGGTCCTTTTCAAGTACAAAGATTTACACCAGAATCTGAAATGAAATTAGTAAGCTATGAGCAGTATTGGGATGGTAAAGCAAAAGTCGACGAAGCAACGGTCACATTTAATTCGGACGGTAATGTTCGTGCGTTAGCTCTTCAATCAGGAGAGGCTGATATCGTCTATCACTTGCCTCCCGAAACACTAAAGCCCATTGAAGATAGAAAGGACCTTCATATTGAATCGATTATGAGCTTGCGTGCCCATTTCCTTGTATACAATTCCACCAATCCTCAATTACAGGAAGAAAACGTCAGAAAAGCGTTAGATTTACTGTTAGACCGTACGACCGTTGTGAATGAAATTATGTATGGCCATGCAACAGAAGCTACTGGTCCTTTTAACCCCATGTTTGCTTTTTCGTCTGATACAGAAGTGGTAAAGTCTAACCCCGTGAAGGCAGAGGAACTATTGAAGGAAGCAGGCTATGTAAAAAATGCAAGTGGGACACTCGAAAAGGACGGAAAGTCACTTGAGTTAACCGTTGCTACGTATCAAGGAAGACCTGAATTACCGTTAATTGCTCAATATTTACAAGCAGAAGCAGCTAATGTTGGCATAAAGATCAATATTGTTACGGTTGAAAATATTGATACATTTTTATGGGAAAAGCAAGAAGACTGGGATATTGCGACGTATTCCAATTTAACTGCTCCTCGTGGTGATGGTGGTTTTTTCTTGAATTCTGCCTATGTTCCAGATGGATCATTAAACCCTGGACAGATTAACGTACCGGAACTAACGGACACTATTTTACAACTAAATACTACGAGTAACATAGAGGAGCGCGTGGATTTAGAAAAAGAAGCCGTTCAGTTAATCCAAGAACATGTTCTTCATTCGTTTGTTGTACATCCTCATATTATTGTAGGTGTCAGCAGTCGTGTAAAAAACTGGGTACCAGGTTCAGAAGAATACTATATTTTAACAAATAAAATAGAAGTTGAATAAAAAGGGGTGAAAGTGTCCTTTGGCACTTTCACTTTTCTTATGAGGAAGGTGATTATTTTTGAAAAGAGTAGGGAAGATGATTGGTTCAAGGCTGTCTCAGCTTTTTATCATGTTATTTGTTTTATCCTTTTTCACTTTCCTGTTAATGAAAATCACTCCCGGAGATCCGATACGGTCCATCCTGAAGGTAGATGATGTTTCAGTAACGACAGAGAAAGAAGAGCAGCTGAAAAAGGAATATGGATTTGATGAACCAATTCTAAAGCAATACGGTGACTGGATCATCAATGTAGCCCAATTCGACTTGGGTGAATCTTTAATCTCAAAGAAACCAGTCTCTGAGCTGATACTAGAGCGATTACCAGCTACTCTTGCTTTAGCAATGGGAGGATTATCGGTTCTTTTCCTTATTTCCATTCCATTAGGTGTGATCAGTGCTTTATATGAAAACCGTTGGCCCGATTACATAGGCCGCTGGTTTGCGCTTGTTGGTGCTTCCATCCCAAGTTTTTGGTTAGGTTTACTTCTTATGTATTTCTTTTCTTTAAAACTGCAATGGTTACCAATGATGGGGAGAGGGACATTTGCCCATTTTGTATTGCCTTCAATCACTCTTGGAATAGCGATGGCACCGATGTATATTACCCTGCTAAGAGAACGGCTTATTACCATTCTGCAAAGCCCTTATATTGAGGCAGCAAAAGCAAGGGGAATTAGTAGAAGTAGAATCCTATTCTTCCATGCATTTAGAGGAAGTCTCATTCCCCTTGTCACGATGTTCGGTCTTAGTCTCGGAAGTTTACTTGGTGGTTTATCTGTGATTGAAATTCTTTTTTCTTGGCCAGGAATGGGGGAATTGATTGTTCAAGCTGTTACTCAACGTGATTATCCACTAATTCAAGGCTTTATTATTGTGATCGGCTTATTAATCGTACTAACCAATTTGCTCGTTGATTTACTTTATATGATCATTAACCCGCAAGTCCAGCAAGGTAAGGAGGCAAGGGTATGAAAAACAAGCAAAACCCCAGTATGTTACTTGGGATTGTTCTTGCTTCCATTTTAGCCATCATCTTTCTATTGGGAAGTTTCATTGGTACACAAGATCCGTTTTATATAAATATGGCTAACCGGCTAAGTTCCTCATCAGCCCATCATTGGCTAGGTACGGACCATATGGGAAGAGACATTTTTGCCCGAATTGTTTATGGAGCCAGATTAACAATCGGTCTAGGACTCCTTATCATTTTGCTAGCAATGTGTATAGGTATCCCTATCGGTTTGCTATCAGGCTATATCGGCGGGAAGATAGACGCTTTTTTTATGAGAGTCATAGATGGAATTCTCGCTTTTCCTGATTTCATCTTAGCGATCGCGATAGCAGGAATCCTAGGACCAAGCTTAACCAATATTGTAATTGCGATTGTTCTCGTAAAATGGATTGTCTATGCTCGTGTTGTGCGAGGTTTGGTGTTAGAAGAGAAACAGAAGGAGTTTGTTCTTGCCTCAAGGCTTTCTTATTCTAGTACTCTTCATACCATACGGTTACATATTATCCCACAAATATATTCTGAGATTGTCGTTATGGCTGCCATTGATATAGGAAAAATCATTTTGCTGATTTCTTCTTTTTCCTATATTGGAATAGGTGCTCAAGCACCATTACCCGAATGGGGAGCCATGTTGAATGAAGGAAGATCCTTCTTTCAAGTTCATCCATCTCTTATGCTCTATCCAGGCATTGCTATTTTATTAACTGTTCTATGTTGTAATCTTCTTGGAGATGGATTAAAAGGTTATTTTAAGACGGGAAAAAGGAGGAACCTAATGTGAAGGAAAGTCTTTTATTTATACAAAACCTATCAATAAAGACAAAAGATGATCAGATACTTCTAAAAGAGATCAACTTAGAATTGAATCAAGGGGAAATGGTCGCACTGATCGGTGAAAGTGGCAGTGGAAAAAGTATAACCGCAAGGACCATTCAAGGCTTGTTGGTTCCTAATATGATGGTTACTGGTCATGTATTCTATCAAGATATGAACCTTCTTTCCATGGATAAAAGGAATCATCATCAACTGCTAGGCAGTGAGATAGGGAGTATTTTCCAAGATTATCGCGGCAGCTTTACCCCGTTTATAAAAGTAGGAAAACAGATGGTAGAAGCGATTCGTTCACACTATTCCATAAGTAACAAAGAGGCGAGGGAATTATCTCTTCATGTTCTCGAGGAATTACATTTGAATAGCAAACAAATCTTTCATAGCTATCCCTTCCAATTAAGTGGAGGGCAAGTCCAGCGTGTTGCGGTCGGATTAGCATTAGCTCTAAAACCAAAATTGCTGATTTGTGATGAAATAACAACCGCTTTAGACGTTATGACAGGAGAAGCAGTGTTAGATGCAATTGAGAAAGTTAGAAAAGAAACAGGCTGTGCCGTTTTATTTATCACACATGATCTCGTCCAAGCCTACAAGCGAACCGACTATATCTATGTGATGCAAAACGGGAGGATCGTCGAGGAAGGGTCACCAGAACAAATCCGATGTGAACACCAACATCCATATACAAAAAAATTATGCTCATGTTTGTTGTCACTACCAGGAGAAAATCATCCTCACATTTATCAAGGAGTTCAATCCGTATGAGTCTACTAACAGTGGAACACGTCTCCAAAGTATATCCAAACAATATTACTGCCCTTCAAGGGATTTCCTTCCAAATAGAGAAGGGAGAAATCGTTGGAATTGTTGGGGAAAGCGGCAGCGGAAAAAGTACACTCACGAAACTCATTCTTGGTCTCGAATCGTATAAAGATGGTTGTATCACATTTAACGAACATCAAATCCCTCCTAAAAAACGATCAGACGTTCGTGCTTACCGGAAAAATATCCAAATGGTATTTCAAGACTCAAGTAGTGCCTTAAATCCTAAACTACCCATAGTGAAAAGTTTACTTGAGCCACTTAACAATTATAAAGATTTTACGCCTTCCTATTTCCCGCCAGGAAAGTATACCAATCGTGAAAAGGCAGAAAGATTGCTTGAAATTGTAGGACTAGAGAAAACCATGGTCGATCGTTATCCCGATGAGTTGAGTGGCGGGCAAAAACAAAGAGTGTTTATTGCACGGGCCATAAGTATTGAACCTTCCTTACTAGTTTGTGATGAAGCAACTGCCAGCTTAGATGTGTCCGTCCAAGTGCATATCATTGAACTATTAAAAACATTGCAAAAAACCTTACAAATGTCGATTTTGTTTATTTCTCACGATATACGAGCAGTCACCAATTTATGTGATACAATCCTTGTGATGAAAAATGGGTGCTTGGTCGATAATTTTCAACTATCCGAACTGTATGCTCCTGAACGACATTCATATACAAAAGCGTTGTTACAAGCGGCTATGCTGTAAGAAAGGGGAGTAGGAATGAACTTAGCTTCCGTTAGACAAATGGTGCACCGTTATTCACATACATGTACTCATCGCGAATACTTTATACTAGCTTTTCCTTTAATTTTATCTGGAGTCTCTACTCCATTACTTGGAGTGGTAGATACGGCCGTCGTTGGAAGAATACAAGACCCCACGGCGTTAGGCGGGGTAGCGATTGCTGCCGTTATTTTTAATACGATGTACTGGCTTCTCGGCTTTTTACGTGTAACGACAAGTGGCTTCACGTCACAAGCTGATGGAGCAAAAAATGAAGAAGGAATTATGCTTGCGCTTTACCGCCCGATGATAATTGCTATTCTGATGGGTTTGATTTTCATCCTTTTTCAAAAGCCAATCATCCATTTATCCCTTCACCTTATGGGAGGGAATACATCAACAAATGCCCTGGCTGAAACTTACTTTCTCATTCGTATCTGGGGTGCACCGTTTATTCTACTAAGCTATGTAACCATCGGATGGCTAGTCGGCTTAGGAAAAGTAAAAATGTCGTTATTCCTGCAAATTGGTATGAACCTATTAAATATTGTGCTAGATATTGTCTTTGTTCTGGGCTTACATATGGGGGTTGCAGGCGTCGCCTTTGCTACTTTAATCGCTGAAGTGTCTTCGGTTTTAATTGGAATGCTCATTATTTATCATACAAATAAAAGGCGTTTCTTTATTCCTTCGATTGCTGCGTTAATCAAGAAGGACACCTTAGTTCAAATGTTTCTTGTGAATCGCGACCATTTTCTCCGAACATTATGTTTAGTCACGATGACTGGAATTTTCACCTCAAAAGGAGCAAGCATGGGGGAGCTCACATTAGCAGCAAATGCGATCCTTCTACAAGTCCATTACGTAATGGCCTATCTTTTTGGAGGATTCGCTAATGCTTCAAGTATTTTAGTGGGTAGAGCGTTTGGAGGAAGGAACAGCTCTCTATATTTTCGAGCCTTGTCTCTTTCTGCAACCTGGGGATTTGCAACAGCCATTTGTTTATCCCTTTTGACCTTCCTGTTTGGAGACTTTATTGTTTCACTATTTTCGACAATTCATGAGGTTAGAGAATCCACTCATGTATTCTTAGTTTGGATGTTTCTATTTCCACTTGTCGGATTTTGGGGATTACAACTAGAAGGTATTTTTTCTGGTGCAACGGACGCGAAATCGGTTAGAAATTCTATTTTTATCGCTTTGCTTGTGTTTTTAGCAGCCATTGTATGTTTGGTACCTGTTTTTGGGAACCACGGAGTATGGATGGCGTTTATCTTATTTAGTCTATCCCGAAGCGTCTTTTTATCTCTTTATGTCAAAAAACTAACTAATCGATTAGTCGGATAAGGAATTTTGCAGAGAAATGTCATAACCTGCGCTTGCCTAGGAAATACCATCATTTCCTAGGTTTTATTTTATAAAATAGTTCTTAAGAATCAGGTATAAAGTTATATTATTTATTTAATACTTACAATCCCTTTACAATTGCTTAATATTCCTTTGCCATAATGAATGGGACAACGGGTGAAGGATGTGTAAGGATTGAAGTCTATTGGTAAATGGGTTAAAAAAAGAATTCGTATTAATAAGAATACAACATGGCATCTGCCAATCATAAAAAGTCCATTTCAATCACAAAGTATTCGGAAAAAAATCATGCTTAGCTTCGGGCTAGTGTTATTAGTTTCTAGTGGACTAGCTATTTACTCCATGATCAATACCCAAAAGGCAAATGAATTAGCAAAATCACTTATTCTAGAAGAATCACAGCAATTAAACGATCTGCAAGATTTACGATTTTACATGGCTGAGCGATTACGGCTCGTAAATGAGTACATGCTTGATGGTTCTCCACAGGCAAAGGAAAGCTTTGAGAGCAATGTACAGCTTAGTAAACAGTTAGAAAAAAAGTTATTGACTAACGTTGCAGGAACCAAAGATGAAAACTCAGTAAAAAAGGTCATTTCTGATAGTGTCAAATGGAATGAGGTTATGATGAAGGATGCTTTTGACGTGTTTGACAGCGGAGAGAAGCGTCAAGCCTTTCTAAATGTTGGATCTGAAAAGTTTAAAGCCGAACAAACGATGACAAAACTAAAAGCTTTAGCTGACGAAAAAAATAAAAGCGTAGAACAGCTTGGAGAAGAAATCATTTCTAACGGAAATCAAGTTCAGCTTTGGACAATGATTCTTACAATAATAGTTATTGGTATCTCCGTATTAGTTGCCTTTGTATTAATGAAGTCTATTCATGATCCGATCCGTCGTTTATCAGAAAGAATTCAACTAGTGGCAGAGGGAGATTTTAGTCAAACGGATATGAAGGTCACATCAAATGATGAAATTGGTGAGCTAACCATTACTTTCAACCGAATGGTAAAAGAGCTACGAGCATTAATTTCACAAGCCTATGAAACAACCACTCAGGTTTCTGCGTCTGCAGAGGATTTAACAGCAAGCTCAGAGGAAACAGCGCAAGGGGCAGAAAGTATTACTTATTCCATTCAAGAGGTGGCCGCCTCCTCTCATAAACAATTAGAAAGCGTAAACGAAACCATACATACAATGAACACATTGGCTACGATTCAAGAAACACTAACGCTTTCATCAGAAGAACTCGAAGCTTCAGCAAATATGGTTGACGGAGTGTCTAAAAACGGAAATCAAGTCGTACAACATGCGATTAAGCAAATGACGCATATTCATGACTCCGTTTTAGAAGTGTCAGGAGTGATTGATAACCTTGGTAGTCAATCAAAGGAAATTAGTCAAATAACAAAAGTGATCACAAGTATTGCGGATCAAACTAATTTACTCGCTTTAAATGCTGCTATTGAAGCAGCACGAGCTGGTGAACATGGGAAAGGCTTTGCTGTTGTTGCTGATGAAGTGCGTAAACTTGCCGTACAATCTAAGAGCTCTTCTAACGAAATTATTGATCTTATTTTAAAAATCCAATCTGGTACAAATCAAGCTGTAAAAGCGATGGAAAAGAGCACACTTGAAGTAGAAAATGGGTCAATTGCTGTTAACGAGGCAGGAAGATCATTTACACAAATTACTCACTCTATCACAGACATTCGTAAGACGATTCAGTCAATTCATCAATATGTGCAAAAGATGACGGAAAGCTCCAAATATGTAACTGCGAATATTGAAGTGCTAACAGAAATTGCAAAGGTGAATTCCAATTCCTCACATGCGGTGGCTGCATCAGCTGAAGAGCAACTGGCAACAATGGAAGAAATCGCTTCGTCTGTTCAGGCAGTCAATGAAATGGCCATTAATTTAAAAGATCTTTTAAGGAAATTTACGGTTTAAATAGAATTCCCTCCTGTTGGTATAGAGAGAACTTTTTTACTATTTAAATAATTTATAGTTGCGTTATGAAAAACCTTCCACTATGATTGAATTATAGTTTCATATGAAATCTACTAGGGGGGCCCGTATGTTCGGGCTGAGAGAAAACAATATCCAGTTTTCGACTCTTGGAACCTGATCTGGCTCATACCAGCGGAGGGAAGTAGTTACTGCGAAGATGAATGTTTTTTGTTTCGTAACTATGCCAGGTTCTATAAGAATCTGGTTTTTTTGTTTTAAAATAGGTTTTTAATACGAAGGGAGTAAAGAAAGTTGAGTCATGAATTTTTAACATTAATTGATAGAGTAAGAGAACAATCACCGTTAGTTCATAATATGACGAATGTGGTAGTAACTAATTTTGTTGCAAATGGGTTGTTAGCTCTTGGTGCTTCACCAGTTATGGCCTATGCCAAAGAAGAAGTAGCTGACATGGTAAGCATAGCAAATTCACTCGTGCTCAATATCGGCACATTAAGGGAACCGGAAGTAGAAGCTATGATCATTGCAGGAAAAGCTGCTAATGGAAAAGGAGTACCGGTCGTGCTTGATCCGGTTGGAGCTGGTGCAACAGTATATCGTACAAATACTGTAAAACGAATTCTATCAGAAGTGAATATTAGCATATTACGTGGAAATGCTGCCGAGGTAGCCAACGTAGTAGGTGAAGAATGGCAGACACGCGGTGTTGATGCAGGTACAGGTGAAGGAAATATCGCAGATCTCGCTCTTGTAGCAGCTCAAAAATTACATATGACCGTTGTGGTTACTGGAAAAGACGATATTGTCTCTAATGGAGAAGAATCGATCATCGTTTCAAACGGACATCCTCTTCTAACAAAAGTAACTGGGACTGGTTGCTTATTTTCATCAGTTGTAGGAGCTTTTGCAAGTGTTGAAACAAATTATTTACTCGCCGCGGCAGGGGCTTCAGCATTTTATGGTGCAGTCGCTGAGCGCGCGATTTTAGCAACAGGTGACCAACATGTTGGTACTTTTCAGATGGAATTTCTAAATCAACTCATGCTCACTTCATCCTCCGATGTGGTAGATCTAGCCAAAGTGTATTCAAAAATCACAACGATGTAAGGAGCATTGGGGAAAATGGAATATCTAAAACTGTATTTTATAATGGGCAGTCAAGATTGCATGGATCGAACACCTGAAGAAACGTTAGCTTTAGCGATTAAAGGTGGAATAACGTGCTTTCAATATCGAGAAAAAGGGAGCCACTCTCTTGGAGAAATAGAAAAGTACGAGCTTGGAAAAAAACTGCGAGAACTCTGCGCGGAACATAAGGTCCCATTTATCGTTAATGATGATTTACCACTCGCTATTGCACTTGATGCTGATGGAGTTCATGTTGGCCAGGACGATGAAAATGCAAAATATGTGAGAGAGACAATCGGTCCTAACAAAATTCTTGGAGTATCCACTCACACGATTGAAGAGGGACTTCAAGCCGTTCGAGACGGAGCTGATTACTTAGGAATTGGACCGATGTATCCTACGATTTCAAAAGAGGATACCGAAAAACAACAAAACTTGGATATCTTTACTGAATTTCGTAACGCAGGAATCTCTCTGCCTCTAATTGCAATTGGTGGAATTAATTCTACCAATGGAGAAACCGTTATGAAAGTAGGAGCAAATGGCCTAGCGATTATTTCCGATATTTGTCGAGCCAGTCATATTCAAGAGCATACCAAGCTATTACGTAGATTAGTTGATGAATTTTAGTCAAGGAGAGGTTATTCACTATGGTAAATAAAGCATTAACCATTGCCGGTTCAGATAGTGGTGGAGGGGCTGGCATACAGGCCGATCTGAAAACATTTCAAGAATTAGATGTGTACGGAATGTCTGTGATAACAGCCGTAACCGCACAAAACACAACAGGGGTACAGGGGGTATATTCAGTTCCTTTGGAAGGAATTCAAGAACAACTCCAATCAATTGCTGAAGATTTGCGTCCAGATGCGATCAAAACCGGGATGTTATTTAACAGTGACACCATTGAGGCCGTTGCGAGATTTATAGAAATTTATGAGATGGAACACATCGTCGTAGATCCGGTGATGATTGCAAAAGGGGGTGCTTCACTTTTACAAAACGAAGCAGTAAAAGCATTAAAAGAAAAATTACTGCCACTCGCGACGATCGTTACACCAAATATTCCAGAAGCCGAGGTGCTTACAGGAATAAAAATTGAGACGATGAATGACCGAAAACAAGCAGCAAAATTGCTCCATGAGATGGGTGCTGAAGCTGTCATGATTAAGGGGGGCCATGATCCGGAAAGTGAAGAAATGATTGATCTTTTATATGATGGAGAAAAATTTCACACCTTTACTTCAAATCGGATTTCCACAAAAAATACTCATGGCACAGGTTGTACCTTTTCCGCTGCCATAACCGCTCAACTCGCAAAAGGAAGCTCGGTTGTACAGGCGGTGCAAGTGGCAAAAGACTTTATACAGGCAGCCATTGAGGATGACTTACACATCGGATCCGGTCACGGTCCAACCAATCATTGGGCTTACAATCGAAACAAATCAAAAATCGGAATCAAATAAAATTTGAAATTAGCTAGGGGTGCCTAAAGGCTGAGAGGAAACTTTCCAACCCTTGAACCTGATTTGGTTAGAACCAACGTAGGGAAGCAATCATTTTGCATGAGCTCTATTAAGAGGAAAAGCTCTATGTAAGAAAGTGAAGGCTTGCCAAGATTGGTAAGTCTTTTTTATTTATTCAAAACAAACCAATAGGAGGAACCACAATGACCGACTTATTAACGATTGGAAACACACAGCTACATAATCGCCTACTCACCGGAACAGGCAAATTTTATAATCACAAACTTATGAAAGAAGCACTAACCCAATCCGGTTCACAGGTTGTTACTGTCGCTTTGAGACGAGTCGACCTGCATGCTACTGGGGAAGAAAACATCTTAGAAGACATTCCTAAAAACATGATTTTGCTTCCGAATACGTCGGGAGCGAGAACCGCCGACGAAGCGGTTCGAATTGCCCGACTTGCAAGAGCAGCCGGTATGGGAAATTGGATTAAAATCGAGGTCATTTCCGACCAAAAGTACTTGCTTCCTGACAATTACGAAACGACTAAGGCAACTGAGATTTTAGCAAATGAAGGGTTTCTCGTTCTACCTTATATGAGCCCAGACTTAATGGCAGCAAAAGCCATGCAAAATGCTGGAGCAGCAGCCATTATGCCACTTGGATCTCCGATCGGTTCAAATCGAGGAATTCGGACGAAGGAACTGATCCAAATTTTAATAGAAGAAATGGAGCTTCCAATCATTGTTGATGCAGGAATTGGAAAGCCATCAGAAGCCGCAGAAGCAATGGAAATGGGGGCAGCCGCTGTACTAGTAAATACAGCCATTGCTACAGCTAAGGATCCAGTTGAAATGGCCATCGCCTTTGATCTAGCAGTCAAGGCTGGAAGGAAAGCCTATCTAAGTGGTGTAGGACCGACGACTACGACTGCACAAGCGTCATCTCCATTAACAGGATTTTTAGGGTAGGTGAGTGAAATGTCATTTTACGATGAATTTGTAAAAATAAAAAATTATCCATTTGACCACTTTTTTTCCACCATCACCACTCAAGACGTAAAAAAGGTTTTGCAAAAAGAGAGACTTCATACAGAAGACTTCTTAATTCTATTATCTCCAGCTGCTGAACATTGTTTAGAAGAAATGGCGCAAAAGGCTCATCACCGTACTGTACAGCATTTTGGTCGTACGATTCAATTATACGCACCACTATATTTAACCGATTATTGTGTGAACAAATGTACGTACTGTAGTTTTAGTATTGATAATGATTTTCCACGTAGAAAACTGACTTTGGCGGAGATTGAAGAAGAATCGAAGGCACTTGTCAAAATGGGATTACGACATATTATCTTACTAACGGGAGAATCTCGTCTACATTCCTCCGTCGATTATTTGTGTGAAACGATTGATGTGATGAAAAACTATTTTTCTTCTCTATCCATTGAGATACAGCCATTAGATACGGAAGAGTACCGAACACTTGTTGCCCGGGGAATTGATGGATTAACGGTGTACCAAGAAGTGTACAACGAAGAAATCTATAAAGAACACCACTTAAAGGGACCGAAGCGGAATTATCGCTATCGACTAGATGCACCTGAAAGAGGTGCCAAAGCTGGCATGAGATCCGTCAATATCGGAGCACTACTAGGAATGGATGAGTGGAGAAAGGAAGTCTTTTTCACTGGAATTCATGGTCATTATTTACAAAAAAATTATCTTGAAACGGATATTGCTCTGTCATTTCCTCGAATTCGGCCAAATCTTGGTGGCTTTCAACCAAAGGTGGATGTTACAGATAAAAATTTGGTTCAAGCCATGCTCGCGTCCCGTTTATTTTTACCACGTGCAGGAATGACTCTATCAACGAGAGAAAGTGCTGAACTAAGACGTCATTTGCTTCCATTAGGAGTGACCAAAATGTCTGCTGCCTCATCAACCGTTGTAGGGGGATACGCCAATAAAGAACACACACATAGTCAATTTGAAATATCGGACAAAAGAAGTGTGGCTGAGGTAAAGGAATCACTAAGAGAACTTGGCTACCAACCTGTCGTAAAAGATTGGGAAATACTGACACATTCATCATAAGGAGAGCCACATCATGCACTATGAAAATATCAAGGAAAGAATTCTCACTTTTATTGAAAATGAAGAAAAAGATTCATTTGATTCATTAGCTTTACAGGTCTTTGCCTACCAGTACGAAAATAATCGTATCTACCGAAAGTTTTGTCGATCAAGAAAGGTTCACCCATCGATGGTGCAATCCTATCAGCAAATTCCGCCTGTACCAGTAGGTGCTTTTAAGGAGGCGGACATTGTTTGTACACCGATTGAAGAGGTGGAGACTTATTTTCAAACAAGCGGAACGACCAGTGGAAAGCAAGGGAGAAATTTTCACCGTGATTTAGAGGTGTGGACTTCCTCGATGAAAAAGCACTTTGAAGAAAATATCATGAAAAACAAGAACCGTGTAAAAATGGCTATACTATTTCCTCATCCATCGGAAATGCCCAATTCCTCTCTGTCTCAGTATTTGTATACAGCCATTCGCGACTACGGAACGGAGGAGAGTGTTTATATCGCAAGCAATGGGACGTATGATTTCGAAAAGCTTGTCTCGTTCATTGAAGAATCTGAACGCACCAACACTCCTGTATATTTGTTAGGAGCTACGTTTTCCTTTATCCATTTTGTTGAGTTCATGAAAGGCAAAAACCTTCAATTTCAACTACCAAAAGGAAGCCGGATAATGGATACAGGAGGGTCTAAGGGTCGAGCCATTGAAATGAGTTCAGTTCAATTTAAACAAATGGTGGCAGAAGCATGTAGCTTACCCGTTGAGGATTGCGTGAACATGTATGGAATGACTGAGTTAAGCTCTCAGTTTTACGATCAAAGCGTATCTGGGCAACAAAAAGCCCCTCATTGGGTAAGAACAGTAGTCATCAATTCGGAAAACGGTTTGTGTGTACAAGATGGAAATCGAGGAATCCTCGTTCATTATGATCTAGCCAACTTCCATTCGGTCCTTGGGGTTATGACGGAGGACATAGGGATTAAAGAAAGTGATGGGTTTTACTTGTTAGGAAGAAGCGAAGGGGCAGAGGCAAAGGGCTGTTCCCTCGCTGTTGAGCAGTTTCGTAACGGAGTAAGCAAATGAAACTAAAAATCGGTTTTGTCCCAAGCATGATCTCACCCTCTTATGAAGAACGAACGTTTGATACTCTAACACTACTTGTACCAAAACTAACGAGTGAGGAACTGAAACAAGTCATTTTACATCTAAGACATCAGCAAAGAAAGCTACAGGCACGCAAAACGAATGACATTATTAACATCCTTGATCAGGCCATTCAACTCTGGCTTGACCCGAACTACCACTATCGAAAACTAGCGGAAGAACTACTTCCACTTATAACCGGGTATGACTCGGAAATGATACGTGTGTTTTTACATTCATATTTACGTTCGTTTCGTAAAGAAAAGCTCCAAAGAATGGTCGAGGTGGATTTCCCCAATCCTCTTGTCCTTGACGACTTTCGTCCACGATCATCGGGAGGCTTAACAAGAGCCTATGGACCAGAGCTCATCACACATGTGTTTTCCGGAAATGTTCCTGCCTTACCGTTATGGAGTTTAGTGAGTGGTCTTTTAGTTAAGTCTAGTACACTTGGGAAGCTCTCTTCCTCCGAGCCTTTGTTTCCCTGTCTGTTTATTGAAACATTGAGAGAGATTGACAAGGACTTGGCGGAATCCATCAGCATCATTTGGTGGAAAGGTGGAGAAGAAGAATTAGAGCAGATAGCATTCTCTTCATCAGAGGCAGTGATTGCATATGGAAGCGAGACGTCCATTGATTCGATTAGAAAAAAAGTTCCACCTCATGTCCACCTTCATGCACACGGACATAAACTGAGTGCTGGTTTTATAGCAAAAGACTGCCTACAGCGTGTTCTCGTAACCGAAACTGCCAGAAGGGCCGCGAAGGATGCTTCTCAGTTTGATCAGCAAGCCTGTCTTTCTCCTCATGTTTTTTTTGTCGAGGAAAAGGGGAATGTATCGGTACGTGAATTTGCTAGTTTGCTAGCGCAAGAAATGAATAATTATGAAGTGAAAATGCCAAGAGCTAGATTAAGTGAACAGGAAAAACAAGCGATCATTCAGACTCGCTCAACCTTTCAATTTCAAGCTTTTCAAACGAAAGAAATAGCTCTTTTCGAAAGCGAGAATAGTACTTCCTGGACGGTTGTTTACGATAAGAAAGCGACTTCGTTTCCGATATCGCCACTAAACCGCTTTGTGTATGTGATTCCCGTTACGTCCGTTGAGGATGTACCTTCCTATCTACATGAAGTACGAGGATTATTACAGACCGTTGGGGTCGCCTGCACTCCAAACAACTTTCGTTCCATCATAGAAGTGCTCGGTCAATGTGGAGTCAATCGAGTTACCTTTTTAGGTAGAATGGGAGAACCAGAACCTGGTTGGCATCATGATGGCAGACCACATTTAGCCGATTTGGTTCGTTGGGTCGACGTGGAGGCTAGCGTAGAATTCGAAATGGAAACGTATGATCCGAACCGAATATAAGGAGAGAAGGGAAATGCAGGCACCATATATACAATTAAAAGAGGTCGGTCTTACCTATGAGAAAGATCAAAAGGATACCATCCGGCAATTTTCCCTTGATATTAAGGAAGGGGAATTTATCAGCATTGTTGGAAAAAGTGGCTGCGGAAAAACAAGTCTTTTACAAATGATTGCAGGACTGCAAAAGCCTACCACTGGAATGGTTACTATAGGTGGGCATGAGGTGAAAGAACCGGTTGATGAGCTTTCATACGTTTTTCAAAAACCCATTTTGCTAGAATGGAAGACGATTTTGGAGAATGTCTTACTTCCACTCCAGTTAAAGAGAAAATTGACAGAAAAGGATATGAATAAGGCAAAGGAAATGCTAGATCGTGTCGGTCTTACAGATGCGATTCATAAATTTCCATATGAGTGCTCGGGAGGAATGCAGTCAAGAGTGGCAATCGTACGTGCTTTACTAGATCAACCACACATCCTTTTGATGGATGAACCATTTTCTGCCCTAGATTCTTTTACAAGAGATCAGTTGCATGTTCAACTTAATGAATTAATTGATATGTACAAACCAACCGTATTATTTGTCACCCATGATCTGCAGGAAGCATTTTTCCTGTCTGACCGGATCATTCTTCTAGGTGGGGAACCTGGAAGAATTCTTCAAGAGTACCAAGTACCGTTCACTCGACCAAGACAGAAGACTATTTTTTTTGATCCGTCTTTTTTCAACTTTCAGCAAGATATGAATGAGAGGCTTCAATCATGAAGAAAATCTATCTATATTCGACTCTATTATTTATTTCCCTACTTATTTTGTGGGAGATGATTGTAAAGGTGATGAAAATATCAACGCTGATTTTACCCAAACCAACAACGATTGTAGAAAATCTTTTCACCCTGGTACTTAGTGGGTATTTTACGCCACATATTTTCACAACCCTAGTTGAAATTATAAGCGGATTTTTTGTAGGTGCTCTCATTGGAATCGGGCTAGGCCTTTTAGTTGCACAGTCGAACACCCTTCGACTTGTTCTGAAGCCCTATATTATTGCCACACAAGCGATGCCAAAGGTCGCACTAGCTCCACTTCTCATTCTATGGTTTGGGTACGGATACACGCCAAAGATTTTGATTGTGGCATTAATCAGTTTCTTTCCTTTATTTGAGAGTACCATAACGGGTTTATTAGTAGTCGACAAGGACCGTTTAGCCCTTTTTCAGCTATTAAAAGCTAGCAAATGGCAAACCTTGTGGAAACTGCAGCTGCCAACCGCTATCCCTTACTTGCTTTCGGGTATGAGGGTGGCAATTGTCCTTAGTGTGGTTGGAGCAGTTGTTAGTGAGTTTATTGGTGCCAATAAAGGATTGGGAGCGTTAATTATCGTGGCACAAGGAATGATGGATACGCCCTTATTATTTTCAGCCTTTATTCTATTAACAATCATTGGCATTTTTTTGTACGCTTTGATATCTGTCATCGAACAACTTTTTTTAAGAAAATATACAACTTATCGGAGGAAAAACTCGTGAAAATATTTAAAGGATTATTACCTATTTTACTAGTATTAACAGTCATAGTAACGGGATGTTCAAAGGAAAGTAGCCAACCAGCTGAAACAGAAAAACAAGTGGAAACGATTCGAATGGCCTCATGGAGCAAGCCAATTGTTGAACAAAGCAACTTATACGTGGCCGAGGAAAAAGGGTTTTTTGAAAAAGAAAATCTAAAATTTGAATACATACCGGGAGCTGGTGGAGGAGATGCGGTTAAGAATATCTTGGCTGGAAATGCTGATATAGCTTTCGCAAACCTAGAGGCCGTTCTGTTAGCAGCCGAAAAAGGTGAAAAATTGAAGATCATTTATAATATTTATCCTGAAAACGTATTTAACTTGGTTTCCTTAAAGGAAAGCAATATCCAATCGATAGAGGATATAAAAGGAAAAAACGTCGGTGTTTATAGCCTAGCAAGTGGTACGTATCAAAATTTACAAGTGCTATTGCATGACGCTGGGGTGAAGGAAGAGGAAATTACGGTAACAGCAACCGGTGTTCTTAATTTCGCCCCTTTGATGGAAGGGCAAGTGGCTGCTACCGCTGCTACTGATACCGGTTTGTATGATGCTAGGCAAAAGGGCTTAGGCGAAGTAAATATCATTGAAGTGAAAGATGTTCTAAATACTCCATCTGATGTGTTTGTAGTTACCGAAAAAGTATTTAATGAAAAGAAAGACTTGCTTATGCGCTTTCTTCAAGTCTACAAAGATAGCATAGAGTACACGATGGAGAACCCAGATGAGGCGGCTGATATAGCAATGAAGCATGCAGTGGACGGTACCGATATCAAACGAAACAAAGAGATTATTGCGATAAGAAACCAAACAAGTAAGAACAACAAGGGTCTCGGGATGTTCGACTTTACTGTTTTAAAAGAGGTTGAAGCTTCTTACGTAGACATGGGATTATTACAAAAAGCGGTCCATATCGAAGACCTTACAACGAACGAACTTGTTGAGCAGCTAAAATAAGGGGGTGTAGATGTGAATCTCTCTTTAGCAGGAAGGGTATGTATGATCACGGGCTCAAGCCGAGGCATTGGAGCAGCATTTGCTGAAAGCTTCGCCTCCGCAGGGTGTCATGTAGTTATCAATTATTTTAAAAATGCAGAAAAGGCAGAAATACTGGCGGAAAAATTACAAAAAAAATACGGAGTGGACTGCCTAGCCATTCAAGCAGATGTGACGAATGAAAATGATGTAAGAAGATTGATAAGTATGGTAATTGAAGAGTTTGATCGGATCGACATTGTAGTTAATAACGCCCTCCATGGATATCTTTTTGATCCTACAGAAAGAAAATGGGCATGGGAAGTAGAGTGGAAAGATTATCAAAAACAAATCGATGGTTCGTTAAAGGGAACCTATCTAATGTGTAAATACACGATACCTCATATGAAAGACATGAACTTCGGTCGAATCATTAATATGACCACCAATTTATTGTATCGTCCGATTGTACCTTACCATGACTATAACACAGCCAAGGGAGCCGTCATGACCTATTCGCAAAACTTAGCAGCTGATCTAGGAAGGTTCGGTATTACCGTTAATTGTATTGCTCCAGGGCTAGTGTACCCGACAGAAGCAAGTAAACGAACAAAGGAAGAAGTGAAATCAGTCATTCTTGCTGAGACACCTCTAGGGAGAATTGCCCGACCTGAAGATATTACTGGAACGGCACTTTATTTAGCTAGCAATTGGGCACGATTTGTTACCGGTCAAACCATCATCGTTGACGGTGGATATACGATGAAATAAGGAGTGTATGATGAAAAAAGAATTGCATGTCATTTCAACAGGACAGCAAGAAAAAGCAGATATGATCAAAATTGCCCGAAGCATTCACTCATATGTGGATTATATTCATTTACGGGAGAATCATCGGTCACCAGAAGAAATTCTTCACTTCATTCAAGGCATGAAAGAAGCTGATATCCCCCTTTCAAAAGTGATACTAAATGGATCGTCAAGTATAGCGTTAGCTGGAGGAGTAGGTGGGATTCAGCTTTCCCATAGAGGCGAAGATGTATTAATGGTAAAAAAGTATTATCCGATGTTACGAGTCGGATGCTCCGTACATTCGCTCAGTGAAGCATTGGAAAAAGAAAAAAGGGGTGCCGATTTCTTACTATTTGGGCATGTGTACGAAAGTACTTCTAAGCCTGGACTCCGTCCGCGTGGTTTGTATGCTTTACAAGAAATCACTGCCTACGTAGCTATTCCTGTCATTGCAATCGGCGGGATGATCCCTTCGAATGTAAAGGACGTACTTACGGCAGGTGCTAGTGGAGTGGCTGTCTTATCGGGTATTTTTGGAGCGGATGATCCAGTAAGAGCTGCCATCAATTATCATAAGGAACTTGAGGAGATTGGAAAATGACTATTTACGTTAATGGAAAAGAAACACTGTTAGAAACAGGAACCAATACAATCATGACACTTATTGAATCTTACGAACTGAATCCAAAGGTTGTCATTGTTGAACACAACAAAGATATCGTTGCAAAAGAAAACTATGAATCAACAATACTTGAACATGGTGATCATATCGAACTCGTACATTTTGTTGGGGGAGGCTGATGATTTGAACGACCGTTACTCGAGACAAGAACTTTTTTCACCAATAGGAAAAGAAGGTCAAAAGGAAATACAGCAATCACATGTATTAATTATTGGAGCAGGCGCACTAGGAACAGCACTTGCTGAATCTCTCACACGAGCAGGAATAGGAAAACTAACTATCGTTGATCGGGACTACGTTGAATGGAGCAATCTTCAACGCCAACAACTATATAGCGAATCAGACGCTCGTGATCGGATCCCAAAGGCTGTGGCAGCAAAAAAACGGCTGCAGAATATTAACTCTGACGTGGAAGTAGTATCACACGTGATGGATGTAAGCATCGAGGAGATGGAGCAATTAATTGTAGGGGTTGATCTTATTTTAGATGCCACCGATAATTTTGACACGCGACTGCTCATCAATGATATATCACAAAAAGCGAACATTCCATGGATTTATGGAGCATGTGTGGGGAGCTATGGGTTATCTCTTACCATTATCCCTGGAAAAACTCCATGCTTGCAATGCTTGTTAGATAGTATTCCTCTAGGTGGAATGACCTGTGACACAGCAGGCATCATTTCACCCGCAGTTCAAATCGTCGTTGCACACCAAGTAACAGAAGCACTCAAGCTAGTTACTGGAAATCTAGCAGCACTTCGAGGCAATCTTTATTCGTTTGATTTATGGCTGAATTCATCGTCATCGATTTCAGTAGAAAAAATGAAAAAAGATGATTGCCCGTCTTGCGGAAAGACTCCAAGCTATCCGTATTTAGATAAAAGCAACTCAACAAAAACAGCGGTGCTATGCGGAAGAAATACCGTACAAATTCGACCAGCGACCAACACAACGTTAAATCTTGAAACACTAGCTGATCGATTAAAACCCTACGGTCAAGTGAGTAGAAATCATTATTTACTGTCACTGACGAAGGGAGATCACCGACTTGTTTTCTTTACAGATGGACGTGTGCTTATACATGGAACAAAGGATATTGCAGAAGCAAAAAAACTGTATTATCAGTTTGTAGGATAATCGAAAGGGTCCTAGTCTTTAAAACTGGACCCCTTTTATATGCCTTATTGTCCGGTCACAGTCACATTTCTTACCGAAAATTCCGTTTTCTTCTTCTCTTTTGTTAATACAAATACATCTACTTGTGATGTTTCACTCTCAAGTATAAAGTCTAGTTGTTTTGTACTCCAATTACTTGTTAATGAGACTTCCGATTCTGTTTCTTTTAAAAATTTGCCTCTAGCATCTGTTTCTTCGATTTTTAAAATGACCGAACCTAATCCTTTGGATTCCAATTGAAACAAAATGTTTTTCGAATCAAGGTCTTTAGGTGTTGCAACAAAACCTTCTCCGGCCTTCAATCCTTCTGTTTTAATGAGAAATTCTCCGTTTTGACTCTCTTGAACCACAGCTCCAACACCAAGTAACTGAATGCTCTTTATTTCCTTCGCAAAAATACTTTGGCTATTTACCACAAAAGCGAGCAAGATTATCAGAAACACATGCATCGTTTTTTTCATCACTTCATCCTCCTATTTAGTTATCGTATCTAATTTACTGAGAGTTGCTGGCCCTGCAATACCATCAGCTTTTAATTTATATTTCTTTTGAAACGCAATGACGGCATTTCTTGTTGCTGCATCATACGAACCATGTGAATTTCCTCTGTATACACCATTTTTCTTTAATTTGTTTTGCATATCCACTACAGCCGTACCTTTTGAACCAGAACGTAAGGTAGGGTACTTTTTAACAGTGGTTGTAACTGGTTTTGATACGGTAGCCACTTTGGTTGGGGCGATTACTGCATCAAGCTTGGATAAAGTAGCAGGTCCTGCGATACCGTCCGCTTTTAGCTTGTATTTTTTCTGAAAGGCAATGACCGCATTTCGGGTACTTGTATCGTATTTACCATGAACACTTCCTTTATAAATTCCCGCTTTCTTTAATTTATTTTGCATATCCGTCACAGCTGATCCACTTGATCCCACACGAAGGGTTGGATATTTCTTTATTGGTGCTGCTACGACAGGTGCCGGTGCTCTGGGTGGCGTAACTGCTGGTTTTGGTGCTGGAGCAGGTGCGGGTACCGGCGTTGTTGGTACTGGTGCAGAAACAGCACCAGGTGTATTTGCAGCTGGTTGACTTTTTAATGGTGGTTGAGTATCTGTTTCGGTTTGCTCTTTTGGCTGAGTATCACTAACTGGAGAAACTTCCAGCTGTCCATCATGCGCTAACCATGTGCGATACGATTGCCAAATGGAGGAGCTTTCTTGTCCTAAGCTCCAGCTTCCAGAACCCTTAAGATTATATTTATGAATTAACTGTAATTTCGCTTTAATCGACTCATGATTTTCATACCAAATATGATACGTACCAGCTGTAAGTTTGTTACCGGCAATGGTCATGGTTGGGTCTCCTGATTTAATCGTAATCGTTGCTTTAGGAGATTGTGATGCTTCATCATAGGTTACCGTACCGCCATATTTGGCGAGCATTTCGTCAACCCGGTTATTTGAAATACCCGCTCCACCTGTTGCTTCACCTTCTTTCCAGTATCGGCCATAAAAAGGAATGCCTAGAACGATTTTGTCGGCAGCAACTCCTTGATTCAAAGAATATTGGATGGAGCGTTCCACCCAGCTGTAACTTGCGACCGGTCCTTGAGGTCCACCGGCATAGCTTTCATCATATGCCATAATCATTAAATAACTGGCATATTTCGAAAGCTCTTTGTAGTCATAAGAACCGTGCCAACCTTTGGTCCATCCGTTCGGGTTAGCAGCAACCGCTACCGACACCTCCTTGTTTGCAGGAAGTTTTTCACGCAATAAGCGGACCAAATCCGTGTAGGCTTCACGATCGATATCTGTCACATTTTCAATATCCACCTGAACTCCATCAAGATTATTTTTCACGATAAACTCGGCGATTTGAGAAGATAATTTTTCACGGTTGCTAAGTGCCTGGCGTCCTAGGGTTCGGTCCCAATGATTACTTAAAAAAGGAATGACTTTTATGCCGCGGGCGTGCATTTGAGTAACAAAAGCTGGATCATATTGAGAAGTAATTTTGAGAGACCCATCTGCATTTAAATCAAAATAGCTGGGGGACACTTGGCTTAAGTTTCCTTGTGTTTTATCAACTTGAGAGATATAAGAGCTCGTATTACCAAAATACAAATAACTCATGTTAAAAGTGACTTCGTGAGCGGAAGTTCTTAATGAAGGGAAGTTAGCAAGAATCATAACACCAGAAACAACTAGAACCCTTGCGATCTTTAATCCAGGGTATTGCTTCTTTACAAAGATGTTTGCAGAGTTTTGGAGAGATTCCTCGTTTTCTTCACCAACTTCTGAACTAAACTCAGTTAGCAATTTTTGTTTATCTATTTTCATATGTACAGTAGCTATAAGCTGACCATCTTGTTCTTTTAGTTCAATATGTGAAAATTCATACATCATCTTGATCACCACCTGGTGTTAGTATGTTCTATCGGCTATTTAATCATTAAAATACATAATCGAGAACGAAGGGTTTCTTGATATAATGGGGTTATTATGAAGTTCATGAGGGGAGAGGACAGAGTGATGATTCGTAAAGCCTTACAAGCGGATGCAAAGGGCATTGCCAAAGTCCATGTTGATAGCTGGCGAACCACATATAAGCATATTTTCCCAGAAGATTACCTACAATCACTAACGTATGAAAGTCGAGAGAAACTATGGAAAAGTGTAATCCCTAACGGATATGTATATGTCGCTGAAAATCATCAAGGGGAGATCGTTGGCTTTTCATCAGGTGGGAAAGAAAGAACAGGAGACTACCCAGGGTATGAGGGAGAATTATATGCGATTTACCTTCTGCAGGAGTACCAAGGGAATGGGATTGGACGCCAACTCATGAAGCCGTTAATTGAACAGTTCACTATTGATGGAATTAATTCAATGACGGTATTGGTATTGGAGGAGAATCCATCAAAGCTTTTTTATCAATCACTCGGAGCGATAGAAATTGACCGACTACAAGATACATTGGCTGGGAAAGAAGTAATTGAACTTGTATATGGATGGAAAGACATATCAAAATTCGAATAAAATACAACTATATCGTTTACATAAAACTCATGAATTTCGTTTGTTTCGCCAACAATAAGAAATAAAGTTTTTAATGAGAGGACGATCATAGTTGAAAATGAAAATGGATTTGACCGCAAGTGAACTAGGTTATCTTTGGTCGATGTACCAGTCCCTATCCATGAATATGTGCATTCTAAAGTATTTTGACCAAATTGTTGAAGATGATGAGATTAAAGGGTTAAATAAGGAACTTTTAGCATGTTGTCTGACCGCACAAGGTGAAATCACCACGATAATGAATAATGAGAAATTCCCCATTCCTGTTGCCTTTACGGATCAAGATGTAAACTTACAAGCAGGCAAACTATTTACAGAACCACTCATCCTTTATTATCACTGGTTTGTTTCAAAAGGAAACTTAAATTATTCATCCATTGCCTTGAATACCATTGCTCGGGAAGATATATTTGTTTTGTTTAAGCGCTATAATACCGAGTCTTTAGAAATGTTGGATAAGGCAAGAAGTCTTTTACTCGAAAAAGGATTATGGATTCGTTCACCTTATATCCCCATCCCAATTGAGGTTCAATTTGTTCAAAAACAAAGTTACTTAACTAAATGGCTTGGGGAGCATCGTCCGTTGACAGGACAAGAAATTTCGATGATTTTTTATAATATTTTAACGAATGAAGTTGGGCTCACAGTGATGAAAGGCTTTATTCAGGTAACCGATGATGAGCCTTTCAAATCTTATATGATAAAAGGGAAAGAAATAGCAACGAAGCATATGAACACATTAAGTGAAATATTTAAAAAGGAGGAAATCTCCACTCCAGGTGCATGGAGCGTGAGTACGACTTCTTCCAAAATAGCTCCATTTTCAACAAAACTAATGATTTCTCTAATCAATTTCTTAAACTCTCAAGGAATCGCTAACTATGGTGTGGCTTTAACAAGTTCAATGAGAAGTGATATTTTCAGAACCTTTACTAGCCTAATGGCAGATGTTGCTCGGTATACTGAAGATGGGGCGAATATTTTGATTGAACATGGTTGGTTTGAATCTCCACCACAAGCATCAAAATTAACGTAAATAAAAAACGACCTCCTTTATCAGGATGGTCGTTTCATATATTTAAGAGATAATGTGACTTAGATTTTTCGTTTCTAAAAGTTGTTTCTCTACCCAGTTTCGTAATAGCTTCTCTAGTTCGGGATGAAGGGGGAGGGAAGACTCAGCGATTATGTCTTTCTTGGCCGTTAGCATATGGGAGGTCTGAGCTTGAAATTTCAGTGAATGACCCATATTCTCCACAATATAATATTCAGAATCACCTTTAACAAAGCTAGCTAAGTCCTCTAAAACAGCAGGGTTTGCTTGAATGTCCCTAGAGCCAGTGATCGCAAGAACGGGACAAGTAACCTTAGCTAAATCCTCCCGTACATTATAGGCAAAATGTTCACGCATCCATTTTGCATTGATGGTCTGAAATTGAACCTTCATCGTGTCCTTTTTAGATTCCATCACTTTTTGCATAAAGGCCTGGGCCTGAGGTTCAATTTTTTTATCAGTTTTAAACAAGCGTAACAGGAACCCAATAAACCCTTTGGCACTCCTCATATCCACAGCTGCTATCTCTCGTTGCCTTTTTAACGCTTCTTCTAAACGTTCCACGGCACCTGCAAGTAAAATCAATCCAGAGATTGGTTCTCTAGCTGCTAGAGCTGTTCCAATCATACAACCTTCACTATGACCAAGGACAATCACTTGATCTGCATCCACAGCATCATGCGATTTTAAAAACTGAACAGCTGCTTGCGAATCGTCCACTAGATCCCAAAGACCAGTTCAGTTATAATCACCTTCGCTTTTTCCAACGCCACGCTTATCATAACGTAAAGTAATAAATCCAAGCTCTGTAAAAAACTGTGCCAGCTGTTTGTATAAATTAAGGTCTAACTTTTTATTTACTTTCCCATCACGATTCAGCTTTCCAGTGCCAGGAATAATCAATATGGAAGGAGACTTTTGCTGAACACGATCAGGAAGGGTAAGGCTTCCACTTAATTTAACTTTGCTTTGAATAACAACCTCTGTTTCTCTCATACACATCTCTCCCTACTCATTTGGTTCTGGTATGATGATATTAGCGAATGTTCGTTTCCTTCTATTTAATGCTTGCTTATTCGTTAGGACTTTAGAATACACTTGCCCGAGTTCTTGAAGGAGCGAAGTGAACTCTTCGTCAGATAAATAAAGGGAAGCTTGGCGTAATGAAACTCCATCCTTTACAAAGTCTACCTTTTCCTGTGAAACGTACCGTTCATATTCAGCCATTATATTAGCGATATACTTCATGAAAAGAGCCATGTATTGTTCTTTATTATAGTTGGCTAGGTCATCAGTCCCTAAGTTAATTTCCTTGGGTTGAAGAGAATAGCATTTTTCTACCGTTCCCCGGATCTGTTGCTCATCTACTACAAACACAACTTTGGATTCAAATAGTTTTTTTAAATGACGATAAAGGGTCGCTTGGGGAATGTCAGGCATTCTTTCTTTCATTTGTTGAACAGTTAAGGGCTCGCTAACAAGAGACTGGATGATTCTCATGCGAACAGGGTGTAGGATGACGTCTGCTTTTGATTCACTCATATAAGCTAGCTCCTTTTTATTTATTATCACTATTGATAATGATAATATAAACGTTTTATTGGAAAAAGTAAAGAACAATTCAAAAATAGAAAGGTGCTACGCTGTGCTATCAGAAAGATATCACACTTCTACTTAAGTGCATTGCTGGACAATACTGTATAAGTAGTCTATGGATGTCTATACTAATATCAGTTTCTAACTAGGAGGAATATAGAGTGAAACACGATCATGACCATGGAGAAGATTTTATGAATCGAAAAACTCTAAAGCAAACTTTAGAGGAAACTCTTGAACTTGAAAATCAGCTTTTACGAACATACGCCATTACCGCAGAAGCGGTCCATGAAGACCATGAGCTTAAAACAAGATTACATAATATGGCTGAAGGAAATGCAAAAAGAGTCAATCAAATTGAGTATGAGCTTAAAAAGTTATAAAATGGAAAAAGGGTGCAGAATTCGTTGCACCCTTTAACTTCGACTTAGAGGAGAGATGAAGATGAGTGCTTCATGGTTATTTGTTCTTTCATCCGCAATAGCTGTAGTAGGTATTTCTTTTGCCTTTAACAAAATGATGCAACAGGTCCAAGAAAAAATAGAAAAAGGGGACCAACTAGACCTGAATACGATGCAAGCAGCGCAAACGAAGTTTTTTATTCAGGTGGCAATGGCTGAAGCGATCCCTATTTTCATCATCGTTTATGCATTTACGCTAATTGGCCAGGTAGTTGAGAATAATGTTATCGTACCACTCGTAGTTATTATTGGAATCTTGGTCGTTGCAATGGTTTCTCTTCTGCGTATCAGGAGGGATATCATGGGATCTCCAAGGTTGAATCAACAATCAGTAGGAATGATAAATACTTTATTTTTTATCGGTGCAGCACTGCTTTCTGCCATCCCTATCATTTCAATTGTTGGGATCATGACTGCAAGCTCGTAAAAAGGACGGATTCATTTTATGCGTAAAACAAATATCGTACCATGGTCAGAAGAATGGGCTAACCTTTTTGAAAAAGAGGCCGGACTTCTCAAACAAATCTTTCAAGATAACATGATTGACATTCATCATATAGGAAGCACCTCCATTAAAACAATTGGTTACGCCAAGCCTATCATCGACATATTGATGGTCGTACATGACATATCCAGAGTTGACCGTTTAAACAAATCCATGCTTGAACTCGGGTACGAAGCAAAAAGAGAAAATGGGATACCCGGAAGGCGATTCTTTCAAAAGGGTGGGGACCATCGCAGCCATCATGTCCATGTTTTTCAAGAAGGAGATAAACAAATTAATTTCCACCTAGACTTTAAAAGGTATTTACTCCAACACCCGGAACAAGCTGCCAAATACAAGCAAAAAAAGCTGGAACTAGCCAGCCAATTTCCCAATGAACATCATCGATACCAAGAAGGAAAACAAGAACTTGTTTCTGAACTAGCTGAGTTAGCCACAAAATGGAGCGAAGAACTAAAACATTGAAAGATTAATAGTTACTATTTATTTTGCAACTCGTTTTAGCCCTCCAATTGTTTTGGAGGGTTTATCTTATTCACTTTTCTCCTTACTTCTTCACACGCCATACACAAATTAAGTAAACAACATACATTTATGATAAAATGACGGTAAATTCCATTCTTTGGAGGTTTTAATGGATAAACCAAAGGTATTAATTATTGAGGATGAAGAAAAAATTGCCCGTGTTCTTGAGCTGGAACTCTCCTATGAGGGTTATGAGGTAAAAACGGCATTAAATGGTTTAGAAGGTTTTCAGATGTTTCAATCAGACTCTTGGGACGTCATTCTATTAGATGTGATGCTTCCTGGTATCAGTGGAATTGAACTTTTGCGACGGATTCGTTCAACACAGACAACTGTTTCAGTTATCATGTTAACAGCCAAAGATTCAGTTGAGGATAAGGTGTCTGGACTTGATCTTGGAGCAAATGATTATATGACAAAGCCCTTTCAAATCGAAGAATTGCTAGCCAGAATTCGTGTGTGTCTACGCAATAAGCTGCCGATTCTAGATAATGTCACGGAATCCGACTGGCTAATTTTCTCTGATTTAAAACTAAGCGAAACGACACACGAAGTAATGAGAGGGGAAGATCGAATTGAGTTAACCCCAAGAGAATTTACGTTGTTATCACACCTTATCAAACACCCAAGACAGGTGCTAAGCCGCGAACAGCTCCTAAACGGTGTATGGGGTTATGATTATTACGGTGACACCAACGTTGTTGATGTTTACATACGCTATTTAAGAAATAAAATCGACAAGCCCTATCCTACGAATTTGATTCATACAATTCGAGGCGTTGGTTATGTTCTAAGGGAAACAGAATGAAACTAAAAAATAAAATTAATTTATCTACAGCAGTCATGTTCATTGTTCTGTTAATCATTATTGTATTAACGATATATCTCTCTTTTAGCGCAATGGCGAAGAACCGTGAAATAGACAGAGTGTATGAAGAAGCGAAACAATCAACTACCGGTATTCACCAGTCGGATGCGTCTGTTCCGGTCCAACAACTTCTCCGAGCATACGTACCCGTAAATGGCCTTCTACAAATTGTTAAACCAGATGGAAGTAGCCAAGGAGCCGTAGCCGAGTCAGCACAACAATCGGAATTACGAAATTTATCCGTAACCTACTACGGGAAAGAAGAGAAGAAAATTATTAACAACAATGGAAATTCCTTTGCCTTTGTCTCACTCCCGATCGTATGGTTGGATGGAGAGGTTGTTGATCTACAAGTAATGGTCAGTTTACACTCAACCGATGAAATGCTTCACATATTAAAACTTCTTCTCATTGCTATCACCTCATTAGCGACCATTCCTGCCCTGATTTCTTCGAGGCTATTAGGAAATGTTATTACAAGACCCATAACATCCATGATTTACACCATGAAGGAAATACAAAAAAGTGGTCAATTTAAAAGACTTCTTTTACCGAAGAAAACAAATGATGAACTTTACCAAATGGGAGATGCATTTAATAAGATGATCTAGTTATTAGAGGTCAATTATCAGAAACAAGGAGAGTTTATTAGTAATGCTTCTCACGAACTTAAAACACCTTTAACAGTCATTGAATCTTATGCCAATTTATTGCGTAGAAGGGGGAAGGCGAGGCAAGAGGTGTTCGATGAATCCGTTCATGCCATTCTTTCTGAAACCGAACGGATGAGGGATTTAACCAACAATCTCCTTTTATTAGCCAAACACGAAGAGCAATGGCAAGTAAACATAGAGAAAATAGAACTATCGCCTTTGATTCAAGAAATTGCTCACTCCTTTCAACAGGCGTACCATCGACAAGTACATATCCATATTGAAGGTGTTCCCGTTATTGTGGCCGATCACCAAAGGCTCAAACAGCTTATCTATATTTTCATGGATAATGCACGTAAATACAGTGATGAAAGCATAGAAGTACGGTTACTTACTAAAGAAAATCTTGCTTATTTGGAAATAAAGGATTTTGGAATCGGAATTCCTGCTGATGATTTGGAAAAGATTTTCGATCGTTTTTACCGGGTAGACAAAGCAAGGGAGAGGAAGACAGGTGGCTTTGGATTGGGCCTTTCTCTAGCTAAAGAGTTAGCAGAGGCAATGAATATAAAGCTTCAAGTAGAAAGCAAAGAAGGGTACGGTACAACGGCACGTATTCTTTTTAACATCATTAACTCTCAGTAAATTCTCATTTTTCACAAGTATAATAGGGTTACTATCCAAACGGAGGGAGAAAAATGAGGCAAAAAAAGAGGGTCATTATCATTATTTTTCTTGGAATCATCGCAATCAGTACTGGAATCTTTTTTCAAACCTCTTCATTTGCCAGTCAAATGAGCGCTTCTGAGGCCGAAGAAAAAGTAGAACAATTGTATACAGGCAAAGTGATAACCACCCTTGAAAGAGATGATCGTTTTCTTATTACTTTGTCATTATCAGGTGGGGAGTACGAACTTGTCCTTGATCGAAAATCAGGCGACATTTTAAGTATGACCAAAACTAAAATTTCTCCAAATAATAACTCTGACACTACAACTGAAGAGGGCGTAGAGGCGGGAAAGGAAGAAGAACCCTCGGAGCCAACCCCAGCAAATGAAAAACCTCCAAGTCAAATTACGGAACAAGAAGTTATAGGGATTGCACTTGAAAAAATGGCTGGAACAGTGGAGGAAGTAGAACTCGAGGAATCAAACGGTGTTTCATACTACTTGGTTGAGATTGAAGCAAATGATCAGCAGGAAGCTACTATACAAGTTCACTCCATTACAGGAGAAGTCATAAGTATCACATGGGATGATTAAAACCTTTCTTTTCGTTTTCTCATCAATTTCTCATTTTCTTATCTGAGTTTCCTCATTTTCTCTGGCTATGATAAGAGTATCAACAGTAAGGAGGAAACAAAATGAAAAAGAGAAATGTATTATTAATTGGTATTGTAAGCTTCGTTGTACTAGGTGGAGCAATCGCGGTAGGAGCGATCGATAAAATGGAGGATTCGGTAAACCCTGTTACCGGTGTTGTATCAACTAGCCAACCTACAGAACCTACACAAACAAATGTAAAATCAGACAATAGCACATCTGTAACGTCTCAAGAAGTGAAAATTTCCCAAGATGAGGCCATTGCTATAGCCTTAAAAGAATCTCCAGGTACAGTAACTAAAGCTGAACTTGACGATGATAACGAATACGAAATTGAGCTTCGAGATGGTGACAAGGAGATTGACTTTGAAATTGACGCCATGACAGGAGAAATTAGAGAAATGGATACTGACTTTTTCGATGACAGAGATGATGATTAATTAATTCAATGAAATACCCCCACATTTTCACAAGTGGGGGTTTACTAATTTCATGACTAATTGTTGTGATTTTAACGCTTCTTCACCATCAACTGAAGGCGTTATATCATTGTCAACACAATGAATAAAATGATGGATAGCATCTTCAAATCCGCGTTGTTTCAAAGTAGAATCCCAAGAGCCTGGGGAAGAAGTAGAGATCATATCACTAGCTTCTTTCTCAGTCACATTCATATTCTTTACACGTATAATGGCCCCGTACGTAACAAGCTCCAGTTGCTCCAAGCCCGTACCAGCATTTCGATGCATGGCTGTCGTCATTTGAATTCCATCTTTCTTGGAGAATGTATGCTGTCCAAAAACCATCTCGTTTTTTTCATTTTTATGTAAGGTTCCATGCTGAAGAATAAGATCACCATCAGCCAACCAACGGGCTGTATCCACAAGATGCAAATAATCATCTAACATTGTAAATTCTACATCATGTGGACCAACACTATTCGCACGATGCTTCTCAAATCTCGCCCATGCAAGATCTTTTGATTGTTCCTTCGCTTTCACATACATAGGTGCAAAACGACGATTAAAGCCCACCATTAATTTACAGCCTGATGAATGCTGCAACTCCACCAATTTCTCCGCTTGATCAAGAGTAGCCGCTAATGGCTTATCCACGTATACATGCTTGCCTCTTAAAAGTAAAGTAGAGATAATGTCAAAATGTGTATCTGTGGAACTATGAACAAACACAGCGTCGCACGCATCAGCCACTGAATGAACACTTGAAAAATCCTCTATTCGGTACTGCTTACAAATTAAACTTCTCTTTTCCTTATTTGGGGTGAAAGCACCAACAAACTCCCAATCTGTCTCTCTAGTTAGAATAGGCAAATATGCCTTTTGCGCTATATTTCCAAGCCCAACCATACCAATTTTCAATTTCAACTGATACCACCCCTTACCATTTATGTACATCTTTCATCATATAGATGGAGGGGAACATCCGTCAACAAGGATATGCTTAACTATTTTATCTGAGAAACAAAAAGGTACATGCTATAGTAAAAAAAGTGAAACCGATGTGTTTGTTTCTTCGTCTAACGCATGGAAATCAAATAAGGTAGTAAGTTTATAAAAAAGGAGGGGCTTATATTTTGAGTTTAGAAAAAGAAATAGAACAAGCCCTTGTAGGAATATATGAACGAGAAAAAATCATCGAAATGGTGATGGATGAGTATGGAACCAAGTTAAAACGAATGATCTACTCTTATGTAAAGGACTGGGAGGTTGCTAGCGATCTCACACAAGAAGTGTTTATCACCGTTTATGAGAAACTATTATCGTTCAAACGACGCTCAACTTTTAAAACATGGATCTACACCATAGCGATCAATAAAAGCAAAGACTACCTAAAGAGCTGGCATTATCGAAATCTTGTAATCAATGAAAAATTATTCTTTTTTAAACAAAGTGGGGAGACAACACCAGAGGACCTGCTTTTACAAAAAGATATGCGGTCAGAGCTCGCAAAAGCCATTATGGCCATGCCTGTGAAATACAGAGAAGTTTTTTTACTCCACTATTATCAAGATTTTACTTACAGTGAGGTTAGTGATGCACTCGGCCTTCCTTTAGCAACGGTAAAAACAAGGCTTTTTCGAGGAAAAGAAAGATGTAAACGTTTCTTAATTAATGAAAGGGGAGAACAACATGGCTGACCTTCATACACAGGTAAAAGACGCCGTTCATACAACAGCTTCTGAAAAATCCATTTTCACAGAAATAGAAAAACAACGTGTTCTCCGAAAAATACGATCTGGAGATACACAAAGCAGCCAAAAATCTAAACAATTTGTTCCAAAGATGGTCACTTCTATTGCTGTTGCAGGATTTTTATTATTTATTGGTGGAATCATTGGAACAAATATGGAAAACAACAATAAAGCCACACAAAGCAACAATGTTGCGGATGAAGAAAAGTTTTACCCAAACCTCCAAGATGGGGAAATGTTTAATGGTTGGAGCCTCCTTAATAAAGGACCATCCGAAGGGACAAAAAGGGAACAAAGCGGATTATTGCATGCTGTTTTTCAAGGAGAAGCACAAATTACTGGTACTTTAAAATATTATGATATAGATGATTCAGAGCGCCCGGATCAAATTTTATTTACCCCGGATAAGCTTTCCATACAATCATTGCCTGTAGAAGAGGGTAGACATCCAGACCTTACTTTCGCCTCCAATGAGCAACGTAAACTCAAAGCCGTGTTCGGACTTGGAACCAATCGCATCGATATAGGAGAAGTCACACTCGTAGTTGACAACTACACGGCTAGGTATCTAAAAGGAAAAACGCTACCAGATACAGTAGGTTTAAAGGAAATTGTCTTACCGGTAGAACCTGAAGTTCAATCCACACCTTTTCATATTCAAGTGAATCAAGGTCAGAAACTGGAACTATCAGCCGTTCTTCTTGATCGCTATGAACAATTTAAGGTCACCAAAGAGAAACAGGCTTTAAGTGGATTATCCCCTTCAGAGGTTTTCCAGCTTTACTTCTATGCGGAGGAGCTGCAGGATTATGAAACGCAATATTCACTTTTTATTGACGATGAAGAATACTTAAGAGTGTTCGCAACATATGAGGATTATCTTACTGCCAAACAACAAAACCCTAGCACAGGCTTGTTAGAACAAGTAAAAGTTGGAACCTTGTTTGAGCATATTATTGATGAAACTTCTGCTTCAGTTAGTATAGAAGCAGAAACAAAAGGCTTATCGTTCGGATTATCTAAAAATAAACTTGGAATTTGGTGCGTAAACTGGCTTCCTATCCAATAATTAAAAAAATGCCACCTATTCGAATTGATAGGTGGTCGTTTTTATGTAAAAATAAGATATGTTAAAAAATATTACAAAAATTCAATTTTAGTTAGGTGTGAATGTGTGTGAAATGTGTTGCTCTTGATTTAGATGGTACTTTGCTCAATTCAGAGCATGAGGTATCTGCTGAAAACGAAAAGACGATCCGAAAGCTCCAAGAACAAGGGGTAGAGGTGATCTTGAATACAGGACGAGCTTATGCTGATGTTGTGAAGGTAAATGCGATTCGCGAGCTAAACTGTCCGATTCTCACGTTAAATGGGTCTGCGCTTTATGGAAAGGACGGTTCCTTATTATACGAAACGACGATACCCGTTTCTGTCTATAAGCAAATGCTGACTGAATTAAGAAAACTATCTGTTGGGATATTGGTATATACAAATCATGGAGGATTTCCTTGTACACTTCCCGGGTTAAGAGGCAAAAGTGACGAGGAATTAAAAGAGCTATTCCTTACATACGATTATGACCATATTTTAAAAATCGAGGATTTGAAGATTTTCAAATGTATTGCGGTAGTTTCTTATGAAGAACTTGAGAGAATTCAAACCGTTAAGGAGCAATTATCTGGTTTTGAAGAATTAACTCTGGCTTCCTCCTTCCCCAATAACGTTGAAATCATGTCAAAAGAAGCTCATAAAGGGAAAGCGATACAGCGTTATGCTTTGATGCATAATCATGTATTTTCTGAAATTTACGCATTTGGTGATGGAGGTAACGACTTACCAATGTTCGAAATCGCGACAGCATCCGTCGCCATGGAGAATGCACCAGATGAAGTAAAGGAAAAAGCAACGTATGTAACTAAATCAAATGATGAAGACGGAGTTTCTCACGCCATTCATCATATTTTAAAGCTTTTATAAGCAGTTTTTGATCGTTTCCCTCTTGTTTCTGAGCAGGAGGGGACGATTTTTTAAAACTTCTTAAAAATCACTTGTTGTTTTCTAATATTTTTGCGATAATCAGAACTTATTTGCGATTATCGGGAATTATTTGCGATTCCAAAAAATTATTTGCGATTAAAATTTTTTATTTGCTATTTTCAGAATTTACTTGCGATTATTAAAAGTTATTTGCGTTTCCACCATTTAATCACAACAAAATAACAAAGGAGGAGCTTATGCCAATCGTTTCCGAGGAGTACAAAGAGGAGAAAAAAGAACAAATTTTAGACAGCGCGTTTGAATGCTTTGCGAAAAAAGGCTTCCAAACGGCGACAATGGATGATATTGTTGCCCATTGTGGTATGAGCAAAGGAGCAATCTACAATTACTTTTCAAGTAAGGAGGAAATCTATTTAGATCTCCTAACACGTGCAACAGATAAAAACTTTACTCAATACCATAAACACTTCGCCAAACATCGGACAGCAAGCAGTAAAATGGATTATCTGTTTAATGCTTATTTATCTGCAAATCCCATTGACCGCAATCGATTAGAATATATTGTTGTTTTCTACGAATTTAATCTTCACAGTACAAGGGATTCTGATCTTCTTCAACAGCTTCATGAAAGAAAAAGAAAATTGGTTACTTTAGTGAATGACATTATTCAAGAAGGACAACAACAGGGTGAATTCAAATCAGATATTCCATCCCACCTTTACGCTGAACGATTTTGGACGATCATCGATGGAGTTAATCTTCATGCAGTATATGATGATTTTCCTTATTACGATGTGTTAAGGGAATTAAAAGATATGTATTTAGAAGAATTAAAGTCGGAATAAGGGAGGGTACTATGCCAATCGTATCTGAAGAACATAAGAGACAAAGAAGAAATCACATATTATTGAGTGCCCAGCATTGCTTTGCGAAGAAGGGCTATCATATCACGTCAATGGATCAGCTTGTTCAACATTCGGGCCTTTCAAGAGGAGCGATTTACAACTATTTTAAAAGCAAAGAAGAAATATACTTAGAGCTTATGAAAGGGATTGTCACCCGAGAATTTGAGCCGATCGATTCACATATTAAGACCCTTCCTACAAATCTTGAAAAAATAGCCTATTTATTTGATCATTATTATCAGTTAGAACCGATGTGTGAAGAGCAAAAGGAAGCCTTTTTCGTTCAACTTGATTTTCAATTATCCGCTTCTAGAAATCCTGACATGATGGCCATTCTAGAGGAATTACATAAAAATTTGAAGTTCGAATTAGTGAAAAGGATTTTACAAGAAGGGAAAGAGACGGGAGAGCTCAAATCAAATATCCATGTTGATATTTATACTCACATGTTTTGGTCGTTTATTGATGCGGCAAATATGCAACGAATTCTATTTCCTGAGCTTCCGTACCAATCAATCTTAATGGACCAAAAGCAATCTTTCCTAAAAAAGATCACTAAATAGACTTGTCGGTATGTTAAGGACCCTTCTTTGATACTACGCATTTTTTCGCGAAAATTGACCGATTATTTATACTTGATAATATTCTGAATGTTCCATATAATGAAAATAAACCGATTAGTCGGTTAAAAACATTAAAGGGGTGTTCGGCTATGACTCAATCGGTTCTACATACGGCTCTTGAAAGATTTCAAGCATTGGACGAAAAAATTTCACACTTAGAAAGTATCGCTGGTCTCCTTTCATGGGATCAAAAAGTAATTGCGCCAAAAAAGGGAAGAGCTCAGTTTTCAAAAGCATACGGGGCATTGCAAACGGAAATATTTGATCTTATGATCTCTCAGGAAATGGGAGAACTTTTAGATCAGTTGTCAGAAAGCAATGAGAATTTTGATACAGTAACAAAAGCGAAAATCCGTTTACGAAAACACTTTTATAACCGTTCAAAGAGTATTCCTTCTGATTTATATAAGGAATATTCCGTTTTGTGCAGTGATGCTAATGATGCATGGGAAGAGGCACGAGAAAATAATGACTATGGTCTATTTCTACCTTATTTAGAAAAAATCGTAGAAATAAAAAAGAAATTCGTTGAATATTACGGGTACGAAAAGCATCCGTATGATGCCTTACTTGATGAATTTGAGCCAGGCTTAACGGTAGAAGCACTTGATCCACTTTTTGCTAGCTTAAGAGCGAAGAGCATAGCACTATTAAATAAAATTAAAACTACCTCACATAAGACACCTGTTGAAATCGTGAAACAGCCATTTTCTATAGAGAAACAAAAAGAGTTTAACCACTACATGCTTCCACAATTAGGCTTTGATATGGACGCTGGAAGACTCGATGAAACCGTACATCCATTCGCCCAGACGGTAAACACAGGAGATGTTCGAATTACCACTCGCTATCTAGAAGACAATGTACTTTCTGCCTTGTTCGGTACGATCCACGAGGCGGGTCATGGAATTTATGAACAGCAAATTAGCTCAGAGTTAGAGGGAACAGTCTTATGCGCTGGTACTTCCTTTGGGATTCATGAATCACAGTCTCGCTTTTTGGAAAATATGGTGGGAAGAAGTGCAGCCTTTTGGCAGTTCTTTTTGCCAAAGCTTAAGGAATTTTTCCCCACTCAGCTTCATAACGTTGAATTACAAGAATTTTACGAGGCAATCAATACGGTTCATCCTTCATTTATTCGTGTGGAAGCAGATGAACTTACTTATAATCTTCACATTATGCTTCGCTATGAAATTGAGAAGGAATTGTTTGAAGGAAAAATAGAGGTAAGCGAACTCCCAACAGTTTGGAATAAGAAAATGAAAGAGTTTCTAGGAATTGTACCTCTAACAGATACACTAGGTGTTCTTCAGGATGTTCACTGGTCATTCGGTGGCTTCGGTTACTTCCCGTCGTATTCGTTAGGAAATCTGTATGCGGCACAACTATTAAAAACGTTGAAAAAAGAATTCCCGAATTTTGACCAGTACTTGGAAACTGGTCATTTACAGCCAATCATGAGTTGGTTAAAGGAAAAGATTCATCAATATGGAAGCTTGTATACTCCAAATGAATTAATTGTTTCTGTGACAGGCGAGCAACTAAATGCCGCTTATTTAGTCGAATATCTTGAAGAAAAATATAGTCGAGTGTATCAGCTGTAGATGATTGAAGGGTGTGCCAAATGAAGAGTGTTTACCACTTTCAGGCACACCCTCTTTTAAGGAGGGATACCAATGCTTAAGATCAAAAGATTAAAAGATTGTGAGATTTCAGAAGCAGTAGAGGCATGGAATATTGGCTTTAAAGGATATTACTTTGATTTAACAATGACTACCGAAACATTTATGGCTAGAATGGCTTCCGAGGGACTATCTGATGAGTTGTCCGTTATTGCCTTTTGGAATGATAAACCAGTCGGTTTAATTTTAAATGGAATCAGAGAGTTTCAAGGCGAATTAATTGGCTGGAATGGAGGAACCGCAGTCAACAAGGACTACCGAAGCAAAGGAATCGGCAGAAGAATGCTCGAAGCCACTTTAGATATTCTTGAAGAAAATAACGTGAAAGTGTCGACGCTAGAGGCTATAAGCGAAAATAAGGGAGCTATTGCTCTCTATCAATCTCTTGGGTACGACATTATTGATTATCTCGAATGCTTAGAAAAAAAGGAAGGTCAAATATCAGCCTTTCCTTCAAATGTTTTTCAAATAAAGCGAGTTTCACTTGAAGAAGTCGGCAATCTATCGTTCTATCAAGGAAAAAATCCTTGGCAAACCCACTGGCAAAGCGTCATGGACGGGGAAGCGTTGATTGCTGAAGATACCCTTGGAAATGCCATTGGTTATGCTTACTTCCGTAAGATTTTTTCAGAGGAAGGAAATCCTACGGGCACAACCTTATATCAATGTGAAGCAGATCGAAGCAGAAGGGATCAAAAAGAAATCATTCAGTTTTTATTAGCAGAAGCATTCCAGACTTCCACTGACCACCTTCGTCACTATGTTCCAAACCTTCCGAAATTAAGCAGTTCCACTACTCATAGAGTATTAAAAGAGATGGGATTTGAACCCATTGTTCATCTTGTTTACATGAAACAAATCTTAAACTAACCAATCCGTGACCTTACTCTGAAAAATGAGTAAGGTTTTTTTATGATCTTTAATGAATTGTTCCTCTCTTTTCCTACATTTCGTAAAGGATCGTTAATAGTTTAGACATAACTCCTCGATATGATAATAACAAGCCCAGGATATAGCAGCCTCAGCCAAAAGAGAACCCTTGGAATTCCCCCCTCCAATGAATAACTCACAAAATGAGGCTGCGAATCCGGTTAATAGGGAGAGGAGGTGTAGTTGATTGAAAAAGTTAAAGTGGCTGCTTTTCTTCCTTTTACTTGCAGTTGCTTTTAGTTTAGGAGTCTATACAGCTCCCTATCTAAACGGAACAACACAATGGGTACAATTCTTACCAAATGTAAGTAACTGGAATGTGAATTATAATCCACTACCGTTTTTAATGGCACTTAGTATGTCAACGATACTTACTATCATTAAAATTATTACTGCGTTCATTGGTTGGCTCCTTTGGAGTAAAACGAAAAAGCTGAATTTAGTTAAGCTATCAGGTTTACTATTGTTCGCTTTTTCCATCATTTCCTTATTACCCATGTTATTTGCAGTAGGGATGATTGGATTAGCTTTATTTTTAGTAACAAACAGTAGAAAAAGAACCATAATGGAATGAATTTGAGGAGGAACTACGAAATGGGATTATTTAAACGTTTAAAAACGATCGCAACAGCAGACTTACATGATGTACTAGACCGAATGGAAGATCCAATTGTGATGCTTAAACAGCATCTACGTGAAATGGAACAGGATATTGCAGGAGGGGAAGAAGCTTTAGCCAAACAATTGTTTTTTGAGAAGAAACAAGAAGCACAATTAATTGAAACTAGAGCATTAATTGAAAAAAGAGTGGGACAAGCTGAAATAGCGGTAAAAAAAGGGGACGACGAAACAGCCAAACAATTAATCTTAGATAAAATTGAACTAGAAAAGAAGGAACAGGTTTATGCTTCACAGCTTGAAGCTCTCTCTCAACAAACAAAGAAACTAGTTCAACAAATTGAAGACTATAAGCATAAATATAAGGAATTAAAAAATAAGCAGCAGCTTCTAATTTCAAGAGCTCATGTCGCAAAAGTGACTGAATCCATTGAACAATCTTTTGCGACTTTTACTCCTGGAAGTGCTGTTAAGGGATTTGAACGTGCTGAGGAGAAGATTCTTGCTCTTGAAGCAAAATCAAAGGCAAGAGAACTGTTTCATCCGTCCGTTGACTTAAATAAAGTATATGACTATGAACTCGAAGAACAGGTCCAAAAAGAATTAGAGAAGATTAAGAACAACTAATACGAACACTCTGATCACTCCTTAACAAAAAGTATTCCGAAAAAATAATTTATTTAATTATTGAATTTTCAGAAAACAAATGTTATTATAGAAAAAAGGTTAAGGAGTGATTTCCAATGGAAAAGTATTTGCTAAATTCACCACAACAACCAACTGAAGAACAATTGTCGTCAGCCGCAGATATGGTCATCCGTCAAGCACTACTTGATTATCGCAAAGATAAGTTAAGAAAGGAAATTGATGATTCCTTAGCCACGAGAAATAAAGAAGAGTTTTTTAGACTAACAGACGAATTAAAAAATTTAATGTAAGTTAAATTAATCGACGACCACACAATTGTGTGGTTTTTGTTTTTTATAGGCTCTTTTCTAAAACATTAGAAAAGAGCTACTCTCCAAATAGACCAATATACCCAGCGTTATGCGGGGAAGAATCAGGAATTTGGGATTTTTCCAGAACAACAAACTTTACGAATACAGCCTTTTTATACGATATTCGATTTGTATTGGCGTATAATGGATATAAATAGAAAATATTACATACATAAGGAGTTGTCTTCGCCTATGACTACCTATACGTCTCGAGACCAAGTACCCACACAAGAAAAGTGGAATTTAGATGATATTTATTCCGATTTAGCATCATGGGAGAACGATTTTAAACAAGTCGAAGAAATGACGAGTGAATTAAAAGCTTTTGATGGCAAGATCCAGGATGGAGCTAGCCTCTTTCAATTTTTAAAGAAAAAAGAAGAGCTTTCCTACAAATTCAATCATTTGTATGCATACAGCATGCTGAAGGTGGATGAAGACACTCGTGTAACAGAGTCTCAAAGCTACCTCGAACGAATGAAGAGCTTAGGTATTAAAGTAAGTTCCTCTACGTCATTTTTTATGCCTTATCTCTTAAGTTTAGAAGAGAAGGACTTAAAGGCCTTTATTGAGGAAGAAAAGGGCTTGAGTTACTTTGAAGAGGATTTATTTGAATCGTTTCGTTACAAGCCTCATGTTCTATCTAAGGAAAAAGAAGAGCTCGTTTCCCAGCTTGGAGAGGCTTTTTCCGCACCAAGTACCATCTACGGAATGATCAACAACGCGGATATAAAGTTTGGAGAAGTGACACAGGAAGACGGCACAAAGGTCGAACTCACACGAGGATTGTATTCAAAATTGATTGAAGATGAGAACCGTGAGAAGAGAAAAGAAGCGTATAAAGCTTACTACCAACCTTATATTCAGTTAAAAAATACAATAGCTTCCACACTTTCCAATTCAATAAAAAACAATGTGACGATGTCGAAGCTTCGGAGTTATCCGTCTGCACTTGAAAAATCATTGTTTGGCGATAATGTTCCGAAAGAAGTGTACGATAATTTAATTATGTCAACAAAACAACATATTGCACCGATGCATCGTTATAATCAAATTCGGAGAGAAAAGTTAAACCTCGATGAACTTCGAGCCTATGACATGAGCGTTCCAATCGTAAGTGGTGTGAAAATGGACATTACTTACGAAGAGGCATACGAAACGATGCTAAAAGCACTAGCTCCACTTGGAAGTGATTATATTGAAACATTAAAAACATTCAAGGATTCCCGATATATTGACGTTCGTGAGACAAAAGGGAAACGGTCTGGTGCATATAATCTTGGAATTTATGGGGTCCACCCGTATATTTTATTAAACCATCAAGATGATTTGGATAGTATGTTCACGCTCGTCCATGAATGCGGACATGGTGTTCATAGTAAATTAAGCGCGGAGCATCAACCGCAAATTTCAGCAAGATACAGTATTTTCGTAGCGGAAGTAGCTTCCACTGTAAACGAAGTACTTTTAATCAATTACTTATTAGAACATGAAACGGATCCTGATATTCGAAAGCATCTTTTAAATCATTTTATTGATCAATTTAAAGGAACATTTTTTACTCAGGTCATGTTTGCAGAATTTGAGAAAAAGACACATGAAATGGCGGAGCAGGGAACTCCTTTAACTGTTGATGTTTTTAACTCAATCTATGAACAACTATTCCGAGAGTACAACGGAGAAGAGCTTATTTTTGACGAGGAAGTAAAATACGGTTGGTCACGAATCCCTCATTTTTATCGACCGTTTTACGTATACAAATATGCGACTGGCTACGCATCCGCCATTCATATTGCCTCGAATCTATTGTCTGGTGATGCAAAAGTTCTTGAGTCGTATTTAGAATTTTTAAAAAGCGGTAGTTCTGATTATCCACTTGAGCTTTTAAAGAAAACAGGTGTGGATCTTACCAATAGTGAACCAATCGAGTCAGCTATGAAAAAGTTTTCAGAGCTTGTAGATGAATTCACTAGCTTATAATTGAACTGATCTAAAAGGACGAACCCATTCGGTTCGTCCTACAATATTTATTCAATACTATCTATTGTTAACTTTTTCACCGAGAGAAAGTCCTCTCCGGAATCTAAATACGTGAGAGTTACTTTGTCTCCACGCTCTAAGTAGATGGCTAGAGGGTTATTTTCTGATGAAACGGTATAATTCTGTTGATTGTTTAGCAGGAAAGAGACAATTGTATAATCTCCAATTCTCTCCTTATACACTCGAAGGACTTCACCGCTTGTTTCCATTTCTTCAGCCTTCGAAGTTCCATTAAGTGTACTACCTTCTCGCTGGAGCGCTACCTTGAATTTTTTTAGCGCATCATTAGGAGTTTCTGCATACGATGATATTTCAGGATTTGCTGCCGAAACGATAAAATAGTTTTGTAGGAATCCATTGGAATCAAGAACAGGAGTGAGCCAGCTTGCTTCTCCATAGAAATTGTAGAGAACAGGCATTTCTCCATCCCATTTTTTCTCGATAAATTTCTTATCGATAATTTCAAGAGCTCCTCGAGAATCCATATATGATTCCTCTAAATTCCCAGTGTAAAAGGTGGCTTTTCCAGTGCGAGCATTTGTTAACGAGTACCCCAACATGGAATCTACTCCTTCTTTCGGACTCGTAAAATCAGTAAAGTAATACATCACTCCATTCTCATCAAAAATTGGGCTAACATTGGCCTCGGTGCCTTCATCAGAAGGCAACTTCACATCTGATTTCCCAAATAAGCTATTCCAAAACCCATGTACAAAATTACCGTAATAACTATTTTGTAAACTCACAGCTTCAGGTGAGACAGACCCATCAAGAAACTCTGGTGCGGACTCTAGATCAAAGGCTTCAGTTTTTCCAGTAGAAGGATCGACAAGAACGATACCTTCCGCTTTAAAGCCGTTTCGTGCCGTGACAAAACTACCATATGTTCGAATAAAATAAGGCTTTCCATCATCATCTATTTCAAGCTGCACATCCCCGTAGAATATGTTCTTTGGATAGTGGAGACGAATATGTCGTTCAAGATTCTTCTGAAAATAGGAAGATGGAGTGTACTTCATGCTTGACTGAACAAATTTAGGATTCGCAGAGGAATCCGTTGCACTCAAGGTAAGATAACCAGGTGTTTCCTCGCCCTTAAACCACTTGAAAAAGCCTGAGAACTCAACAGGGGCAATGTAGACAAATTGTCCATTTACTTTCTGTATTTGTAAATTTCCAAGCTCATAGTAACTCGTATTTGGAACCTGTCCAAAAGCCTTTCTCATTTTATTTCTAGCAAATTGGGGTGGTACACTCGCTGGAGTCACACTTTCATCAAAGGCCGGGATTTCGACCTCTTCGTCCATTTTGGAAAGCTCATACTTCTCATTTGCATTGAACACAAAAGCAGATAAAAAATAAATTCCCATTCCAAGTGCTCCTAGCGAGATGATTCCTTTCAACTTTCGCTCCATTCCTTTCGAAGCGATTGTTCCTCCAATTGATGCTAATAGTATTAAAGCCCAAAGAGTACTGAAGTTTTGATCCAGTTTCGTCAGATAAAAGAATCCGAACACTATCAAAACAAGAGTCGTTGTAAATGCCAACGCAATACCTGTTACTTTCGTTTCTTTTGTCATTTTTGAAAAAGGGATAAGTAGAATGCTCGAAATAATTCCTGCAAGCAGTGAAAAGATAAGTATGTTCCCCATTAGTAAGCTCCCTTCGCCGATTTTATATGTTTTACGGGTGTGAAAGGACAATTGTTTCAAGTTTTTAAAAATTGTAATAGGCTTGTAATATTTTTACCAAATTTTGAAACTTTTTTTATTTGAATTCGTCTAATAAGTATGAAGTATTTTAGGGGGGAGTCATTTGAAAAAGAAAGTTTTGACCGTTTTACCACTGCTCTTGGTTGTTATTGTTGTTAGTTTCTCACGTTTTTTAGATGTTGGTGCAAATGTTACAGCCAATCAGGGATCCTCACCAAATGTAAGTCATGATGTTCCAAAAAGAGCAGATGTCTCCCTAGGAAAAACAATGGATAATGAGTCGGCTTTTTTAGTAGCTACCGAAGAGGAGGAGGTAATGGAAGTGGTAGCGGTTGTTTCAGAACCAGCTGAAGAAACCACAGAGGTCGTGAGCAAAGGGGAAGAAATTCTTGTTCCGGACTCAATCGAGTTGTTTGGATCAACATATGAGAAAGTTACAGATGAAAAATTCTCTGTTTATATAAATATAGCGAGTGAAATAGGGGCAGGTTTTTATGCCATTCCAAATAGTGATGTTTTTGCGATGGTAAAGAATGGGGAAGTTTTATTTCAGATGTCTACCGGAATTAAAGCTGTTCCAATGACAAATGTAGAATTATTGGTTCGCATTTTTGAGAAAACTGGAGAGTTTAACCTAGTGGGACCTATCGGCGACGATATTCGAAAAGTCGCCTCCACAGGGGAAACGATTAGTGTTGAAGGTGAGAACTATACCGGATATAGCGTATTTATTCAGGACGAATGGATTCTCGTATCGTTCTAATCAAATAAAAGGGCCGCCTAAATGGGTGGCTTTTTTCATTGGAAAAGGATTTTTGCCTCCGCATGTCAAGCAGCCTATCCATATCTCATCCAGGGGGGAGTGGATGGGAATAAAAACTCAGTTATTCCATTCCTTATATACCCTCACATTATAAAAATAAAACCACAAACGAAAAAATCCAACACCTAACTGTCCACCCCAGACGGACAAAAGCAGCACTTCTGTCCACGAGCGGTGTCAGACACCCTAAAAAGACACATCCCCTACATTTGTCCACGAAGGGTGTCTGACGCCCTTTTTTGTCAACCTTTTTTGATTGTTTGTTTGACCATTTGGTGGCCCAGTACGGCTATTCCCGCTGCAATGATCGCGTTAATTACCCCTGTGTAGGAAAAACCCCAAGCAATGACTCCGAAAATAAGGGAAAATCCTAATAAGACCCAAATAATAGACCAGTTCGGTACGCTAGGTGTACGTTTAAGTGCAAAACCTAGGACCCAGAGAGCTGGGACAAGCATATAGTAATTTTCATTTAAAAAGGATGCTAAATCCATTTTCTCACCTCCTAATCGTGCTACTAACATGATATGAAGGCTTGTCGTGGTTGGTTTGCATTCATGTCCTCTAAATGAAAATTATTATTTCAATGCCTGTCCAAAACAGTCGATCGATAATATATAAAAGGTAGAAGGTTAATAGGATTAATTCACTCCTACACCTTATATTTAAAAAGAAAGGAGCTGAGGCTAGTGGAACAGCTTATTGCGTTCATTAGTGATGTCGGATTTCCGATTGTAGTGACTTTATACTTGCTTCATCGAGTAGAGGCAAAGTTAGATGCTGTTGTTCAATCCATTCAAAGTCTACCTGACCGAATTCGCGAAATCACTTAGCGTCAAATTTTCCTAACTTTCTAAATTTTATACACAATAAAGGTCAGATATTATTGACAGAAATAGGCGATGATGCTAAATTTAGGGTAACCGTTCTGCACCGTGTTAGAGTTTTTGTACGACTAGGTTCCATGTTTGGATGCGTAATGTTTGCAAATGCTATACGTTGTAAATGGTAAAATTAAGGCATGGCTTTCAACAGCCAGTAGGGGGATTTTGAGATGAAAAACGGAAAAGTAAAATGGTTCAATGCTGAAAAAGGTTTCGGTTTTATCGAAGCTGAAGACGGTAACGACGTATTCGTTCATTACTCTGCCATCCAAGCTGAAGGCTTCAAAACACTAGAAGAAGGTCAAGAAGTATCATTTGATGTAGTAGAAGGTGCACGTGGGCCTCAAGCTGCTAACGTAACAAAAAAATAATTCCTATAACCTTTCAAGCAGTTTAACCACTTGCGGTTAAGCTGCTTTTTTATTTTGTTAAAAAATGAACTTACAAAAATATGTAAAGAAAAACGAATGCACGTTCTGTTATAATAGAGAAATATACTAAACAAACGAGGTGGAAGGTTTGAAATTTATTCATACAGCGGACTGGCATTTAGGAAAGCTCGTCCACGGTATATATATGACGGACGACCAGAAAGAAGTATTAAACCAATTTATTCAAGTGGTTGCAGAGGAAATGCCAGATGCAGTTGTGATTGCAGGAGACCTTTACGATCGCTCTGTTCCACCAACAGAAGCGGTCGAGCTACTTGACCAGGTATTGTTCGAAATCAATGTAGGACTTAACATACCCGTCGTAGCCATAGCCGGAAATCATGATAGTGCCGAACGTTTATCTTTTGGAACCTCCTGGTATCGAAACAGCCAATTATACTTAACTGGTAAACCGGAAGCGAACTTACAACCTGTTCATATTAATGGGGTAAACTTTTACTGTGTCCCCTATGCAGAGCCTGGTATTATTCGACAATTACTAAATGAAGACAGCATTCATAGCCATCAGGAAGCAATGAAGAGAATCATCGGAAAAATTGAGGAGCAGTTAGACCCGAACACACCAAATGTATTCGTCGGACATGCCTTCGTATTAGGGGGAGAGTCTACGGATTCTGAGCGATCCTTATCTGTAGGAGGATCCGGATGTGTCACTCAGGATTTATTTTCTCCATTTCAGTATACAGCGTTAGGGCATTTGCACAGTCCTGATGCGATTAAACATGATAAAATTTTCTATTCTGGATCTCTATTAAAATATTCCTTTTCAGAAGCAAAGCAAAAGAAATCCATTCAGATCGTAGAAATGGATGAAAAAGGTGATTTTTCGATCCGATACCGTTCGTTAACACCAAAACAGGACATGCGTGAACTCGTTGGATACTTAGATGAACTATTGGATACGAGCTTTTATGAAAAACAAAAGGTCGATGATTATTTAAGTATTACGTTGCTAGATGAAGGGGCATTACTTGATCCAATCGGTAAGCTTCGTCATGTCTATCCAAATGTTCTTCACTTAGAAAGACAGACCGTGCTAAAGGATATGAAAGAAAAGAAATTACTCACTGCAATCGGACAGGAAAGAAAATCGGAACTCGATCTGTTTGAACAGTTTTATAAAGAAATGACTTCAGAAGAATTCTCACCTGAAAAGAAAAGGATTATGGCAGGGGTCATTGAGAGTGTCTTAAAGGAGGAACAATAATATGAGACCTTTGAAGCTTACGATGCAGGCATTTGGCCCATACTCTCGTACAGAGGTAATTGACTTTTCCGAACTTGGAAACCGAACAATGTTTGTTATCTCTGGGAAAACTGGATCAGGGAAAACGACCATTTTTGACGGAATTAGCTATGCCATCTATGGAAAGGCGAGTGGTGAAGATCGGAATGGTCCAGAGCTTCGTAGCCAATTTGCCGATAATGATACATTAACAGAGGTTTCATTGGAATTTCGTCTTCGTGGCAAAACGTATGAGATTAGTCGTTCTCCTCAACAAGACAAGAAAAAGTCCCGTGGTGAAGGGGTAACTTCTATCGGCGCAAAAGCAGAGTTGTATGTATACGATATGGATGGGACGAAGCAAATCATCGCATCAAATGTTCGTGATGTAGATGAAAAAATTAAACAAATCATGTTGATTGACAGCAATCAATTCCGCCAAATCATTATGATTCCTCAAGGCGAATTTAGAAAGCTACTAACCTCTGACAGCAAGGAAAAAGAGTCCATTCTACAACGTTTATTCCATACGCAGCTGTATAAAAGAATTGAGGAAAAGCTAAAAGAAGAAGCAGCTTCTTTAAAAGCCGCAGTAGAAAAACAGCTGGCGGACCGTAACCATGCGATTCGAAAAATCCATGCCTTGTTTACAGAGGATTTAAAAGAGTATATGGAAGCGGGCAGCACAAATGATCTTGTCATTATTCCAGCATTAATAGAAGAAATCCAAGCAATGTCAGAGCAAATCGCTTTATTTGAAAAGGAAATTGTGGAAAGAGATCAGCTACGTCAAATTGAACAAAAAAAGCTTTATGATGCAGAAATAGTTATTAAACAATTCGAAGCAAAGGAAACAGCCCTTCATAATAAGTTACACCTTGAAAATCAAAAGGAATTGTTTGAGAAAAAAAAGGATGACGTAGAATTAGGAAAAAAAGCAATATTGTTGCTACAGCAAGAGCAACTATGTGCTAGGTTAAAAAAGGAACTGACCACTTACGAAACTCAAGCGAACGACTTGCTAGGAAAGCAAAAGTCGTTTGTGGATCAAGTGCAAAAACTTGAAGCCGTATTTCAATCAGAAAAACAAAAAGAACCGGAAAGAAAAGCATTAGAAGAAGGTATTCACAAGCTAAGGTCATTAAAGGATGATATACACTCTTATGCAAAGCTTGAAGATGAAATTCGTAACCTACAACTACAATGGAAAAAACTTGAAGAGGACAAGGTGGCAGCGGAAAAAAAGGGAACAGAAATTGACCAACGTCTTCGATTGTACACAGAGAAAAAAGAAGAAATCGATGCTAGTAAACTTGTTTTTCTTGAAAACAAAGGCCTCCTTGACGAATTAAAGCGTGAAGCTGATTTAATTTCTACTCTAGAGAAACAGAAGGAAAACTTGTTAACTCTAGAAGTGAAATTTAATCAAAAAAAAGCGGAGTTTGAGCGGACAACTGATCGCTACTTGGATTCCAAATTTCTCGTTGAAGAACTAGAAAACAGCTGGATGAATGGACAAGCTTCCATACTAGCCAGCAAGCTTCAAGATGGTGCTCCTTGTCCTGTCTGCGGTTCAGAACATCATCCAAAACCGACCAGTCAGGAAAATAACACCATTCCAAATGAAACCGATTTGAAGGCTGCTAAACAACAGCTCGAAGTACTAGAAAAAGAGAGAAACGAAGCTCAGTCACAAAGTTTCAAGTTACAATCGAGTGTGGAAACTTCTACATTATTAGTCGCTCAATCACTAGAGTCATTACAAGCGAGTATGCCTGATTTTTTGATTGAGGAACTTCCTGTTTTTAAAGAGACTGTATTAAGTAAGAAAAGAGATGTCGAGGAAGAACAACGAAAATTACAAACAGGTCTTGAACAACTGGATACAATTGTTGAGGGCCTAAAGAAACTTGAAACAGCAAAGGTGGAATGGGCCGTAAAGGCTAAAGAGCTAGATGAATCCTACCAGGAAGCTAGATTCTCGTTCGTTGAAAAAAACAGTCATTTTACTAGACTGCAAGAAACGATTCCTGAAGCACTTCGTTCAGTTGATCGGTTCGAGCTGGAAGTAAACCATCAGCAAAGCCAGTTACACGATCTCAATACCAAGCTAGAACAGGCTCAGATAGCACTCCAAAATTCTAAGGTTTCCCTTTCCACCATTGAAGGACAACTGCAGTCGATCCTTCAGTCAAAAGAGACGAAGCAAGCCGAGCTTCAAGTGGAGCGAGAAGTATTTAAGGTAAAACTGGAACAACAGGGCTTTCAAAACTATAAGCAATATGAAACAGCGAAGCGATCTGAAGTGGAGCTTCAACAAATGGAAGTAGAGATTTCAAACTATCGTGAGTCACTTCGCTCGGTAACGGATCGTTACACAGAGTTAGAAGCAGTATTAAAGGATGTACCACTGCCTAATATTCAGGAATTAACAGACCTCATTGAAAAAATGACACTGGAAATAAAGGATATTGATAATCACAAGAGTGACTTGAGCTTTAAAAAGCGAGAAAACGAACAAATATTAGAAACGATTCATTCCTTGAACAAAGAAATGAAGCAATTTGAAGAACAATACAAGATGATTGGTAACCTTGCGGATATTTCAAAAGGAAACAATAATCTACGAATTACATTTGAGAGATACGTCCTCGGTTCTTTTTTAGATGACATATTAAGAGAAGCGAATGGTCGATTGCTAAAAATGACGAGTGGAAGATTCCAACTGCTTCGAAAAATGGATAAATCAAAAGGGAACACGCAGAGCGGACTAGAGCTCCTCGTTGTTGATTCATATACGGGGCAAGAACGTCATGTAAAAACATTATCTGGTGGAGAGAGCTTTAAAGCCTCGCTATCTTTAGCACTTGGACTAGCTGATGTTGTCCAGAATTATGCGGGTGGGGTTTCCTTAGAGACGATGTTTATTGATGAAGGCTTCGGTACGTTGGACCCTGAATCCCTCGACCAAGCGATTGAGGCACTGATTGACATCCAAAGTAGCGGACGCCTTGTTGGGATCATTTCACACGTACCTGAGCTAAAGGAACGAATTGATGCTCGATTAGAGGTAGTTGCTAGCCAAAGCGGAAGTACTACTTATTTTCAATTTATTAATTAACCATAACCAGGAGTAAAGGTAACTTTACTCCTGGTTATTTGGTTTATTGGAGGGAATATGGGTTCCTTTGTAATTTTATTCGTGAAGGGCAAGCGTGTACACCAAAAAGGTTGAGCAATTAACATTTTAAAGTTAAAGTAAAAGGGTGCAGAACATTAAAGTAGGTGCAAATATGGAAAAACGATATTTTACAATAGGCATGGCAGGTCATATCGACCACGGAAAAACAACACTCACAAAGGCACTGACCAATGTTGATACCGATCGTTTAAAAGAAGAAAAGGAACGCCAAATTTCCATAGAACTAGGGTTTGCTCCCTTATATGAAGATGAACATATACAAATATCAGTGATTGATGTTCCAGGACATGAGCGTTTTATTAGGCAAATGATTGCTGGGGTGGCAGGTATTGATTTGGTCGTCCTTGTCGTAGCAGCAGATGAAGGAGTTATGCCACAAACAAAGGAGCATTTAGAAATTCTCGGTTTTTTAGGAATAAAGTCAGGTATTGTTGCGATTACCAAAATGGACAAGGTGGATGAGGAATTTTCAGAATTAGTAAAAGATGATATTTATGAAGAATTAAGCGGAACCGTCTTTGAAAACTCACCTTGCGTCCTTGTTGACAGCCTTTCAAATAAAGGCATTGATGAGCTTAAATCACGAATAATACAAACGTTAGAACAACAAGACGTTCGTGATGCAAAAGGACCCTTCCGCTTGCCAATCGACCAAGTGTTTACCGTAAAAGGTCAAGGAACGGTTGTAAGAGGAACCGTGTATGAAGGAGCTGTTGAGGAAGGTCAACTTCTTACCATTATGCCTCAAGGAATTGAGGTAAGAGCAAGGCAGCTTCAAGTACACCACCAACCATCTAAACAAGCGTTTGCCGGTCAAAGGGCTGCGATAAATTTATCAAACATAACCAAAGAGGCGATTGAACGGGGCGATGTTCTTGTATCGTCAGAGCATTTTAATGTCACACGTACCATTGACGTTGCCATTCAAATGGTAGAAGATCTTGAACATCTGGTAAAGCAAAGAATGCCGATTAAATGTCATATAGGAACAGCCGAAGTGATGGGTAGAATCGTATTTTTTGACCGAAATGAACTGAAAGAGAACAGTGGGGAAATCCTTTGTCAATTAAGACTTGAGGAGCAAATCGTCACAAAGCGTGGAGATCGTTTTATTTTGCGTAGACCTAGCCCGCAGGAAACAATAGGTGGGGGATGGGTTATCGATCCTAAAGGCGAGAAATACCGTTTCGGGCATCAAACGGTTGAAGAGCTCGCTAAGAAGAAAGAAGGGTCACCGGCCGAACGAATAACTGCCGCGTTAATTGAGGCGAAGAGTTTGTCAATTGATGAACTCATTAAGCGGACCTCTCTCGATAAGGAGGAACTTTTGCTTGCCCTTGCTGGAGGGGAATTTATCCACTACAGTAATAAAGAATACACCTTACAAGCAATTATTAAAGAAGTTGAGGATGAATTATTCGAGCGATTGACTGATTACCACAAACAGTTCCCTCTGCGAAATGGGGTAAATAAAGCCGAGCTTTTACAAGGTTTAAAAAAATGGTATTCCAGGTCGTTAGTGGAATATGTAATAGAACAGGGTTCTGCTTCAAATCAGTTTCAACGAAAGGGACAATTTGTATCCTTAGCCACCTTTACTCCTCATGTACCGTCAAATTGGGAAAAACGAACAGAAAACCTTCTAAATGCATTAAAAAAAGATGGTCTACAAGTAAAGTATTTAAATGACTATATAAAAGAGGCTGGAATTCCGGAAACCTTAGTCGAGGATGTTAAGAGATATTGGACTGAACGAGAAATGATTATCTCTCTAGACGAATCATACTATTATCATGGTGAGGTTTTTACAGAAGCTGTGAAAAGACTTCAAGCTGAGACAGAACAAGAATTTGATGTTGGGAAAGCAAAGGAAGTACTCGGATTGTCTAGAAAATATATGATTCCTTTTCTAGAGCGATTAGATGAAAACGGAATAACAAGACGAGTTGAAAACAAGCGAATGTGGTTATAAATAACAAAATATAGGGATTTGTCCGCCTGAGATGGACAGTTACAAAACCGCTTCTCATAAGGAAGTGGTTTTTATATTTGATAACAAAAAGCACGTTATGATATCTAACAAAATAGTTCTCAGTCACTAGGTTGTAAGTATTATAATGGGCTTAATAGTTTTTTGTTACATAATTTCACATACCTTAAAGAACGATATGTAAGATTTGTCTTTTTATCCTCCACAATGACAAATGATCTTCTTTCAAAAACTTACTCTATTAACTAACTCCCTAGAACTTCTCGTAAGAATATCTCACAACCTACCAGACATAATTGACAAAATGACTAGCTATTACCAAGAAGGATTTTACATAATGTATCATGCGAGGATTAACAAGCAAATGTAAAATTAATTAAAAGTTTCGATTTTTCTGTATTTAATATAAAAAGAGGAGGGATACTGTCCATTTACAAGAAATATAATGTACAAGATGTGCATGAAAATAAAAGACTGCTATGATTCATTGTTTTTTTATTTTCAAAAAAAAATAGAATAGAATTATTTCGAATTAGGGGGAACTAAGAGAATGGCGGATCAAGTAACCATTGGTTTAATTCAGGCTAGCAATGATGTGGATGGAAAAGAACCCGTTGAGGTTCATAAACAAAAAGCCATCGAAAAACATATCAATCTCGTTCGTGAAGCAAAGGAAAAAGGAGCACAAATTGTTTGCTTGCAAGAAATCTTTTACGGACCCTACTTTTGTTCTGAGCAAAATACAAAATGGTATGATGCCGCAGAAGAAATCCCTAATGGCCCCACAACAAAGCTATTTCAGGAACTCGCTAAGGAACTAGGAGTCGTAATTATTCTCCCAATTTATGAGCGTGAGGGTATTGCCACCTATTATAATACAGCAGCCGTTATTGATGCGGACGGTTCTTATTTAGGAAAATACCGCAAACACCATATCCCGCATGTAGCTGTAGGTGATCAGGGTTATGGGTTCTGGGAAAAATACTATTTCAAGCCTGGAAATCTAGGATACCCCGTATTTGATACCGCATTTGCAAAAGTCGGAGTGTATATTTGTTATGACCGACATTTCCCAGAAGGTGCCCGAGTACTAGGTCTTAATGGAGCCGAAATAGTGTTTAACCCTTCCGCCACAGTATCTGGTACCTCCGAATACTTGTGGAAGCTTGAACAGCCTGCCCATGCAGTTGCCAACGGTTATTACGTGGCCGCAATCAATCGTGTTGGCTACGAAGGTCCGTGGAATATGGGCGAATTTTATGGCCAATCGTACCTCGTTGATCCAAGAGGTAGCTTTGTGGCCACAGGTAGCCGAGACAAAGATGAAGTAATCATTGGAGTAATGGATAAAAAAATGATTCGTGAAGTAAGAGATGTTTGGCAGTTTTACCGTGATCGACGTCCCGAAACGTATGAGAAAATGACCTCAATTTAGAGAGCAAGTATAAAAACAAAAAAAGCCTAGAGGGGGTATTTACATTTGAGTACGGTAAAACAATCGAGAATTTCCTACGATCATATAGCCGCTAACTTTCAGGAGGTCCATCCTGGCCTTTCCAATCGAGAGGCTGTAGAGGAAGCAAATCGCTGCCTTTATTGCTATGATGCACCTTGTATTACAGCCTGCCCAACAGGGATTGATATCCCAACCTTCATTAAGAAAATAGCCTCAGGAAATATAAAAGGTTCCGCAACTACCATCATGTCAGCCAATCCAATTGGCGCAAGCTGCTCCCGTGTCTGCCCAACAGAAGAATTATGTGAAGGAGCATGTGTACTCAACCATTCTACTAAACCTATTATGATAGGCAACCTACAACGATACGCAACAGATTGGGCAATGAAAAATAACCAAACTCTTTTTAAAGCTGGTAAGAAAAACGGCACTAGGGTTGCCGTAATAGGTGGTGGGCCTGCTGGATTATCAGCGGCAAGAGAGCTCGGTATCCTCGGGTATGACGTAACGATTTTTGAAGCAGCTGAACATGCTGGCGGCCTAAATACGTATGGAATCGTTTCGTTCCGACTACCAAAGGAAGTATCGTTTTGGGAAGTCAAACAAGTGGAAAGTGTTGATGTAAAAATTAAGACAAACACAAAGGTTGGCATCGATATCTCTGTCCAAGAAATTCTAGAAAACTATGATGTTGTTATTTTAGCAATTGGCATGTCTAGTGTCCCTAATATAGGGATTGAGGGAGAAGATTTACAAGGGGTATATGATGCGATTGAGTTTGTAAAACAAACGAAAACGAGTCCCATTACTGATGAGTTTCTCGGTAAAAAAGTGGTTGTAATTGGTGCCGGTAATACGGCAATTGATGGTGCTACTTGCTCTGTTCGCCTCGGAGCAGAAAATGTAAAGATCTTATATAGAAGAACGCTAGAGGAAATGACGGCGTATGACTTTGAATATGAATTTGCCAAGCAAGATGGAGTCGAGTTCAGATGGTTAACCGCCCCTGTCAGAATCATTGGAGATGAACTTGGTAACGTCAAGGCGATTGAATGTATCAAAATGGAACTAACCGAAGCCGGTGAAGATGGCCGAAGGAAGCCTGTTCCGGTAAAAGGCTCTGAATTCCATTTAGAGGTAGATGCTGTTATAAAAGCGATTGGCCAGTCGAGATACGTAAATCTCATCGAAGAGATGAACCTCGTGCATGATGGTGGCGTCGTTACAATTAACGAAAACACCTACCAGACCTCCAACAAAAAAGTATTTGCTTGTGGAGATGTAATTTTCGGAAAAGGTCAAGGAGAAGCGATGGTTGTTTCTGCAGCACAACAAGGCAAGAAAACTGCCCACGCCATCCACCAAATGATTACCAAAACCGTATCTGAAACCGCCTGAACAAGGGCAATCAATTCAAGGAGGTATGATGATGGCAGATTTACGTATCAACTTGGCAGGAATTCAATCACCGAATCCTTTCTGGCTCGCTTCAGCTCCCCCGACAAACTCTGGATATCAAGTGCAGAGAGCTTTTGAGGCGGGATGGGGTGGAGCTGTATGGAAAACGCTAGGAGAACCGATCCTGAATGTTTCATCTCGCTTTGCAGCTGTAAGCTTTAACGGACAAAGGGTAGCAGGCTTTAACAATATTGAACTGATTACCGATCGACCTCTTGAAGTGAATTTGAAGGAAATCGCGGAAACCAAAAAGAAATTCCCCAATCATGCGATTATTGCTTCTCTTATGGTCGAGCCAAAACAAGAGAAGTGGCATGAAATTGTCAAAAAGGTAGAAGCCATAGGGGTGGACGGTTTAGAACTCAATTTTGGTTGCCCTCACGGAATGGCGGAAAGAGGAATGGGTTCAGCCTCTGGTCAAGTTCCTGAGCTAGTCGAAAAACAAACGTATTGGGTAAAGGAAGTTGCCCAGACACCCGTCATTGTTAAACTCACTCCGAACATTACCGATATCACCGTTACAGCTGAAGCAGCAACAAGGGGCGGGGCAGATGCCATTAGCATGATCAACACCATCAATAGTTTAGCTGGTGTCGATATTGATACTTGGAACACCATTCCTCATGTTGCTGGTAAGGGGGCTCACGGTGGATATTGTGGACCCGCAGTAAAGCCAATCGCCTTAAATATGGTCGGTGAATGTGCGAGAAATCCTCATATCAATGTTCCGATATCTGGAATAGGCGGGATATCAAACTGGAGAGATACCGTAGAATTTTTGTTGATGGGTGCGACAGGCGTTCAAGTGTGTACAGCTGCAATGCATCATGGCTTCCGTATTGTTGAGGATATGATTGAAGGCTTAAACAATTATTTAGATGACAAAGGAATCGCTTCGGTCATGGATATTGTGGGTAAATCTGTACCAAAATACTCTGATTGGGGAAATCTTGACCTTAATTATAAAATCGTTGCGAGAATTAATAACGATGTGTGTATCAACTGCAATAAATGTCATATCGCCTGTGAAGACACATCTCACCAATGCATAGATCGGTTAAAAGGAGCCAACGGGGAAAGTATTTTACGCGTTCGTGAAGAAGATTGTGTGGGCTGTAATTTATGCTCGATTGTTTGTCCCGTCGACGGTGCGATCGACATGGTAGAGTTGCCCAATGAACTCCCACCAATGACTTGGAACGAGAGGCAAGCCGTGTTAGGGGCCATCCCATGCAATGTTGATGTTATAAAAAGATAATTCATTAAGGGGGAAACGAACTTGAAGAAAGTAATAAAAAACGGAACGATCGTAACAGCGTCAGATACGTATCAGGCTGACATTCTAATTGAAAACGGAACAATTCGTCAAATTGGTGATAACCTCCCTTCGAACGACGCAGAAGTGATTGATGCAACTGGGAAACTCGTACTTCCTGGTGGAATCGACCCCCATACCCATTTAGACATGCCCTTTGGCGGCACGGTAACAAAGGACGACTTCGAAACAGGGACAATCGCTGCAGCATTTGGTGGAACCACTACCGTTATCGATTTTTGTTTGACTAATAAGGGTGAACCATTAAAAAATGCGATAAAAGTGTGGCATGATAAATCGAAAGAAAAAGCGGTTATTGACTACAGCTTCCATCTAATGATCGGTGAAATTAATGACCAAGTTCTAGAAGAACTGCCCACAATCATGAAAGAGGAAGGAATCACATCCTTTAAAGTATTTATGGCATATAAAAATGTATTCCAGGCGGATGATGAAACCTTATTCCGTACCCTGTTAGCAGCAAAAGAACATGGTGCGCTCGTGATGGTACATGCCGAAAATGGGGATGTGATTGACTACTTAACAAAGAAAGCACTTGAGTTGAATCAGACAGACCCTATTTACCATGCATTAACCCGACCACCAGAAGTAGAGGGCGAAGCAACTGGCAGAGCCGCTACTTTAACAGGGTTAGCTGAGTCGCAACTGTACGTCGTGCATGTTTCTTGTGCAGAGGCAGCTAAGAAAATAGCAGAAGCTCGTTCAAAAGGAATTGATATTTGGGGAGAAACTTGTCCACAATACTTAGTTCTTGATCAATCCTATCTCAAAAAACCTAATTTTGAGGGAGCCAAATACGTGTGGTCACCGCCATTGCGTGAAAAATGGAACCAAGATGTATTATGGAATGCTCTCAAAACAGGTGAGCTGCAAACCCTAGGTTCCGACCAATGCTCCTTTGATTTTGATGGCCAAAAAAGCCTTGGTAAGGGAGACTTCTCAAAAATCCCAAATGGAGGTCCTATCATCGAGGACCGATTATCCATCTTGTATTCCGAAGGTGTGAAAAAAGGAAGAATCACTTTAAACCAGTTTGTAGATATCACCTCAACGAAGGTTGCAAAGCTTTTTGGGCTTTATCCGAAAAAGGGAACCATAGCGGTTGGTACAGATGCTGATATTGTCATATTCGATCCGAATGTTGAGCGGACGATCTCAGCAAAAACACATCATATGGCGGTTGATTACAATGCCTTCGAAGGAATGGAGGTAGTTGGTGAAGCCGTTTCGGTTCTCTCAAGAGGAGAATTTGTAATCCGTGACAAAGCCTTTATCGGGAAGATTGGTGGTGGACAATACATTAAACGAGCAAGGTACGGAAAAACACTAGAAACTGAAAACAAATCCGTACCAATTTAAAACAAAAATGCAAATGGGAAGGATATAAATTTTCTGCGAGTTCCATTACCAGAAAATTTTATATATTAAAACTAGAAAAGGAGTGGTTTCATGAAAAAAAGTAGTGGTTATTTAAAGTCTCCAGATTTACTTCCCATTTCCCACAGCGATAAGAAAATTGGATCATTAGGCTTTTCAATTATTTGGGTAGGGATGGCTGTCGTTTTAGCAGCCTTTGCGATTGGTGGCTCTGGTGTCCAGAGTCTGCCTCTTGGCTGGGTAATTGTAGCAACGATCATTGGTTCAGTCGCAATTGGAATCTTTATGACAATTATTGGAGACATTGGAATCGAACATGGATTATCCTTCCCCGTCTATATGAGAGCACCGTTTGGAACCATCGGGACTCATATCCCTTCCATCGTTCGTGGAGTAACCGCTGCTTGCTGGTTTGGTATTAATACGTACTTTGGTGCAACCGCAATGAACGGAATACTAAATGCACTTTTTCAATTTGATAATTGGTTTATTTGCTTCGTATTGTTTGCTACTGTACAACTTGTGAACACCGCCTTAGGAATTAAAGCGATTGAACGATTCGCCGATCTGGCCGCTCCGATCATCATTATTATCTCTGCCTGGATGTATACATCCCTATCTGACAAAGCGATAGAGCAAGGTAGAGACGTATGGACTTGGGTGGAAAGTCCGGTGACAGGTGGTGCTGCATTAACCGCATTTATGGTTGTGGTTATGGCGAATATGGGCTTTTGGGCTACTCTTGCCGCGGATATGCCTTCTTTATCCCGTTTTATCAAAGCTCCTAAAAACGAAAGAAATTGGTTTAAACGAAACAAAGCTCAAATTTTTGGAAATATCATAGCCATGCCGATTACAAACACGTTTATGGTCATTATCGGCGCAGTGTCCTATATTGCCGTTTTAAATTATGACCCGGTCGTCGCCCTACAAGAAGCAGCTACAGGCTTTATTCTAGGAATTCTTCTCCTTATGATCGTTTTAGCACAATGGTCAACCAATACCTCAGCAAATGTAATACCAGCAGCTACGATTTTCTCCAATGTTGGCGGTCCGAAAGTTCCGTTCTGGGTTGGAGTAATCATCGCCGGTGTGATAGGAATTGTCGTTCAACCTTGGAGCTTATTTGGAGTGATTGTTCCTGCTCTACTCGTGATCGGTGGGGTTCTATCAGCCATCGTTGGTATATTATTTACCGATTATTATGTAATTCGCAAAAGACGAGTTAACGTAGAAGACTTGTACGAAGCAGATGGTCAGTTCAAATACTTGAATGGGGTCAATCTTGCTGGAATGATTTCATGGATCATCGGAGGAGCAGCCGCATATTATTTATCAACCTATTCGTTTATTGTTGGATTCTTGGTAGGGGCCATTATTTACTATTTCTTAGCCAAGTATTGGTGGTTTAAAAAATATGAGCAAGCTGAGCTCGTGGATCCTAGCGACGAAAAATACCTCGGTATCACCGTCGGACGTGATTGGGATATAGAAGCAGGAGAAGAATCGGTTCTTGTACCTGAGCCGATTAACACACAAATATAAAAGGGGGACACTCCATGTCCGAATTCCAACAATATCTTCAAGAAAGAGATAAGATTGATTTTTTTATTCAAAAGGGATTTACGATTAAAAGTGTCACCGAAACATTAAACGGATCCTTTGTTGACTTTGTAAACGAACACTCTGAAGAAAAAGAAACCGTCACCTTACATGTCGCTACAGCTGAAGGGCGGAAGTATTTCTCAGTGATGGTCATAAAACAGCAAAAAGGAGCTTAACACAAATGCGAGTCACACAGACAATGTCTGCGTGACTCACGTTTTTACCAATTGAATTGGAAGGGGGCTGTTCCTTGAAATCGTATATTACTGTTGGAGATTTGTTACAAAGAAATCATTTTGAAGATATTGAAGTTCTTGCAGGGGAAGAGGGACTTATTCGTCCAGTAAAGTGGGTACATATTGTAGAAGTAACCAATATTCGGAACCTTTTGCGTGGAGGTGAATTTATTTTATCCACATGTGCCTTATTACATGACAATAACGAGTTGTTTTTATCCGTAGTGGAGCAATTAATTGAAGTACACGCTTCTGGATTATGCATTGAACTTGGAACATACACCACGCACATACCTAATGAAGTTATTGAGCTTTGCAACCTGCACCACTTTCCATTGCTCATTTTTCACAATGAAGTACCCTTCGTGGAAATCACTCAAGATATTCACGCCCTCCTAATCAATCGACAATATCAAATGATATCTGAGCTCGAAAGCTACACACAGGAACTAAACAAAAAACTGCTGACATTCGGTCATACAAAGGAAATCCTACAGTTTACGAAGGAATACCTACAGATTCAATTGATGATCGTCTTTAACAATCAAGAAATACAATTTTCTCCGGATGTAAAAGAAAGTGAAAAAAAGAAAATTATACACATGTTTCATAATGAGACGAATCAAGGTACTGATCTTGCCACACAAACGATGACAAAAGTTCCGATTCATCTATTAGGAGATACATATGCAGAATTATATCTAATTGCAGAAAACCACACTCTGACAGAATTTGATCACTTAATACTCGATCGAACCGCAACTGCTCTAGCACAACTCCTTTTAAGACAATTATACGTAGAAGAAAAAAAGAGGGTTGAGGAATCTGAATGGCTTTCAGGTTGGCTCGATGGGGAGCATAGCGAAGATGCCATTCATGACTACCTGGTCTATCATTTTCCTAAGATTAAGCCAAAGGGTGCGTTTGTATGTCAATTTAAGTTAGAAGCAATCTCAGACTTTTCCATGCTTGATATCACCTATTTTAATTTATACGTTCGTGCTTTCTTTGAGCCTCAAGGATTTACACTCTTTTCAATTGAAAAAAAGCATACAATTACTTTTATCTTCGTTAACGAACGAAACACCTCATCGTGGAAGGCCCGGATGAAGGAAGGGATACAACGTTTAGAAAAATCGGATATAAAAATGGCCAACCAAACAAGTCCCTTTGTACTCGGAGTAGGAAAATTTGTTACACATTTATCCCATGTTCATGAAAGCTATTTAACCTCCTTAGAAACGATCCGCATCCAAGACCGCTTAACCGTACCTTCCCAAAGTCATTTTTACGATGATCTGCATATTTTCCGCCTTATTTCCTTATTAAATAAACATATTAATCTACAAGAAATTGTCATGGAGTATCTCGAGCCCGTTCTAACATATGACAATATGTACAATGGCAAGTTATTAGAAACGTTAAAAACGTATCTATCCTGTAACGGGTCCAAGCAGGAAACAGCTAAGCGATTATTTATCGTACGCCAAACGCTCTACCATCGTATTGAAAAATTAGAAAAGCTACTTGGTGAGGACTTTTTACATCATGAAAAAAGGCTTGCGATTGAGTTCATGATTCTGTCTCACGAATTCCTTCTTTCTTCCCATTTGAAGAAGGAGAAAGGAGTGCCCCAGTTATTCCCCAATGAAGGCAAAATGTAAAGTTTAACACAAGCATTTTTTCACAAAACGTCTAATGCCACAAAGGCAGCATATCCTTGATAATAAATACAAGAAGATAACTAATCATTTAAAAGGGGGATGCACAAATGACAGTAATCAAAAAGCAAACGGTAAAACTCAATAACTATATTAATGGGGAATGGGTAGAGGCTTGTAGTTCAGATTCATTGGAAGTGCTAAATCCTGCAACCTCAGAGGTGATCGCAACCGTTCCCCTTTCTTCTAAAGAGGACGTTGACCAAGCAGTAAAAGCAGCAAACATTGCTTTTCAAACGTGGAAAAATACTCCCGTTCCAAAGAGAGCAAGGATTCTATATAAATACCATTACTTATTAACAGAAAATCATGAAAAACTAGCTCAGTTAGTCGTAAAAGAAAATGGAAAAGCGTATAAGGAAGCATACGGAGAGGTACAACGAGGAATTGAATGTGTCGAGTTTGCCGCGGGAGCTCCTACATTAATGATGGGTGAAACGTTATCCAATATTGCTGAAGATATTGATTCCGAAATGTATCGTTATCCGTTAGGGGTAGTGGGTGGAATTACACCATTTAATTTCCCAATGATGGTTCCACTATGGATGTTCCCACTTGCTATTGCCTGTGGAAATACCTTTGTACTAAAACCGTCGGAACGAACACCTCTTTTAGCAAGTGAACTAGTTGAATTATTTACTCAAGCCGGAGCTCCTAAAGGAGTGCTTAATATTGTTCATGGAGCACATGATGTAGTGAATGGGCTGATCGAACATGAAGATGTCAAGGCGATTTCCTTCGTTGGTTCACAGCCGGTTGCAAAGTATGTATACGAGCGTTCAGCAGCACAAGGGAAAAGAGTGCAGGCATTATCCGGTGCTAAAAACCATCATGTCGTCATGCCTGATGCCAATTTTGAAAAAGCCGTTTCTCATATTATTAGCTCTGCTTATGGAAGTGCAGGCCAACGATGTATGGCATGTAGTGCAGTCGTTGTTGTTGGTGATGGAGAAGAGTTTGTAGCTGCACTTAGGGAAAAGGCAGACGAATTACTAATCGGAAATGGTCTTGATGAAGAGGTATTACTAACACCTGTTATCCGTGATTCTCACCGCGAGAAGGTCTTACAGTACATTGATATCGGCATAAAAGAAGGGGCCACTCTCGTTCGCGACGGTCGACCAGAGATGGAACAGCATAAGGAAGGTAGTTTTCTTGGACCCACTATTTTCGACCATGTTACCCCTGATATGAAAATAGCAAAGGATGAAATATTTGCCCCGGTTTTAAGCCTATTACGGGCAAAGGACCTGGATGAAGCTTTATCCTATATTCGCAAGTCTCGTTACGGAAATGGAGCAACCATTTACACAAAGGACGCTGCTGCTATTCGTCAATTCCGAGAGGAAGCAGATGCTGGCATGCTTGGGATCAATGTTGGTGTACCTGCAACTATGGCCTTTTTCCCATTTTCCGGCTGGAAGGACTCCTTTTATGGAGATCTACATGTAAATGGAAAGGATGGCGTCAATTTCTTTACAAGAAAGAAAATGATTACATCTCGTTTCGACTATTAAAACATAACAGGGTGAGAAAGGGGAATTTGCGATGGCACAAATGAAGCAAGGGGAAGATTTTCTAACAAAAGATAAAGACTTTGTATGGCACTCCATGAAACCGTACAATCCAAACGGTACGATGATTGCTGAAAAAGCAGAAGGCTCTTGGGTAACAGATCATGATGGAAATCGCTTTTTGGATGGAATGGCTGGTCTTTGGTGTGTCAATGTAGGATATGGTCGGACAGAGCTCGCCGATGCTGCATATGATCAGCTAAAGAAAATGGCTTATTTCCCACTCACCCAAAGCCATACACCTGCGATTCAATTAGCTGAAAAGCTTAATGAACTTTTGGGCGATGAATACGTGATCTTTTTTTCGAATAGCGGTTCAGAAGCGAATGAAACAGCCTTTAAAATTGCTAGACAATATCATCAGCAAAAAGGGAATCACTCACGATATAAATTCATCTCTCGTTATCGAGCCTACCATGGTAACACGATGGGGTCTCTTGCTGCAACGGGGCAGGCACAGCGAAAGTTCAAATATGAACCTCTAGCTCCTGGATTCGTTCATGTAGCGCCACCTGACTCTTATCGTTCAAACGATCAATTGGGCAGTCCAGCCTCGGAGCTCGAATCTGTCAAAGAGATCGAGCGAGTGATGACCTGGGAGCTTAGTGAAACGATTGCTGGAGTCATTATGGAACCGATTATTACCGGTGGAGGCATCCTCATTCCGCCTGAAAACTATATGAAGGGTGTTAAGGAAGCTTGTGAAAAACACGGCGCTCTACTAATTGTTGATGAAGTGATTTGCGGATTTGGTCGTACAGGGAAAGCATTCGGCTTCATGAATTACGGAGTGAAGCCTGATATTGTTACGATGGCAAAAGGGATCACAAGCGCCTATCTTCCATTATCGGCAACAGCTGTCAAAAAGGAAATCTACGAAGCTTTTAAAGGCAGTGAAGAATACGATTACTTCCGCCATGTCAATACATTCGGTGGCAATCCGGCTGCTTGTGCTCTTGCATTAAAAAACCTAGAGATCATGGAGACCGAGAAACTGTTTGATCGTTCCAAAAATTTAGGAGAACAACTTAATGAGAGATTAAATATAAGCTTACGTAACCATCCATTCGTAGGGGATGTTCGTGGAAAAGGCTTACTCATAGGAATTGAACTCGTTAAGGATAAAGCCACTAAGGAACCATTAGATGTGGATTTGGTAAACCAAGTGATTGCTGGCTGTAAGAAAAAAGGACTCATCATTGGTAAGAACGGGGCCACCGTAGCTGGATTTAATAACGTTCTTACCATATCTCCCCCATTATCCATTAAAGAGGAAGATCTCGACTTCTTGTTTACAACTGTCACTACTGAACTAGAGGAGCTCGTCAAATAAACTTAGAGCATCGTGCGTTTGCCAAAAGTAACCAGAAAGGAAGAATGCTATGAAAATCGGAGTACCAAAAGAGATCAAAAGCCAAGAGAACCGCGTTGCTCTTACACCTGCTGGCGTCCTACAATTAAGCACAAAAGGTCATCATGTTTTCGTAGAAAAGGGAGCCGGATTGGCTTCAGGGTTCATTGATGAAGAGTATATAGAAGCGGGAGCATGTGTCGTTGAAACAGCCGCTGAAGCTTGGGCATGCGAAATGGTCATCAAAGTAAAAGAACCCATTCCAAGTGAATATGCTTATTTTTATGAAGGATTAATTCTTTTCACCTATTTGCACTTAGCTGCCAATTTCACTTTAACTGAAGCTCTCATTCAGAAAAAGGTAGTAGCCATCTCCTACGAAACCGTTCAACTGAACGATCGCAGCTTGCCATTATTAACACCAATGAGCGAGGTAGCAGGAAGAATGGCTGCTCAAATTGGGGCCACCTACTTAGAAAAAAGCAAAGGTGGTAAAGGGATCCTGCTAGGTGGTGTACCTGGTGTAAATCGTGGGAAAGTTACGATCATCGGTGGAGGGGTTGTTGGAACAAATGCAGCTAAAATTGCTATTGGTTTAGGTGCAAAGGTATCTATCCTTGATGTTAGTGCAGCAAGATTAAGAGAATTAGACGATATCTTTGGCTCGTCTATTACGACACTTATGTCCAATCCATATACGATTGGCCAGGCGGTCGCGGATTCGGACTTAGTCATTGGTGCGGTTCTTCTTCCTGGTATGAAAGCTCCTAAGCTAGTAACAGAAGAAATGGTTCGACTTATGGAAGAAGGCTCTGTCATTGTTGATGTCGCGATTGACCAAGGAGGAATCTTTGAAACAGCTACACATGTGACCACGCATGCCGATCCAACCTACACAAAGCATGGTGTCGTCCATTATGCAGTTGGCAATATGCCTGGGGCTGTACCAAGAACGTCAACCATTGCGCTAACAAATGTCACGGTTCCATATATTATCGAAATAGCAGAGAAAGGCTACAAAATTGCATTTGCAGAAAACAAGGCCTTATTTAAAGGATTAAATGTCATTGATGGGAAGGTCGTTTACGAGGGTGTTGCAATGGCACATAATCTTCCGTACGTTTCAACCATTTAAAAGGCAAGGAGGGATATAGATGACGTTACTAACACTTTCTATCAATAAGGAACGACTAGAAAAAAGAATACATGAGCTTGCAGAGATTGGAAAGATTTCCGATACAGGTGTTTGTCGCTTAGCTCTTTCCAATGAAGATAAGCAAGCAGTTGACACCGTTAAAGGGTGGATGGAAGATGCTGGATTAGCTGCACGAATTGACCATTTTGGAAACTTAATTGGCAGACTAGAAGGAAAGAATCCTGATGCACCTATTTTAATGGTTGGCTCACATATCGACTCGCAGCCTTATGGAGGAAGATTTGATGGAGTAATTGGTGTATTAGGTGCGCTAGAAGTTGTCCAAACGATGATAGAAAAAAACATAGTCCCTGATACTCCTATCGAAGTAGTTGCCTTTTGTGATGAGGAAGGTTGTCGATTTAACAAAGGTCTATTTGGGGTCAGAGGAATTCTTGGCAAGCTAGAAGAAGGAGAGCTTGAGAGGAGGGACAAAAATGGAGTAACAAGAAGAGAGGCACTAATCGAGTTCGGCTGTGATCCTACTAGATTTAAGGAATCAGAGTATAAAGAAGGAAGCATTGGTGCCTTCTTAGAGCTTCATATTGAACAAGGTCCTATTTTAGAAGCAAAGGGGATTCCTGTTGGAATTGTGACGGGTATATCTGGCCCACTTTGGCTTTCTGTTGAGTTAGAAGGGTTTGCTGGTCATGCTGGCTCCGTTCCGATGTCTATGCGACAAGACGCATTAGTTGGTGCTGCTAAAGTAATTATTGCACTAAACGAGCTAGCCAGTCAGGATCCCAATGCGCCAACTGTTGGAACCGTTGGAAGTCTACAGGTTTTCCCGGACTCTCGTAATATTATCCCTGAGAAAGTAAGCTTTACCGTCGATTTACGAGATATTGATATTAATAGAAGACATGTGCTTGAAGCAAATCTTAGAAATCAGATCAAAGAAATAACGGAAACTCATGGTTTACGTTGTACCATTTCCGAGGATACCAATAGCGAACCAAGGTATTGCTCTGAAAGATTAATGAATATTATGAGGAAACAGAGTGATGTGATCGGTCTTAATCCGATAGAATTAATGAGTGGTCCTTTTCACGATTCTCTTTCCATGTCTTATGCATGCGAATACGGTATGATTTTTGTGAGGTGCAAGGACGGAATTAGTCACAATCCAAAGGAATTTTCAACGATCGAAGATATCTCACTCGGAACCGAATTACTCTACCGCACCGTCACCAACTACAAAGGGTGACTGACACCGTTCGTGGACAAATACCTTCGTTTGTCCGTCTGAGATGGACAATATAAACATCTAGTTCTATTGAGCTAGGTGTTTTTGTTCATTTTACGACATAAAAAGATATTTCTCTCCGAATTATGTAGAATCATATTATAATTAACAGAATCCAAAAAGAGTTACATAGCATCATAGCATATTTTACTCTATCGGTTATTAAAATGAATGGGGAGAAAAAATATGGAGGAATTAACATGACATCAGAGAAGCAATTTGTACAAAAAAAATATTATCAAACCCTAATTGAACAAGAAACGGATTTCCCCGTACGTTCGCTTGGGGAAGCTTATTATAAGGAGCAACAAAAAGACGTACCTGACTTAACACCCATTCGATTCGCGCAAGGGGAAGTGTATTTCCTCTACAAAGACTTTGAATCAGCGATCTTTAAATGGGAAAGTATCCAAAATGAATTAGCACCTTGGGCGAAAAAGAATATTGCAGATGCTTACTTGGAGTTAGAGCAATATTCAACTGCAGAGGAAATCTATAAAAGAGTCAGTACCGAGTCCGTTGTACTTCATACAGAAGTCTCGTTACAGCTATTTAGACTGTATGTAAAAGACAGTCGTACCCATGAAGCCACGTCAATTATTAGCGACATCATTAATAACCATCCTGACTATCCAGGAGTAACTGAACTTGCCCGTCTCTTCTTTGAAGAAATAGAAGATTGGGCTAATGCAATTCATCTTGCCATGAAAGAATTTATGCGTACCAACTCTCCAGAATGGATCGATGTTATTAAAAGATATAGCGATGAACAGCGGACCACCATTTTTAAACCTGAAGAGTACACGCCATTTTTATCGTATTTGTTACGCCTTGATCGCATTCGATTCGAAAAAATTGTTTTTAGGCTGTGGGAAAATTACGAAGAGCAAGCAGTGCTACTCGATTGGGTGAGCGAGCTTAATTCATTACTGCTCCAATCTGAGCTCCCTGAACAATTATCATGGAAGCTGTTATCTCAGAAATACTTAAAAACATTTCAGCTATTTTTAAATGGAAAGTATTCGTTAAACGAGATTCAGGAAATCATTCCATTACTGCTGAGAAATTGGATGCGTTTCGCAGAATCAAATCATTTTATCTTTACCGCATGTGCAACACTAGCTTGGAACGAGGTTTTCCCTGGTACGATCAATGAAGACACCGTTACGGAGGCAAAACATGCATTATCCAATTCAACACCAAATGGACTAATTGACGTGCACCAGACTAAACAACTGTTCTCTAGTATCGTAACTTGGGCTGAAGAAGAAGATCTTCCGGTAAGTAATAAGCTGAAATGGATCATGGAGAATCTACAAAATAAGCAAAGCACCATAACTTTGTTTACAGGTACAAGTAAGCTACAAACAACGATTTTAAGTGATTTGCTTGGACATGAACAAGTAAACCAATTGTCTTCAAAACTGGCGTTGTATAGCTACTTGCCTGAGCCTGAATTAACTGAAGTGAACTCTGTGGAATCCAAACAAGTAGGCAGTCCTACGGAAATTGGGTCAACCGATCATTACATCCACTCTAAAGGACCTTATGAACTACTAAAAGGTGCAAACACCTCATTAATGTCCATACCACCGTATCGTGGAACGGTTCAAGAAAGAAGTTCTCTATCTGTTAATTTACACATGGCTGATAGCATTATTTATGTTCTGAATGAGGAAAATCCATTAAACGATATGGAATTGAATGTGATTAAGCAAATGAACCAGCAAGCTAACGATCATACGTTCATTTTTATCCTTCCGATTCCAAATGCGGTAGCAGAAGAGACTGGCGTATCTTTTTATATGGAAACCATAAAGAAAAAGCTGAATCCTATTTTCCCGAATGCTGACATTTACCCGTACACGTCTTCTCAGTCTGTAGACTGGAGTGACATTTTGATCGATGTTAACAGTGAGCAATCCAACGAAAGAAGAACCAGAAAAGAGCTTTATTTTATAAAAGAAACACTACACTATCTATTAGCAAAACGAGCTGATAAAGAAGAAAAATTAATCGATGTCATTCAATGGAATAAAGAGATGTTAGCTAAAGTTAGTGGAGCTTCCATGCAGCTTGGAGATTTAGAACAGGAAGTCGGAGAAAGACTCAAGAACAATTATGTTACAATTCTGCAGGAGCTTTCTGCAGAAGTAGAAGCTGACATACCTAATGTTCTAAAGACCACAGCTGAATCTATTACAGATCAAAGCAACCTTGCCACTGTCCATCTTCAATTAAACGAGGAAATGAACAGGCGAATGGAGGAATATTTACAAAACACCACCCTTCCAAAGCTTTACTCCTCCCTTCAACAATGGATTGGTCTTACGAAAGAGGAGCTACAGCAAATTCGTGCTTATTTGGACGAAATGGCTACAAGTTTTAATGGCTTATATGGAATTGATAAATTCCAATTTCCAGTAGATGATCAATTGCTTCATGATTGGAGAAGAGATACTGGACGGTTGACCAGTGGTGTTCAATTAGAGCACATCAACATTATGTTAAAGCATAATCCAACCCAATTATTACTAAAGGGCGCAGGTAAGCTATTCGCAGGCATCGGTCAAAATAAAGCCATGCTGCAGCAAAAATACAAGCGTTATGTGGAAACGGAAGATTATTCAGAAGTAGCAAAACAAGTAAATAAACAGTTTTTTGCACCTTATCATTTTTTTGCTATGGCCATACAAAGGGATTTAGAATCGTTCTTTCAAAAGCCAAAAGATGAATTAACACGTACGGCAGAAGACTTAGTAGAAAGAATCAGTCAGTATGAACAATCATTAACAAAGCTTCAGCAGAATCCAACAGCTTTTGAGGATCCAATTAAGCTGTTCACGGTCCGCTATAAGCAATATGAATTCTTATTTACTGGACTTCCAAAAGTCAAACAAGAAGTATAGGTAGTTTAAAAGCTGGTGCAAACATATGCACCAGCTTTTTTCATTTACCTTCCTAAACTTTGAACAAAATGTGAATACCTTCACATAGTTCACGAAAGTGTGACAAACTTCACAAGTTTTCAACATAAAAGAAGTTAAAATAGAGCTATCAAGTTGATTGTGAAATAACGAGCATAACGCTAAAGCTGGGGAGGACATAACAAAATGGAAAAACGACATTTAGTTCTTATTGGTAACGGGATGGCAGGAGTAAGAGTAATCGAGGAAATTCTAAAACTAACACCCGATGCTTTTCATATAACAATCTTTGGAAATGAGCCATATCCAAACTACAACCGAATTCAATTATCAAATGTACTGCAAGGGAAAACAACGGTAGATGACATTTTCCTAAACGAATGGGAATGGTACCAAGAAAATAATATCACTTTATATACAAATGAAGCAGTTGCAAAAATCAATCCACAAATAAAGACGGTCGTTTCTTCAACGGGAAGGATCGTTGCTTACGATGAACTTATTATTGCAACAGGATCAAGCTCATTCATCCTACCGGTACCAGGTGCGGATAAACAAGGCGTAACAGGCTTCCGTGATATTCAAGATTGTGAAAATATGATGGAAGTCGCTCGAACTCATAAAAAAGCGGTAGTTATCGGTGGTGGCCTTCTTGGTCTTGAAGCTGCAAGAGGTTTAATTGACCTTGGTATGGACGTACATGTGGTTCATTTAATGCCACATTTAATGGAAAGACAGCTAGATGAGACTGCTGCAACGATGCTGAAAGAAGAACTTGAAGCTCAAGGGATGAAGTTTTTATTCGAAAAACAAACGAGTGAAATTCTTGGAGATGACCGTGTCACAGGCCTTCGATTTAGCGATGGAACAGAAATCAAAACAGATCTAGTCGTTATGGCTGTAGGAATTAAACCAAATACACAGCTTGCAAAAGAAGCTGGTATTAACGTAAACCGCGGGATTATTGTAAATGACTTTATGGAAACAAATACATCTAATGTATATGCGGTTGGGGAATGTGCAGAACATAGAGAGATCACGTATGGAATGGTTGCACCGCTGTATGAACAAGGAAAGGTTTTAGCACAGAGAATACTTGGTTTAGAGGTTGTACCTTATGAGGGATCTGTTACAGGCACTCAACTAAAGGTATCTGATGTTGATTTGTATTCTGCAGGTGAAATTATTGATGATAAATCTACAAAAGCAATTAAAGTTCACAATGAATTTGAAGGCATCTATAAAAAGATACTAGTAAGAGACAATCGAGTGGTAGGGATTGTTCTATACGGTGACACAAAGGATAGCACAAAATTGTTCCGTATGCTTGTTGATAAAGAAGATGTAAGTGGGAAAACAAGCGCAAGCATCTTAGACTCTGGATGCTGTGGCGGGGGTCAAGCTGACATGAGCGTTGACTCAATGCCAGATACGGAGATTGTGTGTGGATGTAACGGCGTCTCAAAGGGGACCATTGTCGAAGCCATTCAAGCAAAAGGACTTACGACCGTTGATCAAGTATCTAGCTGTACAAATGCCGGACGTTCTTGCGGTCGTTGTAAGGGCCTTGTTGGTGAAATTCTTGCTTACACATTGGGTGATTCATTTGATGCAACAAAAGCAAATAAGAAGACTCTCTGTGGCTGTACAACATTAAGTCGTGACGAGGTTGTAGCTGAAATTAAAGAAAAAGGCATGATGAGTACAAAAGAAGTCATGAATGTTCTTGGCTGGAACAACGAGGAAGGTTGCAGCAAATGTCGTCCTGCTCTTAACTACTATTTAGGTATGCTACATCCTGAAGAATACCTTGATGAACGCGACTCTCGCCTTGTTAATGAAAAAATGCACGCAAACATTCAAAAGGACGGCACATACTCTGTTGTTCCAAGAATGTATGGCGGAGTAACGAATGCTGAGGACTTAAAGAAAATTGCTGAGGTAACTGAGAAGTACAATATACCGCTTGTAAAGTTAACGGGTGGACAGCGTATCGCATTACTAGGTATAAAAAAGGAAGATCTGACAAATGTGTGGGAAGACCTTGGAATGCCTTCAGGTTATGCCTACGGAAAAACATTACGTACAGTAAAAACTTGTGTCGGCTCTCAATTCTGCCGTTACGGCACACAAGATACCATGCAACTAGGAATCGACCTTGAGAAGAAATTTGAACGTCTAGACACTCCACACAAATTTAAAATGGGCGTATCAGGATGTCCACGTAATTGTGCTGAAGCAGGGATAAAAGATATGGGGATTGTCGGAATCGATGGCGGATTTGAGCTGTATGTGGGCGGTAACGGAGGAACCGATCTACGTGCTGGTGACCTTCTCTGCACGTTAAAGACTGAAGAAGAAGTAATGGATATGATTAGTGCTTACATTCAATACTACCGTGAAACCGCTAATTACCTAGAGCGTACATCTGCTTGGATTGAGCGTGTGGGGCTAGATCATGTTAAAGAAGTATTGCAGGATGCTGAAGTAAGAAAAGAATTAACGGCAAAACTGGATCGTTCGCTAACTAGATACACTGAGCCTTGGAATGAAGCATTGAAAAATCAACAAATTCGTGAAAAATACTACAAAACAGAGGAAATTACAGAAGTTTTAGTCTAATATCATAAGTGGAAAAATTAATATTTACGAACACGAAAATGATGGGTAAAATTAGAGGAAAGGTTTTGGTGATTGATATGCCACAAACATTAACAAAAGTTGATGTCGGAAATTATCAAACATTAGCACATCAAGCAGGAAAAATAATCAGACTTGGAGAAAAAGAAATAGTCTTATTTAAATTATCAACTGGAGAAGTAAAAGCCGTTGAGAACAAAAGTCCCCATCCAAAGGGAGGCACATTGGCAGATGGCTTAGTTAGTGGAAGCTATGTATACTGTCCACTTTATGATTGGAAAATCTCTTTGAATGATGGTAAGGTGCAAGCACCAGACGAAGGACAAGTAAAAACGTATGAAGTAGAAGTAGAAGATAATCGGATTTTATTACTAATATAAAGGATGGGGGCGACTTCGCCCCCATTTGCCATAGGGGAGGAAGTTTGTATGACAACAGGAAAAGCATTTTTAGTTGGAGCAGGACCAGGGGATATTGGTCTCATTACAGTAAAAGGCCTAGAAGCCATTCAAAGAGCGGAGGTTATTCTATATGACCGACTTGCAAACCCAAAGCTTCTGGATTTTGCACCGCCAAATTGTGAGTTTATCTACTGTGGAAAGCTTCCTGATCGTCATACCCTCAGGCAGGAAAAAATAAATGATCTTCTTGTAGAGAAAACAGCTGCAGGGAAAATCGTCGTTCGATTAAAGGGAGGAGACCCTGGTGTTTTCGGACGAGTAGGCGAAGAAGCTGAAGCTTTAGCACAAAATGGCCTTTCCTTTGAAATGATTCCAGGAATAACTTCGGGAATTGCTGCCCCTCTTTATGCCGGAATTCCAGTAACCCACCGAGAATATGGAGAATCGTTTGCCATTGTTACGGCTCATGATAAATCAAAAGACGGTAAATCCGCACTCAATTGGGAAGGTCTTGCAAAAGGAATCGACACGATTGCTTTTTACATGGGAGTAGGAAATCTTTCACATATATGTACAAATTTACTCTCACATGGCAAACCAGCTTCAACTCCAGTCACACTCATTCAGTGGGGAACATTTGGACGTCAAAAAACACTTGAAGGGACACTTGAAACGATCGTTCAACGTGTAGAGGAAGCAAACTTTACGAATCCAGCCATCACACTTGTCGGAAACATCGCTTCTCTTAGAGAAAAAATAAGCTGGTTTGAGAAAAAACCATTGTTTGGCCGCCAAGTTTTGCTCCCAAGAACAGGGTTGAACACAAGCAATATAGCAAAGGCATTAGAAGAACAAGGGGCTGACGTGATTGAATTTCCAAAGTGGAAACGCGTAAAAATCACTCCAGATTACCTCATTTTATCTAAGCTTTCGATGTATTCTTCCATCATATTTACGTCTCCAGAGAGTGTTGACGAGTTCTTCCAAATATTAGTTGATGAGAAAATAGATATCCGGTCCATCCAAGCTGATTTGTACGGCTTGTCGAGGAAATCAGTAAATCAACTATTGAATAAAGGACTGCTCGCTGAACCAATTGAGAAATTAAGAAAAGGAGGGACTATCCTCCTTATAGGAAATAGTAATAATATAGAAGAAACTAGTCAAAACGTCTTGAATTTTGGGAATTTTGATACCTTTACAACATCAATAAAAGAAGTCGATGAAAGTTATCTTCCTATTTTTAAACGTATGCTTGACGACTCTAAGCTTAATACAGTAATCTTTCCAAGTTCCGCTTCAGTATCAATTTTGATAAAAACACTTGAAAAAACTGATTTTCTAACGATAGATACGTTAAAAGATCTGGAAATGTACTGCTTAGGAAATCAAACGATGGGCGCGCTTCTAGCTCATGATATCCAAGGGGCAAAGCAAACAAAAGAAGCAAGCATCCCATCGCTCCTATTTTCTTTAGTAAATAAGTCTGATTCCTAAACAGCAAATGGTGATGAAATGGAAAACTTATATCCTGTCTTTTTAAATCTAAAACATAAAAAGGTATATGTAATCGGTGGGGGACAAATTGCTGCTCGCAAACTTGAAGGACTATTGCAATCAGAAGCGGTTATTACCATCATAAGTCCCGCTATCAATGAGTCGATCCTTACCTATGTAAGCAATGGTTTGGTTCATTGGATCCAAAAGACGTTTGAACTAAGCGATATAGAGGATGCGTTCTACATTATCTCTGCTACTAATGATCCACATGTAAGTACTGAATTAAAGAAAGTAGTCAGTCCGCATCAACTCGTGAACTTTGCAGATGATCATTCCTCTTCTAATGTAATCGTACCTTCTGTCGTTAGAAGAGGGAAGCTTGCCATTGCTGTTACGACCTCTGGTGCTAGCCCTAGCTTATCGAAAAAAATTAAAAATGAGCTAGAGGGCATTTATGGTGAAGAATATGAAGAATATGTAGATTTCCTTATGGAAAAGCGCACCTTTATTCAAGAAAGTGTAAAGGACATTTATAAAAGAAGAAAGTTGCTCTCATTATTAGTAGAAGATCCGATATTTCGTACGGAAGAGAGAGAAAAACGCTTCCAAAAAATTTACAAAAAAATCAACAGTAATTGTGAGTAAGGGGTGCCTTACTCCTTTTTTTTATGGTATAATCTGTTTTTGTAAACAGAATGCTAAAATTTAAGAGCATTTTTTAAGAGTATATTAAATATTTTTAAAGAAAAGACAAGAGTCGTCACAATTTGTTAATAACTATGTTGTACACTATTGTTTGTTACTCGCTACTATTTAAGATATTGACAATTACTAAAAATGAGCTATTATAGTAAAGGTTTTAATGATGAAGAGGTGACTAAATATGCTTAACAAAAAATTAACACACATACAATTTTATATTGTGGCAATTATTCTTCTGTGGATTAAAACATATGGAGCATATCGATTTGAATTTAACTTGGATCTTGATAATGGAATACAGAAATTTTTATTATTTATAAACCCCATTAGTTCAGCAATTCTCTTTCTAGGACTTGCTTTATTATTTAAGGGAAAAAGATCTTTAAAGATGCTAGTGACTTTTAATTTCTTTCTTACTTTCTTATTGTTTGCAAACATTGTGTATTACCGCTTTTTCTCCGATTTCATCACGTTGCCAACATTAACTCAAACTGGTAACGCATCAGATCTTGGAGGAAGTATTCTAGCGTTACTTCGACCAACGGATTCATTGTATTTCGTTGACACATTGATTTTGCTTACACTGTTACTAACTAAGCGAGTAACCCCAATGGTTGGAAAATTAAAAGGACGACAACTTGCTCTTGTTTTTCTTACTGGTCTTGGATTCTTCGCAGTCAATCTTGGGTTAGCTGAGACAGATCGACCTCAGCTATTAACACGAACATTCGACCGTAACTATATCGTTAAATATTTAGGTATGTACAACTTTACTATATATGATGCGATTCAAAGCACAGGTGTATCTGCTCAACGAGCGATGGCAGACACGGACGATATTACAGAAGTGCAAAACTTTACAAGAGCGTTATATGCAGAGCCAAACCCAGAATTATTTGGTGTTGCAAAAGGGAAGAACGTAATCTATATTCACTTAGAGTCTGTTCAAAACTTCCTAATTGACTACCAATTAAACGGACAAGAAGTAACTCCGTTTATGAATTCATTAACGAGAGATTCCAATACGTTTTATTTTGATAATTTCTTCCATCAGACTGGGCAAGGGAAAACAGCTGATGCTGAATTTATGTTAGAAAACTCATTATATGGATTACCACAAGGTTCTGCTTTCTCAACAAGAGGACGTAACACATACCAAGCAGCACCTGCCATTCTTGGACAACAAGGCTACACATCGGCGGTGTTCCATGGTAATAATCGTACGTTTTGGAACCGCGATGAAATTTATAAGCGACTTGGATTCGATAAGTTTTATGACTTAAGCTATTACAATGCAAAAGAAGAAGATGTCCTTAACTACGGTCTTAAAGATAAACCGTTCTTCGAGGAATCTGTTTCATTACTAGAGTCCGTACCACAGCCTTTCTATGCTAAATTTATAACTTTATCAAACCACTTCCCATATCCAATGGATCAAGAGGAAGCAACAATTGAAAAGCATACAACTGGAGACACTTCGGTTGATAACTATTTCCAAACAGCACGTTATTTAGATGAAGCTTTAAGTGAATTCTTTACGTACTTGAAGGAAAGTGGTTTATATGAAAATTCAATGATCGTTATGTATGGTGACCATTATGGTATTTCAGAAAACCATAATAAAGCCATGTCAATTGTGCTTGATAAAGAGGTAAATGAATTTGAAAGTGCACAACTTCAAAGAGTACCACTTTTCATACACATCCCAGGTGTTGAAGGTGGAACGATGCATCAATATGGTGGTCAAATTGACTTAATGCCAACTGTTCTACATCTACTTGGTGTAAGCACGAAGGAATATGTCCAGCTTGGTACTGATTTATTTTCACCACAGCATGATGCTGTTGTACCATTCCGTAACGGGAATTTCATTAGTGAATCTGTTACTTATATCGATGGTAGACTCTATAATACAGCAACTGGTGAGCGCATCGAGGAAACAGAAGAGATCACTCGTATGAAGGAACAAACAGAAGAAAAGCTCCGAACATCTGACGTGATTGTTAATAAAGATTTACTTCGTTTCTATACACCAGATGGTTTTACTCCGGTAAATCCTGAAGATTATGACTATACAAACAAGGCTGAGGAACAAACAGAATCTGAAGTAGAAACTGATGGAAAGTTAAAAACTGATGAGACTGAAGTACCCCAAGAAGATATAAACCAATAATAAAAACTGCAAGGGAATTTGAACTGCCCCTAGATTGTTAGACACCAAATCTAACGATTTAGGGGTGTTTTTATGGCTAATTTTACTGCCCAAGAGAAAATATTTATTGCTCGTCTTTACCTTGAGGGGAGACATAGTTTTTTGGAACTTCAGGATTTATATAAAGTTTCTTATCAAATGATTCAAGGATGGGTCAGGTTATATCAAATACAGGGAGAAGAAGGATTTAAGAAATCCTATACAAGTTATTCTGCGGAGTTTAAAATGGATGTACTTAATTATATGAAGGATACGGGTTCATCCTCCTACGAAACGGCTGCTATTTTTAATATTTCTTCTCCAGCATTAGTTCGAACTTGGCGGCTAAATTTTAATGCTGGTGGATTTGATACCCTCGTTCCTAAGAAAAAGGGGCTAACATCCATGAAAAAAGAGACAAAAAAGAGAAAGTTAGTAGAGGGTTCAACTGAAGCACTTGAAGAACGAATTAAACAACTTGAGATGGAGAACGCCTATTTAAAAAAGTTAAATGCCTTAGTTCAAATGCAGGAAGAATTACGTCCAAAATTAAAGCGCAAGTAATTTTTGAACTAAAGGCAATCTATGATGTAGTGGATCTTATCAAAGTCGCTGATATTCCACGTAGTACCTATTATTATTGGGAAAAACGATTAAATCGAGAAGATAAATATTTTGCAGTAAAGACAGCTATCCAATCTATTTATCATGAACATAAAGGGCGTTATGGTTATCGTCGTATCACAAAAGAATTAAAGAAAATCGGGTTCTCTCATGATCCCAAGACCATCAACCGCCTTATGAATGAAATGGGTCTAAAATGCCTGGTTCGATTGAAAAAATATCGCTCTTACAAAGGGAATGTTGGACGTATTGCCCCGAACGTAATTCAACGTGATTTTAAAGCAGAAAAAATGAATCAGAAATGGGTAACTGATGTAACGGAATTCCATCTATTTGGTGAGAAGCGCTATTTGTCCCCAATCCTTGATTTATGTAATGGCGAAATCATTGCCTATAAAGTAATGAAACGACCAGTTTATCAACTTGTAGGGGATATGTTAGAGCAAGCAGCTAAGCGTTTAAAATCAGAAGATCGAGTCATCCTCCATTCCGATCAAGGCTGGCATTACCAAATGAAAAGATATCAAAGAGCATTAAAGGAGCATGGCATCATACAAAGCATGTCCCGTAAGGGGAATTGTTTAGACAATGCCGTCATGGAAAATTTCTTTGGCTTATTAAAGTCTGAGCTGCTTTACCTCCAGAAATTCGAAAGTATGGAGCACTTTGAAAAAGAATTAGATGATTATATTAATTACTATAATTACAAACGAATGAAGGAAAAATTAAAAGATCTAAGTCCAGTAGAATACCGAACTCAGATCTTAGAAGCTGCTTAAAATATATGTCTAACTTTTTTGGGTCAGATCAATTTCTCCTTGCAGTTTTCATTTGCTATATTTTCTAACTAAACCAATAAATAGTCGAGTCCCCATAAACGTTAACATTTCAGAGACGAGCGTATGAAACCATGACCATTGTTTACTAAATTTAATTAATTTCGTATTTTTTTCAAAAATCATCTCACCAACCGTCATAGGGACGCTAAATAATAGGGCTTTAAACATAATTCCTAACACGTTCGAATGATACGTGGATTGATTAAAAAGGACACAAGTAATCGGAAAAAGTAAATAATCAAATAATACATTAATCTGAAAATATTTAGGCAAAAACCGCTTAGGATAAGAGACTTTATTCCGTCTAGTTAAGAAGGTATCCATAATACTAGAAAAAAATCCTTTTAGTAAAAAGATAATAATCCAATCTTTTTTAAATTTACCTTTGATAGTAAAAGGTACAAGAAATAATCCCATTATTAATAATCCATTTAATATTCTCTTCTCCATACCATCCCCCCGTTTTCTATAGCATGATGAATTCTTTCGTTTTCTATTATTACCAAGTTTTAAAGAGAATTTCATGCGAACCAAAAAGAAGGCCAATCCAAATGGATTGACCTTCTTTTTTTATAGTTTGAAAGAACTCTTTAACGAAACAATCTGATTAAATACAATATGTGATGGCTTTGAGTCCTTTGGATCTACATTAAAGTAACCATGACGGAAAAATTGGAATTTATCATGTGCTTGAATGTTAGACATATTTGGTTCAATATATCCGTTAATTTTTTGCAATGAATTTTCATTTACGTTATCAAGGAAAGTTTTGTTTTCTGATTCTTCTTCATCCTCGGCTTTGTCGTCTAAGATCAGAGGCTCATACAAACGGAACTCTGTTGGAATCGCTTGTGATGCTTCCACCCAATGTAAAGTACCCTTAACCTTTCTTCCCGTAAAGCCCGATCCACTCTTTGTCTCCGGGTCATACGTACAGTGGATTTCAACAACATTGCCATTCTCATCCTTGATGACTTCTTCGCATTTAATAAAGTAAGCGTGCTTAAGTCTCACTTCATTACCAGGGAAGAGGCGGAAGTATTTACTAGGTGGATTCTCCATAAAGTCATCTTGCTCAATATATATTTCTCTAGAGAACGGAATTTGTCTGATGCCCATATCAGGATTCTCCGGATTTATCTCAGCATCAAGCATCTCTACTTGGCCTTCCGGATAATTCGTAATAACGACTTTTAACGGTCGAAGTACACCCATCGTTCTTGGTGCTTTTAACTTTAAATCTTCACGAACAAAATGCTCAAGCATTGCAGAATCTACCACACCTGACCCTTTTGAAATTCCTGTTTCTTTTACAAACTCACGAATGGCTTCTGGAGTATAGCCTTTTCTTCGTAAACCAGAAATCGTTGGCATTCGAGGGTCGTCCCATCCATCAACAAAGCCTTCATCGACAAGCTGTTTTAGTTTTCTCTTACTCATTACCGTATTGGTAAGCCCAAGACGGCCAAACTCGATTTGTTGTGGCTGGCTATCCATTTCACATTGCTCGACAACCCAATTATAAAGAGGGCGTTGATCTTCAAATTCGGTTGTACATAATGAGTGGGTAACACCTTCAATTGCATCCTCAAGTGGGTGTGCAAAAGCGTACATAGGGTAGATACACCATTTGTCACCTGTATTATGATGACTTGCATGAGAAACACGATAAATAACTGGATCACGAAGGTTAATATTAGGTGAACTCATGTCAATTTTTGCACGCAGTACCTTTTGACCGTTCTCGAATTCTCCCTGGCGCATGCGGGCGAATAAATCAAGATTTTCATCAATTGAGCGATTTCTAAACGGACTTTCTTTCCCAGGCTCCGTAAGTGTTCCACGATATTCACGAATTTCATCAGCTGTTAAATCATCCACATAGGCAAGACCTTTTTTGATTAATAATACGGCTCTGTCATACATTTCCTCAAAATAGTCTGAAGCAAATCGAAGCTCTTCCCACTCAAAGCCAAGCCACTTGACATCTTCCTTAATAGAATCAACGTATTCTTGATCTTCTTTCAATGGGTTAGTATCATCAAAGCGTAAATTTGTACGTCCATTAAACTCGTCAGCTAAACCAAAATTAATTACAATCGATTTTGCATGACCAATATGTAAGTATCCATTTGGTTCAGGAGGAAAGCGGGTAATAATTTCTTTATGTTTTCCCGATTCTAAATCCTCCTTAATAATTGTCTTAATAAAATTTGAAGTTTCCAACCAGAATCAGCCTTTCTTTGTAACTGTTTTAAATATCTATTGTCTTTCATTATAATATATCAGCAACACAATTAAAAACCCTTTATATTTGCGATTTGTTAATAATGTCAAGACTTATTTTCAGAAAATTTTATCAATATTCATTTCCATGAACCTCGAATACTATGCATGCAAACGTTTTATTAGTAAGATTGACCATATTCAAAAAAGTTTTCCAGAAAAGTTTCACTCCTGTAATATTCCTGTAACATTATGATCACAAACAATTCCAGCCGTACATTCCATGCTGTAATATACATGTAATATAAAAGGCTCCTTTTTCTAAGAGATATAAAAAATTCCATACATGGTTGTATAATACACTCCCTCCAATTATTAGTGATACCTTTCTAGTAAAATACCAACTATCATTAAGGTAACAACAAGAGCTAACAGGAGGGAATACATGAAAAAACAACTATTTGCAGCCGCAGTGACAGCAGGTTTACTTTTCACATCCTTCAATGGTACAGCGAGCGCACATGAAAAAACATATAAAGTTTCTTCTGGAGATACTCTTTATCGAATTGCTTTAAACAATAATCTATCAGTCTCGCAAATTATGGAGTGGAACAAGCTTTCTACTTCTAGCATTTTTGTTGGACAAACATTAACATTACTTGCACCACACTCACACACAACCACTACTTCTTCAACGTACACAGTAAAAGCTGGTGATACACTTTGGGGAATCTCAACAAGAAACGGAATGACTGTTAATCAGTTAAAAGCTTTAAACAACTTAACAACAAATACATTGTATGTTGGACAAGTATTAAAATTGTCTGGGACAGCGACAGCTCCAACAACAACTTCAACTTCAACGATTAATTCTTTAATTACAGAATCAAAAAAGTATATCGGTGTTCCATATGTTTGGGGCGGAAGTACACCATCTGGTTTTGATTGTAGCGGTTATTTAAATTATGTATTTGCAAAAGTTGGAGTTTCTATTCCTCGAACAGTGGAGACGATCTGGGGAGCTACAAAATCTGTATCAGCACCTAGAGTAGGGGACTTGGTTTTCTTTACAACGTATAAAGCAGGTCCATCGCATGCAGGTATATATCTTGGAAACAATCAATTTATCCATGCAAGCTCTTCTCAAGGGGTGACGATATCTGATATGAACAACACATATTGGAAATCACGTTACCTAGGAGCACGTACTACTTTTTAATGAGATATAAGTAGAAGAACCTGTCCACACAGTTGATGACCATCATAACTGGGTGGACGGGTTTTTATTTTTCAAAGGACATTATGTTCTGGAACTATATGTTTTCGCTATCGTTGATTTCTTGTTTTAAGTTGGCTCCAAACCGGTTGGAGACACGTAGATCGTGACCATCTTCATCTGATGCTACATGTATGATATCTTCAACTGCACCACGTTTGCTTGCTCGTCTAATTTCCGATTCACTACTTGTCATATCTTCATTTATCAAATGACTCACCTCAAAAGATAGTATGTTCTATCAATAAACATCTATTCTAAGTAGAAGGTAAGGAATTCCTACTTTATGATTGCACCATTTGAGACTGAATGTAATGATACAAAAGCTTTCCTGTATTCTCAATTGACGACTCATGAGTACGCTCAAACGCATGCGAAGAATCGATACCAGGTCCGATTAACCCATGAACGATATCGTGTCCAGAGCGAATCGCTGCAGAAGCGTCAGAACCGTAATATGGATAAATGTCGAGCTTATACCCAATCTTATTTTCTTCAGCTAACTGTACCAAATGTTTTCGAAGTTCATAATGGTACGGACCACTCGCATCCTTGACACAAATCGAAACCGTATATTCATCTGTTGATTGACCATCACCCATAGCACCCATATCTACTGCCAAATACTCAATCGTTTCGGGTGTGATATTGGAATTGCCACCATAACCGATTTCTTCATTGTTAGATATAAGAAAATGCGTGGTGTATGGAAGTTCAATCGATTGTTGCTTAATCGTTTTTATCAATTGTAATAAAATAGCTACACTCGCTTTGTCATCGAGATGGCGTGACTTGATAAAGCCACTTTCTGTTCGCTCCACACGAGGGTCAAAGGAAACAAAATCTCCTACCTCAATACCAAGCTTTCTAACATCTTCTTTATTTTTCACAACCTCATCTATTCGGACTTCCATATTTTCTTGATTTCTTTCCGCTTTACCTGCATCCTTGTAAACGTGAACAGACGTTTGTCGCATTAAAATGGTTGCCGTAAATCTCTTTCCATTACGTGTTTCAATTTGGCAATACTCACCCTCAATGGAGTTATATTGGAAGCCACCAATTAAATCGATCTTCAAACGACCGTTTGACTTTATTTCCTTCACCATTGCCCCTAATGTATCAACATGCGCAGTTAGCATTCTGTGATGACTGTCCACACGCCCCTTAATTGTAGCGAGTAAGCCACCTTTGCGATTTCTTTTTGTTTCCACTCCAATTTCCTCTAAAAACTTCTCTACAAAGGTAATCACGTCATTTGTGTTGCCTGAAGGACTTGGAATAGAGACTAACTCGGTTAATAAATCTAATGTTTCGTTTATATCTATGTACGCCATGCATGATTCCTCCTTTTCAACTAAATAGTAGCATTCGGAATGGGAAAAATACAGCAGTGAGTTTTATAAAAGGATAAATTTGGATATAGATAAAAAAAGAAAACAAAGGAGGGAAATGATGTTCAGGGACATTTTTCATCAATCCACACTCCCACAGGTAGTTATAGAGCCTGACTTAACATATATTGAAATGAACAACGCATTTTGCCAATTTCTCGGATATTCAAAAGATGAATGTGATTCGCTAACGATTGAAAGTATTTCACATCCCGATGATTTTCTACAGGATTTTCGTCAATTTCAAAGGTTACATAATGGGATCATCGCAGAATATGAAATGGTTAAACGCTATATTCATAAAAATGGACAAATCAAAACAGGCAGATTAAAGGTTTGTACAATCCGAGACCAAGAAACAAAGAAAAAATTCTTCCTCGCACAAATTTATGATTTAACTGAATTCACGAAGATTTATGAGGGATTACGGCAAAGTGAGCAAAAATATCGACTGCTTGCAGAGAACAGCTCTGATATTATTTGTTTACATGACTCTCATGGTCACTTTCTGTATATTAGTCCGTCCATCAAAGGAGAGCTTGGTTACGAGCCTGAAGAACTCATTGGTTTTTATTCGCCGAAACTCGTTCATCCTGAGGATCAAGACAGCGTTACGCTAGAAGAACAAACGATTGCTTTTCGAGCAAAAAAGAAGAACGGATCGTATATATGGATGGAAACGGCGATAAAGAAAGTCACTGATGACGAAAGCAATTGCATGTCACAATTTATTACCGTCACACGTAATATTCAAAAGAGGAAGGAAACCGACGAACTCCTAAGAAAGTCGGAAAAATTAGCTGTTGTGGGGCAAATGGCTGCTGCTGTTGCCCACGAAATTCGTAACCCCTTAACTCCAATAAAAGGGTTTATTCAATTACTAAATTCCGGTGCCGAAGTCTCTACTCAATACTCAGCCATCTTACTGAATGAGATCAGTCGGATTGAATCCATCCTATCTGAGTTTCTATCTCTTGCAAAGCCAACGGAAAGAAAGAAGGAAGCGATCTGTGTAAATGACCTTTTAGAACAGGTGATTCAAATTTTCACACCACAGGCATTTTTAGCGAACAAGGAAATTATTTTTCAAAAAAATGGACTGTCAAATAAAAAAATTAATGGCGATAGCAACTCCCTCAAACAGGTGTTCTATAATGTGTTACAAAACGCCTTAGACGCTATCGAGGAAAAAGGGAAAATCATGGTTAACCTTGAAGAAGGGGGCGAGGTCCTTTGTATACGTATAATTGACAACGGTTGTGGCATGCCAGAGGAACGGATCAAACTGATAGGAGAGCCCTTCTACTCTACAAAGGAAAAAGGAACAGGCTTAGGTTTGATGACAAGCTACAATATCATAGAAAATCATGATGGGACAATTAGCTTTGAAAGTAAAGAAGGAGAGGGAACGACGGTTACGATTTCGTTTCCATACATTGAAAAAGAAGCATAAATAAAAAATGAGAGCTCATCAGCTGTGAGCTCTCATTTTTTTCTGATAAAGCCGTTCAAAATATGGGTGCAAATGCTGAACCACATACCCGAGTGTTACCGTGACCACAATCGTACCTACTCCAATTTCTCCTTTGAAGAGAAGAGCGAGTATAAATGCTGAACCTTCGGCGATCACCCTCGCAAACCCAAGAGAGAGACCAAAGCGCTCATGAATCGCAACCATTAATACATCCATGGGACTTGATGGTAGCTTGGCCTGAAGATAAATGGATATACCTAGACCCAAAATAAGAATCCCACAAATAAGTGAGATGACTTTCAACAAAAGTGACTCCGGGTGATAGTGATTAAATAAGACAAAAAACCAAAAGTCAATTAATAAACCAATCGATAAAATTGTAAGTCCTGCTAAATATTCTGGTTTCTTCTTTTGAAGAATGGAATTAATAATAATTAGGATAATACCATTAATTAATACACATGTACCCATGCTAAGGCCAAATACACGTGCCTCTCCAATCGCCAACGCATCCCAAGCACCCGCACCAAGACCTGCTTGAATGATCAGACACACACCAAAGGTAAGTATCATGATTCCGATAAGAAAAAATCCAATTCTGTTTTTCATAAGCTACTCCTTTTTGAACTAATACAAACTATTATCTCCACACAAAGTATGAACATACAACTTGCCAATTCTGCTTTAGATGTTATAGAGTAGGCTTAAATACTGGAGGTAGTTATTTTGGAAAACAAATGCAAACTTAATCATCCCATTGGAGACGTTCGAAACAAATACGAAACTCAAAAAGAGTATTTACCGTCAGACATGATCACCTCTTTTGAGGCATTTTTTACCCATGAACATAGTCAAGATATCTTAAATGATGTGTTTCATCTGTTAAAAAAATACGACCTTGCTTCAGAAGAAGAGCGAGAGCAAAGAAATAAGCGTTTATTTATGGTGTTACATAATGTATAAAAATTGAGTCAGGCATAAAAGTTCATTAAGAGAAGATATAATGAATATAATGTTTAAAAAATTTGGGGTGTCGACATGAAAAAGGAAGTAAAGGTAGCAATGATTGGAATTGGTGCAATTGGAGAACGTGTTCTGCGTAAATTCCAGTACCATTCAGGCGTGGAGCTCGTTGCTGTTTGTGATCATAATGCTAAAAAATTACAGACACTCAAAGAAGACTTAGAAGACGTTTCACTCCATACGGACTATGTAGACATGTTACAGAAAAATGAGATTGATTTGGTATATATTGCAGTCCCTCCCAAATATCATCATGAAATTGCTTTATACGTAATAAAACAAAAGAAGCATGTATTATGTGAAAAACCGTTAGCCAATTCTTTAAATGAAGCCCTCGAAATGCTCCAGGCAGCAAGGGAAGCTCGAGTTACACATGCGATGAATTTTCCAATGGTGTATACAAATGTGTACCAATTATTTAAAGATAAAGTGTTATCTGGAGAAATCGGGGAGGTAAAAAGAGTAGAGGTTCATTTACATTTTACCGAGTGGCCACGTACATGGCAGAAAAATAATTGGATTTCTAGCCGAGAGCAAGGCGGCTTTATAAGGGAAGTAGCACCACACTATATTCAGATGATTCACGATATGCTAGGTGAACTGCGTGACGTAACATCGTTTGTCGATTATCCTGAAGACGAGTCTTTATGTGAAACCTCATTTGTCACACATATGAAGCTTCAAAATGGCGTAACCGTATTATTTAATGGCGTAAGCGGGATTGGCCAGAAGGAACATCTCTCGTTTAAAGTGTTTGGAGAAAAGGGGACGCTTGACTTAACAAACTGGAGCCAGCTTTCTATGAGTTCACCAGATAAGCCCACTACGGTTCTTCCGATTGAAAGAACCGAGCAACATGATATTGTTATGGAGATTCTTAATGCCATTGAAGGAAAAGAAGCAAAAATAGTAACGTTTGAACATGGCTATCAAGTACAACAAGTGTTAGAAAAAATATTGAAAAAATAGCACAAAAGACACCTCACAAGGTGTCTTTTTTCGGTATTCGAAAGATTCCTATTGCGGGGAGAAACTGATTGGGAGTATGATAACTTTTGAATAGTGAAATTGGAAAAAGAAAGAAGCTGTGTGTATGAAACCTTCTTCGTATGAGTATAATGAAAAGCTTAGCATTCAAAATGGAGTCGCTTCAACAATCGTCACAAACATTACGAATAATTACTTCACTTTATTTGCCATCAGCGCCTTAGGTGCGAGCAATTTTCAAATCGGCCTTATGAATTCCCTTCCTCAATTTATCGGTATGTTTGCGATGATTGCCGGATCAATTCTATTAGGGCGATTAAATGAGAAAAAGAAGTTTACCGCCTTATCCATACTCTTTACTCGATTATTTCTTATATTAATGACCTTTGTCATATATATTCCAGGTGACTATAAAAGCTGGGTTTTTGTCATACTAGTTGGCTTAATGAATTTCCCCGGTTCCTTTGCTCTTGTAAGCTGGCAATCTTTGATTGGAGATTTGATACCAGAGTCACGGAGAAGTAATTTCTTTAGTAACCGCAATCGTATATTAACAATGGTAGGAATGATTTCAACTTTTATTATCGGTCTATCTTTACAGTATTTTCATCCTTCCAATCCAATGCCCTACCAAGTATTATTTTTTCTAGCCTTTTTATTTGGTTTAGTGGAAGTGTATTATTTATTTAAACATAAGGAACCAAAGCTAGAAAAGAAAACTATGTCCAAAAGCAAAGGACTCGGATTTCATGTTTATAAGCACAAGCCATTTCTATACTTCTTAGTTTGTGGATTATTCTTTAACTTTGCTTGGCAAATGGCTTGGTCACTTTTTAGCATTTACCAGATTAAATATGCCATGGCTACGGGTCTATGGATTAGCTTATTTGCTGTTGCGAATCAAGTCGCACAAATTGTCAGCTTTAAGTGGTGGGGAAGAATGGCAGACAAGCATAGCAATGCGAAGATGATGATTCTTGTGTCGGTCGGGATGGCAACCGCTCCTATTTTAAACGTTTTGTCTACCAATCTAGTATACTTATTAATCGTGAACGGGTTGTCAGGTTTCTTCGTCTCAGGCACGGTCTTGATCTTATTTAATCAACTGCTAGAAGTAACAAAAGAAGACAATCGAAGCTTATGTATCTCACATTACAATGTGTTATTAGCATTTGTGGCTTTTATCGCTCCTCAGTTTGGGGTATATTTACTTGAAACCACATCTATGGACATGGCCATGACGACAGCAACTGTATTGCGTGGATTAAATGCTTTTCTTTTCTTAGCTCTTTACATTTTCATAAAAAAAGGAAAATTTAAGCAAAACACGCTTATTCCGTCTAACTAACCATTGTTCTAGAATGACCCTTTTCGGTCTATACTAACAAAAAGTGGTCGGCAAATAAGGAACAAGTCATCTTCATCCGAGGGTGACTATTTTCTTTCAAGAAATACGGTATGCAGATAGATGAAGGGGGATTCGCTTGTGGAAAGGGAACGAGAACTAGAGCAAAAAAGAGTTAATGAGATCATAAAAGTAATTGATTATAAATCAAACAAAATCTTTAAGCATCTTGAAAAAGTTGGTGGAGATGCACTTGAAATTAGGCAAAATTTTTGGAATGACGTAACGGTGAATACGGACGAAGCGGATGATTTAGCAGAAACATTCTCAAGCATCAAACAACAAGCCCAGCTTCTATTAGAAAGGGAACGAAGCCAAAGTCAACTCGATAAACAAATCAATACCTTGTTTCGATTGAAAAAATCACCATACTTTGGTCGTGTAGACTTTTTAGAAAACAACGAACCAACTACCGAATCTATTTACATAGGAATTAGTTCATTAATGGATGAAAAAGATGAAGACTTTCTTATATTTGATTGGAGAGCACCAATATCCAGTCTTTATTACGATTACTCTCCTGGAGAGGCAAAATATATCACACCAGAGGGGACGATTGAAGGTGTCATCGAGTTAAAGCGTCAATTTTTAATTCGCAACAGTGTTATACAAGGCATGTTCGATACCGGAATTACAATTGGTGACGAAATGTTACAGGAAGTACTAGGAAATAACGCGAATTCACAAATGAAAAGTATCGTTGCGACAATTCAAAAAGAACAAAATCGAATCATTCGAGATGAAAAAAGCAAACTTTTAATTGTTCAAGGAGTTGCAGGAAGTGGAAAAACATCGGCAGCCTTACAGCGTGTAGCTTATTTACTTTACCGTTATCGCGGGAAGATTACCTCTCAAAACATTATGCTGTTTTCACCTAATCCTTTGTTCAATAGTTATGTGTCCACGGTTTTGCCAGAGCTTGGTGAAGAGAACATGCAGCAAAGTACGTTTTTAGAATTTCTCTCATCAAGAGTAGGTCGAAAGTTAGAGCTTGAGGATTCTTTCATGCAGCTAGAAAGTCTCCTTTCCTCCGAACAGATCAATTCGTACGAGCTACGAATGAAGAGTATTAAGTTAAAGTCGAGTCTTGATTATAAAAATATTCTTGATGGCTATATTCAACAACTAAACCATTCAGGCCTTCAGTTTCATCCGATCGTTTTCAAAGGAAAAGTTCTTTTGTCAGCTGAAGACATAACAGAAAAGTTTTATCGTCTAGATAAACAAGCAAGTATCCCAAGTCGAATGGAAGAGTTAAAAGAATGGTTATTAAAAGAAATTCGTAAACACAAACGCGCAGAAGCAAAGAAAGACTGGGTAAAGGAAGAAATCCAGTTTCTTGATAAGGAGGATTATTTAGAGAGCTTCAAAAAACTTCAAAAAAAAGAAAATGACGGGTTTCAAGATTTTGAAGTAGAAGAGAAATTTTTATCCAGTGTTGTCGTTGCTAGATATTTTAAACCTCTCATCAAAAAAGTTAAAAGATATCAGTTCATTGATTACGAAGAACTATATCGAAACCTATTCTTCACTCTGTCTGGAGAATGGGAGGAGGTCGTTGGACTAAGCTTAAGGCAATTAGAAGAAGGAGTTTTAACCTATGAGGATGCAACCCCATTTGTCTATTTAAAAGAGAAGATCGAGGGAAGCAAATCTAGGCTTTCTATCAAACACGTCTTTATTGATGAGGCACAGGACTATTCACCATTTCAATTTGCTTATATTCGTGAATTGTTTCCGGTAAGCAAAATGACCTTACTTGGTGATATCAATCAAGGGATTTATGCACATACGGATGACACAAGCTCCATTTTGCTTGGAGAAGACGTGAAAAACAAAGAAACCATTATTTTAACGAAGAGCTATCGGTCAACAAGACCAATTGTTGAATTTACAAAAGGCTTATTACCAAACGGGGAAATGATCGAACCGTTTAACAGGGATGGAGAGAAACCAACTCTAACCATTTACAAAAAGAAGGAAAGTCATGAACAGGGGTTACAAAACCTTCTTGATCAGCTTGTTGAAGCAGGGCATGAAACGATTGCAGTCATTTGTAAAACGGCGAAAGAAAGTGCAACAGTCTATGCTTCCTTAAAAAACAGTCGTGATGTTCACCTGGTCGAAAAGGGAACCGTCTCCTTCGAAAAAGGGATTACCGTCATCCCAGCATATTTGGCAAAGGGGATCGAGTTTGACGCAGTTGTTATTCACGACGCATCTGAACATACGTACTTTAGAGAAAATGAACGAAGACTCTTTTATACAGCTTGCACAAGAGCGATGCACGAGCTACACATCCTTTCCCTAGGTGAACCGTCTATACTTTTAAAAAATAGTATGGAAAAACTACAGGCAGCCTTCAAATAGGCTGCCTGTTTATCTATGTTTATAACGAGTCTGCAAGCTCGAACCAGTACGTGCAGAGTGTCTCAAGCCCTTTGTCAAAGTTCTCAAGATGGAAATGCTCGTTTGGAGCGTGGAAATTTTCCGTTGATAAGCCAAAGCCCATCAATACGACTGGTAAGCCTAATAATTGATCAAAAGCGGCAACGATTGGAATCGATCCACCTCCACGAGTGTAAGAAGTAGGAACCTTGTAAATCGCTTCATATGCTCTGCCAGCTGCTTGGATGGCCGGATGCTCAAGAGGAGTTACGTACGGATGACCTTGATCAAACAGGGAAACATTTACCGTCACACCCGCAGGTACATTTGCGTAAATATGCTTGGTTAAAAGATCTGCAATTTCAGCTGGATCTTGATTAGGTACCAAACGACAGGTAATTTTTGCAGAGGCCTTAGCAGGAATGACCGTTTTAATACCATCTCCTTGAAAGCCCCCGTAAATGCCGTTTACTTCTAAAGTCGGTCGTACGTATGTACGTTCTCGGGCGGTAAAACCAGGTTCTCCATGCAGTGCAGAAACTCCTAACTGCTCCATTAGTTCCTCGTCTATGTCACCTAGTGCAGCAAAAGCTTCTCGTTCTTCTGGTGTAATCTCTTGAACACGATCATAAAAGCCTTCGACTAACACTTTTCCGTCAGGACTGTGGAAGGAATTCACCATCTCCACTAGTGCATGAATCGAATTCTGCACCGCACCTCCGTATAGTCCTGAATGAAGATCGCTATTTGCACCAGTTACATCGATCTGAAGTCCGCATAAACCGCGTAATCCATAACAAATCGCAGGCATTCCAGGTCCTTGCATACCGGTGTCTGAAATCACTATCACATCAGCCGCCAACAGTTCCTTATTCTCTTCAACAAACTGTGGAAGAGTAGGACTTCCAATTTCTTCTTCCCCTTCAATACAAAACTTGAAATTCACAGGAAGGCTGCCAGTTGTTCGTAGGATCGCTTGCACTGCTTTTATATGCATAAACACTTGACCTTTATCATCACTAGCCCCCCTGGCGTAGATTTTATTGTCACGAATATTGGCTTCAAATGGGGGAGTATCCCAAAGATCAAGCGGATCAACCGGCTGAACATCATAATGGCCGTATACGAGTACAGTTGGCTTTCCTTCTTGCTTTAACCAATCACCATACACAACAGGATGTCCGTTTGTTTCATACACTCGGACATTTTCCATACCGGCATCCTCAAGTGCTTTTGCCGTCCATTTTGCTGCTTCTTTCACATCATCTTTATGCACAGAAAGAGAGCTAATACTTGGTATGGCCAAATACTCTGTAAGCTCTTCTAAATGTTTGCTTCGATTCGAAATTAAATATTGAAAAATCTCTTTGTTCATCACTCATTCTCCTTTAATAAAAACAGTTCTTAATTAGTATTTCGATAGACGAAACGAAAAATCCTTCAAAAAAAATCATGGGGATTTTTCATAATATTGGTAGAAAAAATATAGTGAGAGTAGTATAATGGTGTAAAATTACACAAAAAGGAGGATATGACAATGAACTCCATTACAAAGGAGCAAAGGAAACAGATCTTTCGAGAAGAGCTTTATTTATTAAAACAAGAGCAACTTATTTCTCATGCTATCTATAACAAGGTAATCGAAGAATACGAACACTATTACTATATAAGTATCCCTAATGAAACGTTAAAAGAAAAAGTGACGACACCTGTTAAAACAGTGGTTGCCAAACCAGAGAAAAAGAAAATGGTAAGAGAAAAGAAGAAGAAAACGCCCGAGCAATTACGTGAAAGAAATATCACTTGGTTGCTTAACTTAGGGGTCATTCTGCTATTGATTGGTGGTTTATATGTGGCGACTAGCAACTGGGAGACCATGTCTAGTTGGATGAAGGCTAGTGCCATCGGTCTGGTTGCTTGCTTATTCTACGGAATGGCTTATATTTCTAATAGAATTCTTCATATCAACCAAACAGCTTTCGCTTTTACCGTACTGGGAAGCTTATTTCTGCCCATTTTCCTGCTATCTCTTGGCTGGTTTCAGCTATTAGGCTCTTATTTCTCTTTTACAGGAGAGGGAAGATACTTGCTTGGAATGCTAAGTGGCTACATACTTGTTCCAGTTTATCTATTTTTAGCTAAAAAGATTTCTTCTCGTTTATTTATTTGGTTTGCAGGAATTGCTGCTACAATTGGTACTGCATTTTTTCTCACGGCACTTCCTATCCAAAGAGATGGTTTTTATTTCGGAATGATGTTGTACCATGCGGGCTTGTTAGTCTTCCATTTTTATATGAAAAAGAAACCATCTCTTACATGGTTTACAAAAGAGATCCTTCCATTTTTCCAAGCTAGCTTAGTACTGACGACGGCTTTTATGCTCCTTCTATTTGATAACCCTGTCTTCTATGGTATGAACATCTTACTCACTGCCGTCTTATATTTATCAATGGTATTTGTGACTGGCCACAAAAACTATCATTTTGTTTTTACCTTATTTTTGGTTTATGGAATGTATCAGATTGTCGAGAACTCTATCCTTCTAACAGTTGGACCAATCATGTATGCATTGGTAGGGTCGTTTCTACTAGGCATTCCTCTATTTTTACAAGGAGGAATGGATTGGAAGAAAACCTTCTCGATGACAAGTGCGGTGGTATCACTTATTGCATTTGTGTACATATCCGCCAAAGCCTTCCTCGTCAACTTAGGAGATCCAACACTGGTGATGATGATTTCTTATTTGGTTCTTGCCGGTAATTTTTATTACTTAGCTCTTTCTGAAAAAAAGCAGTGGTTTACGTATGTAACTTCTAGTTTTTTAGTTGCAGCTTTATTTGAATTAATGATGCTTGTAAATAAGGTTGCCCTGTTTGAATCCTTTCTCCCATTGGTTTTTATCGGGTTCTTCCTCTTCATTGTTTTTGGTGTTACGGTGCCGTCGGTCATTCACCAAAGCTCTAGAGATGTGGGGTTGGGGGTCATGCTTTTACCGATTCTTCCGTCATGGCTGATGTATGACTGGTGGGAAACAGGGGTGATGTTTGGGTTATTAGCTATATGCTTGATCCTTGGCAAAAAAGTGGAGGAACGCTCGTTTTATCAGGAAATAACTACTTGGGTCATTCCTATTTGTTATGGGTTAAGTATGGCTGCCTTCTTCGAGGAAGGTAAGGAATGGTTGGACTGGAGCAAGGAAGCCGTGGGTCCTGCCCTAAATTTTATCGCAGGAAGCGTACTTCTTCTCTTGATCGAGAAGACAAAGAAACCGGCCTTTTTTGTATCACAAGCCTTCTACTTGGTAGGAATTCTTTATGCATTTAGTTTGCCAGTAAATGATTATATCAGAGTTTTTATTCTCTCTGGTGGAATCGCTGTTTCGTATGTGCTTTATCAACAGACAAAGCAAAAGGCCCTCGTGTATTACGTGACTCTTTGCTCTCTCATTACCTATATTTCTCTTATATATGCGATTCATGAAAGTTCTCGCTTTCCTTTATGGCTAGAAGAGGAGCAATGGGTGTTCGGTGGAGTGATTTTAATCGTAGTAAGCTATGTAATTCGAAGATATGACTTAGAACTGTCTACTAGTTTCTTATACACAGCTCATGTATATTTACCAATAGCCTTGCTACTTACATTCTTTGCCTTTAATAGTGATGGCATTTGGAGCTTTGCGATTGCTACTTCGCTGTATGGCGTGAGTGTTAAGCTCGTTAGCAAAGAATGGTTAATAAAAACGCTCCTTTACGGCTGTTATGTAAGTTTATTTGTTGCTGTCAGTCTATTTCTTACTGATTGGGACTCGACCGAGTATTCCTTTTTCGTGACAAGTATCTCTATAACGATATGGTGGGGAATTAGTACGAAAGAATGGAAGGAGAGGACAACCCTTTTTCTTGTTCCATTTTCAATTATCGGAATGCTCTCCATGCTAACATCGTATCCTTTTGGGGAATATACGTATATTTGTCTGATGCTTTATGGGATAGGGCTATTGTTCCTTATACACCATCAAAAATGGGATTTCCTCGTTTTACTCCCATTGATTGTCATGCTAGCAGGCAGCATTCAACTTTCTTATGTTTCAAGCTTACTCGTTCCAGAGAGTACAATGGTACTTTTTGCGGGTCTCGGCTTGTGTTCCTTTTTTGCAGGTAGAAAGCTTTACAAAGGACTATTCGTGTCAAATGCAAAACTTCCATTTCTCTATTGTGATGCGTATACAGTTACAGCTTTTCTGTACGTTTTATTTCTGTATACCTTGGAAACAGAAGGGATACTTTTGAGGATCTTGCCTGGTATCCTTATATGTATGTTTTTGTGGATGCAGCAAAGGCGGGTTAGTCCAAAGCTTGTTTGGATACCAAAATTTTTAGCGGGCGGCTATTTACTCGAGCCTTACTATCAAGTGCTTGACCAACTTACGATCCCTGTTTTGTTCGAGAGAGAGTTATATGTGTTACCATTCATCCTACTTGGAGTTTATCTGGGGCGATGTTTGAAGGGGACATATTCCCTATTAATTCAAAGAATTCAATGGGGAATATTGATCGCAGTCGCTTTATTACTCGTTCAAGATGGTTTACAGAGCAATACCGTGTATGATGCGATTATCGTTGGAACCCTTTCACTTCTTTCGGTTTTGGCTGGAACGATACATCGAATCAAATCGTATTTCTTTGTTGGCTCAGGTGTCCTGTTACTTAATGTCTTCTTGCAAACAAGACCATATTGGGGCAATCTCCCATGGTGGGCATACTTGCTACTAGCCGGATCCTTGTTAATCTCTGTGGCTAGCTATAACGAATGGAATAAACAAAAGCGCTCAAAAGGGGAGACACCAAAGCTAGAAGAAATCAGAAGGAAGGTTCTGTTGCGACTAAAGACTTGGAAATAAAAATTGTAATGTTTGTTTTTTCTACTAGAGTAGTGATATGATATAAACTGATTTTACATAAGAAGGAGATGTTCTCACAATGGCTAAAAAAGGATATATAGCAATGGAGAATGGGGAAAAAGTAGAATTTGACTTATTCCCGAACGAAGCACCTGGTACAGTTGAAAACTTTGAAAAATTAGCAAACGAAGGTTTCTACGATGGAGTTACTTTCCACCGTGTTATCCCTGGTTTCGTAAGTCAAGGGGGAGACCCAACTGGAACAGGAGCAGGCGGCCCTGGTTATTCTATCAAATGTGAAACAGTAGGAAACCCTCACAAGCATGAGGAAGGCAGCCTTTCTATGGCACACGCTGGAAAAGATACAGGCGGAAGCCAATTCTTTATCGTTCACGAGCCACAACCACACTTAAACGGAGTTCACACTGTATTCGGTAAAGTAACTTCAGGAATTAGTGCTGTAAAAGCGATGAGAAACGGTGACACAATGAAAGAAGTTCGCGTATTCAACGCTGAATAATACAAAGGAAGAGTCCGTTTGGGCTCTTTTTTTTTGCCCAAGCCACACACCGCTCTAATGAATGAACCACAATCCTCTTTCATATATTGGTACAAGCGTGCACAAAGGAGGGGACGACCATTCGGTTTTTAAAGAATTTTAAAGATTTTGCAACAAGGGGGACGGTCGTTGAAATGGCGATCGGGGTCATCGTTGGAACAGCGTTTGTTAAAATGGTGGACTCGTTCGTGAAGGATATTATTACGCCGCCGCTTGGCCTTATTTTAGGGAGAGTTAACTTCACAAACATGTACTTTTCCCTGACAGGACAAACCTACACGACTTTAGCTGAGGCGAAAGAAGCAGGGGCGATTACGATTAACTATGGCGTATTTATCGGTACCATTATTGATTTTGCCATTATTTCATTTGCAACTTATTTTGTCCTTTTACAGATAGGGCGTTTAAAAAAAGTGCCTGTTGTTAGCATCCCGGTAAAGGAATGTCCATTCTGTTTGTCAAATATTCCTGCAAAGGCTGTCCGGTGCCCACAATGTACCTCGCAACTTACGATCGATGGGGAAGATGAGTTCGAGGAACAAGATAATAATACCCGAGTAAAAATTCATTTTCGACAAAATAAAAAGCGCTTGAGCTAGCTATTCTCAAGTGCTTTTCCAACGTTACCAAAGTAATTCATAAAGACGGCTATTAAATAAATTCGTATCAATCGGACATTGTGATGCATCGCGGCCATATTGCCAGCCCCACACATTGGCCTTACATGACGGCTTTTTCGGACGAAAGTTAGGAGCGCTTCTTGCTCTCGTCGGACCAGGCTCGGGCTCTGCACTCCACAAAATGAGCTGGTTGGCCACTTTATTATCTTTAGCAATAGCGGCACAATATGCTTTATTAAATTCTCCATGAACCGGATCGTGATATAAGCCAGCTTTGTAGCCACTCGGGTACATCGCGTCGACAAAGCCTCTTATCCATTCTTCATCTACTTTAAAAAACTTCTCAATATTGCCAAAAACCACTTTGCCCTTTGGGATACTTAATCGTCTTGCATGATAAATGGCATTTTGTGCAACAACTTTTCCTTCCCGGTATCCAACCGCTTCACTAAAATTACTTAATATCGGTAACAGTTTAATGCCTCTATTACGAATAAAACGTACTTCTTCTCTCGTGAGCCCAGCTACTTTTCCAGAAATGGGTGCTAAATATCTTCCCCAATAGGATGGTTTCCCAAATCCCTTTTCCACACAACTATACAGGTCCTCCGTTACTTCTGCAGCAGAGTCTACACCCCAATAATAAGCCAATGGCCATTCTCCCTTCAACTTATGTTAACTTTAGATTATATCGGGAGAATCTTGTCCTCATTCCAAAAAAAGCGTGATTACCTAGGATGATTCTAAGTAATCACGCGGTGTTTATTTATGAGCTTGGCACTAATAATATAGCGTTCAGGTGCATTGCCTATAAAATAGAAGGGGTAACAGGTTGTCACCGTCAAAGTTGCACTAGGCTTTGGTGTCATAACCGTATGATCGTCCGCTTTTACAATTCGTATGCGATAGATTTTATAGGTGAAAGTTCCTTCTGTTGTTTTAACGATTAGTTCATCGTCTTCCTTCAGATGACGCAAGCCTCTAAATACGGTGTCTCGATGACCTGAAAGAATCGTATGATTTTCTTCACCGGGCAAAGCACTTCGAATATAATGACCGACTCCTGTACGCAATACTTCTTTTCCAGTACCTTCATAAATATCAAACACTTGCTCTAATCGAGGAATGTACAGTTCACCAAATTTCTCACCGATAGATGGTTTCGCTTCATATACTGGCCACTGTTTGTCAGGAGGTTCTTCTGTCAATTGCTCAGAAGAAGAGGGTTCTATTTTAACCTGTTGGACGGAAGAGATTCCTATTATATAGTAATACGTGTTGACAGCAATAAGACTAACCCCTAAAAGGAGAAAGCCTACTGCCAGCATTTTTATTTTCATGTATTATTTTATTGTGGAGATCGTTTTCTTTCTTATCAAGAAAAGACCAAGGCCAGAGAATGCTAGAATGAGACCAAGAAGGATTCCCGTTCCATAAAAACTTGCTGTTTCAGGAAGTTGTGCCACTAGTTCCCCAACATCTGCGACCTTTTCAAAAGCACTCAAAACAAAATCTCCTGAAAGCATGGCGTTTGTTAACTCAACATCTGCGAGCAACTCTCCACTTGAACTATGCAATTGTACAAAGAGAGCGTCACTTGTAAATTCATTCGCCTGTAATAGCTGTTCATACGATATACCTGTTTGCGCTCCAGTTGAATCGACTAAATAAAAGGAAGGAACTAACTGCATAGCGTCCATCATCCTCGCAAACAGGGAAGAGAGCTCTTCTTTTTCAGCATCTGTAAACTCTGAGTCAGAAGCCAACATTATTTCCTCAATTCTTGTATCGATAGCTACCATTTGTTTCTGCATTTCATCCGAATCGATTTTCTCGAGGTGTGTAAACAGTTGGTCAGCTTCGCCCTCTGTGATGCCAATCGACGCTAGAAATTCCTCGAGATCTTTTAATACAGACAGGTGATTTAAATAAAAATCTACCGCTTCTGCTAATTCTTGCTTGGACTCATGTTCCTCAACCGTTGTACCGTATTCAGCCAAAATCACATCCAGTTCTTCTCTGGATAAATCGTAGTCTGCTAATATTTCATTAAGCTCCGTATCCGTTACAGCAGCATGGGCAATCGGAATACCCAATTGCAAAAAAATAAGACCGAAGAAGATAAGCGCACTTATTTTTCTCACTATACTAATCCTCCATTTCGAAAGTATCGATAATGGTATTGTTTGTAAATTTATGAAAAAACATACTCGATTTTCCTAATGGAATGTTATTGTTTGCTAATATTGGAACAAAAAAAAGAGCACCTCATAAAAAGAGGTACCCAAGCTTGTATTATTTGGCTGCCTTACGCGAAAGCTCAGATAAAAAGTCAGCCAACCATACAAGCAATAAATAACAAAAAATAATCAAAGTAATGTCTGAATAATGGAAATAACTCATGCTAAGCTTAAACTGCTGACCAAGCCCTCCTGCACCAACAAATCCTACAACAATCGTTGTTCTCATAATCACTTCCCAACGATAAAGGATAAAGCTTAAAAATTTCGGAAGGACGGTGGGAAGGACACCATATAACAAGATTTGTGCGTGACTCGCTCCTGAAGAGGAAAGATGCCGAATAGGTCTTTCATCAAGATCTTCAATAACCTCAGCACATAGCTTTCCAAGTATACCAAAATTATGAAGGGCTATTGCAACTGCACCCGGAAGGATACCTGGTTGAAAAATAAAAATAATCATCATGGCCCAAATCAGTTCTGGTACCGCTCTACTCAAAATATAGAAAGCTCGAATGAGAGAGAAAGATACCCAATGAAAGGGAGAACGACTCATCGTTAGCTTTCCATTTGCTACATTTCGTGCAGCAGGGACAACCGTGATTAGCATAACAATAGTGGCTATTCCTATAGCAATAATACTCATCATCAGCGTATCATAAGTCAACTGCAGGGTCAGAAGCCAGCTCTGAGACGAAAAAAAGGCAGGAGACTCTTCATCCATTCCAAGTAAGCTTAGGAAAAACTTTTTTGCATACTGACCATTTTCGTCTGTAAACAAAGTAAAAAAAGAGGCATTCTCGACTACATACAAATATATCCAAGACCCCACCACTAATGCAATAGATATTAAAAATGATAGCTGGGAAAAGCGTGAGGAGCGTTTCGCTAGACGAGAACGCCATTGGCTGCTCCATCCGTCAATGACGATCACAATAGCCATTAAAAATAATACAAATGTCCACACTTCTTCGTAATTTAAATCATCCAATGAAAGCTGAATCTGATACCCTAGTCCTCCTAAACCAACAAAGCTCATGACCGCAGAGGAACGAACCGCACATTCGAAACGGTACAGTGTATAAGAAATCATATTTGCTTTCACAAGCGGAAAATAGCCATAAAATAACAGTTGCCACTTAGACGCACCTGTTGACTGTAAAGATTGAATCGGTTCATTTTTTACATCTGACAGCATATCAGCGAAGATCCTCCCTAGAATTCCTCCATATGGAATCGCGATAGCCAAAATAGCTGAGTAAGGTGTTAAACCGAAAGCAGCTACAAACAACAACGCCCAAACTAGCTCATGAATAGCACGAAGGAAACCAAGAAATCCTCGGAAAAAGCTTTTACTCAAAGGCTTCTTAGAGCTTTGTAATACACCTGAAGCCAGCACCCCAAAAACAACAGCAATAAAGATGGCAATTGTCATTCCAGCCACTGCATAGGTAATCGTCACCCAAGCAGAATCAAGGGCGAGGAGAAGAATGTTAGGAGAAAGATCAGGGTGTACCATCGCTTCAATAATTTGGAGGAAGGTTGCACCTCCACCCGGATGAAGAAGCGGCTCCTTCCAATCAATCACACGTAAGCTCCATAAAAATACTAGAACTAAAATAAGAGTGAGAAGGTTTTTTTGTTGAAATCTAAGTCTCTGTTTCATTCGCTCGTCTCCCTCAATTTGTATAACTCTTTGAGGTGACCTTCCGTTAATTGGTCAACAGGAAGATCGAAAACCATTCCACCTTGTCTTAGACCAATGACTCTAGTAAAGTACTTTTTTGCATAATCAACTGAATGAAGGCTCGTAATCAGTGTCTGTTTTTCTTCTTGAACAAGCTTTGTTAATATGTCTAACACATCTTCCGCTCGAGCAGGATCGAGAGAGGCCACTGGTTCATCTGCTAGTATAATTTCAGGCTGTTGCACGAGCAATCTGGCTAATGCCACACGCTGCTGCTCACCACCAGACAATGAAGCGGTTCGCTCAAACATTTTGTGACCCAATCCTACTCGCGAAAGTGCATGTTCGGCCATTTCCTTCTCTTGAGGAATAACTAACGAAAGAACAGATTTGAATAAACTCCAGTCCGCTAGTTTCCCAGCTAACACGTTATGTACGACAGGAAGAGCATTCACTAAATCAAACTGCTGACGAATAACACCAATCTTTTTGGCACGAACTTTGCGATTACGATAAAAGGAGGGAGGTTGCCCATCAATCAAGATGGTTCCCGTTCCACTGACATTTGACAAAGATAGCACATTTAAGAGCGTGCTTTTTCCCGCACCGCTCGGGCCAATTAAGGCAATTCGTTCACCCTTTTTAATGAATAAAGAAAGGGAAGATAAGGCTATCTTCCCGTCAAAAGAGACTGATACATCTTTTAATTCGATGATGTTTTGACTGGTCTCCACATCTACACCTCTATTTAATAATACCGATTTGTTTTGCCACTTTTTCAATGGCTTCGTAGTTTTCATTTTTTGTTGATATAAACTTATCCGTTTGGAAAAGATCCAAAATCGTCTGCTGTTCACTACCCATAGTAAGAATGGCATCTGTTATTTTTTGCTTTACGTCAGAATCGTATCCTTCAAGCGTATTAATTGTCCAGTGATAATCGTAGTAGGCAGGGGTCGTATAAAATACATCCACTTTGTTCGTATCGACTTTTCCTTCTGCTACTGCTGCCTCCCAAACGGCTACGTTTAGAGCACCCGTTTGATAAGCACCTGATTCTACTAGCTTATAAGTTTTATCGTGAGAACCAGAGTAAGATGGTTTGCCGTTAAAATCTAGGTCCGCATCAATGCCTTCTTCCATTAAATAATATCGAGGCATTAAATGTCCAGAAGTGGAGCTTTCACTACCAAAAGTAAAGCTTTTTCCTTTTAAATCACTTAACGATGTTAATCCAAGTTCTTTTTGAGCGATAAAAACAGAGTGGAATTCTTCATCACGAGGTCTTTGAGCGATGGCTTCCGCGTCTGGAACGAGACTTCTTGCTTGAACACCCGTTAAGCCACCAAACCAAGCTAGTTGGATTTCACCTCGTTCAAAGGCCGTTACTAGCGCTGCATAGTCTACGGATGGTACGTACTCGACCTCTAAACCAGTCTTATTAGAAAGATAGTCCGCCACTTCACCCATGCTACGACTTAAAACCGAAACATCTTGGTCTGGAATCGCACCAATTTTTAGGGTTTGTTTGGTTGTTTCTTCTTGCTCAGATGTCTCGTTCTCCTCCACACAACCGCTTAGAAGACCAAGCAGTAAAACAAACGTCAAAAAAGTTACTAATCTTTTCATTTTAGTTCCCCCAAATCTTAGTGAATTTTTATTATGTAGAATAACAATCCTTATTAATACATTTCCTCACGTTATTTAAGTAATCATAAAAAACCTCATTTTCTAATCATACTAAAATTTTAAGTTTTACACTACTGATTTATTGCAAGAGGAATACTTTATCAATTTCGAGAATGTAATTCATACGAAATTTGTCCACGCACTATGCACAACACATTAAAATATGCTAAAGTAAAAACTATAAAAACCTTTATATTTCAACGTTTAAACTACATAACAACTGTCTTTTTCCAGTGGACAGTTGTTTATTCCGAAACAACATCACAAGGGGGATGAATGGTATGTCAAGTAAGAAATTAGCTAAGTTTTTAACTGAAAATCTCGAAGATTTAAAGGGGAAGGGTCTATATAACGTCATTGATCCACTAGAAAGTGCAAACGGTCCAATGATTACAATTAACGGGAAAGAGCTTGTGAATCTTTCATCCAATAACTATCTGGGACTGGCAACCGATTCTCGTCTAAAAGAGGCCGCAACAGAAGCCATTGAAAAGTTTGGAGTAGGTGCGGGTGCTGTACGAACAATCAATGGAACGTTAAAGCTTCACTTAGAACTTGAGGAGAAATTAGCTCAATTTAAGCAAACAGAAGCTGCCATTGCCTACCAATCAGGCTTTAATTGTAATATGGCTGCTATCTCAGGAATTATGGATAAAAATGATGCTATTCTTTCTGATGAATTAAACCATGCCTCCATTATCGATGGCTGCCGCTTATCACGAGCAAAAATCATTCGTTACAATCATTCAGACATGGATGATCTTCGTGCAAAGGCAAAGGAAGCAACAGAGTCAGGACTCTACAATAAGGTAATGGTGATTACGGACGGGGTATTTTCCATGGATGGTGACATTGCCAAGCTTCCTGAAATCGTTCAAATTGCAGAAGAGTTTGATTTAATCTCGTACGTAGATGATGCGCACGGTTCTGGTGTACTCGGAAAGGGTGCAGGAACGGTTAAGCACTTCGGATTATCCGACAAAGTAGATCTACAAATAGGAACTTTATCAAAAGCCATTGGAGTGGTCGGGGGATATGTGGCGGGTAAGCAAGATTTAATAGACTGGTTGAAGGTTCGCAGTAGACCGTTTTTATTCTCCACCTCTTTAACTCCGGCCGATGTGGCTGCAAGTATTCGTGCCATCGAGTTATTAACGGAAAGCTCGGAACTGAACGAAAAGCTTTGGGAAAATGCGAATTATTTAAAAGCAGGCCTTGTCAAATTAGGCTTTAATATCGGCGACAGTGAAACACCAATTACTCCATGCATCATTGGTGAGGAAGTAAAAACTCAGAAGTTTAGTAAACGTCTTTATGAAGAGGGTGTGTACGCCAAATCGATTGTCTTCCCAACCGTACCAAGAGGGACTGGAAGGGTAAGAAATATGCCTTCCGCAGCTCATACAAAGGAGATGCTAGATCAAGCACTTGTCATCTATGAAAGAGTTGGGAAAGAGCTAGGAATCATCTAAGAGGAAGCATAATCGGGAGGAAAAACATGAAACGCATTTTGATAACGGGGGCATTAGGGCAAATTGGGTCAGAGCTAACCGTTAAATTAAGAGATTTATACGGTGCTGACAATGTAGTGGCGACAGATATTCGTAAAAATGAAAGCGAAGTAGCTTTAAGTGGACCATTTGAAGTTGTAGATGTGACAGACGGCGCTAGAATGCTTGATGTTGCGAAGAAGTACAAAACAGATACCGTTATTCACATGGCCGCACTTCTTTCGGCAACAGCAGAAGCAAATCCTGTGTTTGCTTGGAATTTAAATATGGGTGGGTTAATGAATGCTCTAGAAACAGCTCGCGAGACCAAAAGTCAGTTTTTCACTCCGAGCTCAATTGGAGCTTTTGGTCCAACGACTCCGAAAGTAAATACTCCCCAAGACACAATACACCGTCCAACCACGATGTACGGGGTAAATAAGGTCGCGGGTGAGCTGCTTTCTGATTATTATTATCATCGCTACGGAGTTGATACAAGAGGTCTCCGTTTCCCTGGATTAATTTCCTACGTAACAGCACCGGGTGGAGGAACGACGGATTACGCAGTAGAAATCTATTATAAGGCTCTTAAGTTTGGACAGTATACCTCTTATATTAAAGAAGGAACGTACATGGATATGATGTACATGCCGGATGCTTTAAATGCCATTGTTGATTTAATGGAGGCGGATTCCGCCCAACTAATCCATCGAAATTCTTTTAATGTGACAGCTATGAGCTTTGCGCCAGAAGAAATTGCAGCTGAAATTAAAAAGCATATTCCTCATTTCACGATGAAATACGATGTAGACCCTATTCGACAAGGAATTGCTGACAGCTGGCCGGATTCGATTGATTGTACCGCTGCCAGGGAAGAATGGGGATTTAAGGCGGATTTTAATTTAGAGACGATGACCATCGACATGCTGGATAAATTAAGAAAGAAAATCATATAAAGCGGGGAAGGGGCTAACCATGAGGGTAGCCCCCTTATTATTCTTTGGACACAAAAAAGCAGCGAAGGTAGAATTCACTGCTTTTTCAAGACTATTTTACATAAATAAGTTTGTCTTTCTTTTCAACTACTTGACCAATGATAGTATATCGGGAATCAAGTGAGGTATACTTCTCCGCGTCTTCCAATGGAAGGGCAATCAAAAGTCCACCCGATGTAATTGCATCACAAAGGACAAGCTGTTGCTGAATGCTTATGTCTGTTCCATACGCAATATCTTTTTCAAGCCATTTGTGATTGGACTTAGAACCTCCAGGAACAATTCCTTGCTCAGCCAGCTCATATGTACCATTAAGAACTGGTACTTGCTCAAAATCAATTTCAAAACTAACATCACTTCCGCGAGCCATCTCACTCGCATGACCAAGTAGGCCAAATCCTGTTACATCTGTTACGGCATGAGGAGCGAAATCCTTCAATCGTTCACAAGCCTGTTTGTTCAACTCCGCCATAAGCAGGGTAACCGTTTCCTCTTGTTCCTTTGTTACAACAGCCCGCTTAATTCCAGTAGTCATAATGCCAACACCAATCGGTTTCGTCAAGACAAGTACATCACCAGGCTTTGCACCAATGTTTTTCCAAATTTTATTTGGTTCAACGATACCAGTTACTGAAAGCCCAAATTTAGGCTCTTGATCATCAATGGAGTGACCGCCAATCGTTAAGGCACCAGCCTCAACTACCTTATCACTCGCACCTTTTAAGATCTCAGATAAAATTTCGGGTCCCAGCTTTTTGACAGGGTAACCAACAATATTTAATACCGTTTTCGGTGTCCCACCCATAGCGTAGACGTCACTCAATGCATTAGCTGCTGCAATTTGACCAAACATATATGGGTCATCAACAATTGGTGTAAAATAATCAATTGTTTGAATGATGGCTAAAGAATCAGTTAATTGGTACACCCCTGCATCGTCAGACGTTTCATGTCCCACTAATAGCTCCGGTGTTCTTTTTTGTTCAGGTAAAAGGCGCAAAACTTGCGCTAAGTCCTCAGGACCAATTTTACAGCCTCAACCAGCCTTTGTAGAAAGGGAAGTTAGTCGTACTTTTTCTAACTCGCTCATGATTACTCACCTCCAAAAAATAGTATACAACCTAAGCGGAGGAAAAGCACTTTTTTGGTAGTTTTCCCGACAGGAGATTTAAGAATTTCGTAACCTTGCTAAAACTAGCAACCCTGTAATAAAATAGTATTATCACAAAGAAATGAAAGTTTTGTGAAATCTTTCTGCTGAAAATGGAGGAAGCTACGATGTCTTTTGAGGTAAAAATTGAATTTTGCATGATGTGAAACTACGCACCAAAAGCCGCGAGTTTCGCGGAGGACCTGTTTAATCATTTCCGTAAGGACATTACAAAACTAGAGCTCGTACCTGCATCCGGTGGGGTTTTCGAAGTTACGGTAAATGGTGAAAAGATGTATTCTAAAGTGGAAACGGGCGTATTTCCAAAAAGCCCAGACATTATCGCAAAAATGGAAAGCTAAATATAGCAGTAAAGCCGTCTTGTAATAGAGACGGCTTTTCATTTTTTTAAAAGAGAGGCTACCTCTTTATCTCTATTAGACGATCTACCGGTGCTAACGTTTTTTCCTTATCAATAGAAATCTCAAGTACTTGATCGATTTTGTACGCAACAACCTCATGGGCTCTCACATCAAATGGCCAATCCACCTTCCTAGTTCGTATCTTTCCGCTACAATTGACAGTAATAATAACCGTATTCTCCTGAAGGAAAACGGTTGTTTCAATGGATTGTTCAGGAATATCTGCTTCGATAATAAACTGTGTTCCTGATTCAAATATATCTATGCGAAAGGCAGTTTCGTCTAAAAAAGTTGTAAGCGGGTCCAAAAATAAGGCTTCTAACCATTTGTCGATTGACCGGGAGTCAGAATTCTTTTTTGAAGATGTCATCGCTGTGTTCCTCTCATGTAGTTGATAACTGTTATTATCGTATGAGAATTTTTTCTAACGGTGAAACATGTTATACTAAACAGGCAAAATAAGGGCTGGAGGGTTAATTTTGAAGGAGTTTGTACGATATATACCACCGATTCATGAGCTTCAAAAAGACGTTCGTTTTTCTACACTCACACAAGCATACGGAATTGACAGAAACGAAATAAGTCTGATTTTAAAACATGTCGTCAATAGCATTCGCGAGCAATTACTATCTGGTTGCTGGGAAGGGGATTTACCGGGATCTCAACCATTTATAGATCAGCTCTTTCAAGAAACAGAATCTGAACTAATACACGCTTATCAATATACGATTAAAAGAGTCATTAATGCCACTGGAACCATCTTACATACAAACCTAGGCAGAGCGCGCCTCAGCCAGAACGCTATAAATCATGTCATTCAAACCGCCCAAAACTACTCTAACCTCGAATACAAGTTAGCAGAAGGAGAAAGGGGCTCCCGACATGATCATGTAGAAGAGCTTATTAAACGATTAACTGGAGCAGAAGCCGCAATGGTCGTAAATAACAACGCAGCTGCGGTTTTTCTCATTCTACGTGCGCTAGCATTTCAAAAAGAAGTGATCGTATCAAGAGGACAACTGGTTGAAATAGGAGGTTCCTTCCGTATTTCCTCCATTATGGAAGAGAGCGGCGCAAAGCTCGTAGAAGTGGGAACAACAAATAAAACACATTTGTATGATTTTGAAAATGCTGTTAGTGAAGACACAGCGATGATTATGAAGGTACATACAAGTAATTTTAAAGTGATTGGATTTACAAAGTCAGTAGAAACATCCGATTTAGTGGATTTAGCAAAGAGTCATAAATCTGTTATTTTTTACGAGGATTTAGGTAGCGGTGCACTATACGACTATAGTCAGCACGGAATAGGGGAAGAACCTGTTGTGTCTGATGTTCTTAAACAAGGAGTAGACCTTGTTTCATTTAGTGGGGATAAGCTACTTGGTGGGCCACAAGCAGGGATCATTGCTGGTAAAAAGATATTAATCGACCAGTTAAAAAAACATCAACTTGCTCGCGTGCTACGAGTGGATAAAATGACATTAGCAGCACTTGAGGGGACTTTACTAGATTATAGTAAAGGGAAAGAAGCAATACAATCCATTCCTGTAGTACGAGATCTACTTGCCACAGAAAAAGAGGTACAAATACGAACCCACCAGTTTATCGACCGGCTAACACAACAAACAAGCGGCTATACAGTGACCAGCAAGGAGGCTACTAGCCAAGTAGGCGGAGGAACGATGCCAGACGTGGAGCTTGCTACTGAAGTTGTTCACATCAAAAGTGAGTCCATGACTGCAGATACACTAGCTAATCGTCTACGAACCGAAAATACTCCTCCTATTGTGGCACGTATTCAAAAGGATGAACTGCTATTGGATTTACGAACGGTGACAGTAGAAGAAGAAGATATGATTATTGATGCGCTAGTTTCCGTTGATAAGATGCTATCAAAAGAGCTGTAGGGAGTTTCCTACAGCTCTTTAATTTCTTACATATCATGTCCCGAGTTATGCTTTTGTCTCGTATGGTTACGGTTTTTCACCTTTTTTGAACCGCTTAGTGGCTCTGGTTGGCTACCGTTATTGTGACCTTTTGGTGCATTTTTACGCATGTCTTTTCCGTCATTTTTGTTCATTTTCATCCCTCCTATTGATAGGATGGAATCCGCAAGATTTTTTATACCGAATATTTTTATCGTTACCTGCACAATTTAACCTCAAGCAAATAAAGAAAGGAGAGGCTTACATGCCATATAAAGAGGACAAACAACATGCATTTTTAGCTGCACAGCAAGGCGTTAATGAAGCGCAGGAGCTGTATAACGATATTGTTCAAGACAGTGCTAGCTATGGACATCAGTTAAAGCACTTGAAAAAAGAGGTAAACGAAGCGTATGCCCAAATAGAAAATGCACTTGAGGTGGCGTCTGAAACCCAAAGAGCACAGCTGGAAAGATTTCAACAAGATTTACAATCGATTGTCTCAGAAGTAAATATGACTGAGTAACATAGATAAGCTGACTCGAGATAATCGAGTCAGCTTTTTGCACTATTGATTTTTCTTCCTCTTTTTATTATTTTTCTTTTGCATCTCGGTTAAAGGTTCGTTTGAAAATTCCTCATTATAACCAGTACCAGCTCCTTGAGCGCTAGCTGCGTTCGTGGTTGGGATTATATGGTTTGCTTTTCTTTTTGCCATTTCTATCACCTCCACTGATATTTTCACCAAAATGATATGGATCATACTGATAACGCTATCAAATCCCCTCAAGTGTAAATAAGGTCACTATTTTCCCACCATAGCTTTACCTAAAACCTTTTTACTTCGAATAAAAAGTGTCACATCCATGAATTCAAGATTTCAATGATACTAAACAAGGCAATAGAAAATAACATAAGCTCAACTTATCAAAAACAATAACTTTCTTGTTATTTACTTATATAAAAGGTTGTATTAAGATAATATTGAAAGAAAAGTTTGAAGAAAATTCATTTTATTCACTTTTCAACTATCAATCTATTGGTATATGAACATTGTAATGGGGGTAAATCATATGTCTAATCAAGATGTATTCCAATCCCGTAAGTCCTTTGAAATCGACGGGAAGCGCTATCACTACTATCATTTAGGAGCTTTAGAAGAAGCTGGAATTGGGAAAGTTTCTAACTTACCATACTCTATTAAAGTATTGCTAGAGTCGGTTCTTCGTCAGTATGATGGCCGTGTTATTACAAAAGAGCATGTTGAAAACTTAGCAAAATGGGGAACAAGTGATGTAAAAGAAGTAGATGTACCTTTCAAGCCTTCACGTGTTATCCTACAAGACTTCACTGGTGTTCCAGCAGTTGTTGACTTAGCATCATTAAGAAAAGCAATGGCTGATCTTGGTGGAGATCCAAACAAAATAAACCCAGAAAAACCAGTTGACCTAGTTATTGACCACTCTGTACAGGTTGATAAATATGGTACAGCTGATGCACTTCAAGCTAATATGGATCTTGAATTTGAACGTAACACAGAGCGTTATCAGTTCCTTAGCTGGGCTCAAAAAGCATTTGATAACTATCGTGCCGTTCCTCCAGCTACAGGTATCGTTCACCAAGTTAACCTTGAATTCTTAGCAGGCGTGGTTTTAACTAACCAAACTGCTGATGGCGAATTCGAAGCATTCCCAGATACATTAGTTGGAACGGATTCACACACAACGATGATCAACGGTATCGGTGTTCTTGGATGGGGTGTAGGTGGTATTGAAGCAGAAGCAGGAATGCTTGGTCAACCTTCATACTTCCCAGTTCCTGAAGTAGTTGGGGTTAAATTAATTGGAGAACTTCCAAACGGTGCAACAGCTACTGACCTTGCCCTTAAAGTAACACAAGTTCTTCGTAAGCAAGGGGTAGTTAATAAGTTCGTTGAATTCTTCGGACCTGGTGTAGTTTCTTTACCTCTAGCAGACCGTGCAACGGTTGCTAACATGGCTCCAGAATACGGTGCAACTTGTGGTTTCTTCCCAGTAGATGGAGAAGCATTAGAATATATGCGTTTAACTGGACGTACAGAAGAGCAAATCAAGCTTGTTGAAACATATTGCCAAGCAAATGGTTTATTCTTCGATCCAGAATTAAACCCTGTTTATACAGATGTAGTTGAAATTAATCTTGCTGACATTGAAGCGAACCTTTCTGGTCCAAAGCGTCCACAAGACTTGATTCCTCTATCTCAAATGAAAAAAGAATTCAATGAAGCCATTACTGCTCCTCAAGGCAACCAAGGCTTCGGTTTAACAGAGTCTGAAAAAGACAAAGAAGTAACCGTTACTTTCGACAATGGCGACACGACTGTTATGAAGACGGGCGCTGTGGCAATTGCGGCAATTACGAGCTGTACTAATACTTCTAACCCATACGTATTAGTAGGGGCTGGCTTAGTGGCGAAAAAAGCAGTTGAGCTTGGTATGGAAGTACCTAAATTCGTTAAAACATCTTTAGCACCTGGATCAAAGGTTGTAACAGGTTATCTTTCAGATTCTGGCTTACTTCCTTATCTTGATCAATTAGGGTTCAACCTAGTAGGATACGGATGTACGACATGTATCGGTAACTCTGGACCTTTAAAGGATGAAATTGAAAAAGCAGTCGCAGAAAATGACCTGCTAATCACATCTGTTCTTTCTGGTAACCGTAACTTTGAAGGACGTATTCACCCACTAGTAAAAGGAAACTACTTAGCTTCACCACCACTAGTTGTGGCATATGCACTTGCTGGAACAGTAGATATCGATCTTCAAAACGATGCAATCGGAAAAGATCGTAACGGCAATGATGTATTCTTTAAGGACATTTGGCCAACTACTGCTGAAGTAAATGAAGTAGTAAAACAAACGGTTACACCTGAACTATTTAGAAGAGAATATGAAAATGTCTTTGATGACAATGCTCGTTGGAACGAAATCCAAACTAGCAATGATTCTTTATACACGTTTGATGATACTTCAACATATATTCAAAACCCACCGTTCTTCGAAGGCTTAAAGCCAGATCCAGAAGAGGTAAAACCTTTAGGTGGATTGAAAGTAGTAGCGAAGTTTGGTGACTCTGTAACAACCGACCATATTTCTCCTGCTGGTGCAATCGGTAAAAATACACCTGCTGGAAAATACCTACTTGAAAACGGAGTGGAAATTCGTGATTTCAACTCTTACGGATCTCGTCGTGGTAACCACGAAGTAATGATGCGTGGAACATTCGCAAATATCCGTATCCGTAACCAAGTGGCTCCTGGTACTGAAGGTGGATTTACAACTTACTGGCCAACTGGGGAAGTAACATCTATCTATGATGCATGTATGAAGTATAAGCAAGACGGAACAGGCCTAATTGTTCTAGCAGGTAAGGACTACGGAATGGGTTCTTCACGTGACTGGGCAGCAAAAGGTACAAACCTTCTTGGAATCAAAACCGTTTTAGCTGAAAGCTTTGAGCGTATTCACCGTTCAAACCTTGTATTAATGGGTGTTCTTCCACTTCAATTTAAAGATGGAGAAAACGCTGATACACTTGGACTAACTGGTAAAGAAACAATCGACGTTCAAGTGGATGAAAATGTAAGACCACGTGACCTATTAAAGGTTACAGCTACTGCGGAAGACGGAAGCAAAAAAGAATTCGAAGTCCTCGTTCGTTTCGACTCAGAAGTAGAAATTGATTACTACCGTCACGGTGGAATTTTACCAATGGTTCTTCGTGAAAAATTACAAAACTAATTACTCAGACCGTGTAGCATTTAGCTACACGGTTTTTTTATAAAAAATAGTTGCTCAAATACAGAATATTGTTAAAATATAATAGCAACCAATTACAACATGATGAGGAGCAAGAAATGACTACTAACTTTATTCAATCCGTTACTTTTGACGACCAAGGTCGATTGCATATTCTAGATCAAACGAAACTACCACATATCACTGAATTCATTGAAATTCAAACCGTAGAAGACACATGGGATGCCATTAAACAACTAAAGGTTAGAGGAGCACCGGCGATTGGGATCGCAGCCGCATACGGACTTGTATTAGCGGTAAAGGATGCACCTGAAGACAGTTTTGATTCTTTTTATCAAGTGTTTAAAAAACATCTTGATTACTTAGCTTCATCTAGACCAACGGCGGTGAATCTTTTCTGGGCATTAAATCGTTTGGACGAGCTTGTGAAACAACAGCAAACTCAACCAATTAGCGAGATCAAAGCATCTTTAATAAAAGAAGCACATGAAATCCGTAATGAAGACGAAGAACTATGTCGTGCGATTGGAGAGCATGCCTTAACCCTTCTTAAAGATGGAATGACCGTTCTTACACATTGTAACGCAGGCGGAATTGCGACAGCGAAATATGGTACAGCCCTTGCACCAATCTACTTAGCTAAGGAAAAAGGGATGGATATTAAGGTATTCGCAGATGAAACAAGACCGCTCCTTCAAGGTGCACGCTTAACTACTTGGGAATTAATGCAGGCTGGAGTAGATGTTACCTTGATTGCTGACAATATGGCAGCGATGGTCATGAAAAAGGGAATGGTCCAAGCGGTTATTGTTGGTTGCGACCGTGTGGCAGCGAACGGTGATGCCGCTAATAAAATCGGAACGTACGGAGTGGCTTTGTTAGCAAAAGCTCACAATATTCCTTTTTATGTCGCAGCACCAACGCCAACAATTGACATAGAAACACCAACAGGAGAAGATATTCCAATTGAAGAACGTGGTTCAGAAGAAATCACTCAAGCGTTCGGGATTGAAACAGCTCCTCAAGGCGTGAATGTATTTAATCCAGCATTTGACGTAACACCACATGACCTCATCACGGCAATTATTACCGAAAAAGGTGTCATTAAAGGGAATTATAGTGAGGAACTAAAGAAATTATTTAATTAGTTTGCGTAAAGAGAGCTCCTGTAGCTCTCTTTTTTTATACTAGTCAGGGTATAATAGTAGAAAATAAAAGCAAGGAGTTATTCATGGAGACAATTGTTTTAGGTCCACTACTCATCCCGTATAAATGGCTGTATTTCTTATTAGCGGGTATAACTACATACATTACGGTAAAAATTACTTTAAAAGAGAACAAGTCTTTCTTCAAAATGTTTATGGATGAATTAACGAATGCTTTATTTTTATGGTTTCTCATATATAAATTTAGCATCGTCCTTTTTCGCCCAAGTATTCTATTCGAAAGACCCATTGAAATTCTTTATTTTTCAGGCGGTTCAAAGGGGATTCTATTGGGGACCTTCGTTTCTGTATTATTTTTTATCAGAAAGGCTTATAAAAACAAGTGGAGTGTGCCTTTAACAATACATGCTGCAGTATATACTCTCCTTACATTCGTTATTTCTTATTGGATCGTTCATACGCTTTTTGCAATATTTTAAATCAATCATTTACATGGAGGGACATCATGCTTAAAAAAGTAACGTTAGCGGTATTCCTATTATCATTTATGACCTTTACACTTCCTCATTCGATGGCGAAAGCAGCCCCAGACAATCTCCCAGGTTTACGGGTAGGAGAGAAAGCACCTGATTTTGAGTTAATGACCCTCGATGGAAAAACAGTAAAGTTATCGGATTATCGTGGAAAAAAAGTGATCCTCAACTTTTGGGCAACTTGGTGTCCTCCGTGCAAAGCCGAAATGCCTGATATTCAAAAGTTCTACAATGAAGCGGATGACAATGTTGAAATATTAGCAATTAATATCGACCCTCAATACGATGTGAAGAAGTTTGTACGCGAAGCGAATGTCACATTTCCTGTTTTATTAGACAGCAAGGATGAAGTTAATAACCTATATAGAATTCTCACCATTCCGACTACTTATTTTATCGATGGTGAAGGAATCATTCGTAGTAAGCATTTAAGTGTTATGACAATCGAGATCATCCGCGAGCATATCAAAAACATGTAATCTGCCTTTCAAGAGGCAGATTTTATTTTGCAAATGCTTGCACTTTATTAAATTTTCAAAAAGTTGTAATAATTTCATGCACTACCGGGCATAATGACTGTTATAATAGGGATAAGGATGGTGAATACGTCATGAGAAAACCAAGAAAACGCTCTTTTGAGGAACTAGTAGCTGAAAACAAACTTCAGTTATTACGCGATCGAGAGGCTTTAGATAAAATCGAAGCAAAGCTTGAGGAAAAAAGACTAGGTAAAGCGGAATAAGGGAAGGATTCCCTTACATGTTTCTCTTCAAAAAAGCTGATACTTTTTAAAGAGGAGGGATAGTGATGGGAAATCCAAAAAGAAATTCCAAACCTTTTGTTCCAAGTCACCTCGGAACTCAACCACGTGGGTTCAGTGGCAACAATGGTAAAAAAATGAATGATACATCTGGCAAACATGCCCAAGTCATTCAAACCAAGGGTGAGTAACCCAGTAATTCAAACTAAAGGCGAATAATCTATAATAAACCCGTCAATTAGACGGGTTTTATTTTTGTTAAAAAGAACATAGAAACACCATTCGTTTCCTCTTTTATTTCTGATTCAAAAAGGCAAACCTATCTTTGTAACGCACTAATATGAATGAAGGAGGAATTAACCATGGTCAAAAACAAGCCAAACCCTGATGATAGAAGCGATAATGTCGAAAACATTCAATCAATAATTGTTCACACAATAGAAAATATGCAAGAAGCTGAAGCTGCTATGGAACATAGCAATGCTAAAGATGTTGCCGAAATGGAAGCAAAGAACGAAAGACGAAGAGAAGCACTTGATGCCCTACGTTCTGAAGTGAAGGAAGAAGCACAAGCTAGACAAAATGGGTATACTGAATAAAGAAGGGAAAGAGGCTGTATACGCAGCCTCTTTCTTCATGCCACGAGATAAATATGGTAATATAGAAAAAAATAAAGATAAAAAAGAAGTGATATTATGGAACAACAACTAGAACTACATACCCTGACGACTGAAGTCATTGACCAATGGGAAATAGAACTCCGCGAAACCGGATCTATAGAAGACGAGACAAAGATCATTCATGCCATTCATTCGCTTCATGAAAAGAACGATGCCCATTTACTTTCCAAATTACTTTCCATCGCCTCCCTTTCTAGAACAGCCAAACATGGGAAAGAGGATCATCTTAGCTTTCTATGGATGAGCAAAGCACTTAAGCTCAATCCAACTAACCAAAGAGCAAGTGAATTCCTAGCACAATTCGAGTGGAAGAAGAAAAAATCGATCCTCGATTCTCTGAAGTTTCCGACCATGCGTGAGACAGATAATCGAGCTGCTAAAAAGAAGGTTGCTGAAGACATTATCGCCATTTGCCAACATTTCTTATCAACAAGTGACGAACATATCGACGAATTGGAATCGGGGTATCAACTAGCCTATCGGAACCAAACGGGAGAATTAGTCAGTATTTACCGAAGCCTGATTGATACGCTTGTTGAAGTACAAGAGGTCATTGGGTCGATGTTAAAAGCAGCAGAAGAATACGATGAATCGATATCTGGAGTGTTTCATACAGCCGTTCACTTCCAAGACTTAAAGGGATCTCTCGAGGAACTTGATCGCTTAAAGCAAACATGGGAACAATTATTTGGGGAAGAGGAGTCGGTACAGCAAAAGCAGTCCTTAGATACCCTTCAAGAAATGATTGGGATGGATAAGGTAAAAGAACGTGTTAACCAGTTATACGAATTTTTAAAGTACCAAAAAGAAAGAAAAAAACAGGGATATCAATCTAAAGATGAACAGAGTCTGCATATGATTATCACTGGAAATCCAGGTACAGGTAAAACTACCCTTGTTCGACTGCTAGCAAAAATTTACCACGAATTAGGGATCCTTCCTCGAGAAGAGGTCATCGAGACGGATCGGACACGACTCGTAGGAGGGTTTGTTGGTCAAACGGAGGAGAATGTTCGCCAAGCCGTCGAGCAGGCCAGTGGTGGTGTTCTGTTTATCGATGAGGCATATAGTTTAAAAAGGGAAGGACAGACCGGTAATGATTACGGACAAGTAGCTGTTGATACCTTAGTTTCCTTAATGACCGGAAAAGAATTCGGTGGGAAATTCGCGGTGGTGCTTGCAGGTTATCCAGAGGAAATGAGGCAATTCCTCGATTCAAATACAGGATTAAAAAGTAGATTTCCTCGGTCTAACCATATACACCTAGATAACTACTCAACGGAAGAACTATTAATGATTGCTGAAAAATTTGCTCAAGATAACGATTATTTGCTCACACCTGATGCGAGGAAAGAGTTAGAGCACCGTATTGATATGGAAAGGGTCGATGACACGTTTGGAAATGCGAGAACTGTACAAACACTCGTGCTCGATGCGATTTTTAGAAAAGGATCGAAGAAACAGTCCGACCGATCCGTTTTGGATTTTACTGTACTTGATAAAGACGATTTTGTCGCTACCACCGTTCAGGACGAAAAGAAGGCAGAGGAGCTTTTAGATTCACTCGTCGGACTAGCTCATGTGAAAGATGAAGTGGAGAAACTCGTCTCGTTTGTAAACATTCAAAAACTGAGATTACAAAGTGGTTTACCGATTTTGCCTATTCAATTGCACTCTGTATTTACAGGAAATCCTGGAACCGGAAAGACAACGGTAGCAAAGGTTTTCTCCAGAGCATTGAAGGAGATTGGTTACTTAAAGCGGGGCCACTTAATTGTCACAAGTAGGGCAGACTTTGTAGCCGGTTATGTTGGACAAACAGCCGCCAAAACAAAAAAGAAAATACGCGAGGCGCTCGGAGGGGTATTATTTATTGACGAAGCGTATTCCTTACTTAGTAAATCACCAGGAGATTTTGGGAAGGAAGCGATTGATACTCTCGTTGATGAGATGACCAAGCACAATGAAAACTTAGTTGTCATTTTAGCTGGTTATCCAAATGAAATGACACAACTTCTCGAAAGCAATCCAGGCTTGCAATCTCGTTTTAAAAAGTTTTTTCATTTCCATGATTATAAGGTAGAGGAGCTTATCGAAATCATGGTCTCTTACGCAACAAGCTATCATTATATCCTTGAAGATGACACCTTAGCCTTCATAAAAGAGGAGCTTGCTGGAATATCTGTGAGCGGAAATGGGAGATTTGCAACAAATGTTATTGATGAAGCCATTCAAGTTCAAGCTTTACGTATTTCAAAAGAGAAAGACTCTGATCTTTCACTTTTAAACAAAAACGATCTTAGAATAGCTTTGCACAAAGTAGGAAAAGGGGAATAAACATGCTAGTAGGAAAAAAAGAAATAGAGGTACGCTATGCAGAAACAGATCAAATGGGAGTTGTTTACCATGCAAATTACCTCGTTTGGATGGAGCTAGGTCGAACAAGTATCATTGAAGATCTTGGTTTTAAATATGCTGATATGGAGAAAGAAGGCGTAATATCTCCTGTAATTGATATTCAAGCCTCGTATAAAAAACCAGTAAGATACGGAGAAAAGGCAATGGTCCATACTTGGATTGAAGAGTACGATGGGTTTCGTGTTACATATGGCTATGAAATTTTCACAGAGAGTGGAGATTTAGCTCTAAAGGGAATATCCCAGCATGTTTGCGTGATGCAAGAAACATTCCGCCCGATTTCCATTAGAAAGAAATTTCCCGTTTGGCACGAAGCATACGAAAAACACAAAAAGCAGCCGGTTGCAACCGAGTAAGAAGGAGAGAACCGATGGCTTTTGGCATTAAAAGAGAAGAATTACGAGCTTGGAAAAAGAAAATTGATTCTGGTGAAATTGCCTTTCTCACCCATTACTGGTTGGACGATCGCTTTCCCGATTGCAATACGGTAACCAAGGTTGGCTGTCGTGATCTTGATCAGTTAGCCAAATGGGGAGAGAGCTACAATCTTAAACGAGAATGGATTCATCATAGAGAAAATGGCTATTCCCACTTTGACTTATTAGGAGAACATCAAAAAAGAGTGCTGCTACATGAGAAAGCAGCAGCAACGAAATTATTCAAAAAATAAAGCTGATCCGATTTGGATCAGCTTTTTACTCGTATCTAAAAACTGGCTCATTTACTTGTTCGTTAAAATCAACGAATAAATCCTTACCATCAAAATACCATAAATCTTTTTCTTCAATATAGTAATGAATATCATCCTTAACGATTTCAAAACCAATTTGATGCGGGGTTTCAGACGATACTCCTAATGAAAAGCCTTGCTGCACTGTACTACAGCCACCATAGCGAGCAAAAAAGCGAACATAATCTCCTTTATTTAAGAGCATCTCTTCTTTATACCAAGCTGCAGCACGATCATTTACAATTATATTCATAATGCAAAACTCCTTCCGTATAACGAGTATTATAATGCAAATGGGACAGAATTGCTAAAACCAAGCTCGGAAAAAGCTAATAAGATAGCGCTGGAAATCCCCCTACTAAAATAAAAAGAAAGACAAGCACGGAGTGAATCACATATACAGGTAACAAGCTCTTACACGTTATTACTAACCATGAATAACCAAGCCCTGTTAATCCGATGATTAACAAAGAGATGAGAGAATAACCTAAAGAGGCAAAAGGAAGGGTAAAAATGATAGCTGCACCTATCATACTGACCGATCTACTCGTCAATGTTTGTAACCTACTAAGAAATATACCGAATGAGAGGTATATTCTTAACTGTGAGACTAACAGGGAATAAAAAAATATCCTTAACCACTCATTCAACCCATTTATTGTTCCAATTCCAAGAAGGAAAAATACCAGTACTAATAGAAAGAGGATATTCCTTGTCTTCTGTAGCTGTATTTTTTTATCAAGGGGTGGGCTTTTAAAGGAGAACGTTATATACGTCACAAAAAGTATAGGGATGAGCCATAAACATTCACTTAGTAAAAAAAGGGAGCCCTGATGAAAAGAAAGTTCTGAAATAAAGTGGGCTGTATATCTCATAATCAGCATTCCTAAAAAGAGTGAGAGTATCATCCAAACCCATATTCTCTGCATTTCGGATAAGAAAAACACGAGTAACAAATGAACAAATAATAGAAACATGAAAATAGAAGGTACATGTACATGATACAAAACAAATGTGATTAATGATAGGATAACAAGCACGGTCTGGTTTACTTTCATAGTTCTACTACCTTTCAATATTGCTTTTCTTTATCTTAACAAATAATTTTGATTGAGGAGTATGCTATATTAGACGCTTGGATAGGATGGGAGGGGAAAGAAAAGCAGTGTCCGTAAATAGACACCGCTCACTCATTTCAAATTATTGGTCATATGGGTTAGTATTTCATTGTACTTGCTTTCGGCGTTACTCATTCCAAAATTCCCGGCATCCTGTAAGGGGACCACCCGATAATTTTGAAGTCTTTGATTTGATACATAGGTTGGAAAGAAACCGGGCTCAGAAAGTCGGATAGAAGTTCCATCAGTATTAATCTGCTTGGTTACACGTATAGAAGCCATACCGCCAATATCTTTATAATCTCTCATTTGCCCAGAAAGAAAATTCCCTAAAGAGTAGACAACTAGAGCTTGTCTCCCGTCAGAAGACTTCAGCCATTCCATCGGTTGGAGAACATGAGGATGATGACCAAAGATAATATCTACTCCTTCATCCACAAGAAATTGAGCCAGTTCTTCCTGATCTTCGTTAGGGAAACGTTGATATTCGTTACCCCAGTGAATACTCATGATAGTAATATCAGCAGCTTCACGTGCACGGTGGATTTCATTTTTCATGGCTTCCTTATCAATTAAGTTGACTAAATAGTCCTTACCTTCAGGAATCGGCATTCCGTTCGTTCCATATGTGTACGATAGATAGGCGACCTTAATTCCGTTCTTTTCGATCATGGTTAGCGTTTGCTGATCCTCCGCACTGGAATATGTTCCAACACTAGGAATTCCAAGTTGATCTAAATTGGTTAAAGAAGTAAGTAGTCCTTTTTCACGTTTATCTAAAGAGTGATTATTTGCAGTCGAGACAATGTCTACACCTGCATCTTTTATAGCGCTTCCAATTTCTATAGGACTATTAAACATCGGATAGCTAGAAATACCCAACTCGACTCCACCAAGTATCGTTTCCTGATTCGCTAATAAAATATCTGGTTGAGATAGTGTTGCTGAAATTTGTTCAAACATGGGGTGAAAATCGTATCCACTGCCAGTTTGAGCATCCTCATACACCCAATCATGAATCAGAATATCTCCAATGGCACCAAGTGTGATCGTTTGTTCATAGCTCTTCGCTTCAACCCCAAGTGTACGAGGGGACACATTTTTTTCATTATGTAAAACTAGACTTGCATTGGCACTTTCATACATGTTCATAAATAAGATTAAAGACGCGGTGATTAATGAACCTGAAAGAACGACTCCAACCCACATATTGTTTTTCCGCTTTTTCTTTCTAACTTTCCTCATAACAACACCTACTACATACAGATTATTGGCAATCCATGTACTTTTTCGCTAAGATGGGTATCATAAAGTTGTCTTTTCTTCATTATGTCATAAACGCGTTACAATATGCGACAATTTTCTTGTTAGAGAGGTGCAAAAAATGTTAAAACTTACCCCATCAGCGTATCAAATTTTGCTATCTGCTGTTGAAAAAGAGAAAAAAACAGAAGAGGAAGTACTATACGTCCGATTAACGATGGGAATTGGCTGAGGAGGTCCACAGTTAAAGCTTTCTCTGGAAGAGAAGCCATTACAGGAGGATCAAGTAATCCCTTTTCATGATCTTTATATCGTTATCCATCATCGGGATATGGTCTATTTTGAAAACACCAAACTTGACTACCAAACCGATGTCTTTGGAAAAGGACGTTTTCAAGTAATTAAGTTATAAAAAAGAGGTGATCCTCTAGGTTCACCTCTTACACTGCTTTCTTAATCAAATATTTAAGCTTTCCTACAACCTCTTTTGTTTTCGTCGATAAAGGAGGTTGATTAATTAATAGAATCAACTGAATAATCACAAAAATCAAAGGGGACTTTTTATAAGCCAAATACTTCGGTTCCCAACTCGAAGTGAATTTACCTTTAAACTCTTGAAGACCCTTAAACTTATATAAGGCATTACCATGAAGAAAAATATAACGTATCCATTTTTCACAAGTAATCGAGTATTTACTTTGTCCAACATTGGCAAGCGGGGCCATGCCTAAGCTGCAATACTGATATCCATGTTCTTTAACCCATTGAAAAATATGGATAAAAAGAACATCCATTGTTCCGTATGAAGAACTTGTTGTTTTTCTCATTAAATCAATCGTTACTGTGTCTTTATAATCTGTTGCTAATGTAGCAAAAGCGACCACTCGACCTTCCGCATTCGTTAATAGAGCAACCGGATACGAAGAAACATATTCCTCACTGAATGAGACAACCGAAAACCCTTTTTCCTTTTGGTCTCCTAACCATTCATCAGAAATAGCACGAAGTTCTGTAAGAAGCGTATGTGAATAGGGAGGAGTGATGACTCGAAAATGAAAGTTTTCTCTTGAAAATTTATTAAACTTTGTACGAAGCTTCGCCCCCTGTTTTCCTGCAAGAGAGAAGTTCTTTACATCCACAATGCCTTCCTCGCCAAGCTTCATAAACGAGAAGCCTGTTTCGTGATAATAGTGCATAAATTGAGCACTAATTTGATAAAAAACAGGGGTCAGACGGAGTTCATCACAGTATTCATGAAATTCTTTTATTGCATCAGCCATATAGGCCTCATCACCGATGGGATCACCTAATACTACCAATTTATTAGCAATTTTTTTATAGGCTATTAACACCTTTTCTTCTTTTGCCCAAAATAACTCTTTATCGCGCAACAAAATTAAGTGTGAAGCATGATTTCCTCCATTTTCTTCTAAGAAGGAAAGTACTCGCTCATCCTTATGCTCTGTTTTACTAAGAGAGAACATGTTATTCGTCATATTGTTCGTTCCTCCTGATAAAATTCACCTCCATAAAGATACCATATTCCACATTGTTAGAGTGATAAAATTTTTACCAAACCATAAAAAACTGGATTTAAATAAATAGGACTGTCATAATTGAGTAATACTTTATTTTCTAGGATCAAAAATTAATTAGAGACAGGATGAGAGAATGAAAAAAAATCTATATAACAGCGGAGAAGAAGTTAGCATAAAAGCGTCTGGTGAGTCTGTCGTCATCTCTAAATGTCAATATGTTAAAAACATGAAAAGATATTCCTATATTGTACAGGAATATCCAAATACATTTTTCTTTGAAGATGAGTTAATCAAAGAGACATAACACAAATAAAAGAAAGGACCTTGAAAGCAGCTACACATGCTCTCATGGGTCCTTTCTTTTAATATGACTATTAGTCGACATCTGTTGGAAAGGGTAGGGAAATTCGAAAGGTGGTTCCGACGTTTTTTTGGCTTTCAACGGTTATTCGTCCATCATGCTTTTCAATAAGCTTTTTGCAAATCGATAATCCCAAGCCTGTACCATAAGATTTTTCGGTATAAAAGGGAGTAAACAGTTGCCCAAGAGTCGCTTGATCCATCCCAGAACCGTTATCTTTTACTATCACATTTATTCTATTTTCTTGAACATTGGTTTCTAAAGTAATTTTACGGACTCGGTTATCTTTGACCTCCATTAGAGATTCAACGGCATTTTTCACTAAATTTACGAGTACTTGTTTTAATTCATTACGACAAACCTCTACCTTAGGAAGATCGGGATATAAATGAGTATAAAATTGAATTCTATTTACATTGGCTTCTCTTTCAAAAAGCAATTTCATTTCCTCCAATACCATGTTCACACACACAAATTTTTGTTGAGGAGAAATGGGTGTATTTGAATTAGCATACGCGGTTAGTAACTCATCCGCACGATTAATTTCACTTATGGCGAGATCAGCATATTGTTCTTTTTCTATCATCACCAAGTATGGTTTCAATAATTGCAGTAAGCCCTTTACGGTTGTTAATGGATTTTTCACTTCATGAACCATTTCAGCAACCGTTATTTCACACTTTTTCTTGTCGTCCGTCATTTCCCTTATCCCCCATCTAGCGTAATTTCTACTCCATCTATATGGGGAATTTCATCGTAATATGTTTGTTTTTCAATAATAAAGTCAAAACTCGCAAAATTTTTGTCAAAAAAAAGACCCTTTGTCGGGTCTTACATCCATTTAATCTTCGGTTCTGTTTTATTAATAATTCTCTTGATATTTGCTCGATGACGATAAATAACAAATAAAGAAAGCAGAGAAACAACGATAATTAACAGGGGTTCCTTTGCAATCACTGCATAAATCACTGCTACAATGCTTGCAATGATTGAAGAAAGTGATACGAACTTCGTTATGTATAAGCTTAGCAAGAATACAACGACCATCACAAGAAACATAACTGGAGCACATGCTAAAAGAACTCCACCTGACGTAGCCACCGCTTTTCCACCCTTAAAATTAGCAAACACAGGATACATATGCCCAACAACCGCAATCATCCCCGCTATTAAAGGATCAATTTGGCCCTCCACTCCGAAAATAACAGGAAGAGAAGAGGCAAGTGTACCTTTTAGGATATCAGCAACGGTAACAATAATCCCTGCTTTTTTCCCTAAAGTACGAAACGTATTGGTTCCACCTAGGTTTCCACTTCCATGCTCACGGATATCAATTCCGTAAAAAGCTTTTCCAACAATTAGCCCTGAGGGGATGGAACCAAGCAGGTAAGAAACAATAACTATTAATGCAATTTCCATCATACAAATACTCCTTCACACTTCATATACCGTCTTATTATTGTACCATGTATTGCTTAAAAAACCATGTACAATTGGTTTTTTCCATTATATTCTCGTAACTTTTTTGTTATTCAATCGTCATATTTAGAGGCTAAAATGAACGAATATCGAAACCCTCTTTTCAAAAGAACATCTTTTCGGGTACGATGAAGGTAAGGGAGAGTGAACCATGGCACGTCTAGAAACATTTAAGAAAAAACCGATTGTATCAAAAGGATGGATCATCACGGGTCTCATTGCATCTATTCTTGTGATAATCTCTAGTATTCTATTATTCTTTTATCCTTTTGCTTCAAGCGAAAAAACAAGTTACTTCACAGGAGAAAATCCTGTTCTTTTTGAAGGGAAACAACAAGGGAATGCCATTATAGAAGGCGAAAGTGTCTATGTATCGTTAGACTTTTTGAAGGAAAATATTGATGACAGCGTCGCGTTTGATGAAAAATCAAATTCAATCATCATTACTACCTCTAATAAAGTGGTACAAATGCCTACAGAATCTTTAACCTACTTTATTAATGAGAAGGCGGTTGAACTTCAATTTGCCCCTTTAGTAGATGAACAAGGCCAATTATATGTAGCGCTTGACCCAGTCATTCAGTATTATCCTGTAACCTACCGTGTATTAGAAAACTCAAATGCTATCTTGATTGAAAAGGATGGAGATACTTTCCAAAATGCGGTTATTACGAATGAGGAAGTGCACGAGGAAAAACTTCGACTACGAACGGACGCTACCTTACAATCTCCTTATGTTTCAGACGTTTCAAACGGGGAAAAGATTTGGATTGAGGATAAAAAGGAAGAATTCTATTTTGTGAGAAAAATAGATGGAGTTGCTGGATATATATCTAAGGACTTAATTGAGGCACAGAAAAAGGAAACCATCGTCGTAGAATATGAAAAAGAAGCTGTAAATGCTCCAACTTTTGAAGGACCGATCAACCTAACATGGGAGGCAGTATATTCGAAAAACCCAGATACCACTATGATTCCTAAAATGAATGGAGTAAACGTTGTTTCTCCAACCTGGTTCGAACTAAAGGACGAAACTGGAAGCATCGGGAACCTTGCTTCTCTCGAGTACACGAATTGGGCAAAGACACAGGGCTATCAAGTTTGGGGACTATTCTCCAACGCGTTTGATCCCGACCTTACTCACGCAGCCTTTAAGGATTATGAGACGAGGCAGAAGATGATTCGAGAGCTCCTACATTACAGTCAGTTATATGAGCTGAACGGAATCAATATTGATATTGAAAATGTAAGAGAAGAAGACGGACCGCTAGTGACACAATTTGTTCGAGAGGCAACGCCATACTTTCATGAAGCAGGCTTGATCGTTTCGATGGACATTACGTTTATGGCGGAAGGCAATTGGTCTGCTTTCTATGAACGCGATAAGCTTGCAGAAATTGTCGACTTTCTTGCGATTATGGCCTATGATGAGCATTGGGGTTCCTCGCCAAAAGCAGGGAGCGTAGCAAGTCTACCTTGGGTTGAAACCAACCTTCAAAAGCTCTTGGAAATCGTTCCAAATGAAAAGCTGATTTTAGGTATTCCGCTTTACACAAGACTATGGGAAATCAAAGACAGCGGTGAAGTTTCCTCAAAATCCAAAAGCATGGCACAAATCAAAGAATGGTTAACCACGAATAACTTAACTCCTATCTATGATGCAGCTAGCGGACAAAATTATGCGGAGCTTTATGTTCCCGATCAGGCAACTACCTACAAGGTATGGCTTGAAGATGAACAATCTCTTACCGCAAGAACTAATTTAGCGGTAAAGTATGATCTTGCGGGAGTGGCGAGCTGGTCCAGATATTTTGCCGATGAAACAGCATGGACCGCTCTGCAAACTTTTAACCAGCAAATAGTGAAAAGGTAATGAATGGCTAGGACTTTCTCCTAGCCTTTTATCATTCAATTGGCTATGATTAAAGAATGTAAGGGCATACTAAACAAAAATTAAGAGGAGTGAGTTTGATGCCAATCGAGTATCCGAGCCGTGAAGAGTTGGGGCAAATCTTAAAAAAGGCAAAGCGAATCGCTGTTGTTGGAATAAGCAATAATCGAGAACGTACCTCTTACATGGTTTCTGAAGCAATGAAAAATGCTGGGTATGAAATTATTCCAGTTAATCCTACCGTAGATGAAGTGTTTGGTATTAAAGCCGTAGCCAAGTTGACTGATATTGAAGGTCATGTAGACATTGTGAATGTGTTTAGACGATCTGAATTTCTCCCAGAGGTGGCAAGAGAGTTCGATCAAATCGATGCGGATGTATTTTGGGCACAGTTAGGATTAGAAAATGAAGAAGCTTACGAATTTTTAAAAAGCAAAGGCTACACAGTCGTTATGAATCGATGCATTAAAGTAGAACATGCTTTGACAAAATAATTTTATCTCCTTCACTCTAGTCATTACGATTAGGGTGTTTTTCTTTATAACATAGGCTTTATAAACATTTCTATTATCGAAGAATATTCGTCTAAAATACTTTTCTTTTTAAAATATCCATTTGCCAAATCACAAGAAATATATACAATAAAGCATAGGTGTCTTAAAAAATGTGATAAAATACGAGATAAGAACATTTGTTCTATAGTCTTCGTTTCATAATATTTAAAGGATAATTCACTTGTAAGAACGAATAGGTATAAGACGTTCAGGTCCATTACATAGATAGAGACATGTAGCTGGCACGGAAGGAAAGGGGTATTGTACGTGGCAAAAAATCAAGGAACGTTTGAATACAACGATGATGCCATTCAGGTACTAGAGGGGTTAGATGCGGTTCGAAAACGCCCAGGAATGTACATTGGTAGTACTGATTCACGAGGGCTTCACCATTTGGTGTATGAAATAGTAGATAACTCTGTCGATGAAGCATTAGCAGGTCATGGAGACCATATTATCGTAAAAATACACAAAGATAATTCCATTAGTGTGCAAGACAAAGGGCGTGGTATGCCAACGGGTATGCACAAAATGGGAAAACCCACTCCTGAGGTCATCTTAACTGTCCTTCACGCAGGAGGAAAGTTCGGTCAAGGTGGTTATAAAACAAGTGGTGGGCTACACGGTGTAGGTGCATCGGTTGTAAATGCATTGAGCGAGTGGCTCGTGGTAAAGATTAAGCGAGATGGCTTTGTCTACGAGCAGCGTTTTGAAAACGGCGGAAAACCTGTGACTACTTTAGAGAAAGTAGGAAAAACGAATCAAACAGGAACGACCATTCACTTTAAGCCAGATGCGTCGATTTTTTCGACGACAACCTACAATTATGAAACATTGTGTGAACGCTTGAGAGAATCTGCCTTTCTTCTAAAAGGCATGAAAATAGAAATTATTGACGACCGTAATGATTTCCATGAGATTTTCCATTACGAAAATGGAATTGAGGCGTTTGTTCAATATTTAAACGAGGAAAAAGACGTCTTACATCCAGTCATCAGCTTCGAAGGGACGAGCGGTGGAATTGAAGTGGATTACGCGTTCCAATTCAACGATGGATATTCGGAAAATGTTCTTTCCTTCGTTAATAATGTTCGTACAAAAGATGGTGGAACCCACGAGGCTGGTGCAAAAACAGCCATGACTCGTGTGTTTAATGAATACGCACGCAAAATCGGCCTGTTAAAAGAAAAGGATAAAAACCTTGACGGAGCGGATATTAGAGAAGGATTTGCAGCGATTATTTCCGTACGTGTTCCGGAAGAACTTCTTCAATTCGAAGGACAGACAAAAGGAAAGTTAGGAACAAGTGAAGCACGTTCAGCTGTTGATTCCGTAGTATCTGAGTATTTGTCTTACTTTTTAGAAGAAAATCCAGAGACGAGTACTTTATTGATTCGTAAAGCGATTAAAGCGTACCAAGCACGGGAAGCCGCTCGTAAAGCTAGAGAAGAAGCACGTAGCGGAAAGAAAAGAAAACGCTCTGAGGCTGTTTTATCAGGAAAGTTAACACCCGCCCAATCTAGAAATCCTCAGAAAAATGAGCTTTACTTAGTTGAGGGTGACTCTGCTGGTGGATCTGCTAAACAAGGACGTGACCGTCGTTTCCAAGCGATCCTCCCACTTCGAGGAAAAGTTATTAATACAGAAAAAGCAAAATTACAGGATATCTTTAAGAATGAAGAAATTAATACGATCATCCATGCCATCGGTGGTGGAATTGGAGCAGATTTTAATATTGACGATATCAACTACGATAAAGTTGTCATTATGACCGATGCCGATACCGACGGTGCTCATATTCAAGTTCTTCTCCTTACATTCTTTTACCGTTATATGAAACCACTTCTTGAAGCTGGAAGAATATTCATAGCCCTTCCACCGCTTTATAAAGTAAGTAAAGGAACAGGTAAGAAAGAAATTATTGAGTATGCATGGAGCGACGACGATTTACAATCAGCCATTAAAAAGGTTGGTAAAGGTTATATGATTCAACGTTACAAGGGACTAGGTGAGATGAACGCTGACCAGCTTTGGGATACAACCATGAATCCTGAAACGAGAACATTAATTCGTGTTCGCATTGATGACGCTGCTCGAGCGGAACGTCGTGTGACTACATTAATGGGCGATAAGGTTGAGCCTCGCCGAAAGTGGATTGAAACACATGTAGCCTTCGGTTTAGAAGAAGACGGAAGTATTTTAGAAAATGAAAATATTTCTGTTGCTGAGGAGGTTACTGAATAGTGAGTTTGACGGAAAAATTTCGCGATTTACCACTTGAAGAGGTTATTGGTGATCGCTTCGGAAGATACAGTAAATATATTATTCAAGACCGTGCCTTACCTGACGCAAGGGACGGCCTAAAACCAGTACAAAGACGTATTCTTTATGCGATGCATGTGGAAGGAAACACAAACGATAAAGGTTTCCGTAAATCGGCCAAAACAGTCGGTAACGTAATTGGTAACTATCACCCACATGGAGATTCCTCCGTGTACGATGCCATGGTGCGTATGAGCCAAGACTGGAAGCTACGTAATCTTCTTGTTGAAATGCACGGAAATAACGGTAGTATCGATGGTGACCCACCAGCTGCGATGCGTTATACGGAAGCACGTTTAAGTGCGATTTCTTCTGAGTTATTGCGTGATATTGACAAAAGAACCGTCGATTTCGTACCAAACTTTGATGATACAGCCGATGAGCCGACCGTTCTTCCAGCAATGTTCCCTAACCTACTTGTCAATGGTTCTACAGGTATATCTGCTGGATATGCAACAGAAATCCCACCTCATCATTTGAATGAGATCATCGATGGTGTTTTCATGAGGATGGATCAGCCGGACTGTACGGTCGATGATTTAATGAACGTGATTAAAGGACCTGACTTTCCAACTGGTGGAATCATTCAAGGGGTAGACGGAATAAAAAAGGCTTACGAAACCGGCAAAGGGAAAATCATTGTTCGCGGGAAAGCAGAAATTGAAACGGTACGAGGCGGTAAGCAACAAATCGTTATTACAGAAATTCCTTTTGAAGTAAACAAAGCAAACCTTGTGAAAAAGATGGATGAATTCCGCTTAGACCGTAAAATTGAAGGAATGTCAGAAGTTCGTGACGAAACGGACCGTACCGGACTTCGTATCGTGATTGAATTAAAAAAAGAAGCGGATGCTGAAGGTGTACTAAACTATTTATACAAGAACACAGACCTTCAAATTGCTTATAATTTCAACATGGTAGCCATCCATCATCGCCGTCCGACGCTCATGGGACTTACACAGCTTCTGGATGCGTATATTGAGCACCAAAAGGAAGTAGTCACTCGACGTTCCCAATTTGATTTACAGAAGGCGAAAGACCGCCAACATATTGTAGCTGGATTAATGAAAGCATTATCTATCCTAGATGAAGTCATCCAAACGATTCGTGGATCAAAAGATAAGCGTGATGCAAAAGATAACTTGATTATGAAGTTTGGCTTTACCGAAGCACAATCGGAAGCAATCGTTTCTTTACAGCTATATCGCTTAACAAACACAGATATTACGGCTCTTCAAAACGAAGCAGATGAACTTGCTAAGAAAATCGATGAACTTACTGCTATTTTAGAAAGTGAGAGCAAGCTTCTTTCAGTGATTAAAAAAGAGTTAAAAGATGTTCGAAAGCGCTTTGCTGATCAACGTCGTACCATTATTGAAGCGGAGATTGAAGAAATTAAGATCAATCTTGAAGTTATGGTCGCAAGCGAAGATGTGATTGTCACTGTGACGAAGGAAGGCTATATTAAACGTACTAGCCCTAGGTCGTATGCAGCTTCAAATGGTCAGGATTTTGGCATGAAGGATTCCGACCAATTACTCGCACAGCTTGATATGAACACAACCGATGTGGTTCTGTTATTTACGAATAAAGGGAATTACTTGTACTGTCCAGTACATGAACTTCCTGATATTCGCTGGAAGGACCTCGGTCAACATATCGCAAATCTTGTTCCAATTGATCGTAACGAAACGATTATAAGGGTACTTCCTGTCAAAGATTTTGAGAAGGAAGCGTTCTTGTTGTTCATTACGAAAAATGGAATGGTGAAGAAAACAGAACTGAAGGCGTATAAAGCTCAAAGATATTCGAAGCCACTCGTCGCGATTAATGTAAAGGATGACGACGAAGTACTTGATGTTCATGAAACGGATGGTACGAAAGAGTTGCTATTAACCACTCATTTAGGGTACGGGTTACGTTTCGCTGAAGATGAGGTAAGTATCGTTGGTGCTAGAGCTGCAGGTGTGAAGGGAATTAACCTAAAGGATGGCGATTATCTAACAGCTGGAAAAATCGTCGATGATGCACGTTCTCAAAGCATTGTGATTGTGACTCAGCGCGGAGCCATCAAAAAGATGAAGTTAGATGAATTTGAAATCACATCACGTGCCAAGCGTGGAGTCGTCATGCTTAGAGAATTAAAGGCAAACCCACACCGAGTGATCGGTGCAGTTATCGTGAGTGATGAAGACCAGATCTTTGTAAGTACAGAAAAAGGTCATGTCGAGGAAGTACGTGCTTCTGATATAAGACATAATGACCGTTACTCGAACGGATCATTTATTATTGATGAAACCGATGCTGGCAAAGCAAAGACGGTGTGGTCGGTTGCTCAAAAAGAAGCAAACGAAACTACAAATAACTAAAACTTTATATAAAACGTAAAGATATTTAAGCTCAGAGAAACTATCTCTGAGCTTGTATTTTTATTAATATTTTCACATTTTAAAAAACTGAAATATGTTTTGAACTTGAAAGCCAACTTCTTCATACAACTTGAGTGCATGTGTATTCTTCATTTCTACATCGAGAGATACCGACCAATATCCTTCTTCAATAAGCATGTTAACTGCTTCATGTAAAGCAGCTCGCCCTATTCCTTTCTTTTGATGTGAGGGACGAACCGCAAGCGCTGTAATAAAGGCATCATCTGAGCGAATTAGATTGATTGTTCCAACCGTTGCGCCGTTTACATGGATACCGTAAAGTGTCCTACTTGGCTGTGAGAGTGACAATTGAATAATAGCTTCCGCTTCTTTTACTGTATCACCAAAACTCTCCATTAATACTTCACGATAGTCATTGTGACGACTAGAATGATACTCAACTAGCTCAATTGGAACAGCGGGTTTCTTTGCACTTAATTGAGAAACCATTAATTGCGCTTCACACAACTCATAATTTGCCCCCAACTCCAATAAAGCATTTTTCTCATGTGTTGCTCTTTGATCTATTACCGCAGTGATGGTGGTAGGGAAGAGTGATAGTAAGTCTTCGTGGACTTTACTAATCAAATTTCTTGCCGTTTGTTCATTACTAGCAGCAAAACCAATTTCATAATGCTTTGTTTTTAATATATCAACCACCGATGCAGCAGCTGTCATTTTATCCCCTTCATACATGATATATATGTAATCTGGAGAACCGTCTTCCTCCTCTATCATAGAAGTGAGATTCATCGGTATTTCTATGTTTATACCACGCACATTTTGTTGCTGAGATACCCATAGTGGTAACTGCTCATAAATCTCATTTGAAAAGGGGGGAGTGAACTTTTTCAGCATATATCTCTTCCTTTCTAGGAATCTTACCTAATTTTAACAAAAGGACAAAAAGGTGAATAGGTAGTTATCATTGAATATATATTAATATGTTACAAGTAATGTTGCGGAGGAGGAAATCAAATGAAAACGGCTTTAGTATTTGGGGGAACTAGATTTTTCGGAGTAAATTTAGTTCAAGAGTTGCTAAACAAAGGGGTAAAAGTTACGGTCGCAACAAGACAAAACAGTGAGATTCCGTTTGGGAATAAGGTTGAAACGCTCAAGCTTGACCGATTTGATTTAGATTCTGTGAAGGAAGCTGTAAGTGAGAGAACTTGGGATGTTGTATTTGATCAGATTTGCTTTAACTCTAGAGATGCGAGAATTGCCATTCAGACACTAACAGACAAAATACATACCTACATTTTCACTTCCACGATGTCAGTTTATGACTATGCTGAAAATGTGATAGAAGCAGAGTTTGATCCATATATCTATCCGATTTCTGACACTCTTCCAGACAAAGTAACCTATCAGGAAGGAAAACGCCAGGCGGAGGCGGTATTTTTCCAAGAGGCAGCTTTTCCTGTGATTGCTGTTAGAATTCCCATTGTTCTCGGAGAGCTTGATTACACGGAACGATTACTTCTACATATTAACCGAGCAAAGGAAGGGGGCGTGATCGGATTTCCGAACTTACAAGCCAAAATGGGTTTCATTCATCAAAAAGAGGCCGGCAACTTTCTTGTCTGGATAAGTGAGCAAAACTTCTCTGGCCCCATCAACGCCTGTGCAAACAACGAGATATCAATGGCAGATTTGATGGCACTCATAGAAGGAGAGGTTGGCAAGCAGGCTATTCTCCCAAATACTTTTGACCCGTCTGAACACTCACCCTACGGTATTGAAAACAACTGGAATATGAGCAACGCTAAGGCAATTGAGCTTGGGTATCGTTTTAGTAATCTTTCTGATTGGTTACCCGGTCTTATTAAGCAGTTAGCAAACTAATTTTTTGTTAAATTTGTTTTTTCTACATCTTTTTTCCACTTATGGGCAAAATAAAATACTGATATTGCTCAGGGAGGAATTTTAAATGAAGAAAGAGCTATTGTTTGCTTTTGCTGCCTTCTTTTTTATGTCACTGTCCGCGATTACAGGCGTATATGCAGTCGAGGAAGCCAACATGCTTGATAGTGTCATCGTCAAAGAACAAATGGATGTTACCGGAGATGGAAAACTTGATACGATATATGTGAAGGGTGAGCCCTTTGAGGAAGGCGCGATCTTTTTACGTTCCATAACCTTGGAAATCCTTTCGGCAACTGGAAAAAGCCATAAAATCAATCTCGAAGGTGGGTACGAACCACGAATAGACTTTAAAGATCTGAACAATGATGGCGTAAAAGACTTATTCCTTTCTGTTAACACGGGAGGAAGTGGCGGATTATCAAATCATTATTTATATACAGCAAAGAATGATCAGATAACAGATATAACCGTCCCTGAATCACTCGTTATTCAAACGTCTTTTCTAAATGGATATAAAGCCAATATGACTATAGAAAATACCAATGAGTCGTATCAGTTTGACTTAAGAAATAGAGCAAAAGATTACGAACGACTCGGATTATATCATAACGGTAAATTAAATGAACCCGCGGAACTCATGGTCCTTCCGTTTGGAACACTAAAGCCCGTTAAAGTGGCTGGGAATCAAACGGGCTTAAAAGGTTCACAACGAATTAGCGGTGCCTACAATGCGGATTCGATTGCTTATGTGGAGTCATCTTGGATGTATGAAAACGGAAAATGGAAGCTCCTTGATACGAATGTTATGGAGTTACGTCGGAATACAACGAAGAAGAAAAAATAGGCTGTTGTCACATTTAACATTCCATCACATAAAATACAGTAGTAAATATTATTTCATCATCCAGGGGAGTGAAGCTTACATGAGTAAGTTTGATCCATCTTTGTTAAATGTGACATACTTTCCACCAGCAACACCCTATAAACCTGTAGATGAGAGAAAATATACCTTAACGCACTCAGACGTAACAGGTGAGCTATTTTTAACTGTTGGATTTTGCTACGATTTAGATGCCATAAATAACAAATTTCGAGATGAAGTGTTGGCAGAGTGGAAACCTATCATGGGTCAATACACATTATTAGGGAAAGTGTATGTTAGTAACGGAGAATTTGACGAAAATTATGCAATGATTCGCTTTCACATTTTCCAAAAAGAGCTACCATTAGCACTAACAGCAATGGTATATGGTGACCAAAAATTCTATCAAAATTATCCATGGTTATTAGACTCACCAATATATATACAATTCGAGTCTTCCTACCCACAATATAACCAACACATGTACTTCGGCACTCCTAGATATTATTTAACAACCGCCCTACAACAGCGAGTTGTTTAACGGTCAGACCTGACACTCTGTTAGGTTTTTTGTTTTGGGAAGTACTTTTCACTCGTTAATTGATATCGACTTCTATACAAAAACAGAAAGTGGGGTAGACCTATTCGCAAAAATCTTTGAAAAGTACGCCCATCAGGTAAAAAGCAAGCACTCTATCGAAGATATAAATTGGAAATCCTCTTTAGAGGAACCAACATTCACGCAAACGTTTTCACGGGGCTTTTCTTGGAAAAAAGAGAAGCGGATGATTAATGGGACTGAGGTAGAGGCTGTACATATCATGAACTCGGCTGGGATACCCGATTCTAAGGATGGAGAAGGAATTTGGGAAGGTGGCCAATACATATGGGAACTGGCAAAACCGATAACTTTAAATGATTTTACATTTCAAACGGTACCATTAGAAATTCAGATAGAGTCCAACTTACGCAGAGAGCGAACCGATCGTGTAGCAGCCATCATACAGGCACTAAATCGGAATGGCATCAATCACGTATTATTAAAGCAAGCATTATCAATAAAGCACTATGAGCAAGTGAAAAATCAATTGAATCTATAACATCTGTATGAAATGATTAGTCATTTTTGACTGAGCGTTTTTTTGAAGAGATAAGTTGCATATAATCATATTATGTAAACTAAATTAATAATATTGAGCTGGATATAAACTAATGATCATTAGTATTATGTTGAGTGTTATAAAACAATTAGCTAACTTTAAATAAATAACTAAAGCAACTGATAATCTAGATACCAAACAGTTTGAATTAGCTGTGACACAGTTTAAAATACAACAGTGGTCTCAGATAAAAATCAACAAACCGTCTCACTATTTTAAGTATACTTAGCTATTGAGACCTCTTCCATCTCTCTTCAAAGAACTGTGTATAATAGATATTATGTAAACTAGAAACAAACTCAAACAGAACGATAATGACACCCTCTACTTTTTATCGGTTTATTCAAGATCAAATGATCAATCAAAGAGTGAAACCACGAACCATGCAATTTCGAATCTCGAGTTTGAAATCATTTAGCAGCTACTGTTTACAGATTTTATGGCAGGAATCAAGGCCCCCAAATCAGATTCCAAGCTTCCTGTATGAATATGGAAGAACTCAAAAAACTCTTTTCCTTCCTTGAGTCCCATACCACCCAGCCACTCGACCTTCGAAATGAATCGATGTTCAAGCTACTGGCAACGACCGGTATGAGACGACAATTGGGAAAGGGAAAAAAGAACGCCTCCTTCCCCTTCATAGTATGATGCTGCCTTTGTTAAAGAAGTATAAACATTCGTTACAGGAGTATCAGGCGCATCCAAAAGAGCCTGTGTTTCGAAATATACATGGGAGGGCTCTTACCCCTCAAGGACTTCAAGTCATCTTTAAGGACGGCCTTAAGAAGGCTGGCCTCCCTCCTCATCGGTTTACCTTACACCATTTGCGTCACACGTTTGCTACCCTGTTATTGCTGCAAGTAAAAAAAGAGGCTGGCGCAACACCCCCACTTTCAACTAAAGCAGCCGTCAGTTTAACAACTTCTTTAAATCAATTCTTGTATAGGTTTTATTATAGGTAGTACCATCATCATTATAAAATAGGACCCTTTTTAAATATGGTTCAGAGATTGCTTCGTAGCTATGTTTGCGAATTAACCTTATCATTTTGGTATTTTCAATTAGATCAACACTCACAAATATCTCAGAATAGCCTAAACTCTTTGCTATTTTCTCTCTATACATAATTAAATCTGAACCTATACCATTCCCCCGATAATTCTCTTTTACATATAGGTCACTTAATTTAGGAAACATAGTGCCATTTAATTTCAAAACTCCAAAACCTAATATAATTGAATCTTGTTCAGCAATAGCCAAATATGCTTCCTTTTTTGCACAGGTTCTTTTATTATTAAGCAGTAAATTTCAATTACCTTTAATTCAAATGCATATATTTAATGTATAATTATTTAATCATAAAAAAATGGAGGTTAGTTTATAATGCCATTATCAAAATCAATTATTAACCCAAGTGTTAGACTGGCTACTTCTCCACCACCACCGTTTCTGCTCATAAACACGCTTATATTTAAAACAGATTAAGAATCTGCGAAATATAAGCTGTTTCGCAGATTCGAAGGAGTAGAAAATGAAATCTAACATTCAGTTTATATTATCGATGGTTATTTTTGGAACACTTGGTTTAGTTGTAAGATACATTGACTTATCTTCGAGTGAAACAGCATTGTTAAGTAGCTCAATTGGTTGTCTCTTTTTAATTCTTGTATTCTTTTATCAAAGAAAAACTTTTACCTGGAAAAAGATGAAGAGGAATTCGTTAGTTCTTTTGACATCAGGAATTGCCTTGGCAGGAAACTGGATTTTTCTTTATAAATCCTATGATTACACATCTCTCGCAAATGCTACACTAGGTTATTATTTTGCACCTGTTTTTGTGATGTTACTTTCACCGATTGTTTTAAATGAACAACTATCATTTAAAAAGGTGATATGTATTGTTATAGCAGTAATAGGTATGATGTTCATAGTGGGAAATGGAATAAGTGCATCTGGAACAGATGATGTACTTGGAATAATTTCGGGATTGGTTGCAGCAGCTTTTTATGCAACATTAATGTTGTTAAATAAGTTTATTAAAGGTATTAATAGGTTGGAAGTAACTATTATTCAACTTGCTACTACAGCTTTTGTTCTTCTACCTTACGTTCTTATTACAGAAGGGTTTAACATCCTAAATATATCTATATCCACCCTCCCTTTTATCATTATACTAGGAGTTATAAACACAGGAATAGGGTTTTGGTTGTTTTTCTCTGGTATGGAAAAATTAAAAGGTCAGAGCATAGCAATGTTGAGCTATGTCGACCCATTGGTAGCTATTTTAATCTCTGGGTTAATTTTACTAGAGCAGTTCACATTAATACAAATCATAGGTGGAATTCTCTTATTAGGTTCTACTTTTGTTAGTGAATTGAGGTTCAGCAAAATACAGAAACATTCTCTATTGTGATAAAGAAAAAAGGATAATACCTTCATTTAGGTATTATCCTTTTTGTTCAATAAAACTACTGATGCAAGACTCCATTGACGATCTATATTAAGCTAACCCGCTTCGTTAGTCAAACCTTTTATCAATTTTCCGAATAACTTTGAAGTTAAATAAAAGAGTTAAGAAAATTAATGGATATAGTAAACCAGAATACCAAAGTCTCCATCCATTGTAGTAAAAAAAGTAGGTTTTTTGACAAAGCCATTCAAAAGTAATTGAGAATAAAGTCCATACCAAGAAATAAAAAAGTTTTTTCATTACACTTTTATTCCAAGGATAGTAGTTAAGGAATATCAAGTTTATTGCAGGAAAGTACATAAATACAGCCAAAAGTTTTTTCCATTGAAACCCTTTATCAAAATATCCATTTACATTATAATGCAAATCGAATATTACATCTGTTGTTATCCCGAAAAGAAGAGCAAAAACAGACGTTGCATAAATTTCAATTTTCGTAAGTCGCTTCCTCATAAAGAATACAAATATGTTAAGGCATGTAAAAAATACAAAAACTAAAAGCCACAAAATTTATTCTCCTTTGTTTAACGCTTAGTTTTATCAAGTAATCTTATTTTTCCCTAAAGTGGACAAATATTCTTTTTAACACTGCTGTCTCGTTAGTTCAACAAAAAAAGATTGCATAAAATTGCAATCTCACTCTGTAACTCTTAGCTTCTTTAATTTAAATCCCATTACGAATTAAAACTAATGCAGTGCAGAAGTTATCTTGACTATAAAAATTCTAATACCGAATATTTCAAAGCCAAACCTTTCTCCTAAGATACCCTTGTTCGGTTACTAGTTCATTTTTAAGTAATTCCATTTTTATCTCGTCTTCTAAATCTCCAAAACATAATTTACCTTTGCAAAAAACAAAAATAATTTTTGTTTTTTAGTCATATTTGCCCCTATTGCATACTTAAAATGGTACAGGTTCGTTGGTAAATATAATAATTCTTCAACCCGTGATGAATATTCCTTTTCTACCAGGTTCAAAGAAAAATAGATACAGCAGAGTACGGTTAAAGAAGAAGTAAATAGTGGAAAACTTAAAATCGTAAGTCAAAAAGAAGAATTCCAACCGTTTTATTCCCATATGTTAATAAAGAAGAAGAAGTGGTTATCCCCATCAGTCGAAGCTTTTGTTGAGGTTGTATTAAACTCGATAAGTAAGCATGATTCTAAAATTAAAATATAAACTAGCCACTAGACAACGAAGAGCCAATTTTGAAAGTGGCTCTTTATTTTTTTAGCATCGCTACTGAAGAAATTAAGTTTTCCTATTAATATATAGTCTTCTATTAACCATTTCTACATAAGGAAAATGTTTTTATTCTCATTATTTAATTCCATAAACCTCCCTCAATAAACAAAGTGAAAACTCGCGTTTTCTCCAGTATTCTCAGTATTTTATAAATTGTAATTTTAGAGTTTAAGCTCGATACTATGGTTGGATTTATCTCGTAAGGATAAATTTGGAGC
>NZ_JBRKCV010000005.1:0-247402 GCF_052983275.1 Robertmurraya sp. GLU-23
AGTTGTAAATGTTATTTTACTCATGACGTCCCCTAATTCCCCATATGTTGAAATTCTAGTATATAAAAAAATACCTGTAGATAAAACACTCTTTTTCAAGTGTCCTTACTACAGGTACCATATTATATTGAGTTCCTTTTTTTGTTTACAGAAAATGATTCATACACCGAATTACGACAACCATCCACCATAAGGGAATCTTATAAAATGAAATATTCCCTAGTAATAGTTGTCAAGAATAGCCATTTTAGCGTGTTATAATATAAAATTAGTAGAAAGAAATCAAAACACCCATTTATTGTAAGTAGTTACGTTTCATTCTTGTATTGTCATAATTCAAACGAACATGTGACAAAATTACGTCTATTTTATGACAAGGTAGAATTCCCCCAGGTTTTACAGGTATATATTTTATTAGTAGGACTTTCTTAATAAGGGGACTGCACACTTTCAACTGGATAGATCACACTCCCATGGGAAGAGTGAAGATTCACAACAAGTGATGGAGCTGTGAAAGCCAACTTGTTAGGTTGCACACATACAAGAAAGAGAATCTATAAGAGACTGAGAGCAGTCTCTTAGCGTAGACCGCTCTTTTTGAAGAGCATCCTTTCATAGTTTGAGAAACCTGTACATGAAGGGATGAAATATCTTCTATTCATTAAGAAAATATATCTAGTTTGGTAGAAGTGGGTAACATGATAGATCGTCGAAGGTGATAAGAATATTTCTAAACGGTCAACATGAATAGGTGTTTTCCTTACCTCGATATCGAGCAAATAAGGAAATGGAATTCTTTCTTGGAAGTGTAAAGTCCGCAGATGCCGAGAAAAAGAAAAATCATTTCCCATAGGAATACGACTGATAGTCTCCAGGCTGAGATTATGTCATTTTCTTTTAATATTCTTTATATCCTATAGAAACTTCTCTCGAATATCTCCATAAAATAATAGTCGTTCAATAAAATCTACAGCATATGTTGGTGTAATACCTTTTCAGGCTTGTAGGTAACCGAGATAGAGCTTCCCCTCCTTAAGTAGTTCAGGTTCATATTTTTTAGTTCTTTTTTTGTTTCCAGTCTGCCCATCCCTACTCCATTTTTGGTTATTTTTTTACAATTACAGTCATTTTTGATAACATTAAATGAAGGTAATATAGTTGTAAGAATTCTGAAAGGTAGTGGTATATTGAAAAGGAGGTATTTAATTAGGACTGCTTTTAAATCTCAGAAAACGATTACAATTAAACAGACAAGGCAGCTCCGTATAACTCAGTATATGAACCGCAAGATTGCTAGTAAATTTGATTTTAATAATATCTTCGCTAGTGTGTCCCCAGAGGATGTATTAAGGATAGACGAAGATGGAGTAATCCAACTTAATCCGAACAATCCGAAGCACAAGGAGATAAGAGCTAGGTTGCTTGAAGACTGATGAAATCAGAAGATATCTACAGAATGGATTTTATCATGAACCATCTGAGTAGGGCCACTTGTACCGCTCTGCTCTTATTTTGCAAGTAGACGGTTTGAGGAAGTTGGCAAAGTCGCCCTGAAACAAGCCTACTTACAAAAAAACACCCTTTACCGTGAGGAAATCGAGCACAAAGACTAAGCCTCTTTGGATGAAGATTCATATGTCCAATAGGCTTAGTACAATATAGAAAATAATACCACAAGGATAAAGTACACGGGTACACTTCACCCTTCCAACTTATATTTTTGATGTATTTAAGAAGTTTCATAATAAGTAGATTGATACATAGAAAAAACGGAATGCTTAGAGAGCACTCTGTTTTTTCCTAGTCTATTGAAATAGATTAGGGAATTAAACCTGCGATACATACGAATTCAGTTCGAGAACTTGCAGTGTACAGGTTTGATAGAAGCCCATAGCATGAAAGAAGAAAACAGTTCTACCCCTCTTGTTTATCCACTTCTATGCTTGAGAGATTGCCGTGATAACCACGTTTCATTTACATACCTCACTGGACAAGTAAGCTCTGCCTTATCACACACCTGCTGAACAATAACATCTTCACCATGCTTTTCATTTTTATTTCAGTGCTGATACCAAACTTGAAATAATGGTGTTTCCAGTCTTCAGTTAGATTTGTATATGGATCATGCCAGCTGAACTCTACATAGAATTCTCCCTTCGTCTATCGACTCAAATTTATCTATGTGAAGGTTTTAAAATCCCAATACAAAGTTAGTGATTAGCTTACATATAATTCACAGTAATTATATAACCCATATGTTAATAGATATTTTTAACTATATCAGTTTAATTGTACTATCATGGGGGAGCCAAAAACTCCAGTTGCCGAAGGTATTATTATACCTACCTTTAGTGAAAGAAAAAAGAATGATTAAAATATCTACCTTGAGAGACAGAAGATTACATTCGGTGAGCGATAGCCCAATATCTAACGTGTCAGGTAGTACACTCACAATAATAGAATCCGTGAGAGAAAGGGAACTACCTCTTTGCCGTAGTCTGCACTTTTATAAAGTACCACCCTAACAGTACACTAATACCACAAAGTTCAATACTTTTCAATTCAGTAGGGGTATATATCTAGTTGATAAATATAGATAACATGATAGTTAATCAAAGGTTAAAAGCTTATTTCTAAACTAGCCCCTAATTAGTCAGGAAACACCCCTCGCCCGCAAGCAAAGAGGAATAGGATTACATTTCTTAAACTCAACTGTTTCAGGAAACTGTGGGCCTTTTACAACATCTCCTGCTCTAAACATGAACATCCCCCTATCTATAAAAGACCACCTATTTAAGTGAATAAGGGGAATTTAGCTTTTAAGCTCTACCATTGTCATATCTATACTTTTTATTAGTTCAAATCTATTTGCAGTCAAGTCCCCTACTTTAATATGGTAATCGAAAGGGAAGAATAGAACATTGTTATTCATTAGTTCTAATGGAAGAAAGTGTGCATCACTACATAAAATTAGAACCTCTGCTATCAACTGTTTCAGTTCTGGAGAATGTACTTCAATTTTTTTAGACAATGAATAGGAATGTTTTTTGTTAGGTTCCGTAATCCCCCAAGCCTTAATACTTGTTAATACAGCACTTGTTGCAACTTCCACCCTACGTCGTTCTCCGTAAAGGCTTTTCATCCTTCGACCTAAAACTTGGCTGGGTACCATATCCTGCATACGAATCTGAAGCCCCATCTCCCTAACTACATCATAAAAAAATGGGTATGCTAATATCGTCATGCACCAATGAAGTAAAACCCGTTCTTCCTGTCTCAAAAACGGGAACATCCCTAAAGCTTTTTCACGAATAGAAGTATAATTTTCCCCAACCAAAAACCATACTTTCATCAACATTGTAATTACATTTTTTCTAGATTTCGCACCTTGAATGTCAGATCGAAGAAAGTTATCCAATACATCATACATTTCCTTACGTTCTAATCTTCTAGCTTCATTTGCTGTGAAGTCAAGATGATGAAGCATCACCTTCTGATCAAATCCTATTGGTTTAGCCATATTAACCTACCTCTTGCTTAAGATATTACTTTTATAAATGGAACAACAACTTCCTCGATACTAATGCCTCCATGGCCCATAATCGTCTCTCCACGATTTACAAATGCAGTACCATCCTTAGCTAATAGTACATGAAAATCATCTGGTAAGCCAATATCGTTCCATTTCAATGTTTGATCATACTTTTCAGCTGCAAAGTCTCTTAAATCTTTTGAATCATATATTCTAACACGTTCACCTTTCGTTTCAGCAAGAACTCCTTCGGAAATACGGCCAATTCCAACACTCTCTCGATTACCATGATCTGCAGTTATATATATAGTAAATCCTGCTCCCTGTAAGTCCTTAATCAAACGGTATAGATAGTTGGTTTCTAACCAAATTCTTAACTCGGAAGATACACTTCTTGCTCCTTGTACGGCACCATGTAACATACGATCTACAATATCAATTACAGCACCGTACACTCTTACATTTGGCTGTTTTAATGGAAAAATATTTTCCATTTCATATATCTCCTGACCAAGACTTCTCTGATAAGAAACATTTTTACGCGGTACTCCCTGATTCTCCCAAAAAGTATTCCATAATGTAGATTCTTTATTTGTAGTAGATATGGAGTTAGCAAAATATAATGGCTTCATTCCTGAAAAAATAGATTGACGTGACACAGTTGTTAATGTTGGAACCCAAGCAAATACTCCATGTTCTTCAAAAGCAAGGCCTTGTCTAATCAGTTCCTCTCTTATTTGGGCCCACTGAACAAAACCCATCCCATCCACAACTAGCAAGGCTAACTTACTTTCCTGTTGTATCGCTAAATAATGTGGAATATGGTGCACCATCTTAGGTAACGGCAAATGTGGTAAGGTATTTAGCGATCCATACTGCTGCAACATCCACTTTTCAAATGGTGTATCAATTTGATTAGAAATTTCTGCTACTTGCTGGAGATATGTCCCGGTTAATACAGCTCGACTCTTAAAATGTCCGTATAATTCAGCAAGTTTAATCCATTCTTTATAACGATACTCGCTGATAGTCGAATCTTTTAATCGTTTATATAAATGTTCTAATTGAGTTGTGTCATTTCTTTTAGTATCCATCTTTATTCCAACATGCATCCAAGCAGGTAAATCGTTAGCAGAAAGACCATCTACTGGCTTAAGTAAGCATTCTTCGAACAAATTACTTAGTATGCCTTTAACATATAGGTTTGTGAAGGGATGAGCTTCATAATATCCTAAATCCTTAACTGCAACTCCACTTTGTGTCATTGCTAAATCATGAACCTGATGAACAAAAGTACTCCATTCTGTTCCAAGATAGCTATAGAAAAAAGAAGATGAGAAAACAAGCTTCTTAATCGGCAGTTCTATCAATTCCTTCTTCTGCTTGAGTGTATCCACGATATACTCTTTTACGATATCTGGAATGGATTCCATTTCGTAATGTATGGAAAGCAACAGCTTCCAAAGCTCAGCGCGTGTATATACTAAATCATAAGGCAATTTATAAATATGCTTGGTTAGAAAATCTAGAGTATCTTTATTTGAAGAAGAGCCTTGATACCGCTCGTGGGCGGCATACAAGGCATCTAATACTTCTAAATTAAGCTGTCTTATAATCTGTGCTGAAAACTTTGAAAAGATATTGGCTATATCAAGTCGAACCCGCTGACCAGTCTGCAGCAAGTCATAAGGAAATAAATTATAGTCTTGCCCCTCCATTCTTACAAGCAGACAGCCATCTCTTTGGTCAATTCTAGTTCGATACTCACGCTCAAATTCATAACGAAAAAGAATGCTATCACTAAGATTGACCACTATTATTTTCTCATTCTGCAAGCATGTTAATATCAACTCATCTAAAAGCAATTGATCAATATCAAGAACAAGATACAAAGGGTTGTTTGGATTAAATTGTCTTAAAATTTGATCTCGCCAATTCATCATCTCTATTCCCCTTGTTCACTTATAGTCCTAGCCTGATTTGGGCATTATCGTAATACATAAGTAATTTATCATCCTCTTGAATCACACTTTCAGGAAGACGCTCACCGACTGTCACAATCTTTTGGTAATCCTTTTCGCTCCATGCCATTTTAAACCCAGCTCGAATGGCTTCTGTTCGAAATTGTTTCATCTTCTTTTTACTCTTATTAAGATCTTCAATATAGCTTTCAAACTCACGTAGCAATGATTTCTCACGCAATTTTTCCAAATCTGCTTGCTTCCTAGGATCAGGAACATACCAGCGACTCAATGCCTTTTCTTTCAAATTGGAATCGTCATTTTCTAAACCACGGAAATCTTTGTAGTTTTTACGAAGATAGCTTGCAATTTGATCTGGTACTGAACCATCACCCTCATAACGAAGGAAATTTTGAAAAAGTAAGTCATCTAACTCCGGCAACACCTCATGTTTGGAAATATGTTGAATTTCTTTCATAAAGCTAGGATGTAAATCCTGACGTGTTTGTGGCTTTTTCATAAGTTGTTGACGAATCCACTCTATAGCACTAGTTTCATCTAAGACAAATAAACTCATTTGTGTAAAATCTTTTACAAGAGTACGCTTTTTATCATATTCTGCTACTTGACTTTCCAAGAACGCCATTCCATCACGCATTAGGAATCGTTGGGCAACACCTGCCTGGAAATCCGGAGACGAAATAGGGACTGGTAACCCATTTTGAACATGGTATGCAACCATGCGATCAAATAAGATACGTGGTGTACGTTCCGCAATAACCGAAGCTTCCCCTTTTGAGCCTAGAAATCTAGGTAACTGTTGCAAATGTTGTTCAACAAATATCCAAGCTGAATTTACTGTATTTTTTTCTGATAACATCTTTTTAACATTTTCTTTTGAAGGCTTATAAGCAGAAATTACCAAATCTTGTTTTACAGCGGTTGTAGTAATCATTGCATGAAAACCACCACGTTGTTTATTGAGTGCATCTACACTAGCTATAATGAATCCAGATTCTTGCAAAGCGTGCTGAATAGCGTTCCATACACTTGCTTGTGTGTTAGAGAATTCTACAGTAATCCATCTATTAGGCTTTAAGATTCTATAAGCCTCCCTAAAGCTCTCTATCATTAGTTTTGAATAATCATTAAGGCTCTTTCCTTGAGCTTTATTTTCGATTGCTTCTTTTTTATTGTTAGTAAGAACTTTTAACCAAGATTCTCTTGCAAAACTTAATTCAGAATACATAATATTAGCCCCGAAAGGAGGATCAATAAATATATAATCAATACTTTCAGATTTAACATCTATTTTAGTACTACTTTGAGTAGAGATGACATTACCTGAAAATTCATTCCAAGCATTTATTATCTTATTAAGCTGAAATCTAATTTGCGAGAAAAAGTTATTTTCAACAGATAGTGGTGGGAAATATAAAGCATTAGCCATTGGACCAACCAAAGCTCTAAATCCTTTCTCTTTACTAGCATACTGAGGCATATAACGATTCATTTTGGTCATTTTAGGAAGGACACTACCTAATAAGAATTGACCTTCATTATAATTTTTGGTGTTTGAAATAGTATCTAAATAATTGGCAATAATTAAAATAACTCTTTCCATATAAAAATGGTGAACTTTATTCATGCCAAGCCGTAAAGGTTCAATAGTCTTGATTCCATTATAAACCTCAGTGGGTTTTACTTTATTAAAACTGGTATCTAACTCTAAGATATCAAGAATTTTCTTATCAAAGTTTCCTGGCCTCTTGTCTTTCCTTCCTGAATCTGTATTATAGTTGACTTTAATTAGGGACAATTTGGGCTGATTAATTAATTTGCCATCGATTAAATCCCGCTTAGTATGAAAAACTCTTTCTAAATTCTTTTTTTCATGTTCAGCATTACAATTGGGACATACTAAATTTTTTTTAACAGATTTTTCATCTTCATTTACATTTGCATCCCAGTATGTAATCTCTTCCGTGCAGTTATTACAAATATAAATATCACTCCAAATATAATAATTAGTAGTTGTTAATATCTTGCTATGTCTATTGACGAACTCTTTGATGTCAGAAATAGACTTTATATCTTCAATTTCTCTTTGTAACTTTGATTCATCTTCCTCATTGAGAAAGGTTTTGTATAACCATATAAGCTCTGCTTCTAATTTATCTAATAAATTGAATAAATAATCCGAACTAGTTTCTTTGTTAGATTTTTTATTGTAGTTATGGGTGATAAATGTAGCTGCTGGAGAAATATCATTTAAAATAGTTCTCCTATATCCTATTTTAGAAAAAGCAACTTTGTCCTCATTGATAATTGATTTGCCTTTTATAACATAACCTAACGATTGAATTTCTTCTTTACTCTCACATAATTCACTAGCTAACCCAGTCATTCCTGAGCCACAAAAACCGTCATAAATAATATCTCCTGGATTAGTGTAGTGAAGTATGTATCTCATTATTGCCTTGTATGGAACTTTGGTGTGATAGCTATGAGCATTATAAATAGTATTATTTTTGCCTTCACTAATATCTGTAGCAAATGGTTCTCTGTGATACTCTTCCTCTAAATCTCGCCCATATGTAGTTACTTTTTCTTCTTCCCATTCCTTAATAAAATCGTTAATCCATGGATTCGGACAAGCTGTGTAATAAGGTGGATCAGACAAAGCAATAATATCCTCATCATCACCAATTGGAAACCCCTCTATCTTCTTTAACTCTGGCAATTTCTTTCTTAGCTCTTCTCTAAAATATGATTTCCGCTCTTCATCATTCCTAAAATTCTTGCCTAAGCAGACAACCGATTGGTTGTCCGCTTCTGTATGGTTATTTAAAAAAGAGAGCTGTTCTGTCTCCTTCGACATTCCACTTCACCTCATTATTTTTTCAACATCACACGGATACGATTGACCGGTTGATTTCCTACTGTTTCTTGTATCATCGTCTCAAAGCGTTTACGAAGTTCTTCTACTGTCAAAGGGCTTCCGTTAGCCATCATACTTGTAATTTGGTCTAATGTGATTTCTACTTTATTAATTCCCTTCAATAGATCATTGATTGCTTGAATCAAACGTAAGTCAATTGGCATTGTAAAAGCCCGCTTTGTGATGAATTGCTGTACTAGTTCTTGTTGTTCTGGTCTTAGGAAAGTAATATTTTCCTTTACCGTTGAATCATTAAAGTTATTTAACAAAGTATCGGTCCAGTTATTTAGTAGTTCCCCTAAACCAACTTCCAATGTCTCAAGTTTAAACTGGTAGATAGCTGTTTCTTCCTTTGGTCTAAACTTACAATGAGGACATGTTGCTGTATGTTGTAAATCTTCCCGTCTCAATTGATAACATGCTCTTAAAAATTCGATTTTGTTTTGCCAATCCGTTAACACCTGGTTTGGAAGAATATCAATTTTTTGCGCCAACTCTCTCAAAGCTTTTAAGCGTGGATCATTTAACAGACTACTTTTCTTCATTTCTTCTGTAGCATTAAGCCTAGATTTATCATGTAGTTGCATGTACAAATAAATATACTCCTCTTTTAACCCTTCAATAACACGAACTTCATTACTATAATCTTGTCCTTTTTTTAACATAACAGAGAGATTATATAATGCAGCTTCAACTTTATCATTCCATTCATGATTCCGATGAAAATGAAGCTTTGCCTGAGCAAGATAATTCGCAACATTTGTGTACTCTTTTACATTTGCTTCTAGTCCTTCTAGTTTATCTAGTACATGTAGATTATTAGCTTGGGACTCAATATCATCCGTTGAAAATTTAAAATTATGCAATTTAGCTGGTGTATCATAGCGCTGAATGCCTTCTAAAAACTCTTTCAAATGCACTAACTGCTTTACATACTCTTGGACTTCCGCTGTCGTAAACAGTGTACCATCCCAAATTGGTAAACCTGTTCGAATAGTAGGAATCATGCCTACTACTTTCTGTACTTTATCACGAGCATTTCCAATAACTAAACGTATACCATGTGTTAAGTTCACTTCCTCAAGGTTTGGAATCTGCACATTGAATAGATTAAACAGTGCATTAATTGCCGCAATAGGAAGTCCACTTGGTTGTTTTACATGACTAAAGTATGTAAGTTGTCCTAATGGTAATCGAGAAAATTCTGCATAGTTCATAGCATCATATGATTTTCCATTTACTGTAACCACTAGTTCACCACTGTATACTAATGCAGACAATACAACTACAAATAACTCAGGTTCCATTTTATATTGAATTGTATATCGAACATCCTCTGTACCTTTAATTGTGACTGTTTTTAATAATTCTGTTGCATTTAAAACTTGTCCGTGTTCTTTCTCATTTAAATGATCTAGTACCCATCTTGCGTAGCCAGACTTACGGACATTTAACTTGCCATTTTTATCAAGTAAAACTAATCCGTCCAATATCGCAGTTCCTTGTCTAGTTTCTTTACCCGAAATTTGTTGCAGTGCATCCGAAACATATGTTGGCAAGTTTTCTTTATTTAAATATGTAGTTTGAAGCTTTCTAAATGTTGGATAATCAGGATACTTTTCTTCAAACCAATCGGTTAGTAACCCTTCTGCGACTGTATTTATAATTTCGGAAACAGTCCCATTTTGTGGAAGTAGCATACCGAATTCAAGAACATTAGCTGTTTTACCTCGATAAGTAATATCAAAAACATGCACAAAATTTTCATTTAACCATGTAACAAGCTTTTTAAAAAAAGAGGTAGATTTTGACTCATATAATCGTTTTGTAGCAGATGTTGCTGAAATCTCCATTTCTCTTGCTCCAGCATACATTTTCAATAAACGGACAAATTGTTCTTCTTTCACTGTAAGTTGGAAAAAGACTTCATCAGATCTTTGCTCATTATTAAACTTCATGTCACTAAACGGCTTTAACATATAGATGTAAAAATCTCTTTCTGGCTGCGCAGTCGAACGTTCATTCGGTGCACCAAAGAATAAATAGCCTTGGCGAGTCACTTTATGAGCTTCCCAAGGTAAATTATGTTTCCATATTTTATATCCTGTCACATACGTGTTTTCTGCCACTTGTGTTACTTGCTTAAGAACCTCATAATAGTAGCTATCTAACCTATCGTCTTCAATTGTCTCAGCCTTTTGTTCGATTAAGTCGTCCACGGCAATATCTTTTTTCAAATCTAAAAAATACTGTCCATTGCTTTCATTCGTAGAAATGTACTGGAAACTAACTGTTTTTAAAATCTCACGTAATGCAGCCTCGACAGTTGTTTTTAAAAGGTCTGACGGATTATCATCGTCCAATAACATGTCTAAGCTCATTGTCGAATACAAAAACAAATCATCACGAAGTTCATCAGGAGTTAATCCCACTTTATCAAAAATGTCACTTGTTGCTAAACGATATACAGACAAAGCATTAACAATTCGGATAGCCATTGGTTGATACATTTTTTTTGTAAATGCATTTTGAATACGATCCTTTAATAGACGAGATTTATCTAGCACTTCACGAATATCTGGGTTACTTTTATAAGATGGGTCTTCTTCGATAAATTTCCAGTAACTATCGTAAGAAATTAGGCCAGGTGTTCCCACAGGTACATCATCTTCAAGTATTCGTTTAATTTCACTACTTATCGTTTTTAGGGCCACCCGCTTCTCAGCCACGTTTACCTTTTCAAAAGTAGATAAATAGGCTGGGTGAATGGGAAATAGGTTCACATATGTATCTATATCTTCATTTAATCGATGATATAAAGAAGAAAACTGACTTATGTGTTCTCGAATTAAAGCTTTCTGTCTCTCATCCTTTTTAAGCAAACGCTGCGATACAACGTAGGCGATATCCTCACGAACAATACGAACTTGTTCAAAGCGCTCTTTTACACGACGAAGTGAATCTGCCACAAAACCAAACTTTGGATTGTCAAAAAGCATCTCCTGGATACCGGCAATGAAACGCATACGTGTCTTGCTACAGACTTCACCGACTTCACGCAAGAATCCCAAATCCAAAGTCAATTCCTGTTCCTTACGACTCCTTAAATAATCCAAAAGCTCGTCCACTACAAGAAGTAGCCCGTGATCAGGATACACTTCATGGAAAAGTCCAATCATTTCAATTAATGAGTCTTTGTTATTCCGTACTTGGTCAACAGGAGGAAACCTAAAATCAACTCCTATATTATAAAGCCCTTCTTCTATTGCCTCACACAAAATGTCACGTAAAGATGTACGAACACTTCCTATTTCTGTACGAATCACTTTGAATTGCCCTTCAATTTCCTTGGCCTTTATAGCTACACGACGGTCTTGGATATGAGTGCTTGCCCCTTCTAGTTCAGCAATTGTTGATATCACACTCATCAAATGCGATTTACCTGTTCCATAGTTACCAACGATAAACAAACCTTTGTTGTCCACTGGTCGATGAAACTGGAGTTGTTCTATAACTGCTTCGTCTAATTGTTCAGACATTCTTTCAGAAATCACATATGTATCAATAAGCTGATATGCTCGTTCTTTATCATTTGCATCCGTCAACTGTATGACAGATTCAATTGGTTCAAATTGAACTAAATCCCGGTACTTCATCTAAATATTCCCCGCTTTCACGTAATTACGATACCGTCAAAATCCGAACACTCATAGTATTCAGGATGTCCAGGTACCGCGTATGTAAATCGTTTACCGTCGTATGTGCCTCTCCAAGAAATGATAAGAGTATAGTTCCTACTAAAGGACTGCAAAAGTTGAATTACATCTTGATTAAGGCTCGGGTCAAACAATATTTCAATATGCTCTAAACAGATCACATCACTTTCTGCTTCCTTGAGAATTTCACTCAACAAAACATGAACCCTACTTGTCATCCTCTTACTCGGATATTCCTTTAGTCTTTCACTGAGCATTAGACTAATATTTAAAACAGGATAATGTTGACTCTCACCCATGTATTGAACAGAATTCCCTTTTTGATGCTCGCAAACAAGAAGCATTCTATAATATTTAGATGAGATATTTTCTATCCCCTGCTCGATTTTTCTTACTAACTCTGTACGCATAGCAACACCTTCAGATAAATATTTCTACTATTTAAATTTTACATAATCTTTCAGGATATTAATATAACTTTTAGAATAGTCATGGATTAAAACAAGCAAAAGATTACTATGTCAATAAATGTATATATATCTATCAAAGCGTACAAACAATTTAGCATAGCACATTCTTTTCCTAGATAAGCACATATATTATTCTAATTTCTATCTATCACGAGACTTATTATGAATAAATTCACCTGCATTTTGTAATTTATGTTCCCTTTTTATCGTCCTTCTCCTATTTTTGTTCATCAATTAAGGCTATTGAGTTTTTTGGTGAACTTGATAATTCACTTACCTTGTTTACTTTGTAATTCATTATCATGTAACTCTACCTCCAACAAATCTCCAGTCAAATCGATATTTTCATGTACCCAATAAATTATTTCAATTATTATTGCATCTAGTTCACTTTTAAAATAAGAAATAATTTCACTTTGTTTAATTTTTATAGTCACTTACTTTTTTAAGAATTATCTTTTTCAGCTCTCAGCTGCTTTTCGTTTACCGATCTCGCACTATATAAAGTATCCATTCTTGTTTTCGTAATGTCTTATCTCAATTCCTCTCTCTCACTAGAATAATTATTAGGTATTAACAGATCAACATATGAACTTTATTATCTATCACTTCCAATTATTCCTTTTAGTAAGTAAACCAATAAAGCATACTGCCATAGAAAAAAAAGGGGGGGCGCCGAACTTCACTAGCCGAAAATCAGGTTAAAGCAACTCCCCCTCCAGAATTTTTTTAAAAAATTTACCCACTATAGAGATATCCCATTGTTTGGTAAACGAAAGCTAACCATCCACAATTCATTCAAAAATTCTTCTAACACCAAGTACAAAAAAAACTTTCTACGGTAATTTCCGAGCAATTAGACGTTTTTTTGAGAAATTAAGAGCATTTCTATGAACAGTGAGAAATCCCCTACTTCACCCTTCAACAATCAACCCAAATGTGATGTCCCTCTCACTGGCCGTATTCGCTTTGATTATGATTCAAAAGTAAAATAAAAATACAGATGAGCACTAGAAGATACAGCAAATCACACAGTGCTTCTTTCATTCTTAAAAATACTCATAACAAAAACTCGAAGGAGATCATAAATCATGCAAACAACAAACTATAATGACTATCCAGAAGTGTTAAACGTATCAGATATTCAATGTATTCTAGACATAGGTCGAAAACAAGCATACGATCTAGTTCACTCAGGGAAATTTCATGCCGTTAAAATAGGAAATCGTATCAAAATCTCAAAAAAGGTTTTCATCAATTGGCTCGAAGGGACAGACATAGATAACTAAGCTCTTAAAATCCTAAAAGTTTTCACTACAATAATATTGATAGCAAAAGTAGAGCTAGAAATTATACATTCATATCACCTATCAACAGTTACTCAAAACTATTAAAATATTGGGCACCAGAATTTCAAATCACGTTATTTCATTGTAATATGAAACTATCGGTAACAAATTTGAACAGGGGTGACGCATTTCAGGAGGAGTAAAACATGCCAGTATATCCAGATAAAAATCGCAAATCATGGTACTTTGCTGTAAATTATTACGATGAAAGCGGGAAAAGAAGACAAAAAAAACAACGGGGTTTCATTACTAAAAAAGAAGCAACTGAAGCATTAAGAAAGCTAGAAGTTCAATTGAACGAGGGGACATATATTGAATCCAAGAACGTACCATTCGGAAAATATATTGAGGATTGGCTCTCAATCAAAAAAAGGGGCATAAGTAATAGTACAGTCTCTCTATATAAAGGAAGTATTAAAAATCACATTACCCCATCATTAGGCAACATCGCATTATCTAAAATGAAACCACAGCATATTCAAAGATTTATCGCAAGGATGGATGAAGCAGGATTAGCAGATGACACAATAAAAAGAACTTTTAATATTGTCAATGCATGTCTTAATGAGGCTGTGAAATTTGGTGATTTAGCTAGCAATCCTGCAGCTAAAGTGGACAAACCTAAAGTAGTACCAAAAGAAATGAAAATATGGACCATCGATCAAATTCAACATTTTTTGAGATGCTCGAAGAATAACCGAATGTATTGTGCCTTTCACTTAGCTATTATGACTGGTTTACGCAAAGGTGAGATATTAGGATTGCGGTGGAAAGATGTTGACTTGGAAAAACAGGTATTGTACGTAAACCAAACCTTAGAACAAGATGGGAAAACACTCAAAAAAGGTGCAAAAACCAAGGGTAGTGTAAGATCTGTTACGATTTCACCTACTACTAAGAAAGCACTACTTGAACATAAAGTACGACAAGACATTGAAAGGGAGTTTTTTGAATCAGAGCATAAAGATTTAGATTTAGTTATTTGTGCGGGAAATGGTGCCACCTATCACCCTCGCAACCTAACAAGAGCTTTTCAAATATTAACCGAAAAGGCAGAGCTACCACACATTCGTTTTCATGATTTACGACATACTCACGCAGCATTAATGATTGCTCAAAATGAACCGATGAAATTAATTGCCGAAAGATTAGGTCATAGCAGAATTACTACTACAATGGATACATATGGTCATTTGCTTCCTAATATGCAACATGATGCTTCTAATCGTCTTGATCAAACGATTTTTGGTGAATCTGATTAATTGTTGCCACAGTGTTGCCACGAACCAAATCCAATAAAAAATACCACTTCATGAAAAGTGGTATAACCTTTAAAAACCCTTACACATCAAGGGTTTTAACCCTATGTAGATTATGACCTGTGAGGGACTTGAACCCCCGACCCCCACCCTGTCAAAGTAGAACTTTTGTTTCCCAGTTAGTCCTATTTAGTCTTAAAAAGCCTTATGTTTTCAGCATTTCAGACATATTTCAATGCCACAATTTTTCACCTAACCATTTCTTTTTATGCCTATTTATATCTTTTCCCCCTCCAAAATCCCACCGAGATTCGCCAAGTTAAATTAATAATTTGAGGGATTTCTTCATTATATATTGCTTACTATATCATTTAATAATTGGTACATAAAGTTTAGCTATAGACTTGAAGTTTCAAATAAATTTTATTGCATATTATATTAACAAGGAAATCTTTTGTTAAATGTTTTTGTTATGTTACCTAAAAAAAGAGAGTGCACCTTAAGATGCAAACCCTTCTCCATTTGTTAACCATTTCAAAAATACCGATTTATAAACTCTCAATTGCTTACCAACTTTGATTACATAAAATTGACCACTATTCATTAATTCATATGCACTAGTTTGTCCAATATTCAATATCTCTTCTACATCCTTTACAGTCAATACTAATGGAATTTCGTTTTCGTTTTTATACATACTATCAACCTCCTAAATGGAGGCCAGACGTATGATGAAATGTGTTGTAAATAAAATGCTCTGAATTTTATTATAAATGCTGGCCTTTCTTATTTTTAATAAATAAATACTTAAATCCTATTTGAAAATGTAGGAAATCGCTATACACCTTTGTTTTTATATCACCCCTAAAATGGGAACCTTGAGACATTTCCATGACTTAACACTTTAACAAAATCGGAATCTACTGTTAGGACGTCCTTAATAACAGGCAGCATTATGACAAAACATACAATGATATCTGAGTCTTCTGGATCATATAATTCTGAAATGACATAAACAAGTTCTCCTTCATCAAACCAAACGTCATTACCTTTAATGTTATCTTCAAAACCTTCTTTAATTTTTCCAATATGGAATTTGTTAATTTCTTCGTACATTAGAATTCCTCCCTTTTTTAGGAAGGGATATAGTGTGTTGAATTTAGTGTAAAGGCACCTTCCTTATAATTTTCAAACAACAATTTTCTTCCTTTTTGTTCACATTAACCTAGAGATTTTGAAAACTTTTTAGACAGAACGCTTTGGACTTTAATCCAGTCCTCTATTGGAATAATTTCTTCATGGATATTTTGAACCAGTATTTTATTATCCAAATTAATGTTCTCCACCGGATACTTATTGTAGATTAAAGCCCCTGTATATACATAATTTTCGAGAATATGCTTAATTTTTATTAGATTGAACTTTCTTTTGTAAATAAATGAACTACTATTTATTTGATTACCTACTTTCTTTATAGATTGATATTTTAAAAACAATCTATAGACTTCTCTTACAACCTTTGCTTCAACTTCCTGAATGTTATAACCCTGACTTTTGTTTAATCTATATCCAAATGGAACAGTCGAAACAATGCTATATTTTTTCATTTGTATAACCTCCTTTATTTTGGAAGGGAGAAAGTTGTTTACTAAACAACTTTCTCCCTCACCATATTGACTTTCCCTAATGAAATTCCCCTCAGAAATCATATCTGAGAAGAATTTTTTCTATCGCTTCATATTCCTTTCTTTTTTCTAGCCACTTGTATGCCTTTTAGGAAGTCAATAAAATATTAGTCTCAATCCTCATCATATACTTATGTTTTTTGTAACTCCTAAAATGGAAGCCGTAAGACATCCCCAAGACATAATAGATTGACTAATTTAGTATCTAACCCTATGACCTCCTTACTAACAGGCTTCTTTACGAGAAAACATATAATAATTTCTGGGTCTAACGGGTCATACATTTCCGAAGTGACATAAACAAGTTCGCCTTCATCAAACCGAACGTCAACACCGTCAATTTTTTCTTCAATACCTTCTGTTATTTCTCCGATATGAAAATCATTAAAATGTTCGTATAACATTAGAATTCCTCCCTCGTATAGGAAGGGATATTATATGATCACATTTTTATAATGGCACCCTTCTTAGAATTTTTGTATTTTTTGATTTCTCACTTTCATTGAATACGTTTTTCTTACTGTGACTCGTTGAAATGTGAAAATCTCATAACATTTCCACGACTTTTCACATTGACGAAATCTGAATTTATCCTTAGCACATCTTTACTAACAGGCTTCATAATGAAGTACCATAAAATATAATCTGAATCCTCTTCGTCAAATATCTCAGCAATAATATAAACAAGTTCGCCTTCATCAAACCAAACGTCTAGACCTGCAATCTTTATGCCAAAACTGCCTGTAATTTCTCCAATATGGTAACTGTTCATTTTATTATCCATTCAAATTCCTCCTTTTTATAAAGAATTGGTTTTTTATTGATAAACCTTACCTTTTCTTATAGTTTTCAAAGCATTTTTTCTGAATCTAATACCGAGAGGTCTATAAGCGTAATTCCCTTTTCCTCAAGTAGTTTCAAAAGGCAAAGGAGTTCCTCACAATCCCTACTCAATTCAAAGAGATGGGGAACAACTATATAGTCTATTTCCCCTTCTATAATGTAATCAATGAGCATTCCGCCACCTATTCTGGTTACCAAGGGAGATAGACCACTAGAACCTCTGTCAACAATAATTTCTTCTATTAACACTGTTCTTTTAGTGCAATACCTTGATATTTCTTCTTGTCTTGATTGAACAATATTTTCTACATTTGTCTCTAATGAGGCAGTTCTAATGTAGCACACTGCCAATTTTAGTGGTTTTATCATATTATCATCCTCCCTTTGTCGGAAAGGGATGTGTTGTAAAGTAAAAGTAAGAATGCACCCTTTAAAATCCTTTTAATATTTATCAAATTTCTAATAATTGCTAAATGAACCGTTTTTCCTTTTGGGGCAGCTACCTGCCGATCATGCCACCCATATCCTAATTACATATTTCCATATCCGATAACTACTTACTATTTCACCATTGGATGAATTTAAAATTATGAAGGCCTTCAATTTCCTTTTCGAGTTCCTGTCTTAACTTAGGGTCCATAACTGGCCTTATTTTTTCCCACATGAGTAACTCAACAACTTCAATGTTATGCTTTGTAAAAAAGGCTTTTAATTGGTCCCATTCCTCTTCCTCAACACAATCCGTTAAATCGTTAATTAGGAAAAAATCAATTGAATCTGAATCCCTTTCAATGAAGTTCAACATTTCTTTTCCAGCAGAACCGTTTCTGATTGGGTTGTGAAACTCGTAATCTACGATATCCTCAAATAAGTTAAGGAGTTCGATGTCATAGATCCTGCAAAAGTCATGAATTTTATTTTTAAGTCTTTTTACATGATCACGACATGATTGTTGTGTTGCTGTCATAACATAAGCAATTGCATTACTCATTTTGCCACCTTCTTTCTTTTTATACTTCCAGAAATGTCCGTTACCAATAGTTTTCCAAAAGCATAAGAGAGTAATATATCGATGTCATTGCGCCTTGCTAAATCATTGTGCATTTGAATTTGTGCAGTTCGTGGTTCTTTTGGAGAAGAGCAGACATCCTCATACACCTTAATCAATTCCCAGCCATTTTGATTACACACCTTTTGAAAACTTTCCATGATAAAATTGTGGTAAGGATGATTCCTGTGTTCTCTTTTGACACTTACATATCCAAAAACTTTTTTCATTTGCCTTCACCTCCGTTTAAAATTTCAATAAGTTCAATTATATGATTGTCTAATGGTCCAACGTTCTTCCAACGCATTTCCTCTGAATACATCGGCTTATCATGAACAAGAAAAACATCGATACCGGGTTCCTGACTGACAAATGTAATTAGTTCTTCAGCAGCAAAAGTTTCTTTGGTAATTGGGTTTTCAATATCATCATCAATAATGAAGAAACCAAGGAATTCCGTGTTATTTTCCTTACAATGATTTTTTACTTCATCACCTAGTGAGTCAATTAGTTCATTATCAGACTTCTGGAAGTCAGCCAATACGAAGCCCACTGCCTTTTTACTGTTACTTTCTATTAATACTTCGTTTGCCAAATATTCCGATAATCCTTCCATATTTATTTCTAAATCCTTAGTTCCGTCAATTTCTAATTCTTTGTGAGGTGTTTGGTCTTTATCATGAATAATAAAGATTTCAACTCCATATTCTCTGCTTGCTAACTTATACATTTCTTCACCTATTGCTTCTGATGGAAAAGAATTCTCTAAAGGGTCTTTACGAAAAACGAATTCTGTAAGGTGAAGCCCCTGTACCTCACAAAGTTCCATAATCTCTTTACACTTTCTAAAAATAGTTTTACTATTTGATTTTTTCGGATCATAAATTACTAACCCCATTGCTTTTTTTAACATATTTCATTCCCCCTCATATAAATTCTCTATTTTGATTGCTCTTACCCAGACGGCTTGGGTAAGAGCTAAATTATTGAAAAGTTTCTTAAAGTTTTCTTCAACTTCCCCTTCACAAGAAGTTAACCTTGTGGTAGTATATGTGTAACCAATTAATTATCAATTTGGTAATTTGTTTTATATAGATACCGCAAATATCTATAAAATTTCGAGTTGACCATCTGGTGACATAATCATATAGTGACCTAGAGAAAAGTTTATGAGATAATCATCCTTATTTTTTACTCTTAAGAGTTTGCAAAATTCTTTAGTAGGTTGAGGTGCTTTCTCATCAATAAACCTATCCTCATAAACTTTTACTAGTTTTAGATTTTTTTGTTTACAAACTTTTTCAAAACCTTTAAGAACTTGTTGATAATACTCATGGTTACTTTTGGCAAATTCCTTTTCTACTAAAACATAGCCATATGCTTTGTTTTTTTTGTACATAAGTATCTCCTCCTTTTTTTGGGAAGGGCAATCACTTACACCCTTATAATAGTTTTTAAAAAATATTAACCTTCTCGAATCATTTGTGGAAAATGAGTTTTAATTTCGTTGATTTTGTTATGTTTTTCTAGCCATTCATATGCTTGATCCTTGTTTAAAAGAATAATAGTTTCAATTCCCCATGTTGAATTCCCACTAGATTCACTGTACTTAGACAGTGGACCACCTTGAGCATGTATAAAGAATTGATCCCCGTAAGTTAAATATAAATCCTCATAAACATGTCTAAAATCACTACTGAATAATCCATTACTATATTCAGCAATTAATTTTCCCTTATCAGTATCATAAATTTTCCCTTTAATAATTTTCTTCATTTTGAACACCTCCCATTTACAAATTACCAGTCAACAAATCTTTTATTTTCGTTTGCTGCGGTTGATAAGAAGTATATTACACCTTTTTATAGTTTGACAACCCTTAAATTTAACCGAAAAGCGCTCTAATACTAAGTTTGGAAATATATATATTACCAATTTTAGACAAAAATCCTTATATATCAACGTTTTAAAATTTTTGATAAAAATTTTAATTTTTTTTTATTTACTCCTGAAAACCACTCAATAATATCCAGTCATTTGCAATTGCCAACCTCTTTATATTGTTTAATTTGCGACATCAAGTTCATAAAGTACCTCTCAAAACCATCATAAATTATCATCCTTTTAAATGTTTGATAGCTCCTAAAATAAGTTATTTTAGGCTATACCGGCTTGAATATTGTGAAAAACATTAAATGCTGCCAATATCATTGAATTAAGTATTTTTTTCAATTTTTTCATATGAACTTTCTATTTATTTCGCTTTGTATACCAATTACTTTTATGAAATAAATGATTCTTATCCGAAAAAAATGAAAAAATGAATGTTTAATAATCTTTATAATGTTTATTAACCCTTGTGAGATGATTTAATCATTATTTTAGTTAACGTTCATTATTAATGATTGCCATTTAACAAAAGTCTTGCATCTAATTCTCTACAGGATCTGGGAAAGTTTTTCTATTCTAGATTGGAACTGTTAACTAGAAACATTATTTTAATTTGATCGGACAAACCATCTGAACTTTTTACACTTTTAATATTTATCAATATTTTTAACAAATAAAGCTGTGGTCTTTTTTAGTTTTTGTTATACTCCTTATTAAATGAGAATTATGAGGGGGATAACATGAGGAAAATTAAAGCAGTTGCTTACTTCGTAACCAAAGAACATGAATTTGATGGTAAATTTTATAACGCAGTTATTGGACACGTTCAAAGGCAAAATCAACAATCTGTTGAATATGAGCAAATTGAACTTACAGCCATTTTCTTTGACCTTGATAGAACGGATGCCCACGATGAAATGCCGGGTTGGGAACAGTTTATAACATATCTAACAGTCAATAAAGATATTGACCTTGTCATACTACCAAAATCCCGTGAAGGAATCCAGTTTAATGGGGCTGATTACCTTTTGGATTTAAGTGAGTTTATAAGTATGCCTCCAGTTACAAGCTGGTATATTGATGATAATGTGCATAATATACCCTTAGAAATAAATGAAGCAGATATACCTTTTTGAAAATTAAATAATCACTAGAAAACGCACAGCTACCATTGAAACTGTGCGTTTTCTAGTTTTAACTATTTCATTATTTCCTGTATTTCTTTTTGAGAAAAAGATATGTAATCAGCACCTAGAACTGGTAAATTGCTAAGAATAAGCACTTTGGCTGGATACCGATTAACACGCGCCCGTCCTATCGCTTGAATCAACTGACTCTCTATTAGGTAGAACTGAATTTCTCTTAGTAAGGATTCGCCATTATATGTAGTAAAGTAAAATCGCAATCCGTTCCGTTCAACTTGTCTATATTCCATACGGCTTTCTTCCAAGCCCATGCGAAACCCCAAACAAACACCTATTAACAAGTATGCAATAGGATTTATGTGCGGTGTACCAATAATTGTAATATTCTTACCTTTCATAGTATCGATTCCTTCAGTGTTTCCAAAATAAAGTTTTTCCTCCCGATTAATTTGAAAAAAATCTTTATAAGAAATAATTTCGCTGCTGGGATTATACCGTTTCATAAGGTTTTCTGCCATCCTTTTCAAATCTTTTTCATTCTCTTTAATCGTGTACCTACTAAAACTTTTAGACGTAACTTGTAGCATACTACCTTTAGGCTTTACTTCACCTAAATCATAAAATTGGGCAGTGTTTCCAAATACAAGTTTAGATATGCATTCATTAGCAGTAGCGCTTAAAATAATAATTTTCTTATTTTCTGGAAGTTGGTTCCTGTTAATAAAATAAACCCACTCTTTATCATTCACTCTCTTTTTTATAAAATAATCGCAATTCAAAAACCCCAATATATCTGAATGAATATTCGGATCTTCAATAATCGTATGTTCCATTTCTTTAACTGAGGGTAGCAGAAATGAAGAGCGCTCATGTACCACATCTGACGGAGCATCAATTATCATCTTTTGTAGTGCCATTATTACATCTTTATTATCCTGATTTTCTTGCAATTTTGTAAAAGCATAAATTAGATCGGATTGCCTCATTTGAGAAATAGGAAATAGAGAAGGGATAGGATCTTCGTCAAAAATAATAGTTGAATTGGAATCATCGGTAGTATAAATAGCCCTTTGGTGTGTTGTAAGAAGAATTTCACCGTTTATTTTCTTAGTTTTATCTATCTCTTCAAGGAAAATTCTGATTTCATCATTATCAGATGATAATTTACGCAAATATTTATTTACAGCCTTATATGCACCAATATTGTAAAAGTGTTCAACTTTTTCGCTAAAGGGGGCTTCAAGCATTGGTAATTCTGGAACTTTAAAGTGCTTTACACTTTGTTCCTTTAGTCGCTGTGAAACTTCATCCTTCAGTTTATGCGTTGGAAACGCAACACTGAAATTATTTTCCTTGGCACTGTTGACTATCAATTCTGTTTTACCAATTCCTGTTGGTGCCTTAATGACATAAACTCCATTCTCATTTTTCCTAAGAAGTTCCTGAAACAGGGCCTCTAATTTTTTATATACCTCATCAACTTCCTGAAAAACTGGCTGATTTATTATTTGCACACTTCCACGAGGCAATTTTCCCTGTTCAATCATATTTTTTGCATGTGTACATTCATTAGAAAATGGACAGAATGATTCACACCTTGTTGGAAGGTAGTTCAATTTCTTTATTTGATTCATCATCAATGACCAATCTTCTTTTTTCTGAAGATATTCTTTTTTAGAATTGATAATATCGATAACTTGTGACCGACCACCTTCTATATTAAGTAAATTGGTCATTAAACCAAACATTTCATGATGATACAACCAGTATTCTCCAGTAATAGCCTGTCGATAAAGTCTACACCTTTCGTTTAGGGTTGCAAAGGGAAAGTTCCGAATCAATTTAATGTCTTCTTCCTGAAATAAATCCGCGTTATGCTCATCATCGAAATTGGCTTTTTGCTGAAACATTAAATAGTAATCGCAATGACTAATTTCCGCACGCGTCCTATAGTAATTAATAGGGTTAGTGCGGTTTTTATTCAAAGAGATATAAATTGAACTATTAGCACCTTCTGGTATATCTTCATCATTTATAACCTTATAGTGGGGATACCCCTTTAATAAAGCAAGATTGCTCACATCACAAAATTTCTTCATTTCTCTTGATGAATTTGTTCCCTTTTTTAATTTCCTAACCACTGCATCTAAAAGTTTAGGAACTGTGATAACGCAATCACTAATATGTTCAATTTTTCTGCCGCCAAATAGTAGCCGTGCCTCATCATTAGCGTTTCTATCTGCCATAGGGAACAATGTAGTCAAACATGTCTGGATTACCTTCCTTACTCTGGCATCTCGAATTTCTTCATTTAACAAAAATACCATTCGAAATTTATGTTGATCCCCTGAATGGCTGAATGAAGAATATATGAAAGTTGGACTAACTTTCATTTCCTCAGATAGTTTAATTGCCTCATCAATCCGTAGTCCTCCATCAATATCTAAAGCAAATACTTGCTGACCAGCCCATTTTTCGTTTAATCGCTTTCCATCTTGAAAGTAACCCGGCGTAAATGTTTGCGCATTTGGTAACGTTATAGATTTCATTAATTCTGCAAGAGTGACTACTGTAGTTTGTTTTGCAATTCTTCCTGAGATTGCGATAGTATCTTTCTTCTTAGGCTTTTGATTAAAACCTTCCGAGTCTAAACATACTTTAACTCCGTTTATTAAAATTGTATTTTCTTTAACCATTGTTATCCCCCCTCTCTTAAAAGGAGGAGCATGGTATTTTAGTTTGTAGTCTGATGAAATTTTCTAATTAGTTTTCTAAATCAACTCCTCTAAATAATTTTCTTTCAATGGTTACAGCTACATAATATGTGAACTTATTATCGCTTTCAAATTTTTAGGGTAAGTATTTTATGAGATAAGTTTACTTTTAAAAGGATTTTTGCACCTTTCATTGAATCATGAAAATGAAAATGCCATAATACTCTACTAAAGATAGGAAAGGAGAATGTCGTGGAAAAATGTCGTGGAATTACTATTCTACGTAATAAAAGATTAATTTTTGATTATTTTTTATAACAGAAAGGGCTAATAACTCAAGAAAATTTTGTCGTGGAATAAATTAATCTAAAAAACGGGGTGATTCTTTGTTAGACATATATCTTGTAGAAGGACTAAGAGGGAAGTCTAAACAAACAATAAAAACATACACTTTTTGCCTTTCTCAATTCAAAACGTGGCTAGAAGGTGCCGGCACTAGTTTAGAAGATTACTCACGAACTGATGTACAATTATATGTTAATTATCTAGTTAGCAAAAGATTTGCAGCTACTACGATTAACAAACATTGGAGTTCGATTAAACATTATAGCCGATGGGCTAAAAAAGAAGAAACTATAGAGGACATATCTGTAATCTCTCCACCTAATATGTTAAATGAAGCACCAAAGTCGCTAAATCGGAATGAAATCCACAAGATTATTCGTGAGATTGATCGTTCTGGAAACGTCCGAAACTTTGCAATTGTTCAGTTATTAATAAACACTGGAATCAGATTGAATGAATTAGTACATCTTGATCGTGAAGATATACAAATAACTGAACGGAAAGGGTCAATAACCATTAGATATGGAAAAGGTAATAAGGAACGGAAAATTCCTTTATCTCCAGAGACTAGGAGAGCCATTTTAAAATATTTAGAAACCCGAGGGGATCAGCATGAAGCATTATTTCTTTCGAATAGGTATAAACGAATTTCAGAAAGAACTGTTCAACATATTTTTCAAAGATACGATATAAATGTACATGCTTTTAGACATACATTTATTACAAAACTTGTTAGAAACGGTGAAGACTTTAGCATCGTCCAAGCATTATCAGGACATGCAAATGCTGATATGGTTATGAGGTATGCTGCACCGAATGAGGAAAATAAAAATGAGGCCGTCATAAAGTTGTGGTTGACTGACTGAGAGTAATAATATCAAAAGAGCTTCAAAATAATGGAGCTCCTTTGATTAATGGTATAAATATCCTAAATGAATACATATTTGAATCAAATTACCTGTAACATATACCCCAACTCAACTGGAACATCTGAATGCAAATCCTGTTGTAAAATACTGAACTCTAGTCTGTGCTTGGTACAAGTATTTTCGAAGATCTTAAAATTTTTAAGATCTCTAAACTCTTCATAATCATAGATTATTACTCTTTGATAATTATTGATTTCTTTTTCCATATTAAGAAACTCATTCAATAGCGAAACATCATTTAGACATATGACCATTGTCTTTTTATAAAATAAATCTCCATGTATTTTAATACTTTCAGCGTATTGATTATACTTTTTTAAATCAAATACTACCCCTAAAAACAAGTAATCACCCCAACTAGTTTAATAGTACTTACTATATTAACGCGAATCTAATCATCTTCAAGTCTTAATTTTCATTAAAGGTTTTATCATCTAATTAATCGCCAACTTGAAATGATTTCTGTACTACTCATAAATAGAAAAAATTTGGTAACACATTCTCCAAACCCAATGATTTAACTAATGAATACAGCCACAAAAATGTACCACCTCTGCCATGTTTTGTACCTTTAGTTACCACAGAATTCACTAAATATCGTCAAGGAATTTACCAGTAGAATTTTTAAGAAATTATATTAAAAAAGCCTAATCCTCTCATTTTTACCGAGGAATTAGGCTTTTGACTTTGCACAATCATGCCAGTTCGTGAACTATAATCTTCTATTTCATATTATCCTGGGACAGTGTAACAGATTAATCTGTTGACCAATGATATTGCTTTTAGATAGGAAACATTAATACATTGGTTTCTAATTGTTGTAGTAAAAGTAGGCATTGTCATTCGTTTATTTTATAACATTTCCTTAAAGAAACACTGCCAATTTTAATTAAATTGGCAGTGTTTTATGACATTAGACTATTTATTAATTACTGTTTGGTTCAGTTTGAGTATTTACTTTTTTCCCAAACATTTTTTCAAAAAGAATAATAATTGAAGGTAATACCAATAGGGTACTAATTAAACAAAAAAGTGTATCGATAACAGTCGTAATCCCAAATGCTTTTAACATTAAGAAATCGGAAAAGATAAGCGTACTAAATCCACCGATCACGGTTAGTGCTGATGCAGTAATCGCCCGCCCAATTTTGGTCATAGCAGTAATCATAGCTTCTTGAGAAGCTGCACCTTTTTCCCTTTCTTCCTGGTATCTTTCCATCAGGAGAATGGTAAACTCTGTTCCAATACCTAAAATTAATGCACTCAGAACAGCAGTTAAGGGATTAATTGCAACATCTAGGAAATACATAATTGCTGAAGACCAGCCGATTACAAGTGTAATTGGAAGAATTGGATATAAGGCTTGTTTTGGACGACGATAAAGTACAAGTAAACTTAATGCTACTGCACCAATTCCTAACATCGTTGAAAAGTGACGATTATCAGTCAAAGTGCTAATGCTTTTTACTGCAAGAACCATCATACCTGTTGACGTTACTTCCACACCTTTTGGTGGTTGAAGCTCATTTTCAATGGCTTCGATTAATTCTTTTTGTTCTACCAATCCCATGTTTTTTACGCTAAAAGCGATCGAAGCCATCTTCTTATTTTTTGTTATCATAGATGATTTCATAACTTCTGGTAAAGCATCAATTGATTTGTTTATTACATCATCTGAAGGTAACTGCCCCTCATTCATCATCGCAATTCCAGATGCAATACTTGTTGATGATTCAATTGCATCATGTTTTTGTATCTGTTGTTCCTCAAACTCCTTCATCCATTGAAGCACTTCTGGATTTGTAACATCCTCAGCTTCCACCATAAAATTTATTTCCATAGTGGAGCCAATTGTGTCACGAATTTCATTTAAACTCATCAGTGCTGGTGAATCTTGTGGCATAAGTTTTTCTATATCCGTTTCTACTTTCAAATTATCTTCAAAAGTAATACCTCCAATAGATAACCCTATCGCTAAAAGCAAAATAACAATAGGGTTTGACACCACTTTCTTAGCCAACCAACCAAGAGCTGATTCAATCCTTGATGAACTTTGTATTTTTACAATGTGAACTTGCTTTTTATCACGAAGATTTAGAATAGCAAACATTAAAACCAATTCAACTATATATACGATAAAAACTCCAATGGACAACATCTTACCGAAATCTTGTATCATTGGGACTTTAGAAACCAGTAAAGTAATGAATCCAGCTGCCATTGTTATTACTGCGATACCTACCGCAGGACCCATGTGTTTAATGGAAGAAAAAATAGCTTCCTTTGCATTCCCTGTTTTCGTAAACTCTTCATCATATCGGTTGTGGAATTGAATAGCAAAGTCCACACCAAGCCCAATTAAAATTGGAAGGATTGCCATCGTAACCATACTTAACGGAATGCCTAAATACCCCATTGTACCAAATGTCCAAACAATTCCAAGAAGTACGATTGGCAATGATAATAATCGCCATCTCACAGGGAAAACAATTAATAAAATTAGAAGCATCAGTACAACAGACAAACCAAGCATAACTGACATATCTTTCGTCATGCTATCTTGAATTGCTTGTGTCAGTTTCGGTGTTCCAGAGACAAGAGATTCTAAACCATTTATCTCTTTTTCTTTGAAAAGATTTTCTACATCAACTACTGCTTGATTCATTTCATCCATGGTTAGATTTCCAGCAAGTTTGATCACAATAACGGCATGTTCACCATTTTTAGGGAGCAGCTTAGTTGCGATTTCTTGGACATTCTCATCTTTATCAAAGAGAACTGTTTTTACAAAGGTTTCATTCGATAAAGAAGGCTCACCCATTTGTTCCATTTGTTTCATTTGTGCTCCGTATTGGGCTTCTATCTGTTGCATTACTTTTAATTTTGTTTCTTCGGCTACTTTCGCCTGAACTTCTTGTGAAGCACCTTGTTGTTGTGCTTGTTGTACTGCTTTATTTATGGCTTGTTCAACTGCCTGATTAATTTGTTCTTCAAATGCTTTTTTCTGTTCTTGAGCCTTATCAGCTGCCAATTCAACAATTGAAGAAGGACTAAATACACTATCAATTAAAGGGTTATTATTTAAATCATTTTGGACATTGTTTATTTCATCCATTGATGAAAGAATGTCTTCCTTATCCCCCGTTAACAGCACAAAAATCGATTCGCCGCCAAATTCTTCTTGAAAACGAAGGTTATCTTGAAAAACAGGGTCATCGGCTGGAATCATCATATCCTGCCCTGTCTTTACCTCAATTTTTGTAGCTCCAATCACCATAACGATTGTCATTATTGAAATAAAAAGTATTGATAAAACTGATTTTTCAGTAGTCCATTTACTAATTCTTGAAAAAAACAATTTCATTTATTATCTTCCCCCTTTTCTCCTAATGCTTTGTCTAATAATTTCATGACTAATTGTGTCTCTTGTTCTGTCCATTTACTAAAATAACTTTCTAAGACTTCATTTCTTTTCTCTGTAATTTGTTCGTAAAGTTTTTTTCCTTTTTCTGAGAAAGTTAGCCAAATAAGTCGTCTGTCGTTATCGTCTCTTTCACGCACAACATAACCTAATTTTGTCATTTTATCGATTAATAATGATGTAGCCCCTGTTGTATTGCCCAGTTCATCGACAATATCTTTTAAATTGCATTTTTTTGTTTTGGATATGGTCTGAAGGACAACAAATTGAGGGATTGTTATTTCCTCAAATATTTCTTGCGTTTCCTTCCCAAGACTTCTAATTAAATGTGAAATCAGATAATCAATTTTTTCATAATCTATATTCTTATATTCCATATAAAAACCTCCCGAAAAGTATTTTATCAAAAAAAGTTTAAAAATTAAACTATTTACTTTTCAAACATTTTCATTTTAAAGGTATTATACCTTTATATTTATAACAAAAAAGCTGGCACAACCATAATGCGTGTGCCAGCTTCACTAATTACATTTTACCTTCAATTTCCTCTTCTGCTTCTTTTAATTTTTCTAATGCTAATTTCCACTTTTTTCGTAAACCCTTACCACTTTCAACCAGGCTGTAAATTACTGGTATGACTACAAGTGTTAGAAGGGTAGAAGTAAACAGTCCTCCAATAACGGCAACTGCCATAGGTGCTTGAATTTCTGAACCTTCTCCTGCTCCTATTGCTAATGGTAATAGTCCTAACATTGTTGTTAAAGCAGTCATAACAATTGGTCTTAATCGAGTAACACCAGCTGTTATTAATGCATCACGAACAATCATGCCATCTTTTCGTAATTGGTTTGTATAATCAATATAAACGATTGCATTATTTACGACTATACCAACCAGAATAATGATTCCGATAAACGCTGTCATTCCAAATGCATAATCGGTTAATAATAATCCAAGAATGACTCCAGTGATAGATAATGGTAGTGCAAACATGATGATTAATGGATGAACAAGTGATTCAAATTGGCTAGCCATAATCATGTAAACAAAGACTATCGCTAAAATCATCGCTAATTGTAAACTACTGAACGCATCGTCCATCATTTCTGTTCCGCCAGTCATTTTCACACTATATTGATCTTCATCAATCTCAAGATCATCCACCATTGAATCAATTTCTTTTTGTACTTCTTGTGAAACAGTACCCATATCTTTTCCTTCAAAGGAAGCAGTAATGGTTACTACTTCTTTTTGATTTTCCCTCACAACGGTAACAGGTCCATTATCTCGGACCACTTCAGCTATATCCTTTACAGCAACCTCAGTTCCCAGCGGTGTTGGGATCTTTAATGCCTCAATTGCTTCTTTTGAATTTTTAACACCTGCAACTGACACTCTAACATCTGTTTCGATACCGTTATCACTTATTTTTGTTGCAACTTCACCTTGAAGTTGGCTGTTCACATAGGAAGCAACCTGATAGGTTGTTAATCCATATTTAAATGCTTGTTCTTTATTGACTCTTAATTGGTATTCAGGTTTTGCAGTATCTATGCTGTCGGTAATATTAGTAATCGATTCGAGTTCATCCAATTTTTCAGTTAATTCATTAGTGTATTCACGGACCTTTGTTTTGTCATCCCCTGAAATCAAAATTTCAATACTATTTGGGCGACCACTCATTGCTTGCATAGAATTGGATAGGTTAAATGTTAAATCAACATTTTCAAACTGATCTTTAAGGTTATCTTCAACATCATTCATGACTCTTTCAGTCTTTTTTGAACGATTTTCACTATCAATCAGCTTCACCGTAACTGTTCCTTTGTTCTCGGATGAACCCAATACAGAGGCTTGAAGCGGATCATCATTTCCAATCGTTGATGTTACAATATCAACTTCACTTTGATTTAGTGCTTCATCTTCAATCGTCTTAATTACTTCAACTGTTTTATCAAACGTTGAACCTTCTGGAAGTTTAACATCAATTGTAAACATCCCTTCATCTTGAGTTGGCATTAATTCTGTTCCAACTTTAGGAACCAATGCAACAGAACCAGCTAGAATGATTAAAGCTAAGCCAAGAGTAGCAAAACGATGAGAGAGAGCCCATGTAATAATTTTTTTGTAAAATCGATTTTCTTTTTGTGGTTTTACTTTCCCTTCTTTTAATAGCAGTCCAGCTAAAGTTGGTACTACTGTTAAAGCTACAACTAATGATGCAACAAGCGAGAATGTAACAGTTAGTGATAATTCCTTAAATAAGTCACCAACAAGACCACCAACAAAGATAATTGGTAAAAATACCGCTAGTGTTGTTAATGTCGAAGAAGTGATAGCACTTGCTACCTCTTTAGCACCATCAATCGCTGCTTGTTTTCTCGTTTTTTCAAAGGATAAATGGCGATAAATATTTTCAATTACGACAATGGCATTATCAACAAGCATACCTACACCAAGTGCTAAGCCGCCCAGAGACATAATATTTAAAGACATTCCTGAAAAATACATTAATACAAAAGTAGCAACTACTGAAAATGGAATCGCAATTCCAATGATTAAGGTCGAAACGGGTGAACGTAAGAATACAAAAATAATAACAATGGCAAAAATCGCACCAAATAGCAAAGCCGATGTAACGTTCGATACAGATTTTTCAATGATTTCTCCTTGATCGGAAGAAATCGTAAACTCTAAATTCTTATGCTCTTTTTGAAGTTTATCTAATTTTTCTCGAACATTTTGACTTACTTCAGCAGTATTAGCGGAACCATCTTTTTGAATGCTTACTAAGAGACTTTCTTTAGAATTGGTTCTTGCAATAGAAGTGGTATCCTTTTTGGCAAGACCAATTTCAGCTATCTCCCCCAAAGTAACAACTTCCATTTCATTGGTTACACTGACAGGTAATAATTTTAATGCTTCAATTTCATCTATTTTCCCTAAAACTCTTAAGCTAAGTTTTTCATCTTCATTTTCAACCACACCACCAGGGAATGTTAAGTTATTTCCTTGGATAAGCTGTATGATTTGTTCTTGGGTCAATTTATTATTTTTCATTAAGTCTTGGTCTAACTTGACGGAGATCTCCTCATCAAATCCACCTGTAACACTAACATTGGCAACACCATCAATATTTTGAAGTGTTGGAACAAGTTCTTCCTCTACTAACTCTTGGACTTTCTCAAGCCCCTTCCCGTTAGATACGGTGAACTGAATGATTGGCATCATCGTTGGGTCAAATTTGATAATCATCGGTTTATCAATTCCATCGGCAAGGGGCAAACGAGCTAATTTTGTGCTTAAATCTTCCCTTACTTCAGATATATCTGTTCCCCATTCATATTGAGCTATTACTAATGAAGCATTTGAACTGCTTCTTGATTGCATCATTTCAAGTCCTTGACTCGTTCCAACCGATTCTTCGATAGGTTTTGAGACCATTTCAGCTACTTCTTCTGGTCCTGCACCAGGGTAAGTTGTCATAACAGCGATAACAGGTGGATTAATATTTGGCATTAAATCCATTTTTAAGCCTGTTAATGAAACAACTCCTAATAATAAAACCAATAGCATCATCATAATCGTTGTTACGGGTCTTTTAACGGCTAATTTGGGTAAATTCATGTTGATTCCTCCTCTGTTTCTTGAACAATTGCTGCAAGTTTTTCAATTCCTATAACCAAGTTTTCGAGATCGATCGGGTCTAATTGCGACATATATCTCTCCATAATTTGATTACGTTTATTTTCCGATTTGCTGAAGACAATTTTTCCTTTTTCCGAAATTCTAATATAGACCACTCTTCGGTCTTTTTCATCCCTCTCTCTAGTTACAAAATCATTCTTTAACATACGATCAACCATGGCTGTAATCGCACTGGGTTTTACCCCAAATTCCTCAGCCAGCTTTGATGCTGTAAAGCAGCTTTTATTATTGAGTAATTTAAGGATAAAAAATTGTTCACTCGTTAGTCCTTCCTCTAGATGTTCGGATAACGCTGGACCCAATTTTTTCATTGTTGAATAAAAAGATTGTTGGAGCCTACTAATATATTTTTCTAGTTCTACATGTTCCAAAATAATCACCTCAATTAGCAAAAAAATATTTCACGCGTTTAAATATATATCACATGAAATGTTTTTGTCAATTTAATTTTGGTTTGACAAGCCCTGCTTATTTCTCTATAATCTCCATTAGTTAATATAGTTAAATATTATGGAGGTTAAATTGTTTTATGAAGAGTATTAAGGATAATTCGGAATTTTTACACTGGACGACATTCCTACTCCCATATAAATTTGCGTTAGATGAGATACAAACTAAAATTAACATTTTAAAAGAAGAGGCAAAGTATATGGTCAATTACGACCCAATTGAGCATGTAAAAGTAAGACTAAAAACCCCAGACAGCATTATTGAAAAATTAAAGCGAAAAGGGTTGCCTGTTAACTTCAGAACATCTGAAACTCATTTGAATGACATAGCTGGAATTCGCATCATTTGCAGTTTCGTTTCAGATATCTATTATATTTATGAATTGATTTCAAAGCATAAAGATCTGAAAATTATTGAAGTTAAAGATTATATCAAGAATCCAAAGCCCAATGGATATCAAAGTTTCCATTTAATTGTTGAAAAACCAGTATTTCTAAGTAATGGCACGAAACATATGAAAGCTGAAATTCAAATTCGTACCCTTGCCATGGACTTTTGGGCAAGTACAGAACACAAAATCTTTTATAAATATGAAAAAGAAATTCCAGAATATTTAAAAGCTGATCTAAAAGAAGCAGCAGATTTGGTAAGAGATTTAGATCGAAAGATGAAAACCGTGCATGATGAAATTAAACAAATAAATTCTAGCCTAAATGACATTTTAATGCCCAATTAAGAATGGAGAGAGATAGATGAATCGTCAAGAGACGATATACAAATTAGAAAAATCATTTAGAACAGTTTTTCGAAAATTTAGACATGATATAAACAATCTTTTAGGAGACAATTTATCAAGTAATGAATTTATTGTAATAAAGCTCCTATTAGAGTGTGGTCCTAAAAGAGTATCTGATATTTCAAGCGAATTAAATGTCTCAGCAAGTCACATCACTTCAGTCAGCGATTCATTAGTTCAGAAAGGTTTTGTAACAAGAGTACGTTCTGAGAATGATCGAAGAGTTGTCAAAATCGATATAACCGAAGAAGGAAAAGAAGTAATTGGTGAGTTAGAAATTATTAAAACAAACTACATGCGATCAAGATTTGATCCATTTTCTGATGAAGAATTGAATTTGTTTTTAAGCTTGGTAAAAAAATTAGAATAAGGAATATCACCATTTATTACCGTTTTAGGATGTTGAAAATTTATTTATTATGATATATATTTAACAAAGTTAAGTATTAACTTTGTTAAATACAAAGAATTGGGGGATTAATTTTGGAACATCTTGAACAACGAAAAAAAATAACCATCATGATCGCCATCATGGCTGCTATGTTATTTGCTGCTTTAAATCAAACTATTGTTGGCACAGCTTTACCACGAATCATTGCTGAACTAGGTGGTATGGAATATTTTAGCTGGGTATTCACGATTTATATGCTAGCGTCTAGTATCACCGCCATTTTAGTTGGGAAACTATCAGATATTTATGGGCGTAAACCCTTTATTCTTGTGGGAATAGGTATTTTCATCGTAGGTTCCTTCTTGTCAGGACTTTCTAATACGATTATTCAACTTATCATATTTCGGGGGATTCAAGGATTCGGTGGAGGTATGATTATGTCCACAGCATTTACAGCTGTTGGAGATTTGTTTTCACCTCGTGAACGTGGACGCTGGCAAGGAATAATGAGTGCTGTGTTTGGTTTAGCAAGTGTTTTTGGTCCGACACTTGGTGGCTGGATTGTTGATAACGCAGACTGGCATTGGGTTTTCTGGGTATTTTTACCCTTTGGTATTATTGCATTCATCCTAATTTGGATGATGTTTCCAGCAGTTGAACGACAAGCCAAAGAACCTGTTGATTACTTTGGTTCTTTATTCTTAACTCTAACAATTATCCCGTTGCTCCTTGCTTTTTCATGGGGAGGAACAGAATATGAATGGAATTCAGCTCAAATTTTGGGACTATTTTCAGCAACCATTCTTTCATTGATTGTTTTTATTATTATTGAAAGAAAAGTTAAAAGTCCTGTTTTACCACTAGATTTGTTCAAAAATAATATTTTTACAGTTTCAAATGTGATTGGTTTCATTCTTGGGGCTGGTATGTTTGGTGCCATCATGTATATGCCATTCTTTATTCAGGGGGTTATCGGAACATCGGCGACAGCTTCAGGTCTAGTCATGATGCCGATGACATTGAGTATGGTGATAGCAAGTGCAATTGGCGGTCAATTCATCACCAAAACAGGGAAATATAAAGTATTTGCATTAGTTGGTTTGTTAGTAATGGCATCTGGAATGGTTTCAATGTCATTCATGGATACGAGTACAACAAACACAATTGCAGTCATGAATATGATTATTGTAGGTGTAGGATTGGGTATTGCTTTCCCTATTTTCACTTTAACGGTGCAAAATGCTGTTGAACAAAAGTTTTTGGGTGTAGCTACTGCTTCTTCTCAATTATTCCGTCAAATCGGTGGAACAGTTGGTGTAGCCATCATGGGAACGATTATGAGCACCCGAATGCAAGACAAAATGGAAAGCTTAGCAAAGGAATCTGGGGTAGATATGGGCAGTATGACAAACACTGACCCTGCCCTTGCAGGAAGTTTAAAAGAACTTCAAAATCCACAAGTTTTAATGGACCCTGATAAATTAGATCAAATTCAAGCATCTTTACCAGAACAAATGCAAACTCTTTTCACACAACTTGTTGATATGTTGAGAGAAGCGTTAAGTTATTCACTGAGTGGTGTATTTTTAGTAGGTGCAATTGTTATTGGAACTGGTTTTCTATTAACATTTTTCTTAAAAGAAATACCTTTAAGACAATCCAATAATGCTAGCTCTGAAAAAGCTGAAACAAAAGTTAAAACCGTGAAGTCACATTAATGTATGAAAAATGCTGCTCCCTTTTGGTTAGCAGCATTTTTTAATTCTTTAAAAATTCTTTAGTAACATATCTGATAATATCTCCTCTGCTTATTATGCCTCTTAATACACCATTTCTATGAACAGGAACCTTTTTAATCTTTTTGTTACCCAAAATGGTGGCAACTTTCTCAATCTCCTCATCTTCTTCAACAACAATGATCTTTTTCTTTGCTACATCCATCACATTTGCCATTACTAGTCTGTCAAATTTCGATTCTAAGCTTTCCTGATCTAGAAAAACTGCATTTACAAAGAATAAGTCAATAAAAACAGGTTCTTTTTTACCTATCCAACGCATAATATCACCATCACTAATATAACCAATTGTCTCATTTCGATCATTAACTACTGGCAAACCACTGATTTTATGGGTTGAAAAAATTTCAAGAACATTTTTAACCGTTGAATCATCCTTCACTTTCAAAACTTCTTTTATCATAATGTCACGAGCTTTCATATATGCCACCTCAACCCCTCTATTTACAAACATAATTTTCTTTATTATAATATTATACAACATTAATATTTAATGTGTTTAAATATTTTTTACTAGTAATATAGAATAGTTGTTTATAAGGGATAAGTTTGGTACTTGATAATTTTTTAAATTAACGTAGGTGGGAAAGAGATAGATGGGTACTAAGGGGTCGAATAGTATAGAATCATGTTTTTGTGATATATTAACTAATCATTTGAGTAAATTGTACAAAGAGTGGCTAGCAGGTATAAAAATTAGTGAAAATTATCCTTTTGCAGATGAAATTCCTGAAAATTTCAATCGTTTATATGTGTTGTTGGTTGAATCAATCAAATGTGAAACAGATCTGCTTGAAATGGAGGAAGTATGCCTTAAAATTTCAAAAGAAAGAATGGCAGCGAAGATTGGTATCGATTCATTTTTACATAATTTTAATCTAGGTCGCTCTATTGTAATTGAAAACCTTTACTTGGTTAGTGACTCAATTATTGAATTAACCCCTCTTATCAAAAAAATCAATATTTTTTTTGATACCTTTGCCTATCTTTTAGTTGAAAAATACAATCAATTATTAATAAACGAAATTACAGAGCAACAAAGTGTTAATAGTCAAAATCACTCTGATAAGCTTAGATTACTTGGACAAATTTCATCAAGCTTTATCCATGAATTTCGTAATCCATTAACTTCCATTATTGGCTTTATCCAACTTTTAAAATCTGAAAATCAAAATATTAAATACTTAGATATTATTCAACATGAATTAAATGAATTAAGTTTTCGCATTTCTCAATTTTTATTAACATCAAAAGTCGATTCTCATGAAACAGGAGAAAAAACAAAAACATCTTATATAAACCTTTTACAAGAAATCATCGATTTCCTATACCCAAGAATAGTTGATCTAAATATTGATATTGATTTTGTAAAACCTGATAATGATGTTTATCTATTCGTGAAAAAAGAAGAAATGAAACAGGTTTTATCTAATATACTAATCAATTCATTCGAGGCTTTTCCAATGATTCAACAGAATAGAAAAGTACATATCAGTTTAGAAAAAATCGATAACGAAGCAGTTTTATCCATTTCTAATAATGGTCCCCAAATACCTGAAGATAAAATGAAACTTATTTTTGAGCCATTTTTCACATCAAAAGAAAACGGAACTGGAATCGGGCTGTTTATTTGCAAGCAAATAATTGAAAAATATAATGGTACTATTGAATGCAGTTCCAATGCAAAATGGACTACTTTTAATATAAGTATAGTACAGTAAATTTTCCTATATTACATTTAAGTGAATTATTTATCCACTTCAGACATGGAGTTTTATATTTTTGAGTTAGACTACCTGAATGTTTATTTTATATTTTGCTCTTGCCAAATGCTTGTTTTTACCTAAATTACAACTATAATTAATGTCCTAGAAGTAATTTGAGCAATCTTTTCATTTTGGTTATCATTACTTTAAATAGCCTCTTGCTATTAATATTTATGTCCTATTTGCCGCCAAGCTTCGGAGCATCGTATTTTATCATGGGGCTTTTTTATGTTCAAACCTCCTATTTTTGCATTACAGGATTGCTGCAGTTGCTTGAATCAGATAAAGGCATAACCTTTTTCCAGTTAAATGAGATTACCGATAGCCCCTCCAACTACCTTAGCCAATAAAGCCTCCAATAATAGCTCCTCCTATTACTCCTAAGCTAATGATTGGTATATAGGCTATTGTAATAAGTGCGTCTGGTATGCTAATTAAAAACCATATCAAAATTCCTTTTGTCCAACCATAAATAGGAAGAACAGTTACAAATATTAAGAAACCTATCATAAAAGGATTAATAAATGAACCAATAATAGCAATACGTTAATCTTCAAATTTCATGGGAGCATTAGTAGTACTGATAATAAACCAAATATTAGACCTGATATAATTCCTGAGAAAATGCTGTTCATTGATAATAAATATGCTTTCTCTAACTAACTTATCAATTGATATGATTCTTTTAAAAGAATTAAAAACTTTTGATCTAGTTCTTCTTCACTATGAAATCTAAAGTAATTGTGAAACCTGTTTTTAGAAACTTGTTCAATTTTTGTAATCTTCTCGTGTTCAATTTGATGGTTTGTTACTAAATTAAAATCTAACCATTTCTTTTTTGGATGAACTCCTCCAAAGGAAGATTTATTTAAAAGATGGATAGAAGTCTTTTTAAACCCAATTTCAAAAGGTCCTATTTCTTTCAATAAATCGAGTATTTTTTAATATACTTCATAAACAATAAATGCCTTATTTGAGAATAATTCATTATCTGACAAATCGCCATCTCCTACTTTCAACCTTAACATAATAATTTGTATTACCTTTATTTTGCCTCTTTTTACATCATTTTACCATTATCTTCATTCAACTAACACTCCCTCAATAAACAAAGTGAAAACTCGCGTTTTTTTCAGTATACACAGTGTTTTATAGATTGTTATTTTACAGTTTAAGCTCACTAGTCTGATTGGATTTATCTTGTAAGGAAAATTGGGGTTTGAAGCAAAAAGACTTATAGCTCATTGACTACACACTTATAGAGAAATTGGTCAATTCTTAGGTTTGTTAGGCTCCTAGCCTTAAAAATTGTAATGCTGCTTTTCATTCCCAACTATCTTTGCACGTTTAAAGGTTATCAGTTAGGAGATCACGTATTTTTTTGCCATTGCCACACGGAGTTCTGCATAAACACCTTGTGGGTTCGTAGATTCAGCTTACATGACCAACTTCTCGATGGCTTTAGCGACTTTTACATCGTTCTAAGTCGGTGAGATTCCTTCGAGTTACTTACTTCTCTTAACATGTAACGGTTTCCCTGCAACAAACTTTTTTTATTGCAAAAACAACTGAAACTGAATCCTTAAAAAAAGACTCATTTTGGGGCTGTTGACAAAGTGGGAATAGAGTTCATCTCTATTCCCACTTTGTTTTTTTATTCATTTTTTTAGGTCTGTTTCTCTTGTTTTACTGCCTAATTCATCACTTTTACCATTCGTTTTAGATTTAATGCCAACGCCGAATAGAGGCATTGTTCAAGAATTTTTTGAATGCCTCTTTTATATGTTTTATATAAGTTGTGATGTAATTTCATGGTTCCAAAGGAACCCTCGCACCAAACTCTTCGTAATTTTTGAACCAATTTATAGGTATCTGTTTTTGATCTTTGAATATTTCCTTCTAAAAGTTCATGAGCTATTGGTCTAGAGATGGTTCTTTTAGTGGCTGTTTTTCCAAAGCATTGTTCTCGATAAGGGCAGACTTTACAGTCTTTAGTTTTTGCTGAATATGTTTTGTAATACTGTCCATTTGAACTACTTAAATGAGTAAAACAAAGCTCCTTATGATTTTGACAAGTATAGGTATCGGTTTCATTGTTATAGGTAAATTCTTTATGAGAAGTTGTTTTATAAGCTGTATCATACTGAATGGGACTTATATAACCTGTAATTTCTAATGTTTTCAATCCATGATGAATTGGAGCTGTATCATAACCTCGGTCAGCCCCCACACAATTAATATCTAGGTTAAACTTATCTTGTATTACTTTTAATCTCTCTATAAAGGGCTCACAATCATTAAGATTGCCAGCACTTGGATGAATGTCTACTATGATTCCGTTTTCTGTATCAATACTTGTGTGTGCCAGATAGTGAGGTCCAGATGGCTTACCTGGTCGACTTAATAACCCAGAATCAGGGTCAGTCTTTACAACAGATTTAGTTTCAGTATCTGAAACCGTAGGTTTCCTGCCTCGTTTCTTTTTACCTGACTCCAACCTTTTCTCCTCTAACTCTTTCTCAATCTTTTTGGCTTCTTCTTCAAGAGTATTTAAATATTGTGAAGTGGTCTTTTCCACAACTACCTTTTCAATTTTACCTTTTGCAGCACTAGCTTTTATATGGGTAGAATCTGAAACAACAACTTCTCCAGTAACTATGCCTTTTACTATGCAGAGCTTAACAATGTAATCAAAAATTTCTTGGGTAACGGTACTATCCTTAAATCTTCTGCGACGGTTCTGACTAAACGTCGAATGATCGGGTACTTTATCAGTTAAATCCAAGCCTAAAAACCAGCGATAGGCAATATTTAAATTAACTTCTTGTTCAAGTTCGCGTTCTGAATCAATATTAAATAGATACCCAATTAAAAGCATCTTAAATAAAAGGACTGGATCAAGTGATTTTCTACCAAGCTTCGAGTAATAATTTTCCATTTTGTCATATATAAAAGAGAAATCTATCTTCTGGTTAATTTGACGAAGAATATGATTTGAAGGAACAAAAACATTCAAATCAATGAACTCCAGTTTACTTTGATAATCATCTTTACGACCCATCATATTTATTCCCCCAATAAAAAAACCTATGTAGAATAAATTCTACACAGGTTCAAGGAAATCCTATTAGTTTGTCAACAGCCCCTTTTGAGTCTTTTTTTTGTTTTTGAATGGTCTTATATGCTTTAACCAATACTCTTTGCTTTAGAAATTAATCGGGAACAACTGACATTAGAAATTTATTATACAGACTTTGTTTAGTAACCTTTTTGATATAACCTCTCTTTTACCACCTTTTAAGATTTTCTAAGTTTCTATTATTTTTAACAACGCCAACATTATACTGGTTAGACCTAGCTAAGACCACGCTATCATTTTTGTATCCAATACCTAGTATTCTTTAATTTGCACATTGCCTTTCCCTTCTTTCTGTTATACTTTAATGTAATGTTTTACATTAAAGGAGATAAACCTTTATTTGGAGGATTTTCAGTTCCTTTTTAATAATAGTTGTTAAAAATTGTTTAGTTATTCAAAATAGCCCACATTATTCCAATGTTGAATGTCATTAAACTTGTCCACTCTAGTATTGTCACAATTTTTTTTGCCATTTGTTCTGGTAAATTATCTTTTAACTTATTAAAAATGAAAAACTTAATCAAAGTGATTACAAAAAAGATTGCTACTGCAATAATACAGCCATTTGCAATGCGATCAATACTATCTACCAATACGTCTAATTCATTTGTCATTTAGAAAATCCCTCTCTATCATAAAAGTTTTTTTATACCTGTTCTTTATATTTCTTTTCAAAAAAACCTTTATTTTAAAAGTGATTAGTCATTTAAAATTCAAAAGAAAGTTCATTGAGGAACCGAAAATTTACATTTCCCCTAAAATTATTAATCCCTAAAAACAGCCGAAAGCTGTTGATTATAGCCAAAAACAGTCAAATTTAATAAATGTTATTGTAATGCTTATTTGTTCGTTTTCTTTCATTTTCCTTGATAGTAAACATTTAATATTATGCTATTGTATGGATTTTTTTCGGATATTTAATTTATTTTTTTCGTTAATAAATTTTTACTAAATTTAAAATACATGAAATCAAACATTTTTCTTCTAAAAATAAGAAAAGACCAAATAGTTAACAAAACCATTTGATCTTTTGTGTATTATTATTACAAATCAAAAAAGAAGTAAACACAAGAAAGCGGCAAAAGAATCAGAGGACATTGCCAGAAGAATCTAAGGGGAATGATTTATCCTGACACTATTTATTTCAACATTTTCAGAGAATTACCTTCTTTTATTTTAAAAAATATTATCAGTTTTTCCCTCTGTTCCCTCTTATAATAATCATTATTAATGGTTCTTACCGGCTGATTATCATTATTCTTTTATAACTAGAATTACAAATATTTAAACTTTGAAATAGAGACGTTTATTTCCATTCTCGTCAATAAATATAGTATTATATTTCCTTTCCCTTTTTTCTTTAAGTTCCTTTCTAATATACTTTAGAGGAATGTACCAACTTAAAGAACCGTATAAATAAACCAAAACTGTAAACCCTCCAAATATGGGATTATCAGTAAACAAGTAAATTAGGAATCCAGCAAATGCTCCTGTTAAGTTAAACATAATAATAGCAATCGTATTCCAAAATTTTTCGTTTTGATATTTTGCTAAGATTACAACATGATCATACAGATATAAATAGAATCGGTGAAATAGAACACCACTACTAATGAATACTGCAGCAAAGGATAAAAAATAGTAGGTTGGGTCAAGTTTTAATGTTAAATAATTTATAGGGTATAGCACAACTGAAGAAATTGAACAAAAAATTATAGACCAAACAAATAGTACAGAAATAATCCTTAAATTAGTATTAATATCCTTTTCGTTTATATTATGCAACTTGACTCACCTCTCTCTTAATGATGCCAAGACAGAATATATTACTAAGTTCCAGCAGAATGCCCCCATAAAGAAAAAAAATGGCATAAAAAAAGTAGAAAATACTCTATTCCCTTGAAAGAAAAGTATCACCCCGGACACTAATGAGACAAATAATATGAGCGTGAGCATAATCCAAGATAATATTGGTGGCATTCCATTGTTATTATATTTCTCATTGACCAAGTATAGATATGTTGGAACGTACATTCGCTTATAAATAAATCCACCTACTTGCATAGTTAAGTATGCAATGATTAAATATACCATAACACTGTTTTCCCAGAATTGTAAGGACAAAGGAGCAAACAAAGAAATAACAAATATTCTACATAAGAAATGAAATAAATGAGTATTCAGCCTCGTCTTTTTATTTGGTATAAGTAGCTCTATATTGAACGCCCCCTAATCTTGTAAATTTATTGGTATTCTATTATTATACGTCGATCTAATGATGTAGTCAGGTCCATGTGAGTTTTGTAAAAGCAATTATCCATTAGGTTTTGATTACAAAATAAGGGACGAGATTATTGCTCCTTTTTCTTAAACACCATTGCTGGAAGGTTTGGCACTAACTTTGCCGTATGGAAACTAATTAGCCATATTAAACCACCTACAACTGTAAACCATGTAAAATTTAATGTACCTACAATTTTGTGTTGAAGTGCAAACCAGTTTCCCAATAGGACTATGGAGGTGTTAATTGCAAAAACAGGTAGAATAAATAGGTATCGTACAAAACTAGCAAGAAATCCTCTATCTTTGATTGATTCATGTAATGCTAAATAAATTTCGCTAAAACAAACTGAGCCAATTATAGAAAAGATTAAAGCATTCATATATGTATACTGGTCAACATGAAATGAAATTGGAACAGTTGGTATAAGAATTACTATTGTAATCATAAAGAAAAATAAATATGTAAATCCTTTGTGTATATCGTGTTTATACAAGTTAATCACTCCCTAATTGATATTATTTACAAAAGAAAAAAAGAGCAAACGCGATGTCTCCTCTTTATACGGTTCTTTTTCATTTTAATTTTTCATATTGTTTCAACCTTCTTTGCAAAATAACAGTGAATGATTCCCAATGCATCACGAACATGCTCATTTGTTTTTAAATCCCCATAGATACTTTGTATGGCAATTTTAATCTCATTCTTGCTTGCTCTTCCATTCCCTGTAACAGCCTTTTTTATAGAAGCAGGAGCGTAAGTCCCTACTTCTATCCCTCTCTTTGCAGCGATTAAATAGATTATCCCAATAATCCAATTTACTTCCTTACTTCCACCAGTATAGTTACTTTCCATTAAAACAACTTTAACTTGGTAGTCTTCAATTATTGTTTCTAAATTTATATATACAAAGAGAATTCGTTGATGAATGGGCATGTTAGCAGTAGTCTTGATTGTATGGAGCATAACAATTTCTTTATTTAATTTTGTAATGGCAATACCGGAGGATGTTAAAGAAGCATCTATTGCCATAATTGTGGGGGAATTCACTGCTTTTGTTGATTGCATATGCAGCACCTCCTAACATAGACACCAACATTTTAATTATTTTTCTTGTCGGTGAAGGCCCTGTCATTGGTGAATAATCAAAAATCTATCTATGTATTCTTCTCAATCAAGTATTCTACCTATGCCTGATTTTTGCTTTTTCAATGAGTTATAAATAAAACCTAATTCCTTAAAATTACAAAAGTACCTTTCATGAATTTCATTTTGATAAGTAAATATTATTTCAACTGGAAAATTATCAACATTAGGATTTAATTTAACACCCATGATTAACTCATCATCCAAGCCGTCTACAATAATATTGTTAAGTACACTTATAAAAAAATCAGTCTGAATTGCCTTAAAATCTCTTTTAGTCAGAGTAAAAGAATTCTTTTCACCCTCATTATCAATGATTTCAATGTAGACAAATTTATTTAAGTTATGGAACATAACACTTGCTGCATGATTAAATAGTTCATTAATTCTTATTAAATCTTGTACACTATATTCAAACTTATCCATTCATCTCCTCTCCCTTCGTTAACTCTCAAATGGTTTCCCATACTTGCTACTTCTTTCTTGGGAAAGAAAATCCTTTATTATTTTTTTATCCAGATAGATATTTATAGACATAATTAAAAAGAAACAAAAAAAGAGCAAGGACACAATCCTTGCCGAGATATCATTCTCCACTTGCTTTTTTATGGAGTGGATCTTCGTTAGTTTCTATAAGTTCCTCACATAACATTGCTATTTGAAATAATTTCTTGTTATCCAGTATATATTCACTCAATACTGGTTCAATAACATTCATGAGATTCTCATATGAAGAATAGAAATTTTGAAAACATAAAATATTGTATTCACCGACATTAGCTGTACGGTTGTCTACAAATCTCTTCTGTGAGCGGGTAATATACAAAAAATATATATACTTCTCTTCGCTATGGTGCATCCATCCGTAACGGGGATGCTTGGCGATAATAAAAGTATAATCATCGTGAATTGCCTTCACAAAATCCAATTTCTTTTGTTTTCCCTTGCTAGCCATTAAATTCAATCCTTTCTTTTGTAAAGTCTTTACATATATTCATTTACACACATATACGTTCTAACCTTTATTTTTTAAAAAAAGAATTGTAACTTTATTCGAACCGATTAATCATAGGCAATGAACCAGCTTATAACAATTAATACCTACTGTCTCAACAATCGAACCAAAATTAACCGAAATAATTTACTCTCTTAAATAGAATATTTTCTTAAACGGAAAATTTAAGGACTATTCCCTATTACATACACTTTTAACTTTTTCAAAAGAAAAAGTCGGTTCTATAGGCTCATCCCTTATTGCTGGAAGAAGAACTCAGCTTTTAAATTGGTTCTAGTATGGTTCATTGAAGGATGAAATTATTTTTGATAGAATTCAAAAAAACAGATACCCAAAATCCATTTAGGTATCTGTTAATATTGAAACTAACTATGCATCCATCGGCCATCCCTTATACTGCTCTTCAGCTTGTTCCATAAACTTATTAGTTAAGAATTGAAGTTGTTGTCCAGTAACTTTCTCTTTCATTAATACCATTTTGACAGCAAGTTTCACTTTAGCATAAACATCTTGTCGGTGTGGGCTAGTCCAATCAACATCGAGTTTCTTTTTTAACTCATTAACTACTTTGTGTATTAAGTTGGCTAAGTACTCGTTTGAAAAAGCGGTATCCTCCATTGAAGTAATTACTTTATAAAACTCAATTTCTTCCTCTGACAAGCCTAAGTCCTGTCGTTTGCGCATTTCTTCTTCCATTTCTTTGCGCATTTTTATCATCATTCGAACGACATCTGCTGCTTGAATGACACGATTATGGTATTCAGTTAAAGTTTTTTCTAACAACTCTTGCATCGTTTTAGTTTGTGGACTACCCTGCTTAAATGTAACTTTTATCTTGTCCTCAAGTAGTTTTTTCAATAGTTTTAACCGTAAATCCTCATGTTCTTTCTTCGATAAATCGGCCAAAAATTGCTCATCAAGAATGCTAATATCCTGCCGTTCGATTCCAACAACTTTGAATATGTCTACCGTTTCTTTAGCAAGTAAATTCTGATCCAATAATGCTGACAGTTGCTCTTCTAATGTCTTATTCCCTCCCCCAGTACCACCCGGAGGTCTTAAATGCTTTCGTAGTTGAGCCTTTAACATTAGGTATAGAGTAACCTCATCAGCAAGTACCATTACTTCTGGCTGATTTTTAACGAGTTGATACGATTTTTCTAATTTTGTTGCATACTGAATATAATCTTCTGTATCACTGTTTAATAACACATTTACTATATCTGCTATAAAATCTTCTCTATCTATTTGAGGTTTATGCCTCCAACTGTCTATCACTATATTAGAAGGTATATAATTTCTAACAGATTCTAAGTTCTCATTAAAAATTCTTATGGCTTCAGTAATATCATATGCGGGAATCCCATTGCCTCCACCTGTTGTATATTTATGTGTTGCCTCCTTTAAGGAAGTGGCAATGCCTATATAATCAACAACAATTCCACCTTCTTTGCCGGGAAAAACACGGTTTACCCTAGCAATGGCCTGCATTAGATTATGACCCTTCATAGGCTTATCGACATATAAATAAGAAAGCGGCTGTGCGTCCATACCTGTTAACCACATATCTACTACTATAACAAATTTAAGTGGGTCTTCAGGGTCCCGTAACTTAGCCTTAACGTCTTCCTGTTCTTTCTTAGACTTAATATGTGAATATTGGCTACCTTCTTGAATCTCTCGCCATTCACGTGGGTCTTTTGAGACATCACCAGTCATAATTACTTCCATTTTTGGACAACCTTCTACTTCTTTTAAACAATTATATAAATCAGCAGCAATTTGGCGGCTCATACATACAATCATTGCTTTTTGAAAAGGATTGGCCATTGAATTAAAATGTGATACGATATCGTTTGTAAGGCGTTGGAGCCGTTTTGGAGTTCCCACAACTTTTTCTAAAGCGGCCCATTTTCTTTTATAACCTTCTGTTTCGTCACCTTCACCATTATCCACAAAAATATCTTCAAATTGCTCATCAATGTCTTCTGCTGTTAAATCAAGTGGTATTAGTCGACTTTCATAATAGATTGGTAATGTTGCTTTATCAGCAACAGCCTGTGCCATGTCATAACGATGTATAGTGTGTCCAAATATCTCTTCAGTATTGTTTCCTACAAAATCTACTGGTGTACCTGTAAAGCCGATGTGGGAGGCGTTTGGAAGTGCAAAACGCAATTGTGCAGCATAACCACCTTCGAATCCTGACTGCGTACGATGTGCCTCATCAGCAATTACAACAATGTTCCTTCTTTCAGAAAGTACAGGATGTTTTGTCTCTTCACCTTTTAACCGAAATTTTTCAATGGTAGAAAAGACAACTGGGGTTGCTTCACCTCTAAGTATGGTTCTTAATCGTTCGGTGCTACTTGCCCGTTCAACCTTACCAATTAACGACTCACCCTCAACAAAAGTATCATACAATTGTTCGTCTAAATCATTTCTGTCTACTTGGATTACAATAGAAGGATTATTTAGTTCAGCATGCCTACTTAAGATTCCTGCAAAGAAAAGCATACTCAACGATTTCCCTGAACCAGTGGTATGGTACATAACTCCGATTTTTCTATCACCGTCCGGCCTAGTTGCACGAACCGTTTCCTCAACTGCAAAATTAACACCGAAAAATTGGTGGTATTTAGCCCCTATTTTCTTCGTTTTGTCCCTTGCCTTAAGGAAGACTATAAAGTTGCGAATATAGTTTAACAGACGGTCTTTAGGGAACAGACCCTCTATTAATGTACGCATTGTATTTGCCCGATTGTTATCTACATTTCTTCCGTCAATAGACTTCCAAGAAGCAAAGAAATCATAGTCAGCAAATGGCATACCATGTTTTGTCTCAACGTTATCCGAAACAACTGTAAAGGCATTATAGTTAAAAAGTTGTGAAATATCATAGGTGTAATTTTGAACTTGAGTATATGCGTCTTTTACTGTTGCCTGTTCACTATTGGGATTTTTCAATTCAAAGACAATAAGCGGAAGACCGTTTATATAAATTACTATATCTGGTCTGCGCGACATTCGGCCTTCTACAGACAATTGATTTACAACAAGAAAATCATTATTGGTAGGTTCTTTCCAATCAATAGGAAATACATGTGGCACAAATGTTTCACCATTTAATTCATACTTAAATTCTAATCCCTTAACCAGCATTTCATGGAAATGCTGGTTACGCTGAATAAGTTTTACACCATCTGGTGAGATAAATTGCTGTGCAAGCCTCTTAATTTCATTATCTGGAATGGTTGGATAAGCCTTTTTAAGAAAGGCTTCCAACCTACCTAATAATATAACTTCTTGCAACTGTTGACGTTCTCCACGCTGAAACAATTCTTGAGCGTGAAGATAATCATAATCAAGCCGTTTTAATCTTTCAATAGTAGTTTCTTCAAATGCTGATTCTCCTAGAGGTCTGGACATGATGGAACACCTCCTTATCAATATTCAACGAATTCATTAATTTGAGTATCAACTTCTGTTAAATCTTTTAGTTGTATTTCTCCTGAAAACAACCGGGGTAGCAAATATTCTTTTAGGCTGAGCAGATGAACGTTTTCTTGTATATTTTTTTGTATTTGAGTACGAATATTTTTAAATACAGAATTTATTTCATTTAAAGAATTTTCATCTGGAATTGCTATCTGAATGGAGTAAACATAACCTTTATCAGCGTGTGGTATGGCTGACCCTGTTAAATTTGACCTTATACTGTCCTCATGATTTTTAAGAATATAATATAGTAAATGTGGTGATATGCTTGAATTTTTTATTTCTAATAATGATAATGTAGATCCAACAACACCTTTATACGAAGAATATATAGAACCAGAACTATTACCGTCCATCACCATTAAAACATCAGAATCTTCAGCAATAACCAATTTCTCACCCTCAGCAAATTGTTGAGCATAGCCATTATTTAATGCTTCAATGTTTAGATATGGTAAATTTGATGAACAATTGTCAGATTTTAATTCTTTTGGTTTTTTACCTTTCTTAAATTGAAATATATCCTTTAAAGCTGCAATACTCCAATTTAATGGTATTGAACCAATTTCTGATTCTTTTAATGTGAGATTTTGGGTTAATTCGAAATTAACGAATAAATTTTTATAGTACAATTGCCCAATTTCCTCAAGTGTCTCATTGATTTTTTTATTAACTTGTATCTTTGCATCAATATTCCCTAAAATATCTGCAATTCGTTTTTGTACCGGATATGAAGGTACAGATATCTTAAAATCTTTGAAATTACTTAAGGGAATCCTATCAACTGTAGAACCCATTAAAAGATTTTTCTCTATAGTTTCTCGCCAGTCCCTACTAAAAAAGTAATAAAATAAAAATTTAGTATAAATTACTGAGGTATTAGGACGTATTAATGCAACTCGTCTGCCCAAGCAACATATTAAATCCTCTGGAATTATTGCATATCGATTCAGGGTTGCTTCATATGTGAAAACAATATCTCCTTTTTGTGGTGTTACTCTTTTAGTCCATTTCGGATAATCTTCTAGAGAGATATGTCTTACATCAGTTAAATCAATCATTCCATCATCAGTAATATTCTTTATTCCTAAAAAAACTGGTCCTTCATTCGCAGGTTTGGGAGTGGCATGAGGACCATCAAATAAATCTAAAATTACTTCATCTATGCTCATTCTTTTCCAGTTATTATTCATTCCTTTAAATCCTCTAAATCCTTTTTTATTAATTCTTGGAGAAGGTTAGACATTTCAAACTGTTTCAAGAGTTGTTGTGTTAATTCCGCCATTTTTTCTTTATACGGTACACTATCTTCATCTAAGATCTCAGTCCCTACATAAATTCCCGGTGTTAATTTATAATCACTTGCTATCACATCGTCTAAACTTGTGACTTTACAAAAACCAGAAATATCAGCGTATCCCTCTGTTTCCTTATTTTTATATGTGTGATAAACTTCAGCAATTTGTGCTATTTCTTCTTTTGCAAGTGCCTTTTGTTTACGGCTTACTTGAGAGCCAAGTTTACGAGCATCAATAAAAAGAATCTCATTTTTACGCTCGCGGTATCCTCCTTTTCCATCTCTGTTTTTACTTAAAAAAAACAAACAACATGGAATTCCAGTTGTAAAAAATAATTTTTCAGGTAATTGTACAATGCAATCAATATATCCATCGTCAATGAGACGTTGACGAACTTCCTTTTCCTCTTTAACACTTGTTGTCATTGCACCATTCGCCATAACAAAACCTGCTGTTCCTTTTTCGTTCAAGTGGAAAAGAAAGTGCTGCATCCACATATAATTTGCGTTACTGTTTGTTATTGGTCCTATTAAACGTGGATCTTTTTTTGCAATTCTCTCTGCTCCCCAATCCTTCTGGTTAAATGGTGGATTTGCTATTACATAATCTGCCTTTAAATCTGGAAATTGGTCATTTAATAACGAATCACCTAAGCGGATATCCGCGTTCATCCCATGAAGTAAAACATTCATTTTACCAAGACGAACAGTTGTTGTTACATTCTCTTGACCATAAAATGATAGTGAATGTTTTCTTGGAGCATACTCTTCACTTTGAATGAACATTCCACCCGAACCACAAGCAGGATCAAACACTTTTCCTTGAATAGGCTCAAGCATTGCAACAAGTAACTCGACTATACTCGAAGGTGTAAAAAATTCTCCACCACGATTGCCTTCGGATGAAGCAAAAGAACCAATAAAATATTCATATGTACGTCCAAGTACATCTACACTCCCTCGATTGTTTGCACTAAAAGCATCACGCGAAAAAATTTCGATTAAACCAGCAACGTTTTCTATTGAAATATTTGAACCTTGGTAAATTCGTGGTAACATACCCTCAAGTTCTGGATTCTCATCTTCAATTCTCTTCATTGCATGGTCAATAATTTCTTTAATATTAGGTTGCTTTGCTTGTTGCATAATATAAGACCAACGAGCCTCTTCAGGTACAAAAAACACATTTTCTGACATATATTGGTCACGATCTTCAATTATCATTGACTGTGTTCCTATATCTTCGGTATACCATTCACTTGTTGGATCAGTTACCATTTGCTCAATTGTTAAACGACGTAGTTCATACTTGTTAGACAAATAACGTAAAAAGATTAAGGGTAAGACATAGTTCTTATAATCACTAGGAGCAACACTACCCCGCATTTTATTTGCTGCATCAAATAAGTCTTTCTGAAAATCTATATCTGCTTGTACCTTCATGGTTTGCCTCCTAAAATCAACAAAAAAACTTCTAACTATTTTCCTATTTTATCATAAATCATTATCTATACTGATTACATATTTTTAGTGAATACTAAAGGAATAAAAAAAGGTAAGGAAAAATTTATCCTTACTTGCTAATCAGAGATTATTAAATGTTTTTTTCTTGATTCTTTTGTGTTTCTTGCTTTTCCCTTTTGTAAATGTTACAGAGAGTGATTGCAACCTTAAGTTTCATAAAAAAATTCAAATCATTATGCTCTTTCCTCAACATTGTCCTTTGATTTTTCATAGGGCTATTTTTAGGAATCACTATGGCATACTTAGCATGATTCCCCCTTGAAGGTTTAATCTTGATAACTGCAACAAAATTATCATCTTGTTGTGCCACAACCATGTCTTTATTTACTTGTACTATTTCCGTTTCATTTCTTACGTTCATCTCTCTACCCTCTTTCGTAAATTCCTTATTGTCATGATGTTCTATTTAGAGGGTGTGATACCTTCTTTTTTTACATAAATAATATACCTAGCTGATATATCAGCTAGGTATTTTTATTATGTCTTACTTGTTTAACACTTATTTGATTTGTTTCTTTGATTCAAGTCTGTCTTTAATACTTACGATATTATCCTTTATAGGAACAGACTCTGTTTTAAGATAACCTTCCTCTAATCCAAGCAATTCCTCAACTTCTTCCCTATATAAACTTAGGCCAAAATGTTGGGATAGTTTCTGCATAAATTCATCACCAGTAATGTAGTTATTTTCAATAAGTAGTTCTATTGCTTGTTTCATTGATACTGGTTCTCTAATGTCTTTTATATCATCAAGTGGTTCTTTGGTTCTCCAACCTTTTTGACTTATAGACCTTTGCATGTATTGGTACGTTCCTTCTGTAATAGCACCTAATTTATAAGCTCGCATAACCATTGCGCCAATAGATACACACCATTTCTTTTTTAGAAGTTTATAATACATTAAATCGTTAGGATGTATTGAGACGTCTCTCAAGAAACTTTCTTTAGGTAAAAGAAATGCTGCTGCAAAATCATTAGCTTCTTGCTCAATTTGTTTGAACTCATCCTTACTCAAGTCATCTAAATTTAGATAAGGATCATGTAAGACTTTATGTCCCAATTCATGAGCCACATCAAATTGGCGTCTGTAAAAAGAACCTTTATCGTTTCCTAAAACAATTGAATAATATTGTTTTCCATTGACTTCATGTAGCGATCCAAAAGCATCAATTGTTCTCTTATCCAAATTTAAAGAAGAAATGACAAATCCCTTTGTTTCCAATAAGAAGACAATATCCTTAATAGGTTGATCCTCTAAGCCCCATTCTACTCTTAATCGATTCGCAATCTCTTCAACATTCTCAGACTCCCTTTCAGAAAAGTCTGGGACATGCAATTCTGGAAAATCAACATACTCTTCAAGTAATGCTCGAATTATTGTTAAATATTTAACACGGTCATACTGCATTTCTCTTTCTTTTTTGCCAGTTGTTAACAGAGAACGAAAGTATGTGTTACCAGTTTTGACTTCTATCGAATTCTCATAAAAGTATTCTTTTGGAAATTTTAATATATTGCTTATTTGTATTAGCGATTCAAAAGTAGGAACTGCTTTGTTATTTTCATACTTCGAAATCATTTGTTTACTTACTTCTAGTTCGTTTGCAAGGTCAGTAATAGTATATCCTCGATATATTCTTCCTTCTCTTAGTCTTGAACCGTTAAATTGGCGTTCTAACACCCTGATACCTCCTTATGAGAACAGGACCATTTAACTGTTTCCTTCCTCTTTTATATCTTTTTTTTGCTGCTTTTTGCTTGGAATTTCTTTTTCAAAATGATTTTTTCTGTTTTTAACCTCTAGTTTCACCTTAGGAATAATACCAATATTTTCAGTATTGTCAATGGTTTCTTCATCTATAACTAGAATGCTTCCGTATTCATCGTCAGGAACATGCGCAGACCAATCTTGAACATCAATTAGCTCAAAATATCGATTAAATAGTTTCGCTTCAACCCCAACTATTTTTCTTTCTTCTTCCTTAGCAACTACAAAAATTACTTGGTTTACTAACGGATATTCTTCCCCTAGTATTTTCTGAGCCTCTCTGATTCTACGCATCTCGTAATCTTCAGGAAAAACAGAAAAAAATGACATTTGCTGATTGTCCATATCAACTGGGTCACTATTTAGGGATACAAAGGCTTGGAAGTAATGAATATTTTCCCTTCCGAGTTTTTTAATAACCCCTTCTAAATTCTTGTCTTTTGAAAAGACATATAAAGTGCCAGAATCAAGATTTAGAACACAAATAAATGACCATATTGCTCTTTTTCTAGTTAGAACCAATAATTCATTCTGTAATGCAACTTGTTTGATTCTATTGAACCTAGTATCCCATGATCCTCCATTCTTAAAGTTCCCTGTGTCCCAGCCGTACTCTTGCCTAACTTCATTTACAACTTCATTTGTTGTTCCTGTAAATGCTTTAACAAGATTCCCAATAACCAAATGACCCATACCTGAACTAATACTCATTTACTATCTCCTCTCATTTTTGGACTATGTATTATTTAATTTAATCTTACTACATTTTTTTGTAAAAAGTAAACCATTTACTAATATTTTTTATTTTTAATATATCAAAAAGACGAAACAATATATTTATTAACCAGAAAATATTTTAAATTAAATATGACCATAGATTGAATGCTTATATTTTATAAGTTAGGAAGTGGTAACACAAAAGTACCTTATTCCCTAAATCCCTCCGTAATGATAGAATCTAATTATTCATCGAAATAACGCCTTAAATAAGTGTTTATTTATTGAAAAAATATAGGCTGGTATCATAAAAATACCTCCTACCCAATATCACTCCGGAGTGATACAATCTACTAAACTAATTAAAAAGGGGGATGGTCGAATGCCACAATACAAACACAAGGATAGAAGTAAAAAGGAAGATTTGTTATGGTACTTTGAGTATCAATATAAGGGAATAAGAAGGAAACAAAGTGGTTTTAAAGATAGAGATGATGCTAGAGATGCAGAAACTGCAGATAGAGAAAAACTTAAAAGACAATTAAGTGGGGATTATGAAATTGAAGACAATATGGCTGAACATATACAAGTTTGGCTAAATGGTAGAAGAAACCTATCCGATAACACAAGAAGTGTTTATCAAATGCAACTTGATACCCACATTAAGCCCTTCTTTAACAAAAAAGCCGTTAATCAAATTAAGGCCACTGATGTCCAATTGTTTTTAAACAGTTTATATGATAAGAACTTAAGCAGTGCTACGGTAAAAAAAGCATATAACATTGTGAACAAGTATTATAACGACCTATTAAAAAGACAAGAAATCAAGTATAACCCATGTAATGGGGTTGAAAAACCAAAAGAGACGAACAAAAAAATTGAAGTACTTGATGAAAAGGAACTCAAAGAATTTTTAGAGTTTGCTGAGGGCTATACTCGTTATGCTTTTGCCTTTAGATTGGCTGCACACACCGGCCTTAGACGTGGGGAATTATTAGCCTTACAGTGGCGTGATATTGATTTAGATAGAAAAACAATCAATGTCAGAAAAAGATTAGTTAGAGCGGCTATGGGGACAGATCGTTATATGCAAGAAGGCACAAAGACTTCTTTAGGAAGATTTGTTGCTTTTTCGGAACAAATGAAACAAGACATTATTAAACATAAAGAAATGCAAAAGGTGGAAAAAGCAATGAATGAGTATGAAGATAATGATTTAGTAATCGCTACTCAAAACGGAAAGTTCGTATCTGTTGATAACTTTTCACGTATTTTCCGTAATACACTAAAATCAAGCCCAGTAAATAAAAATTTATCCTTCCATGCAATACGCCATACACATGCTACTCTAATGCTAAAAGCAGGTGTTCAAATGAAAGTAGTATCAGAAAGGCTAGGACATAGTTCAATCAAAATTACTATGGACACATATGCACATTTACTACCATCAATGGAGACTGAAGCCATTGAAAAATTCGAACGGTTATTTGAATAAAACGGTGGAGTAAAATCCACCCCGCCAAAATCCCACCGCGAAAAAGATTCTATCAGAAAACCGGTCAAAGGTTACTCAATTTTCGACATATAAAAAGGCACTCTCTAACTTCTTAGAAAGTGCCTTAAACCTATGAGCGATGAGGGATTCGAACCCCCGACCCTCACCCTGTCAAGGTGATGTTCTCCCACTGAACTAATCGCTCGTAATATAAAGGATAGTTTCCCTGTCAAGGTGATGCTCTCCCAGCTGAGCTAACAGATCTCTTTTATAGTACAAATTTTATTATACTTGATTTATGAGAATTGTCAATATCATCACACATATATCATAAGTCTCTCATTTTTCTTTAATAAGTCCCATGTATCCCTGAATGATCTCAAAAATTTTCCCAACTTTCTAACTCTACAAGTCTATTGATTTTATTTAAAAATTATCACTATACTTACCTTACAACCTCTCAAGGTTGAACCTTTAAGTTGGGAAGGAGTTCATACATGAGAAAAAGAACTTTAGGCTCTGTGCTAATTAGCGCAGCAATGGGACTATCATTATTTGCAAGCGGTGCACTAGGCGCGCAGCAAGAAAGTGCTTCAAAGGATACTTATCGAGTGTACATCCAAGGACCTCAGAGTGAAAAGGGTAAAGCCAAACAAACGTATGGATCGCGCTGGGACTTTGGAAAGGATGGGTTTTCAACAACGGTAAATGAAAGTCAGTACAACGCTTTACTTAAAAACAAGAATCTTACCATCCAAATGGTTGAAGAGGTAAGTCTCGAAGATCGTACAGAAGCAAACGCAAAACCTGGAGTATCTGCACAAGCTCTCCCTAGTGACCAAACACCTTGGGGGATTCAAGCAATCTATAATGATAGTTCTGTTCAAAAAACATCCGGGGGCGCAGGAATTAAAGTTGCTGTGTTAGATACCGGTGTTTATACAAGCCATATTGACTTAGCAGGTTCAGCTGAACAGTGTAAAGACTTCACTCAAAATCGTTCACCTTTGATCAACGGATCGTGCTCCGATAAAAACGGTCATGGAACACATGTCGCTGGCACAGTATTAGCTCATGGCGGTAGTGACGGACTAGGAATTTATGGAGTGGCTCCTGAAGCTGACCTTTGGGCTTACAAGGTACTAAACGACCGTGGTTCAGGCTATTCCGATGACATCGCTGGAGCTATACGACATGCAGCAGACGAAGCAACAAGAACAGGTTCAAAGGTTATAATTTCCATGTCTCTTGGATCAAGTTCAAAAGATACCATGATTGCAAATGCAGTTGATTATGCTTACAGCAAAGGGTTATTAGTGGTTGCAGCTGCTGGTAATAGCGGTTCTGCAAGCAACACCATTGGTTACCCAGGTGCTTTAGTTAATGCCGTTGCGGTGGCTGCACTTGAAAATGTTCAACAAAATGGAACTTATCGAGTCGCTGATTTTTCATCCAGAGGCAATCCGAATACTGATGGTGATTTCGTAATTCAAGAGCGTGATATTGAAGTATCAGCACCTGGTGCAGCAATAGAATCTACTTGGTATAATGGTGGATATAACACAATTAGTGGGACATCTATGGCTACACCACATGTTTCTGGTTTAGCGGCGAAAATATGGGCAGCTAACCCTTCACTCTCACATACACAGCTTAGAAGCGAACTACAAACTCGTGCAAAATCATACGATATATACGGCGGAGTTGGTGCGGCAGCTGGAGACGACTATGCCTCAGGTTTTGGATTCCCTCGTGTAAGATAAAGCAAGAGTAAAAAACCATTCAGTTTTCGCTGGATGGTTTTTTACGTTCGAATTATCGTCCTTTTTTCCTGTATTCAAAAATATCTGAAAAATAGGTTTACATTTATGCTAACGGTGATAAAGTATAAGCAATAGGAGGTGATTTCGTTGCAATTCGGACCTTTAATTAAGTATTATCGTACTCAAAAAGGTCTTACCCAAAAGGAGCTTGCTAATGGAATTTGTTCCGTTTCCCATCTAAGCAAAATTGAAAATAATGGAAAGGAAGCAAATGATGAAACCATTTCTTTCTTGCTCGATCGATTACATATAAGCATAAATCGGGCCGAGGAACAGGAAAAAATTATCGGTGACTTATTAAATACATTAAATGAAAAGATTTATTTTTACCAAAAAAACGAGGTTAAAGATATTATCAACCAGTTAAAGAATTATGACGCAATTATTCCGTTTACCTCTTACCTACATACATACGAGCTGTATAAGATGCGTTACCTATTATTTCTCGGTAATGTAGATCAAGCCGACCACCAAAAAGAAATTCTTAATAAACTAAAGAAATCATTTTCCCAACATGAAATCTATTTATTTCATTATTGTATTACGGTACTGTATATATTAAAGGGGCAATTTGAACAAGCGGATCAACAGTTTGACTCCTTATTTCAAATCAGTCATGACTCTTCTTCGGGCGAATTCTTATATTATCGTTCAATGGTAAAGGCTGCCTTACAGCAGTCCGGTCACGCCATTCACTTTGCAAAAGCAGCCCTCCAATCCTACATGAATGAGCATAATTTTATTCGGATCCTTCATTGCTTAATGCTCTTAGGAATTAACTACACTCATTCTGGAATCTTCGAAGAAGCAAAAAGCTGTTTTCACCATTTAGAAAGAAATGCAACATTATTAAACGAAACGAATCTCCTACCTCAAATTTATCATAATATCGGTCTTCTTTATAAAAAGCTTGAAGACTACGATAAAGCAATGTTGTATTTAAATAAAAGTCTTTCCTTACAATCATCACCTACCACTCATTGTCTCGTTACACAGTATGTTAAAGGTCAGGTTGCTTATGAGATGCAATTACATGAACTTGCAAAAGAAGCCTTTACCATCACATTTACTATCTCAGAAACTCTAAATAATAAAAAGTATTCCATTCTTTCAAAATATTATCTCCTTGCATTGGAGAATCAATCAAAGTCAATCCAATTCGTTATTTTAACTGTTATTCCATATTTAGAAAGCTCAAATGAAAATAAAGATGACTTACTTATGTTTTATCAATTACTTTCCAAACATTATCATTCAACTGGTATGTTTGAGAAAGCAATATATTATTTGAATAAAACCATTTAGGAGGATATTATGAAAAAACTAATCCATTCCTTTGTTGTCATCGCATTTATTCTTACAGCTTCAACAGGTGCAACATACGCTCTATCAAGCTCCGATGCTCCACAGGGCCACCCAATTTTACCTCCAGTGAAAGAAGCATAAAAGTACGGCGGTCTGAGAAACTTCAGACCGTCGTTTTGTTTTAAGTAAAATAGATATTAATTTAAAATAATTATAAAAAAGTATTGATTTCTGAATGAGAAGTGTTATCATTAACGATATACTGATCTGAACTTCCCAAATTTCTAATCTACTAATAAAGAGGTTCTTTTATGAATAATGAATTAGAATTAGATTTCGAAAAACTTATCCCTTTATTAAAAGAACGTGGACTACGAATTACACCACAAAGAATACTAATATTAAGAACAATTGCTTCCATGAAAGGCCATCCAACTGTGGATGATATACATTCAAAACTCCCCTCTATTAGTATTGCAACCATCTACAATAATGTAAAAATGTTTGTAAAATTAAATATATTAAATGAATTACCCTATGGTAATGGATTAAGCAAATATGAATTTAAAATGGATGAACATTATCATGTGATTTGTCATATATGTGGAATAATTGAAGACTTCAAATATCCATTATTAAGAGAAGTGGAAGATATAGCTAATAAGTTAACTAAGTTTCGTGTTCATTCTCATCAGCTCGAGCTTTATGGAATATGTAAAAAATGTAGTGAAAACAAAGAAGTTACTAAATAAAAAAGAAGGCGATTAATATGCATAACAGTGTATGTCCTAAGTGTCAAACTCCCATAAAATATTTAAAACATAGTGTGATCTGTAAATGTGGAAGTAAGTTTAAAATCAGAAAAAATTAACCATTCCCTTAAAACTGCCAAAACATGTGCAGTTTTTTATTTTTTAGTTTGTATGTCCTTGTTCCTTTTATCAAAAAATAAGTATGAATAATGATGAAAAGGCGGAGATGCAATGAAAAAAAACAACTCATCAAAAATTGCTGGTAAAACCTTCGAGCCCTCTGATTACAACAGTGAAAACCAACTCGAAATGGGATTAGCCCAAACACATGAACAAGCAAGTGATGGTTATTATGAAGGGACGATCGACCAAGAACTAGAGAAGAATGACTGATTCAAAAAAGTGTGGATTTTTTTCCACACTTTTTTTCATTTATTGAATAAAGAACGTTTGTTCGCATATAATAAGAGTAACACGATCCACTGCGAGGGATGCAAATGCACCGATTATTAATGAAGTCACTACAGGAAAAACAACCGGTAGAAATTATTTATATTTCTGACAAACAACACATCACTCAGCGAATCATACTCGTAAATGAAATCAAACCTCACTATATTAAAGCCTACTGTTTTTTACGTAAACAAAATAGATTATTTAAAATATATAATATTTTATCGGTTTCTCCTAAAAAGCAAAAAGAGCCTTATATCAGCTAGGCTCTTTTTGCTCTGTTCTTATCCTATGGCTCTCGTTGCTTCAGGTCTTTTAATAATGATTTGAAGTGCAACTAATACTCCAAACGTCACTAACCCTATGATGTCAGTAACCCCTTCTGGATAAATCAGAAGAATCCCACCAACAATTCCAACAATTCGTTCCCACCAGAATAGCTTTCTCATCCAATACCCGATAACTCCTGCACCTATCGCCATCATACCTGCAAGTGCAGAGAAGATGACCCAGATAAGGTACGTCCATGTTGTATCAATCATTAACAACTCTGGCGATAAAACAAACATGTACGGAATGATAAATGCTGCGATAGCCAACTTCGCTGATTGTACACCTGTACGAATCGGCTCGCCTCCAGAAACACCTGCTGCTGCAAAAGCTGCTAATGCAACCGGAGGTGTAATGTCAGCGATGATTCCGAAATAAAACACAAATAAATGTGCCGACAAATCAGGTACACCAAGCAATATGATTGCTGGTGCAGCGATTGTAGACGTAATAACATAGTTAGCTGTTGTTGGAGATCCCATACCTAGCACAATCGCTGCAAGCATGGTTAACATTAAAGTTGGAATTAACGCTCCACCAGCAAGATCTAACAACCCATTAGCAAGCTTTAAGCCTAGTCCTGTTTTTGTAACAACACCCACAATGATACCAGCTGCAGCGGTAGCCGCTGCTACTCCAAGCGCCGTTCTTGCACCATCTACAAGCGCTTCAATAATCCCTCTAATACCTATGCGTGTCTCTTTATTAAAAGCTCCTACAATAATTGCTACAAGGATGGAAAAAAGTGCAGCTCTTGTTACTGTCATACCAGAAGTCATTAACACGATTACTGCGATAATCGGTGTTAATAAATAGAACTTTTTAAGCACTTCTTTTCGATTAGGCATTTCCTCATCTTTTAAGCCTCTTAGTCCAAGTCGCTTGGCTTCAAAGTGAGTCATAATCCATATTCCAGCAAAATATAACAAAGCTGGAATAGCAGCAGCTTTCGCAATTTCCCAATATGTTATTCCACCAATAAATTCAACCATTAAGAATGCTGCAGCACCCATGATTGGTGGCATTAACTGTCCACCTGTTGATGCCGCTGCCTCTACTGCACCAGCAAAGTCCTTTTTATAACCAAGTTTTTTCATCATAGGGATTGTAAATGAGCCAGAGGTAACAACGTTAGCAACTGAGCTCCCACTAATTGTCCCTTGTAAAGCACTTGAGAAAATAGCTACCTTTGCAGGCCCACCAATTCTTTTTCCGGCAATTGATACTGCCAAGTCATTGAAATACTGCCCAACACCTGTTTTTACAAGGAAGGCACCAAAGAGTAAAAATAAGAAGATATACGTTGAAGATACTCCTAAAGGTGTACCCAAGATTCCTTCTGTTGTATAAAACATCGTTTGAACAAGTCGTTCAAGTGAAAGCCCTCGATGTGCTAAGAAGCTCGGCATATATGGTCCATATACAGCATATGCAAGAAAAAGTCCTGCAATAATTGTTATTGGCAACCCGACTGCCCTTCTCGTTGCCTCAAGCACAAGAATAATGGCAAGAAGCCCAATATAAAAGTCCATATCATTTAACATACCAACTCGTAATACTAACTCATCGATCATTAGTGGCCAATAAGCTCCCACCGCAACTGAAGCTATTGCTAATAATACATCAAACCAAGCAACTTTATGTTTTTTCCCTTTCGTTTTTCTAGCAGGAAAGAGTAGAAATATAAGAGCTAGCGCAAATCCTAAATGAATTGAACGTTGCAATTGAGCAGTGAGAATACCAAAAATACCTGTATAAAGTTGAAATAATGAAAATGATAATAATCCGAGAAATACAATCCAACCTAAAATTCCTGTTAGCTTTCTCGTACCAGCTTCCGGATCGTATTTTTCCAATAGTTCTTCTTGCTGTTCTTGTGACAGAGATTCAAATTTATCCGTCAATGAGATTCACTCCTTTCCATTGTTGATAAAGGTTCATCTTAATTACCTTTATTCTAACCAAAGAACCTGGTTCTACATATTTATTTAAAGGGTACTCCTTGTCTCCATATATCACTGTATGATTAGCACGGACCTTTCCAGTTCTTAGATCAAAGTATGGAAAAATCCGATTCATATTTTTTATATAATATTTCCCATTCTTCTGCTCAAAAACTTCACCTTTTGATGCATTTTCTGGCATCCCAATGGAAAAATCAGAGTATTCAAGTTCATACTGTTTTATATCTCCATCGCTATTCACTTGATAACTCTCAATTACTTCTGATAGATGAATCGAATGTGTATATTTTATTTTAAATTCTGGAAGGTCTCCAAGTGGAATATATACAAGAACCTTACCAGTGTTCTCTAACTGAAAAGTTAGTGCTTTTTTATATGGAATGATTGATAGACAAATGATGAGTAACATACTGAGGAATAAACTTAGAAAGGATTTACTTTTAATCACTTTCCTCATGGTAACACGTCCATTTTCTAATACATATTTATCTCTATAAAGCGAAAAATTGACCGACCAAAATAACCATAATTGGTTATAAAAGCCGGCCGGTCACATTTTCAGCAAACTACTTATTATTCAGCTTTAATACCTTTTTCATCGTAATACTTCTGTGCACCTGGATGAATGTCAATTCCTACACCATTTACAGCATTTTCAGCAGAAATTAATTTACCTTTAGCATGTGTAACCTTATCAAGGTTTTCAAAAATTGCTTTTGTAATATCATATACTACTTCTTCAGAAAGGTCTGATTTTACGACTAACATTGCTTGAACAGCAACAGTTGCCACTTTATCAGTTAGGCCGTACGTACCAGCAGGAACTTCGTCCTCAACATAGTATGGATATGCTTCAATTAATTCTGCAATTTTATCAGCAGCAATTGGTACAATCACAATATCTTCTGTTGCAGATAACCCTTCCACTGCTCCTGTTGGTGTTCCAGCAGTAACGAATGCAGCGTCAATTGTTCCATCTTGAATACCTGCAGTAGATTCATCAAATGATAGATCTTGCTTCTCGATATCATCAAATGATAATCCATGAACCTCTAAAATTTGTTCTGCATTAGCAGCTGTACCTGAACCAGGTGCTCCTACAGAAACTTTTTTCCCTTTTAAATCTTCAACAGAGCTAATTCCTGAATCTGCAGTAGTAACAATTTGTATTGTTTCAGGATATAATGTTCCAATTGCTTGAACATTATCAACTGCATTTCCTTCAAACATTAATTTTCCGTCTTTAGCGTATGAAGCGATATCAGTTTGTGAAAAGGCAATTTCTGCATCACCAGCTTTAAGTGTGGTCATGTTCTCTGCAGAAGCACCTGATGTTTCAGCGTTTGTTTCAATACCAGTTGCATCCGAAATAATCGATGCAAATGATCCACCTAGCGGGTAGTATGTACCACCAGTTCCACCTGTTACGATACTAATGAACTTTGGTTTTTCAGCACCTGTATCAGTGCTATCCTCAGCACCAGTTCCCTCGTCATTGTTTGCTCCACAAGCAGCAAGCACAAGTGACAGTACCAACATTAGAACAGTTGAGAGAAGAAAACGTTTCTTTTTCAATGGAATTCCCCCTTTTATAATTTTCCAGTTTTTCGTTTCAATTTTATCATAACCCTTCATCAGTTTGTCAAACAATTTGGTACAACTAGCTTATCGCCTACAACTTTACGATCATTCATTCTTTTACACTCTATTTATTTATGTATTTCTATACAGTATTTATACATTAGTAAAATAAATTTATTTCCATACAATATTTTATGATAAAATTTCTGTAGTACCTTTATATTCCAGTTAGGGGGAAATGCTAAGTGAATATTCTAAAAGGAACACTCCAAGACTTATTATTTTATAGCTACGAACTTAAAGAAGATATAAACCTTTTGGTATATAAACCAGCCAATTTTTCACCTTTGTACAAGTACCATCTCCTTGTTACAGCTGATGGGAAAGATTATTTCCAATTAGGTAGAATGGCAAGGCATTGTGATGAGCTACTTTCTGAAAAGGAAATAGAAAATATTATTGTTGTTGGAGTTCCTTATCTTACATTTGAAGATCGCAGGGAAAAATATCATCCGAAAGGCAATAATCACGCAGCGTACATCCGTTTTTTGGCCCATGAGCTTATTCCATTTTTAGATCAAGAGTTTCCCACCTTCCAAATGGGGATGGGCCGTGCATTAATTGGTGATTCCTTGGGCGCAACTATTTCTCTACTCGCCGCAATAAAATATCCAAACACATTTGGAAAGGTCATTCTTCAGTCCCCATACATTAATAACAGCATCTTGGAAGAAGTGATTAATGAAAACACCACTAGCCTTCTCTCTATTTACCATAGCATTGGCAAAAACGAGACAGCTGTAAATATGACAAACGAAAAAGTGTATGATTTTCTTTCACCGAACCGGGCACTGAACAAATACTTGAAAAATCACTCTCTTTCCTATATTTATCATGAATTTGACGGTGATCATACTTGGACATATTGGCAAGGAGACTTGAGAACGTCCCTAAAAGCGATGTTTGGCTCATAATGCAAAGGGTATTACGGACCATGTATGGGTATAATTATATAAATGATTTAGAAAATTTGTTATAATATTCAATATTCAATTCTTCTATTTTATATAGATTAACGGAGGTCATAAAATGAAATTTGGAATTGTTATTTTCCCTGGAAAAACACTTCAAGATTTAGCTAATTCTTATAGAAAGCGCTATGATCCTCATTACTCACTCATTCCACCACATATCACATTAAAAGCACCATTTGAATCTAACGAGGATGAGGCAAAAACATTAGCTAACAAACTTGATGATATTGCAAAAAGATTTTCTCCTTTACATATTCACATACCAAAATTCAGTTCTTTTCATCCTGTGAACAATGTAATTTATTTAAAAGTAGAACCTTCTACTGAAATTACGGATCTTCATGAGGCAATTGATGCTCTTGGTTATGGAGAGGCTACAGAATATGCCTTTGTTCCGCATATCACGTTAGGACAAAGATTATCAGATGATGAGCATTCAGATGTTTTCGGATCCTTAAGAATGCAGAAGATGAATCACGATGAACACGTTGATCGTTTCCATCTTTTGTATCAACTAGAGAACGGCTCATGGACAGTTTTTGAAACTTTTAGGCTTGGAAAGGAATAGATACTAGTGAATGTAGAAATCGTTACAACAAAAGAACAGCAACAGGATGCCTTTAAAGTTCGAAAACTGGTATTTGTTGAGGAACAACAAGTACCAGAGGAAGAAGAGATTGACCAGTATGACGAAGAATGCACTCACTTCGTACTTTACGATCAGGAAATTCCTATCGGTGCTGGTCGCTTTCGAAATTTAGATGGTATCGGAAAAGTGGAACGAATCTGTGTGCTGTCTAGGAGCAGAGGTACCGGAGCTGGGAAACTACTAATGGATCAAATCGAACAGTATGCCAAACAAAATAATTATACTGCATTAAAATTAAACGCTCAAACACAAGCCATCCCCTTTTACAGTAAATTAGGATATGAAGTCATATCTGAAGAGTTTATGGATGCTGGCATTCCTCATCGAACAATGAAGAAATATATATAAAAAAATGCCTCAATTATGAGGCATTTTTTTATACACTTATGTCAAAGTATTTTCCTTTTCCTGTAATCTCATATATATGTGCTAAAGCATCATTAGAAGGCCTTACTACTTTTCTCTCTTCTCTTTGAAGCAATTTCTTAGAAAAAGAAGATTGCTGATGCTGATTATCCTCTGAAGTTCCACTTTTTATCGGATTTACTCTATTAACCGATTCATATTTATATGGATCTCTAGTTGCTATTAAGTTTCTCTCTATATACTGGTTTGATTGAAAATTAACTACTGGAGCAATATAGCCCATCTTCTTCACCTCTTTCATAAATCTCCCATGAGCTTTTGGAAAAATAAAACTTTTATTTTTTCTTCTTTATGTAGGAGTAATTGTTTTGTTATGATAGAGTTCGATTGAGTTTTTGATTTTAAGGGGTTAATTATGAAAATTGCTATGAAAAATAATGAAAAAGTTAATTTGGACATTTTAGATAGAGAGAATTATCAATTTGTATATGATGAAGCTAAGAAAGGAAAACTTCATTGTCCCATTTGTAAAGAACAGGTCCGTTTGTATTTAGGAATACAAGAGAAGCCCTATTTTTATCATATGCTGCGGAAGCACTTTAATTGTAAAGAATTAGAAAGTACTTCCACTGAAATGGCTAATGAATCTATTGAGTACGTTGAACGAAATGGCTTCAAAATACCAGTCACACGTATGATTGTATCTCCAGCCAAACATCATACATTTCAGCCATCAATATATGTCAAAGCTTCTCCCTCCTTTCAACCAACCGTTCGGCAAGAAACAAACATAACCTCACACTATATAAAACGATTATTCAACAACGGTTTCCAACTTGATGATCAACAATTAAAGGCGGTAACAACGGTAAACGGTTCTGTCCTTGTAGTTGCTGGTGCTGGTAGTGGTAAGACGAGAGTGTTGACTACAAGAGCTGCCTATATGCTTTGTGAGCTAAAAATAGATCCGAAATCCATCATGCTCGTTACGTTTACAGCGAAAGCAGCCACTGAAATGAAAGAAAGGCTTATTCAATATCCTCTTCTTTCATCTACAGACATCAATAGGCTGTTAACTGGTACATTTCATAGTATTTTTTATAGAATACTAGCTTTCCATGAGCCAGAAAGATGGCATCCATCTAAACTGATAAAAAAGGATTGGCAAAAGGACCAAATACTTAAAGAAGGTGGAAAAACAATCTCACTTGATGAAAAGGAGTTTGCATACGATTTAGCTCTACAACAAATTGGCTATTGGAAAAATACATTTCTTCTTCCACAGGATGTACAAACAGCTAGTCGTTGGGAGGAGCAAGTGTTGCATTTATATAAATATTATGAACAAGAAAAGGAAAAGAAGAACCTTTTTGACTTTGATGATATGCTCATCGGATGCTATAAATATTTATCCAATCATCCAGATGTGCTAGAAATGTACCAAAATCGATTTCAATACTTTTTAATTGATGAGTTTCAAGATATTAACAAAGTACAATATGAGCTAATTAAATTGCTATCTCGCAACACCGAAAACTTATTTGCCGTTGGTGATGACGATCAATCTATTTATGCATTTCGAGGTAGTGACCCTAATTACCTTCTATCTTTTGAAAAAGATTTTCCAAATAGTAAAATGATTATCCTTAACGAAAATTACCGTTCCTCACATGAAATAATTTCAACTGCCAACCGGATCATTGAAAAAAATACAGCTCGCAGAAAAAAAATCATGCAAGCTCAATATCAACATTCTCTTTCACCTATGTTGTTTTATCCTTTTGATGAAGAAGAGGAAGCAACCATGATTGTTCAGGATATACATGAGAAACTACAAAACGGTTATGTTCCAAATGATATCGCCATATTATACCGAACGAATACCGGGAGCCGAGCAGTTTTTGAAAGACTGGCAACGACTAGCTTTCCTTTTCGAATAGATCTGGATTCCGAGAACTTTTATGAACGTTATTTAGTAAAATCCATGTTGTCCTTTCTTCGCCTAATCATTAATGAGGATGACCAGCACGCGATCAGTCAGATTCTCCCAGTTCTCTTTATTAGACAATCGGTTATGACTGACTTAAAAGCAAACAGCATTTTGAATGATTGCTCCATGCTCGAATGCTTATCCAATATTTCAACCGGACATGCTTTTCAAGAAAGAAAGCTAAAAAAGCTATTACCTTCTATTAGAAGCTTGAAAGGACGTACGCCGCTAGAGTGCATTGAATTTATTGAAAAGGAAGTAGGATTTGGGGATTATCTAAAAAAGCGTGGCAATGAAGGAAATAGTCTTGAAAAAGGCTCTGACGATATTCGAGATTTAAAGGTCGCAGCTAAGAACTTTCAAACAATCATCGACTTCCTAGACCACACGAAGCATATGAGTGCAATGAATAAAGAAATAAAACAACTTAGTAAACAGCTTGAACAGGCAATTACCCTTAGCACCATTCATCGAGCAAAAGGATTAGAATACCGGGTCGTGTATATTCTTGATGTTGTTGACGGAGGAATCCCCCACGACTACGCACTAGAATCTTTGAGGAATGGTGAGTCGGCACCAATTGAAGAAGAACGTCGATTACTATATGTAGCGATCACACGTGCTAAAGAAGAATGCTATATAGCGATACCACATAAGAGAAGAGGTAAAAATGCTAAGCCCTCTAGATTTTTAGCTCCCATCCTTCCTAAATAATAAAGGAAAAAGAAGAGAGAAGCTTCCCGAATATCGAGAGCTTCTCTTTTTCAATTATTTTTTATTAATCATCTTAGATAACGTATTAAAATCAAGTTGTTTTCCATCAGCAACAATAGAAGAAACGATTTTATCTTCCATTTCTTTTGTGACTGGTTTGTTTGCAATTTGAGATACACGCTTGATTACATTGCGAACTGTTTTTTCATCTTTAAAGTTTGCATTTTGTAATGAACCAGCCAGTTCAAGAATGTCTTTCATATTAACGCCCGTTTTCTTTTCAACATTTTTGAAAAATTGATTATCCATTCTTAAAACCACGCCTCCTTTTTAAGCTACTCTCATCTTATGAAAGAAACAAAAAAAGGTGATTTTTTGAACAGGAAAAAGACCGTTTCTTTGAACAGAAACGATCTTTCTTCCTTCACACTTCCTTTTGGAGATTAGTTGTAAAAGCTAGCTCCAACAATAATTAACAAGATGAATAATACAACGATTAATACGAAAGTTGATCCGTATCCACCGCCGTTGCCACCATAGCCGTAGCCGCAATAGCCGTAACCCATATCAAGTCACCTCACTTTTCCTTGACTTACTATAACGTATGTAAGCGACCTGAAAACGTGTAGGCTTTGTCCTATATCTAAAAAGTTTTAGCCTTTTGGCTTAAATATTAGAGCACCGATAAATGCAAAAACGATTGCTGATGAAATACCTGAGCTTGTAATTTCAAACATGCCAGTTAATACCCCAATAATTCCATGCTGTTCAGCTTCTTGAAGGGCACCGTGAACAAGAGTATTCCCGAAATTTGTAATTGGTACAGTTACTCCAGCACCTGCAAAATCTGCTAATGGTTCGTATAATCCCAACCCGTCTAATACTGCTCCAATAACAACAAGCGTACTTAAAGTATGTGCAGGGGTAAGCCGTGCTACATCAAACATTAGCTGCCCGATTACACAGATTGCACCTCCTACAACAAATGCCCAAAAAAACATAGCGAGCATCTTCTTCCCTCCCTTATTCGTTCATTTCAATAGAAACAGCATGGGCAATACAAGGAATGGTTTCATTTTGTTGAACAGTAAGCGGCGAAAGCAGCGCTCCTGTTGCAACGAATAGAATTCGCTTGTAAGTTCCCTTTTTCATTTCATTTAACAGATGTCCATACAAAACTGTTGCTGAACAACCTGCCCCGCTTCCACCGGATTGAACAGGTTGATCTTCATGGTAAATTAACATCCCACAATCCTTAAATTGCTCTTTATTAATTGGTAAGCCTTCCTGTTGCAATAATCCAAACGTTGTCTCATGTCCAATTTTCCCAAGATCACCTGTCACAATTAAGTCGTAATATGAAGGATCAATTTCTAAATCCTTAAAATGAGCTAAGATTGTATCAGCTGCAGCAGGAGACATGGCTCCTCCCATATTAAAAGGATCCGTTAGACCTAGATCAATGACTTTTCCTATCGTGGCTGATGTTGTGACTGGCTTCCCACTTTCATTTCCCTGATTTGCTTTTACTAAGCCAACACCTGCACCTGTTACGGTCCATTGAGCAGTAGGGGGCTTTTGTCCACCGTACTCGGTAGGGTAACGAAATTGCTTTTCCACAGCCGCATTATGGCTCGTAGCACCTGTCAGGATATAATTTCCTCCTCCATAATTAACAAAAAAAGAGGCAAGTGCAAGTCCTTCCATAGATGTTGAACAAGCACCAAATATACCGAGATAAGGTAGCTTCAATTGTCTGGCAGCAATGCTAGTTGGAGTAATTTGATTAATGAGATCTCCAGCAATCATAAACTGAACATCATCTACCGTCACACCTTCTTTTTCAAACGCTGTATTTGTTGCAACTTCAAGTAAGTGGCGGTGGGCTTTTTCATAAGAATCTTCTCCCATCCATAAATCATCGAAGAGAACATCAAAATCATTTGATAATCTACCATTTGCTTCGAATGGACCACCAGTCACACCTGTAGCAGCAATAACGGGGCGATTATTAAATATCCATGATTGTTTTCCTTTCAGCATTATATTGCCCCCAGTTTGATTAATATCGTCTTAATTAATGCAACCACAAACGCTGAAAAAACCCCAAATAAAACAACTGAACCAGCTAGTTTAAATAAGTTCCCCCCAACACCAAGTACAAATCCCTCTGTTCTATGTTCGATGGCAGCAGAGATGACCGCGTTTCCAAAACCAGTTACAGGTACCGCACTACCTGCCCCTGCAAATTGGCCTAAGCGGTCGTAAACCCCAAAGCCTGTTAAAAGCATGGAGATAAATACCATCGTTGCTACAGTAGGATTACCTGCTGTTTGTTCTGTAAAGCTAAAGAAATAAATATAAAAATAGGTGATAGCTTGACCAATCATGCAGATGAATCCTCCAACTAAAAAAGCCTTTAAACAATTTTTAAAGACCGGTCTTTTTGTTTCAAAATTCTTCTCAAACTGCTTATATTGTTCTACCTCATTTGATTCTGGCTTTTTGTTCCCCACCTTTACATGCTCCTTTCTAAGTTAATTCTTTTTTCAGCTTAATGATTTCTTCGAGATTTTTCTTTGCATCCTTTTTGGAAAAATCCGGATTTTTCATTTTATCATTTAACTCAACGGCTTCTAAAAATATTTTATAATCACTCGAAACAATGAAATTTTCCTTCGGGTACTTTTCTTCAAGCATTTTATTGATTTCCCCTTCAATTTTAACCATATGAAAGCGTTGCAGATGCTTCACTTTATAAGCTACTAATATTTCCTCCTCACCTTTGATGACAGCAACATCATAAAGTTCATCAAATTTAGCCACATCCTTTTTTATTGAGGCCACTAATTTATGATCTTTTTCTTTTTTCTCATCAAGAATAATTGGATCGGGGTCACTTTTTTGAATTAAAGACATCCCACTGTGCTGAGTAGCGTCAGTATTACAGGAAGTAAGCAAGGCGGCTAATGCAGTTATAAAGGTGAGAGTGAGTGATTTTTTCATATCATTCCATCCTTTGTTCTTATTCTTGTAGTTATTTTTTCAATAATTGAAGATTTTATGTTGGATTACATTTGTCTATTTATTCCATACTCATTTGTTTTCAAAGGTTTAAGTAATATTTACAATTTCTTCATTAAATTCATAAATTGATATGCTAATGTCGAAATAGAGTGAAAAAGGTCAACTTGATCTTTTTTCAGGGAAGGAGCTTTTTTAATGAATTCAACCGCTTTATTCAGTCAAAACATTATCCAACTTCACACATATAGTGATTTAGAAATCCGAAAAGAGTTTCAGACCCTGTTAGCTAAGAAACAATTAAGAACGGTTTTTCAGCCAATTGTTGATCTCACTAATGGCAACACCTTAGGATTCGAAGGATTAACGAGAGGTCCTCTCCAAAGCAGATTCCAATCACCACTTCAACTATTTAAGTATGCAGAAGAATACGGCTCGTTATATACACTTGAAAAAATAGCTAGAGAACTGGCTTTTGAAAATAGCTCAACCATTCTTAGTAAGGACGAAAAGTTATTTATAAATCTGAGTCCTCAGGTGATTTATGATCCAAGTTTCACTCCAGGACATACCGTATCCTTGCTTAAACAATATAAACTCTCCCCTCAAAACATTGTGTTTGAAATAACTGAGAGAAGTGCAATCGAGGATTTTTCTGCCTTTACCAAAGTCCTTCATCATTATCGTGACCAAGGATTTCAAATTGCTGTTGATGATGCAGGAGCAGGTTATTCTTCTCTCCAAGCTATTTCAGAAATTCAACCTGATTATATAAAGGTTGATCGCTCCCTGATAAGCAAAATTCACGAAAACAATGTGAAAAAACATATTCTGGATGCATTTGTAACCTTTGCAAAAAAAGTGGATTCTATTATTATTGCGGAGGGCATTGAATTAGAGGAAGAGTTAGAGGCTGTCATTCAATTAGGAATTGATTGTGGACAAGGTTTTTATATATCCAAACCAAGCTTTCCTGTCACAAAAATAGATGAGACACTTGTAGAAAAGATCATCAGCAAACAAACACAAATAAACAATAAAAGATTACAAAAACCTGTGATTGTCCAACTTGACGACGAAATTTTAATTATGAACAAAAATATAATAATAAAAAAAGTAGTTGTCGAACAACTACTGCAAACCCCAAAGAAAGAATAAAAAATCCTGCTTCTAAAAGAAGCAGGATTTTTATTATCTAGATAGTAAGTGATATCCAGAATCTACATGTAAATTTTCACCAGTCATTCCGCGTGACAGATCGCTAAATAAGAACAATGCAGTGTCTCCAACCTCTTCTTGTGTTGTTGCATGCCTTAGAGGAGAATTCTCTTCAATTTCCTTAAGAATCAAATTAAAATCGCTGATTCCCTTAGCTGATAATGTTCTTATTGGACCAGCTGAAATAGAGTTCACTCGAATATTGTTTGGGCCTAAATCATTTGCTAAGTATCTTACACTTGCTTCTAGAGAAGCTTTAGCCACACCCATTACATTGTAATTCTTTATTACACGCTCTCCACCAAGGTATGTTAGTGTAACAATGCTTCCTCCTTCTGTCATTAGCTCTCTCGCTTCTTTCGCAACCGCTGTTAATGAATAAGAGCTAATATTATGAGCTAGTAAGAAGCCATCTCTAGTTGTATTCATGTATTCCCCTTGCAGTTCTTCCTTGTTTGCGAACGCGATACAGTGAGCAATACCATGAATTGTTCCAACTTGTTCTTTGATGGATGAGAAGCATTTTGCGATGTCCTCATCAGAAGTAACGTCACAAGGAATTAAAAGAGCTTGTTGACCTTCTAGTGTTTCAACCAATTTACGAACTTCATTTTCAAACCTCTCTCCTGCATATGTGAAGATTAAGTTTGCCCCCGCATCATGTAAAGAGCGAGCAATCCCCCATGCAATACTACGCTTATTAGCAACGCCCATTACAACTATATTTTTTCCTTTTAAAGAAAGGTTCATTATGTATATCCTCCTAAATCAGAATCTGTTATTAGTACCTAGTACTAATATTACATGAATTTTATCAAAAAGAAAAGTCTTAATGATAAAGATAGTCTGCTGGGGGCCGCCAGCAGACTAATTTTACATAAGAAATTCTAACTCCCTCTTTAACTCTTCAACATACTCCTTAGAACCTGTTACGATTAAACGATCATGTAAGTGAAGCTCCGTATCTCCATGAGGAACGATCGTTTCTTTTCCACGGAAAATCCGCACAAAAATGACATCTCCCGTAAATGGGAACTTTCTAAGTGTCATTCCTTCATATTGTACATTCATTAATTGAATTTCATATAATGCATTTTCCTGATTGGTAAGAATATTCAATACGCTCGGAGTTTCAATTAACGCACGTAACAATGCCTTTGTTGACAGGAAGATAGAGAATACCTCCACGTCTTGTGCTTTTAGATCCTCCTCTAAATCCTGTGTTTCAATCCTTGCAATAACCCTTTCTACTCCTCTTTCTTTGCATGCTGTTGCTAAATGAGCATTGATTTCATCACTACCTGTAGAAACAACGATAATATCTGCATGAAGTACATTTGCCTTTTCGATTGTTTCAAGCTCAAAATCTGGAATTTCTACAATATTAAAGAGAGAGTCTGCAATTTTATATGTCGCTTTTTCTTGCTTCGTATGATAAATTGTTGGTTCATAAAGACTATCTTCTAGTTGTCTAGAGACTGGCATGGTTAATTGATTGGCACCAATAAAAGCAATCTTCAGTTTTTTCACTTGTACCGATTCTTTTGGTAACAGCTTTTTAAACACAATTGGTGTGAATATACATGTAATGACTGCTACTAAAATAAGCATTCCACTCATTTCATTCGTAATCACACCCATTCTCTCCCCAATCGTAGCAGCTGCAATCACTAAGGAAAGTGTTGAAGTTAAAATAAAGCCTGATGCCATAACGGTTTTGAAATCATACCATTTCATTAAAACTAGAGCTGGGATAATCTTTGATAGGAGCAAAGCGATCAACAGAAGAGGGATAAGTATTATGACCTTCGGATCACTGAAAAGCTCCCATATATTTAACCCCACTCCTACCATTACAAAGAATATAGGAATTAAAAAGCCATAACCAAAGGAATCAAGCTTATGAACTAATTCCTGATTCGGTGATAATAATGACACGAGTACTCCCGCTAAAAAAGCTCCTAGAATATTCTCCGCTCCAACCGTTTCAGAAAGTCCAACAAGAACAATGATTAAAGTAAATACTCCTCTTGTACCAATTTGAATCGTTCCTGTGGAAAGTGGTTCCAATATTTTATTGTTTTTAAATCTTTTCGCAACAAGGTATAAACCAACACCTACAGCAAAAAGAACAAGTAGTAGCCATGTGTTGCTATCTCCACCTCCATATAAAGAAACGAAGACAGCTAGCAAAATCATTGTAACTAAGTCAGCAATTACCGCCACAAGGAGGATGATTTGACCAATATTGGTCTTCATTAATTTTCCTTCCTTTAAAGTCGGAACGACAACACCTAAAGAAATCGTTGAAATAATCAACGTCATTAAAAACGCATTCTCAATAAATCCTGCCAGGACGAATAGATACGATAAAACCAATGACACAATAAAGATACCTATGAAAACAATGGTTGCAGCAACAAAGGTATTCGGTTCCTCCTTACTGCCTTTCTGTACTTTATTTCCACTTTTCTTAAAAGCAGAAAAATCAATTTCAAGTCCACTTAAGAACATCAAAAAAATAAATCCAAGAGTCGACAATGTTTCTAGCCACATGTCTTCATGAACAATATCAAAACCGCTTTTCCCAATGATTAGACCGACAATGATCTCAGCAACCACCACTGGAATAAAGTTTAATTTAAACCGATGTAATAGAATTGGTGTTAAGAATGCAACAACTACTACTATTAATAAAGATGTAACGGAAGCACCATGTTCCATTTGTTTCCCCCCTAGCTAATCAAATATCCCATAAATATAGTGGCCATACCTAAATAAATGAGAAGACTAATAATATCGTTTACCGTTGTAATAAAAGGACCTGATGCAACAGCAGGATCTACCTTGAGTCTGTGCATAATTAGTGGAACTAATGCGCCCGCTAGTGTGGCAACGATCAAAGTCAGCAGGATGGATATCCCAACGAGCATACCTAAGAAAATATCTCCTTTCCATAGATATACAATAATCATCACTAACATTCCACAAGTGGTTCCTGTTATCACACCTGTTCCTGCTTCTCTTACCACTAGCTTTGATTTCTCCTCATTTTCGAGATCACCAGTTGCAAGTCCTCTAACAGCTACAGCCAAGGCTTGAGTACCGGTATTTCCTGCCATACCCGCAATCAGAGGAATAAACACTGCCAAAATAGCTACTTGGTCTAAGGTTTGTTCAAATCGCCCCATTAAATTTGCAGTAATCATTCCTAAAAACAAAAGAATAATTAACCACGGCAGTCTTTTTTTCGCAGCGGAGAGTGGGCCTCTATCAAAACTATCGATCCCCGAGACAGCCGCTAGCTTTGAATAATCATCAGATGCTTCCTCTTCCATAACATCCATTACATCATCTACGGTAATAATTCCGAGAAGATGGTTTTGAAAGTCAACAACCGGTAAAGCTAAGAAATTATAGTCTTTCATTTTCCTTGCAACTTCCTCTTGGTCCTCTCCAACCCCAACAGAATGAACACGTTCATTCATAATCTCTTCTACCATCTGATCATCATCACTGACTATTAAATCCCTAAGGGAGATAACACCAACTAACCGCTTTTCATCGTCTACGACAAACAGATAATAGATGGTCTCAGCGGTTGGTGCCTCCCTTTTTAAAATATACATCGCAGAACGTATGGTTTGATTTGCTGCAATCGAGATAAACTCTGTAGTCATAATACTACCTGCTGTATACTCTTCATAGTGAAGTAACTCTTTAATCTCTTCCGCTGCCTCATTATCCATAATGGCAAGATAACTCGCAACTTGGTCTTTACTCAGCTCATTAAGAACATCTACAGCATCGTCAGTATGCATATTTGCAAGCATTTCAGCTGCATAAGTCGGTGTCATTTGCGAAAGAACTTCTTTGTAATCTTCATCCTCAATTTCTATATTCTCGAAAATCCCAGCCATTTCTTCTGGGGACATATAATGATAGATCTTAGTTTGGATCTCTTCTTCCAAATCCTTAAAAAATGAAGCTTGATCATATGGATGTAATTCTAAAAATTCTTCTCGAAATTTCCGTATATCTTCATTTTGTAAAGATTCGAATAATAAATCAAAATCAATATGTTGTTTTTTTTCTAGACTGTTATCAGCCATTATTTCTCCTCCTTCCTCCCTATACACTCATCTTTGTAAGTTTACCTTTCCCTAAATCAAACATGAAAAAACACACGGTGGAGAATCATAATGTGATGAAAATTATGAGAAAATAGTTTGTAGAGACGGGAAAGGAGAGTATAGGTAAAAAATGAAATTAGATATCATTGGTGACATTCATGGATGCTTCGAGGAATTCAAGCTGCTAACAAATCATTTAGGCTATGAGTGGTGCAACGATTTTCCCTTTCATACAGAACGCAAACTAGCTTTTGTTGGCGACATAACAGATCGTGGGCCACAATCCCTTAAAATGGTCGAGCTTGTCTATTCTATCGTTATGGATCAAAAAAGCGGGTATTACGTACCGGGTAATCATTGTAACAAACTTTATCGTTTTTTTCTCGGTAGGAACATTCAAGTAACTCATGGTCTTGAAACAACTGTTGCAGAATACGAGGATTTAGCAAAAAAGGAAAAAAACGAAATCCGTGACAAATTCATTCGCCTTTATGAGTCCGCTCCTCTTTATCACGTGTTAGATAATAAAAAACTTGTCATTGCCCACGCTGGAATAAAAGAGGATTTAATCGGGAAACAAGGTGAAAGAGTAAAAACATTCGTTCTATACGGCGATATTACTGGAAAAACAAACCCCGATGGGACACCAGTTAGACGAGATTGGGCAAAATCATATCACGGAAATGCAACAATCGTCTACGGTCATACACCCGTAAGGGAGCCAAGGATTCTGAATAATACGTATAATATTGATACAGGCGCAGTGTTCGGAGGGAAACTAACTGCTCTTCGTTACCCAGAGATGGAACTTATATCTGTCCCTTCTTCCATGCCTTTTGTTCAGGAAAAATTCAGGCCATTTGAATAAAAAATAACAAAGTTATTCAAAAAGCCTTGTCATTTCCTTTGGTAATGGAGAGGAAAACATCATTTCTTTTTGAAAAATGGGATGAAAAAAGGTTATTTCTCGACAATGTAATGCCTGTCGCTGTATAAGTTCTCGTAAACCGCCATATAAATCATCACCCAAAAGAGGATGTCCAATATGTTTCATATGCACTCTTATTTGATGAGTTCTACCTGTTTCAAGACGTAGCTGTATGTGAGTGAATAATGCAAAGTTACGTTTAACCATATAGTGGGTACAAGCATATTGGCCATCAACTGTAACTTCTCTTTCAATAATGCTATCCTTTTTTCTTCCAATCGGTGCGACAATCGTTCCTTTCATTGTTGGCAAAGCTCCGTGAACAAATGCTTCATAAGTCCGGTGAACTCCACCACTCTTTTGCTGTTTGCTAAACAAGTGGTGAATATGCCGGTGCTTTGCAATCAATAAAATGCCAGAAGTATCGCGATCAAGGCGTGTAACTATATGAGCCGTTGATTGAAGATTAATGGATTGATAGTAGCCAACTAACGCATTAGCAACACTGCCTGTAGGATGTTCCCTTGAAGGAATTGAATTCATCGCAGCCGGCTTATCAATTATTAATAAATAGGGATCTTCGTATAGAATGGATAAGGGGATTTTCTCTTCGACTATCCCCTCACTATGTTTTTCAGGTGGATAATATACTTCAAGAAGATCTCCTGATTTTAACTCATACCTAACCGTCATTTCCGCTCCATTTACCAAAATACGACCACCATTGAATTTGATATCAGTTAGAGCTGTTTTTGAAATTTCTTTTTCTTTTAAATAATCTCGTATTAAAACCCCAGCATGTGTTTCATTAATAACCCATTGAAGTTTAAATTGTGACATAAACGATCTCCTGCTTGTTAGTTATCCGCTACGAAAGAATCTCTTACTCTCTTCCAAAATGGGAAAGGTCGGAAACGAGCAAAACGAATCTTTTCATCTGCAACACGAAACTGAATGGATTTAACATCTTTATGAAGAAGAGTTAAATGATCAATGGTTAATTGAAAATCTGGTCCATTTACCGGTTTTAGCATACATGTATGATGAGCCGGTAACACAAGTGGGGACCCGATTGTTCGAAACACTCGGTTATTGATCGATGCCATCTCAGCTAATTGTATCGCAGGTAATGATGGATGAAGAATCGCTCCACCTAACGCCTTATTATACGCGGTACTTCCAGATGGAGTGGACAAACAAAGTCCATCACCACGAAATCGTTCAAACTGCTGCCCGCGTATTTCAACATCCATCACTAATGTACCTTCCACACTTTTGACAGTGGATTCATTTAACGCCAAATATCTCGTTTCTCTTCCACCATGTTGGTAACGAACGATGACCTCTAACAATGGATACTCAATGACTTGATAGGGTGTTTTAGCAATTGCAATGACAAGCTTCTCAATTTCCTCAGGGATCCAATCGGCATAAAAACCTAGATGTCCCGTGTGAACACCAACAAAGGCGGTTCGATCTAAGCGGCTACTATAGCGATGGAACGCATAAAGTAGCGTTCCATCTCCACCAACTGAAATCACAATATCTGGTTGATCCTCATCGTATACAAGTTCAAAATCCTGCAAATAAGTTCTCATTTTATGCATGAGAGTATTAGATTTTGAGTCTCCTTTTGACGTAATCGCAAATTTCATGACCAAGTTCGCTCTCTTCTATAATTAATTATTTCCCTCTTGATGCAGCTCTTTTTTCCTTGAAAAGAAAGCTTGTGCATCCTGGATTTCCCCACGAATAAGGGACATTTCTTCATCAAGTCGAAAAGCAGCTTCTGCTGCTCTTTGTAGTCTTACTCTAATATCCTCAGGAAACTGCCCACGATATTTATAATTTAGGGAATGCTCAATCGTTGCCCAAAAGTTCATTGCGAGTGTTCGAATTTGTATCTCAACTAGTATCTTTTTCTCCCCTTGAATCGTCTGAACAGGATATCGTACAACTACATGGTAAGACCGATATCCACTTGCTTTCTTATGAGAAATATAATCTCTTTCCTCAACAATTTCAAAATCATTTCGAAGTCGGAGAAGTTCCACAACCCTTTTAATGTCATCCACAAATTGACACATCATCCGAAGGCCTGCAATATCCTGCATTTCTGTCTCTAACTTATCCAGGGGAATCGATTTTTGATTGGCTTTATCTAAGATACTTGCGATTGGCTTTACTCTACCTGTAACAAATTCAATCGGTGAGTGAGAGGATTTCATTTCGAATTGCCGCCTCATCCCCTTGAGCTTTACCTTTAATTCTTCCACCGCTTGATTGTAGGGTGCCAAAAATTTTTCCCAGTGCTTCATAAAGTCACCTCATCCGGACCATTATTTTATATTGGTGGGTGATATTAGTTACAAAAACACTCTTCTACTTTTGTAACCATTTCCTCTCCATAGTTGCTATTACCTTTTATATTGTCAATTAAGTACAATAATTCTTCCTGTAGGTTTGGTAACACAATAGTATCTTCACCATTAGAAAGCTTATATTCACAATTGTTTCCCAAACCTTCTTTTAAGATTGGCCATGTATTGAGAGTTAGCTCAATATACATAAAGCTATCATCTTTTTCAACAATGTATACAAAAGCCAATTCATTTGAATCAACAAGTACTTGACCTGTTGCACTTAGCTCTTTTATCGAATAATCATTGTTTACTACTAATATCACTTCATTTTTTTCATTTTTGATTGCTTTTTCCACATAAATTTTTTCTCTCATTTTTAATACCTCCACACTTCCCCTATTTTATCATAAGTGGCTGAATTATCCACTTCTCATGCAATCACATATTGAAATTGAAGACGTAACAACCGATAATTAAACATAGCACGAGTAGAGAGAGGAAGAACAATCTTGAGCCAACATATCGAAATTGAGTTTAAAAACATGCTCACAAAAGAGGAATACCTTCATTTGATAACCGAATTTTCGATAAATGAAACTATGATTGATACGCAAATTAACCATTATTTTGACACAGAGAAATTTCAACTAAAAGAATTAGGCAGTGCCTTGCGGATTCGTGAAAAGGAAGGGCGATTTGAGCTTACATTAAAACAACCCTTAGTGGTTGGCCTTCTTGAGACCAATCAGGAATTATCAAAGGACGAAGCCTTCACTATGTTAAAAGGTGCCGCTCTTCCAAGCGGAATCGTAAGGGAACAATTAGAAAAAAACAATTTTCCTATCAATAAGCTTCAATATTTTGGTTCTTTAACGACGAAACGGTGTGAGTTACAATATAAAGGTGGTTTATTAGTTCTAGACCATAGTTTATATTTATTAAAAGAAGATTATGAGATAGAATATGAGGTCGAGGATCCAATAGAGGGTGAATTGACTTTTAAGCAACTGCTCCAAACCTTTAAAATTCCCATTCGAGTGACTGAAAATAAAATCAAACGTTTTTACAATCAAAAATACTCACTTCATTGAGGTGTCATATGAATATAGATAAACTAAAAATTATGCTTCAACTACAGGCACTACAAAATTTCAATTCTTCAGCTAATTCATCATCAGGAAATATATTTCAAGACCTAATGAATGAGATGCTGTTAGAGGAAGGCAACTCTCTATCCCAGTTAAGTGGGCAAACGAGTGTTTCTACAACTGCCACCATCATAAATCAAACGCCTTCTTTACCACCTATCAATATGACGAAAATTTCTAGTACTGGAAGCTCAACAGAAATTGATTCAATCATTCAAGAGGCTGCAGTTAAATACAACTTACCAGTAAATTTAATTAAATCAGTTATAAAACAAGAGTCGAACTTTAACCCAAATGCAGTTAGTGGTGCAGGAGCTTCTGGTTTAATGCAACTTATGCCGGCTACTGCAAAAGGACTTGGAGTGACGAATGTATTCGATCCAAGAGACAATATTATGGGCGGCAGCAAATACCTACGACAAATGCTAGATAAATATAACGGCAATACAACCTTAGCTTTAGCAGCATACAATGCAGGACCTGGAAATGTGGACAAGTATGGAGGAATTCCTCCATTTAAAGAAACTCAAAATTATGTTAGAAAGGTTACGAGTCAACTGCTAGCATAAAAAACACCGTCTGTTACCAAACAGACGGTATTTTTATGCGTAATAGCCGATAGGAAATAACCTCCTAATGCACATTGTTTGTGATATAAACTCTTCACTGATAAAATAGTACTATCAATAAAACGAAAAAATGATATGTTTAAAGGAGTTTTTATTATGGTCGAAAACATGCTTACACCTTTTGATTTGATCGGTGAAGAAACATTGCATCGACTAGTTGATGCCTTTTATCATCGAGTTGGGCAACATCCAGATCTGACTCCCATATTTCCAAATGATTTAACGGAAACAGCGAGAAAACAAAAGCAGTTTTTGACACAATATCTAGGTGGACCTACTCTTTACACGAATGAGCATGGGCACCCGATGATGCGAGCTCGACATTTACCATTTGAAATAACGGAGACTAGAGCAAAGGCATGGCTCGGATGTATGCGCGAAGCTATGGATGAGGTTGGCCTTTCCGGCCCTATCCGAGATGATTTTTATGCGAGACTTGTGCTAACAGCTCAGCATATGATAAATACAGATGAAAATGAAGAGATGAAAGGTGAGAGAACGTGACGAATCGAGAAACATCGCGGGCGACTCCCTCCTACTATTGCCATGGAAATGAGAAGAAGCCGCTTGAAATTTATATGTTTATTGATCCACTATGTCCAGAATGCTGGGCACTTGAACCAATCATAAAGAAGCTACAAATAGAATATGGTCGTTTCTTTTCAATAAAATATATACTAAGCGGTCGCCTTGCATCATTAAATATGAGCAAAAAGCAAAAATATGAAAACATTGCTGACTTATGGGAAAAAACTGCAAGCCGAACAGGAATGTCTTGTGATGGAAGTCTTTGGTTTGACAATCCTATTTCGTCTCCACATTTAGCCTCTATAGCTATTAAAGCGGCAGAATTGCAAGGAAGAAAAGCCGGAATTCGCTTTTTAAGAAAACTACAGGAAGGTATTTTTCTAGAAAAACAAAACATCTCTAGCTTTAATGTCTTAAAAGAAATGGCTAGGTCTACAGGGTTAGATGTGGATGAATTTGTTCTTGATATTCATTCTGAATCAGCTGGTAAAGCCTTTCAATGCGACTTAAAAATCACATGTGAAATGGAAGTAGACGAAATTCCAACCTTGGTTTTCTTTAATGAGAATATTGAAGAAGAAGGAATTAAGATTACCGGGTATTATCCGTATGAGGTATATGAGCAAATACTTGAAGAAATGTTGCCCATGAAGCCCGAGAAAAGTACCCCTCCTACTTTAGAGAGCTTTCTCAAATGCTTTAAGCTTGTGGCAACAAAGGAAATCTCGGTTGTTTATAATCTGTCTATAAATGAAGCCGAAAGAGAAATGAAAAAGCTTCAATTAAAACAAATTGTTGAACAAGTTCCAGCTAAATATGGTATGTTTTGGCGCTATATTCAGTAGCGCTAATACCGTGTATAAAAAGAAAAGGCCATACAAACCTGTCTGTTTGTAAATGGCCTTTTCTCTATTTAAATACGAACAAAGGGGATGGGAGAAATTTTTCACGGTCAAACAAAGGGGTATATGTTTGCTTGTGATCAACTTCACATCAATAATATACCATGAATTAGATTATTCGACAATAACTGTGCTCGCTATTTCACAATATTGTCATAATCTATGAATGATTACTGGGACAAACGAATATATCTATAGAGAAGGAAAAGGAGTGATTATTTGTGGAACGAACCATCGGCTTATGGATGATCGTCATATTTATTATTATTTCTTTTATACTAAATCTTTTTGGATTATTAAATATTTTTCCTCTGATCATTACAGCACCCCTATTATTTCTTTCCTTATTATCCCTCGTTCTCTATATAAATGAACGTAAACGATTTAAGGGTTTATAAAAGTCCCTCCCGATTGGTCGGAAGGGACTTCATTTTTTATGATAATAATGCTTCCATTTCATTTAACTTTTCTTCAAATACCTTGCATGCTTCTTCAATTGGCTTAGAACTCGTCATATCAACTCCAGCCTTTTTCAATACTTCAATCGGATAATCTGAACTACCTGACTTTAAAAAGTCTAGATAACGCTCAACTGCAGGTTGACCTTCTGTTAAAATTTGATTAGACAATGCTGTTGCAGCACTGTACCCCGTTGCGTATTGATACACATAGTAATTGTAATAGAAATGTGGAATTCGAGACCATTCTAAACCTATCTCTTCGTCAATTTCGATATCTTCCTCACCAAAGTACTTTTTATTCAGTTCATAGTACTCTTTTGTAAGAAGATCCGCTGTTAACGCTTCATTATCTTGTGCCTTTTTATGAATTAAATGCTCATATTCTGCGAACATCGTTTGGCGGAACACGGTACCTCTAAATCCTTCTAAAAAGTGGTTAAGTAAATACAGACGTTTCTGTTCATCATCAATCGTCTTTAATAAATAATCATTCAGTAGTGCTTCATTACATGTAGAGGCAACCTCTGCTACGAAAATAGAGTAACTGCCGTATGCATATGGCTGTTCTTTTCTAGTATAGTAGCTGTGTACCGAATGTCCAAACTCATGAGCAAGAGTAAACAAGTTATTAACATTATCTTGCCAGTTCATAAGGATATACGGATTGGTTCCATACGAACCTGAGGAATAGGCGCCACTTCTTTTCCCTTTATTTTCTTGAATGTCTACCCACCGGTTGGTAAAACCTTCTTTTAATACATTAAGATAATCCTCACCAAGTGGTGCTAACCCTTTAATAATAAGTTCTTTCGCTTCATCATAAGGAATTTCCATCTTTACATCCTTTACAAGAGGTGTGTAAAGATCATAAATATGAATTTTATCTAGTTTCAATACCTTTTTCCGAAGTTTCACATAGCGGTGAAGTAAATGTAAGTTTTTATTGACCGTATTCACTAAGTTTTCATACACAGTTTCTGGAATATTATCAGCCGCTAGAGCTGCATGTCTTGCTGAACTATATTTACGTACTCTTGCATTAAAGTTGTCTTTTTTCACTTGACCACTTAATGTACTAGCAAATGTATTTTTAAACTTTCCATACGTATCATAAACCGCTTGAAAAGCATCCTTTCTTACTCTTTGGTCCGCACTTTCGAGGAAACGAATATAGCGGCCATGAGTTACGTCCACTTCATTTCCATTTTCATCTTTAATACTTGGAAACTGAATATCCGCATTGTTCAACATACCAAAAGTGTTACTTGAAGCACTCATCACTTCTGATGCTTCTGCAAGCAGGGCCTCCTGTTCTGCGGATAATACATGTGGCCTTTGCAGATTTATTTCATCTAAAGAATGCTCATATAGCTTTAATTCTTCTTTTTCATTAAGAAATTGCTTCACTTTATCTTCATCGATAGACAATATTTCTGGCACAATATAGGCAAGTGTGCTTGCTGCCTGTGTGTAAAGATTTTTAATGCGGTCATCTAAGCCTTGATAAAAGGAATTGGTCGTATCCTGATCATATCGCATATGGGCATATGTATACAGCTTACCAATCCTCTCTAGCAACTGGTCCTGCGCTTGTAAAGCCTGAAATAGAGAATCCGCACTTTCTCCAAGCTTTCCTTGATAGCTTGACATAGAAGGAATTAACTGCTTAACTTCTTGAAATTCGCTTTCCCATTGTTGATCTGTTTGGAAAATATCCTCTAGTTTCCACGTGTCTTCCAATGGTATTTCACTTCTAGTGGGAAGTTTCTTTACTGCCGTCTCATTTGCCATGTTTATTCCTCCAATCTACTCACTTCTATTTTTGGTATTCGCCACCAATTGTTAAATTCCTGCTTCTATCTAGGAAAATTCACTACATCCTAGTGTATGTTAACATCGGTGAGTTCATTAATACCAAACAATCTTTTCATTAGTAAGATTGTTATAAAATTGCTCTTCAAAATTAATAGCTTCGTTAATAGTATTCGGAAAAGACAAAGGATTCTCATACCTGTATACATTAGGATTGATTTCTTTAAGGACTTGGCTCTTTGTTAGTAGAAATAAATACTCTCTAATTAAAGCCAATAGTTGATCCATACTTGACTTTAAATGGTTTCTAACTTTAATATGGTTCCGATTTATTCGCTGAATTAATCGTTTATACACAATCTCTTTTGTAAGGATGATCCCTACCTTTTTCGAAAATAGATTATCTAATAAAACATACAACTGCCAAATGATTGGGGAGGTTTCGAGCAATAGATTGTCTTTTAGTGGTACACCAACATAGGGCGGGAGGAGATAGAGGTGAAGTTGATTCCTGTACAGCTCCTGAAGGAAAAGATTGTGTGTCTTAAAACGAATAATATTATCTTTTACATGCTGAATTCCTTTTCGCCAATTAGAAACATAAAAGGTGTTTTGAACCATCGGATTTAACCATTGAGGTAAGTGGAGTTGAGATTGAGGAATTACATCGTAGTCACATTGCATCGTATGTGGAGAAAGCGGGTGCAAATTCGTTATCGATATAAAGCTCTTAAGACTAGGACAATATGATGGTAAATACCACTCTCCTGTATTATTTTTCTTAATGAACAAGGATTGAAATTTTGGTAAAGAAATTAGGTTGGTTTGTTTTCTATGAACTCTATTTGCACCTAGTATCCATAATGGTGTCAAACCACTCGATAAATATCCATTTGTCCGCTTTTCAAATATCTCCTCTGATATCGGCGAACATTGATATTCAACACAGTATGTGTTTCCAAGGTACGTAAACATAAGATCTGGTCTTTGCATAATATTAGGTAGAAATACTTCTAATTCAACTTCTGAACATTCTTTTTCAAGCCATTCAAATAGCTGCATCTTTGCTTGCATATGATAAGCTGATTCTCGATCGTATTCAATACATAGAGGCGACAATTGAACATGAGCAAAGTGACTGATTCGCTGAACACCAAACTTAACAATGACTTTTCCCTTACATAGAGGACAAAAATAATGATTTTCCCTAAGTTGATTTATTCCCTCCTTTTTTATCAAATCAACAATATAAACGGTCTCTCCCAACTGATTTTTAGCCGTTAACAATGAATCATCTCCTTTCTGCTTAATTAATTCTCTTTTTTACTCGTTAATTCCTCCATAAAAAATCTCCTAGCAAAACCCGCTAGGAGATTTTTTATAAAAGTGGAGATAATAGCCTCGATGTAGATTCTAACAACTTTAAACCAAAATGACGCTTTGTAAATTGAGCTAGATTGATTTGCCTAGAAAAAGTAATATCAGTTTCATATTCATGGACTAACATTTCAACACTTCTTGTTCCATATAAAAAGGCATTTACTTCAAAGTTTAGATGAAAGCTCCTCATATCCATATTTGATGTACCTATCGAAGCAATCTTCTTATCGATAATTAATATTTTACTATGCATAAATCCCTTTTCGTATTCGTATACTTTGACTCCAGCCTCCAAAAGCTCTGGAAAATAGGAACGGGAAGCATGAAAAACAATTCGTTTATCCGGTTTATAAGGTACTAGAATTCGTACATCAATGCCACTCAGTGCAGCTACTTTAATGCTTGAAAAAATATCTTCATCTGGAATGAAATAGGGAGAAGCAATCCAAACGGATTCCTTTGCGGACGTAATCATGGCAAAAAAAATCGTCTTAATCACACTATGTTCATTATCTGGACCACCAGCAATTAACTGAACGCCACCATGAATATTTTCCTCAAGAACAGGTGAAAGGTATTCAGAATTAAGGAAGCTTTGATTCGTCATATAGTACCAATCTTGAAGAAAAATTAACTGTAACGTTCTTACAGCTTCTCCTTTTACAAGTAAATGTGTATCTCTCCAAAATCCAAAGGAATCATTACGACCTAAATATTCATCACCAATATTTAATCCACCAACAAACCCAATATGACCGTCTATAACAATGATTTTTCGATGGTTTCTAAAGTTAAACTTACTATTCAAGAAAGGGAAACGGACCGGACCAAATGGAACAACCTCCACACCAGCTTCTCTAAGCTCGTCTATGTATACACTCGGCAGCTTCCACGATCCTACAGAATCGTAAAGAAAACGAACTTTCACACCTTCTCTCACCTTATGTATCAAGAGTTTTTTTATTTGTTGACCAATTTCATCGTGTCGAACGATATAATATTCCAAATGAATGTGATGCATAGCCTTTTTAAGCTCTTCTAATATTTCATAAAAAGTGGATTCACCATTCGATAACACCTTAGTGGATGTGGCAAATGATATCGGACTATGGCCTATACGGTGGGCCAAATGGAATAACCTTTGTTGATCTTCCCCCAATACTTTAATCTTTTCTTCACTAATAGGATCTCTTCCACGTTCGAATTTTAAGTAATTTTGTTGATCCAGGAAAAATTTACGACGAAACATTCTTTCCTTTCTATGGTTCCTACCAAAAAGTAAATAAAAAAAGAAACCTACTAATGGGAAACTACCTAGGACTATTAACCATGTTAAAGTCTGAGTAGGATGTCTATTTTCTAAAAATATCACTGCTCCAATAAACATAACTGATAATGTAGTCAGAATACTAATATATCGGAATAATCCTTCATACACTTTTCCTTGGAGAATAAAGTAAAGAATAGCTAAAACAGCAATAAATAATAGAATTCTTACAAAATTTTTCATAGCTACCCCCTCTAAAACATTGCCTTACTATTCCCTCAAAAGTAAGAGGATAAACTCTAACTCTTTGTCCAAAAAGTAAAAAACCGATTTCATATATTGAAATCGGATAATTATTTAAAGTGCCTTCTTATTTCAGAGAAAACATTCTGAGACATAATTAGTTTTCCATACTCTTCTACACGATGAATGGTGACCGCTGTTTCATGTCCATACTCTAATAATAAACTTAAGCTATTATCAATATCCTCTTCATCATACTCCTCTTCAGGAAAGTCAACATATAAATAATATTTGCCTTCGAAGGAATATAATTTGGTGGATAAATCATCTAAAATATTACGATTAGAGAGTGATATTAAGTCTTCAAAATCTTTAAAAGCAATTAGGAACTCTAGTGTATCTTCGTATGAATCATCATCTTCATCGTCTGTTTTTGTATTAAAATGCTGATCAAGCAATTCCTCAATTCTTTCATCTACAGGAATATCCTTCAGCCTTTCATCTGTAATAGGCAGCTCAAACTTCTGTCCATCTTTTGATATTTGTGCTTTTGTTACAAGAACTTCAAGACCTTTGTCGAGAGCTTGGACCTGGATCCAAAGAGGGCCTTCAATCATAAATTCTTCCTCTTGATGAACCTCATCCATCATTTCCCAAAAAAGCTCTTCACTTTTTTCACGATTATACCAGATTTCATCACGGTCAAATCCTCTTTCCTCGATGTCTCCGTATGAAATATAAAACTTGACTGTATTATCATTAATACGTTCGATTTCCAACATTAACCTCTCCCTTCTTGCATTTTTGGAAGGGACTTACCCTCATGCAGAAAAACGATCTAGTCTTTAGTATTTTCTAAGGCAAGTGCTAAACGTATTGTTGCCTCGTATTTATATTTTATGACAAAAATACAATAAAGGGAAATAAAATGTTACACATTTCTAAAAACCAACTAACACCCATATTTGATACTTTCTTACTACATAATTATCAATTACTACTTTTTTTAAACCAATATAGATAAAAAACCTTCGATTCGATTCGAAGGTTTCAATCATTTAGTTAACCAAGCGTTGAGCTTCACGTAATTGAAACGTACGAACTCTTCTCGGTAGGAAGCGGCGGATTTCATCCTCATTATACCCGACTTGAAGTCTCTTTTCATCAATGATGATGGGCCTACGAAGTAAACCTGGGTTATCTTTGATCAATTCGAATAAATCCTGAAGAGGCATAGTCTCTAGATTAACATCTAGCTTTTGAAACGTTTTTGATCTAGTCGAAATAATTTCATCTGTTCCATCTTCAGTCATTCGAAGAATCTCTTTGATTTCATCAATAGATAATGGTTCAGAAAAAATATTTCTCTCTGTATAAGGAATATCGTGTTCTTCTAGCCAAATTTTCGCTTTTCGGCATGATGTACAACTTGGTGAAGTGTATAATGTTACCATTAACTAACTCACACTCCTTTTAAATTTAACTTTTAAAATCTATGTTGGGAGATATTTTGGTCATTTGACGTATTTATTTAAAATTACTTTAAACTAGTAATTTATATTAATTATTATACATCAAATCTGAGTAAAAAGGTATCCTTTTTTCGAAAGTTTTAAATTACGATAAATACAACAATTTTGTTGGCTAGATAGTCTATATACGTAAAAGGTGAGAGAAAAGTTTCATTTTTTTCTTATTTTTTTTAAGAAAATAAGAATATTTTTATGTTTCTACTTTAATTACCCAGATTTTAGTTTGAGTAAACATTACTTTAATTCTCATTTAGCTAATGAAAATGAAAAACAGTCACCTCTCTGTGGCAACTTTCCAAAATTTATTAAATATCCTTTAATAGGTCCGTTGTTTCATGTTTTTGATCAAAACTTAATACCTCTTCTACTGGTTCATACGACTCTCCATAAAACTCGATATCCTTATATGTGTGAATCAATTTGTATGCTTGTTTCATACCTTCAAATATCGACTCTTCACTCTCATGTCCAGGTGACCAATAAAGAATTTCCATAGAATTCACTTCATTTGTTGCTAACGATCTTCTTTCATATCCAATTTTGCTTGCATGCTCAAAACCTTCACGCTTATAAAAACGCAGTCTCTTTTCTGTATCGCTATCTTTATAGTTTATTGGTTCAACTTCTAAAATGATTGGTTTTTCCTTTTGTTTCAGCTTTTCTAAAAGTTGATGTCCTAACCCCTGTCCTCTCGCTTCACCAGAAACATATAAATAATCAATGAATATAAATTGGTCAAATTCCGCATACATTAACACATGATACTTTCCTTCGTCTTTATGATATATAGACGATTTCTCTTTTAGAAGAGTTTCCATATGTTCCTGTGACTTCATTTCTTCAATTGGAAAATACTGATTTAATTTTTCATACCAGTGCATATAAAACTCCTTTTTAATGGATTTATTGATTATGAACTAAATTCAACTAATAGAAAGATTTCTTACGATACAATTTTTTGTTAATATTACTCTTTTCATACTAAAGATAATTCTTTAAAATAGAAAGTAGTGATAATTCACATAACCGCGCTAACGGCAGTTATACATAAAGGAGGTTTATTATGGTTAATTATATTACCGACCTTACCATTGTTGCCTTATTAATTATTGGAATCACCGCTGTTTTAGGAGTCGTTACAAATGGAATTGGCGAGAAGTTGTTTGGTGGTAAGCAAAAATCAGAATTTGTAGACCAATCAGCTAAATTTCAAACTGGCTGGAAGCAAGTTGGCGGAAAAAGAAAATAATTTATTTATTTTTTACGTATCGTAAGCGCTTTACTTTTTACTTATGATAACGTATAGTGTAAGTTTCTTCAAATAAAAACGATCTCGTCTTCGAGATCGTTTTTATTATTTCTTGTATTGTGCGAATTCTTTCTCAGAACATAGAACGAAATGTCCTGGTGATACTTCACGTAATTCAACGGATTCGTCTGCCTGGTAATTATGCATTTTGGGATCATAAGTTTTGCGTTTTCTGGAACGCTCAGATATAGGATCTGGAAGTGGAATTGCAGAAAGCAAAGATTGAGTGTATGGATGCTTTGGATTATTATATAATTCATCTGCTGGAGCTAGTTCTACTAACTTTCCGAAATACATAACTCCAATTCGATCACTAATGTACTTCACCATTGATAGGTCATGCGCAATAAACAAGTACGTTAACCCTTTTTCCTTTTGAAGTTTTTTCATTAAGTTAACTACTTGTGCTTGAATCGACACGTCAAGAGCTGAGATCGGTTCGTCAGCGATGATGAAGTCCGGATCAACTGCTAGAGCACGAGCAATACCAATACGTTGTCTTTGACCACCTGAGAATTCATGTGGATAACGGTTCGCATGCTCTTTGTTTAATCCAACCGTTTCTAGTAGTTCATACACTTTGTTCATTCGATCTTCTTTCGTTTTTGCTAGACCGTGAATATCGATCCCTTCAGCAATCACATCTGAAACTTTCATTCTTGGATTTAAGGAAGCATAGGGATCCTGAAAGATCATTTGCATTTTATGATTAAATGCCTTTAATTCTTCCTTCGATTTTTTTCCGTGAACATTAACACCATCGTATAAAACTTCTCCGTCCGTTGCATCATAAAGTCGTATAATGGTTCGACCAGTTGTAGATTTTCCACATCCTGACTCTCCTACGAGCCCTAATGTTTCACCTTCATATATATCGAAACTAATTCCATCAACTGCTTTGACTTCGTTTGGTTTACCGACATTAAAGTATTGCTTTAAATTTTTGATTTCAAGCAATTTCTTTCTAGTTTCCATTGATTTACCTCCTTATTTATTATTGTAACCTGGATACAATTCTCTTCTTTTCAAGACAGCTGCTGGTGGTTCCACCTTTGGAGCATCCGGATGAAGTAACCATGTTGCTGCGTAATGTGTATCCGAAACTTTAAACATTGGAGGCTCTTGTTCTAAATCAATTTTCATCGCATATTCGTTACGTGGTGCAAACGCATCTCCCTTTGGAGGGTTAAGCAGGTCTGGTGGTGAACCTGGAATGGCATATAGCTCATCTTCAGCTGTATCCAAATCTGGCATCGAGCTAATTAGACCCCATGTATAAGGATGCTGCGGATTGTAGAAGATTTCATCTACTGTACCAATCTCAATAATTTTCCCACCGTACATAACCGCTACTCGGTCTGCAACATTGGCAACTACACCTAAGTCATGCGTAATAAAGATTATTGAAGTATCAATTTTTTTCTGCAGATCCTTCATTAGTTCCAAAATTTGCGCTTGAATCGTTACATCTAATGCAGTAGTTGGTTCGTCTGCAATCAGTATTTTTGGATTACATGCTAACGCAATAGCAATAACAACTCTTTGTCTCATCCCACCAGAGAATTGATGAGGATATTGTTTAAAGCGTTCCTCAGCCATTGCAATTCCAACAAGCTTCAAAAGTTCAATTGCACGTTGCTTGGCAGCAGACTTACTCATATTTTGGTGTTTAATAATTGGTTCCATGATTTGCTTACCAACTGTCATTGTTGGATTCAAAGAAGTCATCGGATCCTGAAAGATCATTGATATTTCTTTACCACGAATCGATTGCATTTGCTTGTCCGATAATTTTGTTAAATCTTTTCCATCAAATAGGATTTCTCCCTCTTTAATCTCAGAGTTACTCTCAGGTAAAAGACGCATAATAGACTTTGTTGTTACAGACTTACCTGAACCAGACTCCCCAACGATGGCAAGAGTTTCACCTTTATTAAGATGAAAGTTAGCGCCACGAATCGCTTTGACTTCTCCAGCAAACGTGTGGAAAGATATATTTAAATTATTTACTTCTAATATTTTTGACATCTTAATTCACCTGCCTTTAGTCTCTCATTTTAGGATCTAACGCATCACGAAGACCATCTGCAATCATATTAAATGCAATCATAATGATAGAAATAATAATCGCTGGAACTAACATTTGGTATGGGAAGGCAATCATTGATTTAAATCCTTCATCAATTAGTGTTCCTAATGATGCTAATGGCTCTTGAAGACCTAAACCGATAAAACTTAAGAAGGCTTCAAAGAATATTGCGTTAGGGATCGTAAACATTGTGTTAATAATGATAACACCTGCGAGATTAGGAATTAAATGTTTAAAAATAATTTTCGCATGGCTAGCACCAAGTGTGCGAGATGCTAAAACAAATTCTTGGTTTTTTAATTTTAAAACCTGGGCACGAACGACACGAGCCATACTCACCCAACCGGTAATCGTTAATGCGACTGTAATTGAAATAATACCTGGCTTTAAAACAATAATCATCAAAATAACAATTACTAGATTTGGAATTCCTGAAAGAACTTCAATGATTCTTTGCATAATATTATCAATACGTCCACCAAAGTAACCCGAAATAGCACCAAAGGCAACACCGATAACCATATCAATAAAAGCCGCTAAGAATGCGATATATAGAGAGATTTGCATCCCTTTCCAAACACGAGAAAATTGGTCTCTACCAAGAGCATCCGTACCAAACCAGTAGTACTCTTCAATTTGCTTTTGCTCATATGGATTTACCACATTACCATTTTTTAATGTTCTTGTTCCATCAAATGGTAACCAAGATATATTTTCTAATGCCTCAATACGAGGTGGTAAGTTAGCATGTTTCGTGTTTTGTTTGTCAAACTCAAAATTACTTAATGATGGCCCAATTAAAGCCATAATAATTAAAATTCCAATCACTACTAAACTTACAATCGCACCTTTATTTTTTCTAACTCGTAACCACGCATCCTGCCAATAGTTTAGACTTGGTTTAGCAATGCGTTCACTTGTTGATGCGTCAATAATAGCGGGCTCAAATTGGTCTTTGCTGATTTTCTCATCAAATTGTGCCATTATTTCTTCCCTCCCGCTAAACGAATTCTTGGATCAATCAATCCATAAAGAATATCAACCACTAAAATAACAACAATAAATAGGAACGCAAATAATAACGTCGTAGCCATTATGACCGAATAGTCATTCACTTGAACAGATTTTACAAACTGCTCTCCGAGTCCTGGAACAGAGAAAATCTTTTCAATCACTAGAGAACCGGTCATTAAGCTAACAGCAAGCGGCCCTAATACAGTGATAACTGGAATTAAAGCATTTCTTAACGCATGCTTAAATGCAATTTCAAAGTAGTTTGCACCTTTTGCTCTTGCTAAAGTGATATAATCCGAGCCTAATACTTCTACCATTTCAGTTCTCATAAAACGAGCTGCAATGGCAATTGGGAACATTGAGAGTGCAATCGTTGGCATAACGGTGTATTCAGGGCCTTTCCAGAACGCAACAGGGAACCAACCTAATTTTACACCTATATAATATTGAAGCAATCCAGCAAAAACAAATGAAGGAATGGATTTACCAATAACAGCTATAAAGGTCGTTCCATAATCTACCCACGTATTTTGCCTTAGAGCTCCTAATACCCCAAGAATGATACCTACAATTGTACCTACTAATAGTGCTTGAAATCCTAGTAAAGCAGAAGCACCAATCCTTGCACCTAATAATTCTGTTACTGGTGTATTGGCAAATTGATAAGAAGTACCTAAGTCACCCTTAACTAAGTTTGTCATATACGCCACATACTGAACGGGAACTGGTTCATCAAGCTTATAATATTCAAGCATCATCTCAAGTTGCTCATCTGACATTTTTGCTTGGTTTTTAAATGGTGTACCTGGAACAAGCTTCATTAAGAAAAACGTCATTGAGGCAATTAGAAATAGAGTAATTATCATATATATAACCCTTTGGCCAATATATTTAATCATCTGTGCACCTCCTACTTATTTTGAATTTTCCCCATGTTTCGACAATTTGATTACAGGGAAAAAGAGAGTATATTTAAGCGAATATACTCTCTCTCCTATTTCATTGTACATCATTTCACCATATTAATTACATGGTAAATTATTTATTTAGTTTCGCAAACTTCCAGCTGTACTCTGGTCCAAAGATATGGTAAGTAAAGCCTTCAAGTTTTTCATTTACTAAAAGATTTGAAGCACGTTGGTATGTTCCTGCAAGAGCTGCATCCTCAAACAATACCTTCTCCGCTTCTTGTAGAGCTTCAAAACGCTCTGCAGGCTTATCAGCTAACTCAGTTTGAGCAGATTTTACTAACTCATCATATTTAGCGTTAGAGAAAGACATTTTGTTGTGTCCGCCACCAGTTAACCAAAGATCAGAATATGTCATTGCGTCTGGATAGTCCGGACCCCAACCAGCATGAAGGATATCATAATTTTGAGTATCTTCACGATCAAGACGTACAGAGAATGGAACACTTTCAAGGTTAATTGTTAAACCTGGTAGATTATTTTGTAGTTGATCCTTAAGGAAAGCATCAACTGTCTTTGAAGTCTCAGTGTCTCCACCAAGGAAGTTCAATTCAAGACTTTCTACACCTAATTCAGCTAAACCTTTTTCCCAATATTCTTTTGCTTTTTCTGCATCGTATGCATTTAAATCACCGTTTGCTTCACGGAAGTCTTCACCAGTTTCTGGGTGCTTAACGAAATCGGCAGGAACCGCATAGTTAGCAGCTAAAGAACCGTTTTGAAGAATATCGTTTACTAAAGCATCTTTATCAAACGCTAAAGAAAGAGCAAAACGAATGTTTTTGTTAGCTAATGCTTCGTTTTCTTGGTTAAACTTTAACCAGAATTCAGTTGGCTCTAACCATGTTAAAAGACGAGAATCTCCCTCATATTGTGAGATAACCGCTGGTGTTGATAGTTTTGGTGTTACATCAGCTTGTCCTGCTTCAAAAGCATTTGCAGCTGCTTGTGGATCTTTAGATGTATTATAGTTGATTTTTGTTAAAGTAACGTTTTCTGCATCCCAGTACTCTTCATTCTTTTCAAGAGTCCACTCAGTTGCAGCAACCCCATCCCACTTAGTCATTTTGAAAGGACCGTTAAAGATTAGGTTTTCAGCATTCTTTGCAAAGTCAGCGCCTTTTTCTTCAACAAACTTTTGGTTTTGTGGATAGAAAGTAGGGAATGCCATTAAAGCTGTAAAGTAAGGAACTGGCTTTTCAAGTGTTACTTCTAACTCAGTATCGCTTAAAGCTTTAATACCAAGCTCACTTGGGTCAACTTCTCCAGCTTTTACTTTATCTGCGTTCTTAATTACTCCAGTCATTATGTAAGGACCGTAGAATGAAGCAGAATCAGGTAAAAGTGCACGTTGCCATGCATATACGAAGTCGTTAGCAGTTACAGCATCACCATTAGACCATTTAGCTTCTCTAAGTTTGAATGTGTAAACAGTACCGTCTTCGCTAACAGTTGGTTCACCGTCAGATAAAGCAGGAATTGGATTTTGTTCCTGATCTAGGCGATATAATCCTTCGTTAACGTTGTTGATCATTGTGAAACCTACAGTGTCCTCAGCAAGTACAGAGTCCATTGATGGAATCTCAGCTGATTCTAGAACTGTGATTTCTTGGTTTTCAGCTAATTCAGAGCCAGTAGCTTCTGAATCATTATCAGTTGTAGCTTCGTCCTCTTTGTTTCCACCAGAACATGCAGCTAAAAACATGCTAAGAACTAGTGTTAGGACTAAAAGCAATGAAAATTTTGACTTTTTCACTGATAGACCTCCTTAGATTGTTTTTTCTGAAAAATTGTACATTAGTTATTATACATGTAATTTACGGTTTGTACATGTTTTTTCAAAAAAATTTTACACTATTGTTATAATTGTTAACATCGACTTTAGATATACTATGATATAATTAGCATTTATTAGAAATTGAATATCTAACCCGACCAACTAGTTTTTTGCTTTAATGTTATACAGAAATAATAATTTCAGAAAGGATCACCTAATGAAAACGCTTAAAACAAAGCTGAATTTAGCACTTTTATTATGCTCTCAAATAATTATTTTCATTCTAATGTTTTTCAGTAATAGCATTTCACTTTTAAATTACATAAATAAAAGCTTCTATATTTCAAGTCTGCTCCTTTTCATATCTCTAGCAATTTTTACAGTGAACACAGGATTTTTTGATGTCGTTACTAAATCATTTCGATTAATTTTTGCTGGAAAAGATGTAACAAGAGAAAACGTGGATGAAATGAGACCATTATCACAAATCATTACTATTAAATATTCTCCGTTACTGTTTGTAGGCTTTATTAATTTAGTACTATGTCTTGCAGCCCTCTTCTTCTACTATATGTAAGCGGTAGTTCTTGATTAAAAGACAATAGTTACTTATAATTTTTAATAAGCATCTTATTACATAATTGATGAATGATTTTAAGTTTGTGGTTAATATTTCTGCCACTTTTCCTTGTATTAGTTTGGAGGAGTGGTTTTTTCCACTTAAAAGGAGGAACTTTCATGAAAACCATCTTCTCTGGTATCCAACCGAGCGGAATGATCACACTAGGAAATTACATAGGCGCATTAAAACAGTTCGTTGAGCTTCAAAATGAATATAACTGTTATTTCTGTATCGTAGACCAACACGCTATTACGGTCCCTCAGGATGCTCAGCAACTTAGAAAAAATATTCGTAGTCTCGCTGCCTTATACATTGCGGTTGGATTAGATCCAGAAAAAGTTACGTTATTTATTCAATCTGAAGTTCCGGCACACGCACAGGCAGGCTGGATGTTCCAATGTATATCCTATATCGGAGAACTTGAGAGAATGACACAGTTTAAAGATAAATCTGCTGGGAAAGACGCGGTTTCTGCTGGATTGCTTACTTATCCCCCTTTAATGGTTGCAGATATTTTGCTTTACAAGACGGACCTGGTTCCAGTGGGAGAAGATCAGAAGCAGCATTTAGAGCTTACTCGTGATTTAGCGGAGCGCTTTAATAAGAAGTACAATGATATTTTCACTATTCCAGAGGTACGAATTGCAAAAGTTGGCGCTCGTATTATGTCCTTACAAGATCCAACGAAAAAGATGAGTAAATCTGACCCTAATCAAAAGGCATTTATTTCTTTACTGGATGAGCCAAAGCAAATAGAAAAGAAAATTAAAAGCGCTGTTACTGACTCTGAAGGGGTAGTAAAGTTTGACAAAGAAAATAAACCAGGGGTTTCGAACCTTTTATCAATTTACAGCATCTTAACTGGAAAAACGATTGAAGAATTAGAGAATCAGTATGAAGGTAAAGGATACGGAGACTTTAAATCAGAACTAGCACAAGTTCTAATATCTGAATTTGAACCGATTCAGAAAAAATACCATCAGTTAATGGAATCTACTGAATTGGATGAAATACTTGATAGAGGGGCAGCTAAAGCAAATCAAGTGGCAAGTAAAATGGTTAAGAAAATGGAAAATGCCATGGGGCTAGGAAGAAAAAGAAAGTAAATTAAAAAGGCTGGATATTCCAGCCTTTTTAATTTACTTTCGGACCATGCTCCATTTCCCATAACTTTTCAAAGAAAGGCTGGCCTTTTATTAAGTTTTCACAGAAGTACTCATGCTTTAAGGACCAACCGTACTTTGTATTTTCATATAATTCCTGCCAAACATTTTCAAATGTTAAGTCTTGAATCTCCGAATACTTTTCTGGATTCCACTCTGTGTACCAGTATCTTACTTCTGCTGCGTTATTTGATGAGTGAAGCTGGTCTAGCGCCATAAATAACAACTGCTTTAATTGTCTCTCTTTTCTAGTTAACCCGTTCATTAGTTCTGGTGCTGGTGATAAGATATGAAATTCTTTTAATGAAGAATGATCATTAAATGCATAGGGAATGTTGTCATGCTTATCGATCATCTCATAAACTAACTGCTCTTGCCGTGGAATTAATCTACTCTTTCTAATCGGAATATTGTAGCCGATAGTATCCACTACTAATATTCCCGTACCATCAGTGACGACAAAGCAATATTCTAACTGTATACGCTCGTGATTTTTACGTAAATATGCCTTTTGATAAACATCGTCCATTAGCTGCTGTGGGAGTTCAGAAAGATCATTTTCAATATAGTTAAACAACACTGACTCAACCTTTAACAATGGAACTTGATCTAGAAGTTCCACTCCGTCATCTTTCCGCCACTCATGAAAGTGACAGACATTGTATCCGTTCTCTTCTCCTTCAAACCAATTTACCCAAACATCATGAAGATACAACATGAATTAACCCCTCACTTCACAAACTGTTTGTCATTCAGTATGGGCAGGTTATCGTTAATTTATTCCTTTTATGAAATCTTAATCCAATTTATGTTTTATTCCTCTTTACCCGGAAAATAAATACTTAACCATATCATCAACATACCAACTAGGAATAGATAGCACTCTATACGACCCTTAATAAATTCAAGATAGTCCATCATCGTATAACCTGTTGTTAATAAGTTTAGGTACGCAACTGTACTTATCCCTCCGAGTACTGCTAGTCCAAAACCAGTAAGCAAAAGGAAAATCCTCATAATCATAGAGATTTCCCCACTCTCTCCATCGCCCTTCCCCCAGCTCTCTTTTCTACATACATATGTTACTAGTGGACAACTTATGTAAACAAAAAAAAATCTACCAGCTTTTAATTGGTAGATTTATCTGTTTGATTTAGGGTTAAATGCGTCTTTAAATCCTTCACCTATAAAATTAATGGATAAAATCGTGCCAGTTAGCACTGCTGCAGGCGGAATCCAAATCCACCATTTACTAGTCAACACATCAGGACTGCGCGCTTCTTGAAGCATATTTCCCCAACTTGGTATATTCATCGGTACACCAAAACCCAAAAAGCTAAGGCCTGTTTCTGCAACAATCATAACAGCTAACGTTAATGTTGCTTGTACGATTATTGTAGACATAACGTTTGGAAGTAAGTGCTTGGTAATAGTTTTAAACGGTGAGCATCCAATTGAAATTGCACTTAAAATATACTCATTTTCCTTTTCAGCCATTACTTTACTTCTTACGAGACGAGCTGTACCTGTCCAGCTCAGTACCGAAATAACAAAAATTAGGGTAGCTGTGCTAGATTCTAAGAAAATCGACTTTAATACAATAACGAATAGTAAGAATGGGAAGTTCATCATAAAATCAGTAAATCTCATCAACGCATTATCAACCCATCCACCGAAGAAACCTGCAGTTGCACCAACGATGGCTCCGATGGAAATTACTGAAATGGTAATAGAAAATGCAAGTAATAGTGACGTTTGTCCACCATGTAAGGTTCTAGCAAACACATCTCTTCCAGACTTATCTGTTCCAAAAAAGTGCTCAGCGGATGGCTCTTTACTCATCTGTGTAAGATTGATTTTAGCTGTTTCTTCAACTGGGACCGTCAAAGGTTCAGCAAAGATAGATAACAAAGTAACAATGATTAAAAATGCCAAACTAATCATGGCTATTTTATTTTTCAAAAATTTCCGGCGGGCGAGAGCCCATGGTGATTGGCTCTTCGGAGGCTTTATCATGCTCCCAACAGCCGCTGTATTTGGTTGTGTAACTGGTTCCATTCTCTCACCTACCCTAACTTAAACGAATTCGCGGATCTACTAATCCGTACAATAGATCTGCAATTAAATTACCTATTAATGTTAGAACCGTTAACATCATGGCAATCGCCATCATAACAGAATAGTCACGAGCATTAACTGACTCTACAAACAGATACCCGATTCCCGGATATGTAAAGATGGTTTCTGTAATAATTGCACCACCAAAAATACTGGCAATATCAAATCCTAGTAACGTTACAATTGGGATAATAGAATTTCTTAAAATATGCTTATTATAAATCGTTGATTCTTTCGTACCTTTCGCTCTTGCAGTACGAACATAATCTTTACGAGAGCTTTCGATCATATCATTACGCAAAAATTGTGTATAGGATGCAGTTGCGAGAGATCCTAGCACTAGAGCCGGCAATATCGTATGTTTCGCTTTACTAATAAAATACTCAAATGTTCCAGGTTCCACACCAGATCCAATACTTCCTGTGGCAGGTACCCAACCTAAATTAATAGAGAAAATATAAATAGCAACTAATGCTGCAACAAAGCTCGGAATGGCTAGAGCTAAATAGTTAAATCCAGAAATGAGGTAATCCCCGACACTATATGCGTATCGCCCTGAAAATCTCCCCATTAAAAAAGCTAAACAATACGTGATTAAAAGTGCAGATACTCCTAAAATAATTGTGTTTGGAAGGCGATCACCAACCAATTCCATTACTTCGCGTTTGTGTACGAATGAATCACCAAAATCTCCCTTGACCACTCCACTCATCCAGCGAATGTACTGTACATGAATAGGGTCGTTTAATCCCATTTTTTCACGCATTTCTTCTATATAAGCTGGATCTGAATTTAGTGGATCGATTTTACCAGATAGGGCATCCCCTGGCATAAGCTTTGCCAGGGAAAATACCACTACTGAGATAAGGAAAATAATTGGAATCATACCTATTAGTCTACGAATTGTGTATTGTAGCATGCTCAATTCCCCTTATCAAACTATAATGTAATTTTCATTACTCCGTTACAGCCCATAGATGGAAGTCTTCTGTTCCGAATGGAGTAACTTTTACGTTTTGAACACGCTTATTGATTGCCCAAGGATCAACACGTTGTTCGAAGAAAATGATTGGTAACTCTTCATTAACTAGTTTTTGCCACTCATCATAATACTGTTGACGATGCTCAGTAATGTCCATGCTCTCATCTTCTGGGAATGTAACACCCTTCTTGATTAACTCATCAGACTCTTCAGAGTACCATCTCCACATGTTCCACTTGTCTGTAGATAACCAAATTCCTGCTGGATCTGGATCTGCAGCAAGTCCCCATGCACCCATGAATGTTTCAACAGAAGGATCATCAGCTTCAATTGTGTCATAGAATAAGTTGAAGTCTTTTAATGCTCCACCGTTAAGCTTTGCATTTAGACCAATCGCTTGCCAAGATTGAATGATGAATTGAGCACGTGCTTCAGAAGTTTCAGCACCAGCCATTGCATCAAAGTTCACAGTAAATGGCTTTCCTTCTGGATCTTCAACGAAACCATCGCCATCTACATCTTTGTAACCAGCTTCATCAAGTAATTCTTTTGCTTTTTCTACATCAAATTCATAACCATTAATTTCAGAATCATCAATTTTAGCCCAAGAAACTGAAGGGAATGGTGTATTTAATGGTTTTCCTAAGCCGTTTGCAAAACCATCGATAAATGCTTGACGATCAATAGCGTGAGCCATTGCATGACGTAAAGCTTTGTTTTGGAATTTTTGGTTATCAGATACAACTACACCCTTTTCAGTGTCGTAATGACCCCAGTCAAATCCGATATAGCTGTAAGACATTGCATCTGCTTCAACTGCATTTACGTTTGGAAGCTCTTTAATAGCTGCCCATTGATCCTTCGGTGCTTCGATAACATCTACTTCACCGTTTTGGATTAAGCCTTGTGCTAAAGATCCGTCAATGATTTTGTAAACAACTCCGTCTAATTTCGCAGGACCTTGCCAGTAATCATCAAAGCGTTCAAATTCAATCATTTCACCTGCAACAATGTTCTTAACCTTGAATGGTCCTACCCCAATTGGGTTTTTACGAATTTGCTCAGAATCAGGTAGTTCTTTAGAAGAAATATCTCCATAGTAATGCTTTGGTTCTGGATATACCCAGATATTATCTAGTAAGTTTACAGATGGTTCTGTAACTGTTACCTCAATTGTGTAGTCATCAATTACTTTAATACCTTCGATTGTTTCAGCTGTTCCATCATGGTATTCTTGAGCACCTTTAATCATAGCTACGTTAGCAAAACGTGCCCCTTCATAAGTTGGGTCTGCGATTAAGTACCAAGCATACTCCATATCTTCTACAGTAAGCTCTTCTCCATCATGCCATTTCACGCCTTCTTTAAGCTTAAACGTTAATTTCATATGGTCTTCAGAAAGTTCCCATGTAGCAAGGTTTGGTTGCGGTGTTAAATCATCACCCGTTTTAATTAAAGCTTCATGCATAAATTGAAGAGCATTAACATCATCTTCCCCTTCGTAATATGCATAAGATAAAACACCTTTGAATGGTTGTGTATAACCAAATGTTACTGTACCGCCTTCTTTTGCTTCTCCAGCTGGCTTATCACCCTCTGCAGGCTCTTCGTTAGCTGTTTCCTTTGAACATGCTGCTAAAAATAGAGACATGATCAACATGATAGAAACAAGCCAAAATGCTGACTTTTTCATTGTTTTCCCCCCGGAAATAGTTTTTTTCTGCTAGTTGTATAAATGACAAGCGACTCTATGCCCAGGCTTCACCTCCTTTAAAGTTGGCTTAACCTGCTGACATTCAGGAATTGCATGTGCACAACGCGGATGAAAGGTACACCCTTTTGGTGGATCAATCGGGCTTGGCACATCACCTTCTAGAATAATTCTTTCCTTCTTTTTTCTTGGATCTGGCTCAGGAATAGCAGAAATTAAAGCTTGAGTATACGGATGCAACGGTTCTGCATATAAGCTATTTTTCTCCGCTACTTCAACTAGTCCACCTAAATACATTACTCCGATTCGATCACTCATATGTTTTACTACACTTAAATCATGAGCGATGAACAAGAAAGTTAAATCAAACTCATCTTGAAGTTCTTTTAACAAATTTAAGACCTGTGATTGAACGGAAACATCTAGAGCAGAGACCGGCTCATCCGCAATTATTAACTTTGGCTTTAATGCAAGCGCTCTCGCAATACCAATTCTTTGTCTTTGTCCTCCTGAAAATTCGTGAGGATATTTGTAATAGGCATCTTCAGGTAATCCTACCTTTGCTAAGAGCTCCATTACTTCTGGTTTTAACTCCTTAGGGCTTTTATTTGTGAAATTTCTAATAGGCTCAGAAATTAAATCTCCGACCATCATCATTGGGTTTAAAGAAGCATATGGATCCTGAAACACCATTTGAAAATCTTTTCGTACCTTTCGAAGCGATCCCCCACGAATATTTGTAATATCGTCTCCGTCGAAAATAATCTGCCCCTCTGTTGCATCTAATAGGCGCAATATAGTACGACCAGCTGTCGATTTCCCACAGCCAGACTCACCAACAAGTCCAAGTGTTTCCCCTTTTTTTATTTCAAACGAAATATCATCTACTGCTTTGACAACAGCAACGGTTTTTCTAAAGATCCCCCCCTTAATAGGGTAGTAGGTTTTTAGATTTTTTACCTCGAGAAGAACACCATTATTTCTCTTATCTTTTTTATCTAAGGTTGTTTCCTTAACTTCCATATTCATTATGCAAGACTCCCTCTCTTGGCCTGCTAGTTGGATACAGCAGGCAGGAAACTTCGTGCCCCTCATCTGTTTCGGCTAGAAGTGGTGTGATACTTGTACATTCTGGCATCGCTTGAGGACAGCGGGCAGCAAACTTACAGCCGGCCTTTGGCATGTTTTTTAACGATGGAACAATCCCTTTAATGGAACTTAATACCTCAACATCCTCATCCATCCGAGGGATAGCCCCCATGAGCAACTTTGTGTATGGATGTTTTGGATCGTGAAACAAGGTATCGACATCTGTTTTTTCAACAACCTTTCCAGCATACATAACGATGACCTCATCGCACATTTCTGCAACTACCCCAAGATCATGAGTAATTAAAATGACTGACATATCATTCACTTTTTGGATATCTTTAAGGAGTTCCAAAATTTGTGCCTGAACCGTTACATCAAGAGCTGTAGTCGGTTCATCAGCAATCAACAGCTTAGGTTGACAAGCGATTGCAATCGCTATCATTACTCTTTGCCTCATACCTCCAGAAAGCTGATGCGGGTACTCATCAATAATTTTCTCTGGTCTTGAAATGCCTACACTCTTTAACAAGGCAATACTCTTTAATCTCGCTTCTTTTTTCGAGATTTTCATATGATTAAATAACACTTCTTGAATTTGAAAGCCGATTGAAAATACTGGATTTAGCGAGGTCATAGGTTCCTGGAAGATCATTGCAATCTCTTTTCCACGAATACTATTAATCTCTTTATCTGACATTTGCTCTAATTGAACACCTTCAAATTGTATGCTTCCTGACTTAATTTTACCGATACCTTTTGGTAGAAGCTTCATAATTGATAAACTCATTACTGATTTACCACAACCTGATTCACCAACAATTCCAACAATTTGCCTTGGTTTAACAGAAAATGACACATTATCCACTGCATTATAGTATTGACCATCAATAGAAAATGCAGTTTCTAGGTTTTTCACCTCAAGCAAAGGTGTATCTTTATGTAATTGAGTATTTACGCTCATAGGACACCTCTTACGTTTTTTTAATTATTCAGTCAATTGTTCTATTTGATTAAAATATTATTATAGTTAAATGACAATTGCAAGATTTTTTTAACAATTGAAAACATTCAAGTTATTGAGAAAACAAAAAAAGCCTCTACTTTAAGGCTTTAAAGTATATTGGAACCCCTTGATACAACTAGGTTTCTTCGAATTTCGTAATATAATATTTTCCTGGAATTGTAAATGAAGTTTTTGTAGAAAAGTAATTTTCATTGTAAGAGTTTCTAACAAGGTAATACCCGCATGCATAACCTAATAGTTTGGGATATGCACCAAAACCAAATAATAATTGATCATGTTGTTTCTCTGTTTTTTTTAATTTTAGATTTGACATGATATATTTCTTCATGTACATTTCTATGTCTTCCTTACTATAAAAATGACACCAATCAGCCAAGTATTCTTTTCCACAGTTTTTTTCAACTTCTAATTCTGCTAATCCTTCTAAAATAATCGAGTCTAGTAAAGTGAACTCCAACGGATTCCTGTTTTGTTTTTTCATCCGGCACACATGATGATATTCATGGACAAATAATGCCTCTAATTCTCTTTCATCCTCATAATCTCCGATAAATAAAAACATTCTATCTGGAAAAGAAACCCCGGATTTTCTAGTTTTCCGCATTCTAAAAAAGGTAGTGTACGATTGAGTAATAGGAAAAATATAGATGTTTACTTGGGGTCCATTCCACTTTTTTTTATACTTTTCATAAATTTTGTTAATCGTTTCCCATGTTTTCTTCTTTTTTAATATCTCATATGTTTGAAAGCTAGCACGGTTTGGATGATACATACCAAACGAGGAAAGATATTCATATATAGGTTTTGATTCACTTTCGTCAAACTCTTTTAAAAATCTTTCACATATAGCAACAGGATTCGAAAATTCTTTGTCTAGCCATTCATCCGTACGTACAACTACCACCCAACTCCCCCATTTCTTTTACTCTGTAATAGCATATTATGAGAAAAGAACGAAAACTTGATTAAAGCCATAAAAAAACAGAGCGGATATTACTCCACTCTGTTTTATTTTACTTATATGCTTTAAAAACAATTGTTGCGTTATGACCACCAAAGCCAAGTGAATTACTCATTGCTACTTCGACTTCTTGTTTTCTAGCTTCATTTGGTACATAGTCTAAATCACATTCTGGGTCTGGAGTTTCATAGTTAATCGTTGGTGGAATCATGCCTTCTTTAATCGCTAATACACTAAAGATCGCTTCAACTCCCCCTGCTGCTCCAAGCAAGTGACCTGTCATTGACTTTGTTGAACTCACTGCAAGCTTATAAGCATGTTCACCAAATACTTCTTTAATAGCTAAAGTTTCAAAGCGGTCATTGTAATCGGTGCTTGTTCCATGAGCGTTCACATAGTTCACTTCATTGACGTTTAAACCGGCATCGTTTATCGCCATTTTCATTGCTCGTGCTCCGCCTTCGCCACCTGGTGCTGGTGCAGTAATATGGTAGGCATCACCTGTTGCTCCATAGCCAACGATTTCTGCATAGATTTTTGCCCCACGAGCTAATGCATGCTCCAATTCTTCTAATACGACAATTCCTGCTCCTTCTCCAATAACAAAGCCATCACGATTTAGGTCAAAAGGACGACTTGCCTTACTTGGATCTGGATTCGTTGATAGTGCTGTGTTTGCACAAAAACCTGCAACAGACATTTTTGTAATCGGCGCCTCCGCTCCACCAGTTACCATTGCAATGGCATCTCCTCGTTGAATAACCTTAAAGGCATCACCGATTGAGTTAGTACCCGTTGCACAAGCAGTTACTGTACAAGAGTTAAATCCTCTTGCTCCTAGTGTAATAGAAACCTGACCTGTTGCCATATCCGGAATCATCATAGGTACGAAGAATGGACTAACTCGTCGATAGCCACGACTTAAAAATGTCTCATACTGACTTTCAAACGTCTCCATTCCACCAATACCCGATCCAATCCAAACACCAATATTATGTGAGTTACTGTCATTAATCTCAAGTCCTGAATCGTCAACCGCCATCTTTGCTGCTGCTACTGCATAATGAGTGAAACGATCCATTTTTCGAGCATCTTTTTTATCAATAAAATCTTCAACTTGGAAGTCCTTTACCTCTGCAGCTACTTTTGCCGGGTATTCATCTGCATTTAGTCTTGTAAGCGGTCCTACACCAGATACACCTGCTAATACATTGTTCCATGCTGTTTCAACGTTATTACCAACTGGAGTAACAGCGCCAACTCCTGTTACAACAACTCTTTTCTTTGTCATGTCTGGCAACTCCTTTGATTTTCTTTAATAAATATAATAACTTATATAATTACTTGCCCCAACGCATAGCAATGGCACCCCAAGTTAGTCCTCCGCCAAAGCCTACCATAACGATCAAATCATCCTCTTTTATTTTACCAGCTTCTACCTCTTCTACCAATGAAATCGGAATGGATGCGGCTGAGGTATTTCCATATTTATCAACTGTTTTAGACATCTTTTCCTCAGGAAGTTCTAGTCTTTGTCTTGAAGCCTCCATAATTCGAATATTCGCTTGATGTGGAATTAAAAAGTCAACGTCTTCCTTTGAAAGACCTGCCTTCTCAAGTACATTCACGCTGCTTTCTCCCATTTGTCTGACTGCGAATTTAAATACCTCTCTACCATTCATTACGATATAATCTTCCTGGTAAAGATGTTTTCCACCTGTACCGTCAGCTCCAAGTTCGAAAGACAGTATACCTCTTCCTTCCGTTACTTTTCCCATGACTACCGCACCGGCTCCATCACCAAACAATACAGCTGTATTTCGGTCTTGCCAATCCGTAATTTTCGATAATTTCTCAACACCAACTACTAGCACATATTTATAGCTGTCGCTCTCAATAAACTGCTTAGCGGTAATCATTCCGTACATAAATCCTGCACATGCCGCACTAATATCCATTGCCGCAGCATTTACTGCACCTAATTTCTCTTGTAACATACAAGCGACAGAAGGAAACGGTTGATCTGGTGTCACCGTCGCTACTAATATTAATCCAATTTCCTCAGGTGAGATCTCCGCATCTTCAATGGCTTTTTTTGCAGCTTCGAAGCCTAAATCGGATGTATTAACGCCTTTTTCAGCTATTCTTCTTTCTTCAATACCTGTTCGTGTGCGAATCCACTCATCAGAGGTGTCGACCATTTTTTCTAAATCCGCGTTTGTTAACACTTTATCTGGAAGACATCTACCAATACCGATAATTCCCGCTTTCATGTTCCCAGCTCCTTTATATAACTACCTTTATTATCAATTATTATGACTTGGTACTAAAATTTTAACAGTAGTTCCCTGTTTTATCAATCTTTTTATCCTATTTATGTACATTCCCCTTCTATCGTCCATACATTCTATATTCCATTTCATAACCTATTATAAGGGCGAAAGGAGGTAGGATGATGCTGAGCAATAAAGATGAAAAAGATCCCTTTTCAGCACTTATGTTTCCATCGAGAAGAGAACCTAATCAAGAGGCGGAGCAAATGGACAGTGTTGATGGAATGTCCGAGCACGAATGGCTATTCGGAAAAAGAAAGTCACACCCAAAAGACGACTCTTTGAATAATAGTCCTAAAAACCAAACAGCCATCGAAAAAGCAATAAACAATGTAAATATACCCGAACTGATGAATCATTTTGACACATTAATGACATCTGCACAAAGCCTAAAACCTTTATATAAGCAAATCAAGCCGGTCATTTCATCATTTTTAAACTCTAAAAAATAAATAAAACAAGGCTGATAACTCTATTGTTAGAGGATCAGCCTTGTTTTTATTCTTCTTGCTTTGCATCTTTTACTCCAAGTTCATATGCTTCTTGCATGACCTTCGTAAACAACGTCATAAATGGCTGAATGAGTTCCATAGATAATTCAATACCAGCATTTTCTAATTGCTCCTTAGCCTCCGGTAAATATTTCATAGCAATTCCCATAAATTCCATTGTTTTGTCTTGAGACATGTTGAAAATCCTCCTATTGATTTGGCAATTTACCAGTTTCTTTATATTTTGTAATTAAAGCTGTTATTTCATCCTCAAATGCTTGATCCACATCGGGACTGAACTTCCCTAAGGAAATCACCTGATCTTGAAAATCAAAGGAAAGGTTTCCTGATTGCAACTCGTTCTTGCTGTATTTTTCAGCAACTAATTCATATAGTTTATCTACGTGCTGAACGGTGCTAGTCAGAACCGTTGATTCCCCTAAATCAGATTGGTCGGAAATAAACCCTATTGCATACAATCCATTTTCTTTTATTTTCTCAATAACTGGTACATTGTATCCGTCACCAGCTGGATAGATTACATCCACCTTGTTCTTCATCATATGATCCAAAAAGCTTAAGGCCTTATCATCATCATCCCAATGGCCGACATAATCGATTTGTACAGCTACATCCTTATTTTGGTATTGAGCTCCCTCAAGAAATCCTTTTACTTCTGGCTGCCATTCATATGCAGCGATAATCCCTATTTCATTGGTTTTTGTCATCTTCCCTGCTACCATTCCACCAAAAAAGCCCATCGCATATGCTTCAAAGTTTAAGCTCGTGGTATTTTTCTCAAGAGCATCACTGTTAAAACTAACAAAATGAATTTCAGGGTACTTATCTGCTAAATTGTTAAAATATGGACCGTACTCATTGCCATGTCCAAAAATGAGATTTACTCCCTTTTGTTCAAACTCTTTTACAGCTCTTTCAACGATTACTTCCGAGTTCATGTCTTCTTTATAATAAACGTCAACTTTAAAACGGGATTGAATTTTCAACATTCCTTTATACCCTTTAGTCCCCCAAACCTGATCGTTGATTGTGTCTGGAACCAATAATCCGACCTTTTTCAGCTCGCCAGAAGACATAGGTTGTCCACAGCTTGTCAGGAAGGACAGGCTTAAAAGAAGTAACACTCCAACCCGAACAAACATTTTACGCATTTTCTTTCCGCCTTTCAAAAGGACATTTAACTTAAAAAATGAAAGTCCAATTCACTTACTATTTATCTATTACATTCTACCTTTAACATATAAAGAATGAAAAGTATTTTTTGTTTTACAGAAATCCTACTATGTCCATTATTGCTCTAAAGATGGAAGTAAACTCTTTTCGTTCATATGCTTCATTGGATAATGATATAAAAAAACACATTATATTTCCATCATACTCATTTTCGTTCCGTTTCTCCCACTCTGTGAAAGAATGAATAATTACAATTGAGGATTTAGAATTTGAAGCAATAGACTGTAACTTCTTTTTTAGATTATTATATTCATCCATCCAAACACGCTTTACGTTGTCATCAAGGCCATTCAAAAAAAACAACGTTGATGTTGTAGTGAAATCACCTTGTTGAAGCCATTCATTTAATCCAATTTCTTCAAAATTGGCATTTCTTCCGATCTCCATCCTTCGATTGTTATAGATCGTTTCATCTCCTGTTTGCAGATGAATCCCTATTACTTCATGCCCTTCTTCTAATAGTAAAGCGGTCATTTCGAATCCGAGCTCCTCCAAAGCCCCTAGTACAAGTACCTTGTCCATAAAAAAAGCCTCCCTGTTACTCGATATACCAGTATATGCGCAGGGAGTCACCACTATTCTAAGTTCTTTATTATAGTACTTTTTCATGCTGTTTTAGAAATTTTGTAACTTGTTGAGCGATTTGTTGCTTTTTCTCTGGCAACATATAACACACCGTAACAGGTGCATTCGCATCCTCCCACTTCACTGACAATTCTTTTAGTAAATTGGATTGTTTATATGCACGATTTCCAGACAGGACATGAATAATCTTCGTTGGGGTTTTCGGTTTCTCATGTTGGTCACCATGCTCACTGATTAGTAACTCAACAATCTGATGATGCTCTTGTTCGTAGGATTGAGACAATTCTCTCATAAGCTTCTTATAAAAGAATTTATGTTCCTTTTCCTGCTCTAAATGGTCTTTTAAAGAAAGAATAGGGTTGATAAGCACCGTTGAACGAATATTCTCCTCCATCATATCAATAAGCTTTAAAGCAACAAGTGCTCCCATGCCTTCAGCTAAAATATGAATATTTTCATTAATTATTTCTGTACGGATAATATACTCATAGAGTCTTTTCGCTAGCTTAACGGCCTTGTCACTTCCCCAATGCTTTCCGTAAAGGTTCGAATAAAAGACCGTGTAGCCTGATTCTCTGAGCTTCTGAATGAGTGTCGATTTCCCTTCATTCTGCGTCCAAAAACTACTTTTTTCATCAACAAAATGTCTTTCATCACCAATAATTAAGATACCGAAACCGCGTGGTTTTTCGGGATAATGAATCATATTCCATTCGGTATCCAGTTTAAAGTTTCGGTTCTCCATACTAAAAACTCCTTCAACGTCATTTTGCTCATAATAATGTATGAATCATTATTTAAAATGAAAGGGAGATTAGCCTAAATTCGGTGGATTGACTGATAAATTTCTATCTTGTTTTGTCAATATTCATTTATTATTTTATAGCGATATGGTAAGATGAATGAAGATTTCAATATGTAAGAGGTGAAAAAAATGAGTTACTTTTGGACATTTTTCTGGACGTTTTTATTAGTACAAATGCTTTCATACGTCGTTTCGTCCATGATTGGAGTCGCGTTTCATTTTGAAACCGGTGCCATAGTAGGAGTGATTGTTACGGTACTAATTTTTGTTATTGGTGCTGTTTTACCAAATGAGCCAAGCGGTCATGAAACACATTAATCTTTATGTTTGAAAAAAGTCATCCATATTCGAGGGATGACTTTTTAATTTGATCAGAGGATATTTAATTTTATTTTACCGTCTACCAATTCAATCTGTACAGTGTTTTTCTCCTTAACCTTACCTGAAATAATTTCCCTGGCTAATAGGGTCTCGATATTTCGCTGAATATATCTTTTTAAAGGTCTAGCACCGTATATAGGATCAAATCCATGGGTAGCAATATACTCTCTTGCTGTATCCGATATGTCTACTTGTATATTTTGTTCCTTAACCCGCTGATTCAATTGTTTTATTAATTTGCTAACAATTTCTTTTATTGCTAATAAATCTAAAGGGTTAAAGGTAATAATTTCATCAATTCGATTTAAAAACTCCGGACGAAAATGAGTTCTTAATAACTGAAGTACTCTTTCCTTTCCCTCCTCCTTATTGGATTGGTTTTCTAACAATATATGGGAACCAATGTTGGATGTCATAATTATAATTGTATTTTTAAAATCTATCGTTCTTCCTTGAGAATCGGTAATTCTTCCATCATCTAACATTTGTAATAAAATATTAAATACTTCTGGATGAGCCTTCTCAATTTCATCTAAAAGAATCACTGAATAAGGCTTTCTTCTCACCGCTTCCGTTAGTTGTCCACCTTCTTCATAACCGACATATCCAGGAGGAGCACCAATTAGTCTAGAAACGGCATGCTTTTCCATGTATTCAGACATATCAATTCGAATGATTTGGTCCTCGCTATCAAATAATACTTGCGCAAGTGCTTTCGCTAATTCTGTTTTACCAACGCCTGTTGGCCCAAGAAAAATAAATGAGCCAATTGGTCGATTGGGATCCTTAATTCCAGCCCGCGCTCGTAAAACCGCATCTGAAACGAGTTCAACCGCCTCAGATTGTCCTACTACCCTTTCTTGTAAAATGCTTTCTAGTCGAAGAAGCTTCTCTCTTTCTCCCTCTACTAACTTCACCACAGGGATACCTGTCCAGCGAGAGACGATATTTGCAATTTCCTCCTCTGTAACCTCTTCACGAAGCAATCTTTCCCCTTGCTTCGAATTCATTTCTTTCTCCAACAGTTGAAGCTCTTTTTCAGCTGTCGGAATCTTTCCATGTCGAAGTTCTGCTGCACGATTTAAATCATACTGGTTTTCTGCGTCTTCAAGCTCTCTTCTTAATTTCTCAAGTTGTTCTCTTTTTTCTTGAACCTTTTGAATTCCTTCTTTCTCCATTAGCCACTTAGCCTTCATCGTAGCGACTTTTTCTCTTACGTCTGCCAGTTCCTTCTGTAGTAGATGAAGACGTTCTTTACTCTGACTATCTTCCTCTTTCACTAATGCCGCTTCTTCTATCTCTAATTGCATCACTCTCCGAGATACTTCGTCTAACTCGGTTGGCATTGAGTCGATTTCAGTACGAATTAAGGCACAAGCTTCATCAATTAAGTCAATCGCTTTATCCGGCAAAAAGCGATCTGTTATATACCGGTCAGACAATAGTGCGGCTGTTACGATTGCTCGATCATGAATATTAACTCCGTGATGAATTTCAAATCGTTCCTTTAGCCCTCTCAAAATAGAAATGGTATCCTCCACATTTGGTTCCTGTACGACCACCTGTTGGAAACGGCGCTCTAATGCAGGATCTTTTTCAATGTATTTTCGATGTTCATCAAGAGTTGTTGCACCTATACAGTGCAGTTCTCCTCGAGCAAGCATCGGCTTTAACATATTCCCGGCATCCATTGCTCCTTCTGTTTTTCCAGCTCCTACGATTGTATGAAGCTCGTCGATAAACAGAAGGATCCGGCCATCACTCTTCTTAACTTCATTTAATACTGCTTTTAATCTTTCCTCAAATTCACCACGAAATTTTGCGCCTGCAATTAAAGCACTCATATCAAGTGAAAAAACGGTTTTATCCTTTAATCCTTCCGGGACATCCTTTCTTACAATTCGTTGAGCAAGTCCCTCGACAATGGCCGTTTTTCCAACACCCGGTTCTCCAATTAAAACAGGATTGTTTTTCGTTTTCCGCGACAAAATTCGAATCACATTCCGTATCTCCACATCCCGTCCAATTACCGGATCCGTCTTTCCCTTTTTCACCTCTTCTACTAAGTCACGTCCATATTTATTTAATACATCATAAGTTGATTCTGGATTCTGTGAAGTCACCTTTTGATTCCCCCTAACCTCATAAATAACTTCAAATAATCTTTCCTTATTAATTTTATGTTTCTTCAAAAATTGACTAAATTCCGTTTCTTGTATGCTGGCTGCTGCTAACAATAGATGTTCTACAGACATGTATTGATCCTCTAATGCATTTTTCTCTATTTCTGCTTCAAGGAGAAGTTTTTGTAGGAGAGAGGTTATATATATATTGGTTTGCGTATTTCCGCTCAATACCTCAGGCTTTCTCTTTCTAATTTGCTCTAGCCTGTCTAAGTACGGATCTACAGAAAGCTGAAGACGTTCCATAATCATAGTTGCTAAGCTGTCCTGCTCTTTGAAAAGAGAAATAAAAAGGTGAGCTTCATCTATCTCTTGATGGTTTGATTTTCTGGCTAGCGCTTGAGCCTCCGAAAACGCCACCTGCACCCGCTCAGTCATTGATTGAAAATCCATAAGGCTCCTCCTTTGACCATTTTTGACCTTTACTCAATTTCTATTATAATCCATTTTTCGCATAAGTAAAGCCATCCATAGAGGATGGCTAGCTTAGTTATGAGTGTACTTTGGAGCATATGTCCATTGGCGCTCGTCATTTGTTGATTCTGGGAAACGTTCGCCTGCTTTTAGTTTGATTTTTTTAGGGTTTGAAACACTGGATCCTGTATCACCAATTTCTATATAGACACCATTATTTGGTGCCTTATCACCTGAACGAAAACGATGATTTTGTCCCATAATCCCACTCCTTTCTAATGGTCGATTATAGTATTACCCAAATAAAAAAATCCCTGCGAAATCGCAGGAATCCTTTTTTATCCAAGTAATTCAACTAATAAAGCCTTTTGGGCATGAAGTCGATTTCCAGCTTGATGGAAAACAACTGAATTTTCCCCATCAATCACCTCATGTGATACTTCTTCCCCACGGTGAGCAGGTAAACAATGCATGAATAAATAATCAGGCTTCGCATGCTTTACAAGATCTACATTTACTTGATAATTGGCAAATGCTTTTAGGCGAATTTCATTTTCTTCCTCTTGACCCATACTCGTCCATACATCTGTATACACAACATCAGCTTGATTTGCTGCTTCAACAGCATCGTTTGTAATATGAACGGAACCGCCAGATTGTTCAGCAACTTCTTTCGAATACGCCACTATCTCTGGATTTGGTTCGTATCCAACTGGACTTGCGACAGCGATATGCATCCCCATTTTCACTGCACCAATAATGAGGGAGTGTGCGACATTATTGCCATCACCAATATAGGCAATTTTAAGTCCTGTTAGTGAGCCTTTACATTCCATAATCGTTTGAAGATCAGCTAGTGCCTGGCATGGATGATACATATCTGTTAAGCCATTTATGACGGGAATTGACGCATGCTTGGCAAGTTCTTCAACCGTATGGTGATAATGAGTACGGATCATAATTCCATCAATATACTCTGATAGCACCTTGGCCGTATCAGAAATCGGTTCTCCTCTTCCAATTTGCAAGTCTTTTCCGTTTAAGTACATAGCCGATCCACCAAGCTGAATCATTCCTGCTTCGAATGATACACGTGTTCTTGTGGAAGACTTATCAAATATCATCCCTAGAATTTTCCCTTTTAGTGGCGTATATGACTCTCCAAGCTTAAAAGCATTTTTGATTTTTATTGCGTTTGTTAAAAGACCATCAATTTGTTCTGAAGAGTAATCTCTTAATGTTAACATATCCTTTAAGTCAGCTTTTTTCTCATTGGTTTTAACCGAGATCATGTAAGCTTCACCTCTCTTTTCTTTGATAACCATTCATTAAGTGAATGCACGGTAAATTCCTTTACTGTTTGCCCAGCTAAGAAAGCTATTAATGTTTCTTCTTCTGTAAATGTAAGAACACGATTTTTTGTAGCTGTTTCCCTTACATTTTTGTCTTCAAGTCCTTGATCAGGGTTGTAATAAGCAATAATTGCCTCTTCTTTTACTTTGTTTGCCGATAATTCCTTTGCTTCTACAACTGCTTCTTCATCTATTCCTGCTTGTTTGATTTCGGAAATATAACATGGTTTTACCGCAACTTTTCCAGTTGGTCGGTCTTTCAATAAAGTGTGGTAGGACTTCTTCATCGCTTCCTCATAAGTTATTGCTAGACTTATACCTTCTCCAGTTGATCTCATTTCTGGGCTCACCTTTGAATCTAACCCTTTTAATGCATAATTCGAAAATACCGGGTACTTCACACAGACAAATGGAAGGTCAATTAAATTCAATGATTGATCATGTTTCGACAGCTGGTATTTCCCAAGCAATATTTTTGTCGCAATTTGAACTAATGGTACACCTGTAACCTTACTTATAATCGGCACCGTTCGACTAGCTCGTGGATTAACTTCTAGTACATATACATCTTCTTGATCAATTATAAACTGAATATTTAGAAGACCTTTATACTTAAGATGAGTAGAAATTTTCGTTGCATAAGAAAGCATTTTCTCTTGAATTTTTTTTGATAAAGTGTGAGGAGGTAGCACAGACAAACTATCGCCGGAATGGACTCCTGTTCGTTCAATATGTTCCATCACCACAGGTGCGAGAACATTTTCTCCATCACTGACAAGATCAAGCTCTGCTTCTATTGCTGGTAAAAATTGATCAACAAGGTATGGGAACTGTAAATCTGTTTCTTCAATAAATGCTTGAAGCTCACTTGATTCCTTAATAGTGACCATTCCTCTTCCACCGATAACATAAGAAGGGCGAATGAGGATTGGATAACCAATGGAGTTAGCAGCCAGGTTAAGCTCCTCAACACTGTTGACAAATTGGCCATCTAGTCTTGGTATCTCTAATTCATCAAGAAGTTGATAAAATTTATCTCTTTCTTCTAGTACATCAATAACATCTGATCCAGTTCCTAAAATGGTTACTCCCGCTTGTTCAAGACCTTCCGCTAAGTTTATAGCAGTTTGACCGCCTAGTTGAATGATTACCTCATTTGTTTCCTCTGCTTCTAACACATTCAAAATATCTTCCACGGTTAACGGCTCAAAATACAAACGATCAGCTGTAGCAAAATCCGTACTAACCGTTTCCGGATTATTATTGATCATAATCGTTTCTATACCTTCTTCTTTTAAAGCAAACACTCCGTGAACGGAGCAGTAATCAAACTCAATGCCTTGGCCAATTCGAATCGGACCACTGCCAACGATAACTACCTTTCTTTTATCTGAAGGAATTTGTTCATTTTTCCCAAAGTAAGTGGAGTAAAAGTAATTCGTAACTGCAGAAAACTCAGCTGCACATGTATCTACCATTTTATAAGCTGGCAAAACATTGTGGTTCTTACGTGTTTCTCTCAGCTCTGCTTCCGTCACATTCCATGCTTCAGCTAGAAAACGATCACTAAATCCTTTTTCTTTAAAAAGCTGTAACTGTTCCGATGTAACAGATTGGATAGTTGCTTCATATATTTCCTTTTCTAACTGTGCAAGCTTCTTCATATAGAACAAGAAGAAGAAATCTATCTTTGTCAATTCATGCAGCTTATTTACTTCTTCCCCACGTCTCATTAGCTCCATCAAAATGAAAAAGCGCTCATCGTTTTGTTTAGAAAGTTCAACATATAATTGTTCTTTACTTAATTTTTTTAAGGAGGACATCTCTAAATCCTGCACCTTAATTTCGAGAGAGCGAATGGCTTTTAAAAGTGCTCTTTCAAAGTTACGGTCGATCCCCATTACCTCTCCGGTTGCTTTCATTTGTGTACCCAACTTTCTCTCAATGGTTGGGAACTTATCAAATGGCCACTTAGGAAACTTAACTACGACATAATCCAATGCAGGCTCGAAGCTGGCAAATGTATCACCTGTTACAGGATTGATTAACTCTGACAACTCATAACCTACCGAAAGCTTGGCAGCCATTCTAGCGATTGGATAACCCGTTGCTTTTGAAGCAAGTGCAGAAGAACGACTTACCCGAGGATTTACTTCAATTAAGTAATAATTTTTACTTACCGGATCTAGGGCAAATTGGATATTACATCCACCAACGATTCCAAGCGCAGAAATAATCTTAATCGAAGCAGACCTGAGCATTTGATACTCTTCATCTGTTAATGTTTGAGAAGGAGCAACAACGATTGAATCACCTGTGTGGATTCCAACCGGGTCTAAATTTTCCATATTACAAATGATAATGCATGTATTTGACGCATCACGCATCACTTCATACTCGACTTCTTTAAAACCAGCAATACTTTTTTCAATTAAGCATTGATGGATCGGACTTTCCTTAAGTCCTCCTTGGACCAATTGGAGGAATTCCTCCTCATTTGATGCAATTCCTCCACCTGTTCCACCGAGTGTGTATGCAGGTCTAATGATAATGGGGAAACCAATTTCTTCTGAAAAGCTAACTGCTTCATCAACCGTATGAACGATCTTACTTTCTGGAACAGGCTCTCCAAGTTCGTGCATTAACTGACGAAAAGCGGAACGATCCTCACCTTTTTTAATGGACTCAATGGAGGTACCAAGAACCTTTACTCCGTATTTTTCAAGAATTCCATGCTCAGCTAATTGAAACGCAAGGTTTAGCCCCGTTTGACCACCTAGCGTAGCAAGTAACCCATCTGGCTGTTCTTTTATAATAATTTTCTCGATTACGTCTACTGTAAGTGGCTCGAAATATATAGCATCAGCAAAATGACTATCTGTCATAATGGTAGCCGGATTATTATTTACTAAAATAACTCGGTACCCTTCCTCTTTTAAGGCCATGCAGGCTTGTGTGCCTGCATAATCGAATTCTGCCGCTTGCCCGATAATAATCGGTCCCGAACCAATGACTAATATGGATGTGATAGATTGATCTTTAGGCATATGCAACTTGACTCCCATTATTTTCTTTAATTAATTGTAGAAATTCATCAAAAATATATTCACCCTCTGAAGGACCTGGGTTTGCTTCTGGATGAAATTGTGTTGTTATTAACTGATAGCTTTCGTGGTAAAATCCTTCAATCGTTGAATCATGTAAATTATAAAATCGAGTTTTCAGACCCGTGCCAGCTAAGCTTTTTTCATCAACATAAAAGCTATGATTCTGAGAAGTCATAAAAACAGTCTTCGTTTCCTTATCCATGACTGGATGATTCGCACCACGATGTCCAAACAATAATTTCTTTGTATCTGCTCCTAAAGCTAAGCCGGCTAATTGGTGACCTAAACAAATTCCAAGAGTCGGATATGCTTGAATGACCTTTGAGATATTAGGTAATAAATGTTTAAGATGCTTTGGGTCTCCAGGTCCATTGGACAATAGAATGCCATCCGGATTAAGCTTTTTTATTTCTTCATATGAGCTATTGTAAGGAACGGTGGTTACCTTGCAGCCTCTATTTAACAACGATTGTTGAATCGACTTTTTATTTCCAAAATCCATTAATACGACGTGAAAATCTCCTTCGTGCCCTTCCGTTAAGATCTTTGTCGAAGAAACTTTCGATACCTTTTCCATATCTCCAAGCTCGAAAGATTGTGGTTTATCAAAATCCGTGTTAATCATGGCAGGCATGGAACCCTCGTTACGGATTTGTTTCACCACTTCTCTCGTATCCACATGTTCAATTAGCGGAATACCCCATTTTTGTAAATATTCACTTAACGAGTATTTAGCTTGGTAATGAGAATGATTCATACAAGCCTCATATACAATGACCCCAGCAACATGTGGTTGTTTACTTTCAAAATCCTCAAGATTTATCCCGTAGTTACCAATTAGCGGATACGTAAATACGATGATTTGATCCTTATATGAAGGGTCAGTCAATACTTCTTGATACCCAGTCATTCCTGTATAAAATACAATTTCCCCGGACACTGGTTCATTGTCTGTTTTGACAACCCATTTTCCTTCGAACGTGTCACCACTTTTTAAATGCACATATGCTTTCATTGTTCCACCTCGTAAATTGTGAATATTTATATCGAAAACTTAATTTTTATGCAATAACCTGTAAAAAAGAGCAGCCATTTAGGCTGTTATATATGATTTTTGTAAGACCGTTTTAATTATATTAACCGCTTCATTAATTTGTTCCTCTGTGGCAGTTAATGGTGGCAGAAGACGGAGAACATTTTCGCCAGCTGGTAATGCTAACAATCCGCTTTCTCTTAAATCCTTTAGAAGTGATCCGACCGAATTTTGTAATTCAACACCAATCATTAATCCTGATCCGCGAATCTCCTTCACAACAGAAATCTCCTTTAATTCCTCTTCAAGTAAAGATTTCGTGTATTCTCCCTTTTTAACAACTGACTCTAAAAATTCGGGAGCAAAGATTGCTTCCATCGTAGCTATCGCAGCACTAATGGAAACTGGATTTCCTCCAAACGTTGAACCATGACTTCCCGGTCCAAAAAACGGCAGCAGCTTCTCTGTACCGATTACTGCTCCGATAGGAAATCCACTTCCTAATCCCTTTGCTGAAGTCACAATATCAGGAGATAAATCGTACTGTTGAAAAGCAAAGGGCTTTCCCGTTCTACCTATCCCAGTTTGGATTTCATCAATAACAAATAATGCACCATATTCCTTACAAAGCTTTTCTACTTCTTTAAGAAATGCCTCTTCGCCTACATGAATACCGCCCTCACCTTGAATAACCTCAAGCATTATAGCAGCCACTTCATGAGACATTTCTTCTTTAAGTGACGTGATATCGTTAAATGGAACATAAACGAACGACTCGAGCATGTTACCATAGCCTTCTTTTATCTTGTCTTGACCAGTCGCTGACATTGTCGCAAACGTTCTTCCATGAAAGGACTGTTGAAACGTAATAATTTTTGTTCTTCCCGTTGCTTTTCTTGCGAGTTTAATTGCTCCCTCATTGGCTTCGGCACCACTATTTGCAAAAAATACTGCCTCTAATCCAGCGGCATCAGCAAGCATTTTTGCAGCAAGTACTTGCTTTTCTTGAGGAAACAGATTCGATACATGCCAGAATTGATCAAGTTGTATTTGCACAGCCTTTTTCACGGCTTCTGGCTGATGTCCAAGGTTACAAACTCCGATTCCAGAAGTAAAATCTAAATATTTCTTTTTATTTATATCGTATAAATAGGAACCTACAGCCTTAGATGGCTCCACTTCCCATCTTGCATATGTTGGAAAAAGACCACTCATTGAAGAATCCCTTCCTTTCTACAAATCTGAGTACCAAGCCATTGGCCATTTTCATAAAATCCTTTTTTACCATTTACAATCATTACGCTCTTAAGCCCCATGTCTATTGCTGACAGTGCTGACTCAACTTTAGGAATCATACCACCATAGATCGTACCGTTTTCAATCAATTCACTAACTTCACGTTTATTAAGTTCTTTCTTCACTTGATTGTTTACGAGAATTCCATCCACATCTGTTACAAACAAGCACTGCTCTGCTTCTAAACCGATCGCAACCGCAGCAGCTGCGTAATCTGCATTTACGTTAAGCTTGACGTTTTGTTTATTTATCGCAATCGGTGTAATTACAGGTATATGTCCCGATTCAACCATTAGTTGAATGAGGTCTTTATTAATCTCTTGGACCTTACCAACATATCCAAGTCGCTCTTTGTCTAGGTATTCTGCTTGAATTAGATTAGAGTCACTGCCATTTAGTCCTACAGCTGTGAGCCTAAAATCATTCAGTTGTTCGACCAACTTACGATTGGTTTTACCTGTGAGCACCATTTCAGCAATTTGTAATGTTTCTTTCGTTGTTTTCCTTAATCCATTTACAAATTCAGGCATAATGTTTAGCTTCTCAAGCATGTCATTTATGTCCGGTCCGCCACCATGAACAATCACCACAGAATAACCTTTCTTCTTCATTTCTTTGATACTATCAAAAAAACTAGAAGACAATTCGTTTAATACACTTCCACCACATTTAATTACGATCGTTGACAACTTATGTGCCCCCTTACGTTCGATAGCTCGCATTAATTTTTACGTAATCGTAAGAAAGGTCACATCCCCATGCCTTTCCTTCCCCATCTCCAAATTGTAAATCTACGAAAATATGGATTGTATCATTTTCTAAATATTTCTTTGCGTCATCCTCTGAAAACACTTGAGGCACACTATTTAATAACATCGTTGTTTCACCAAGCTTAATATCTACAGTATCAACATTCACTTCGACACCCGCTTGCCCAATTGCACCTATAATACGTCCCCAGTTTGCATCAGCACCGAAAATAGCTGTTTTCACGAGATTGGAACCAACAATTTGCTTTGCAATTTTACGTGCATCGTCATTGGAAGCTGCACCTTTTACACTCACTTCAATTAGCTTTGTGGCACCCTCTCCGTCACGTGCAATTTGCTTTGCTAAGTCTTGGCTTGTATTTTTTAGTAACTCAATGAAAACTTCCCAATCTTTATGGCCTTCATGAAGCTCCTCATTTCCAGCTTTTCCGTTTGCCATTACAAGGACCATATCATTCGTAGATGTATCACCATCAACTGTTATTTGATTGAAAGACTTGTTCGTTACGCTTTTTAATGCTTTCTTTAAAGACTCAGGAGATATAGCGGCATCACAAGTAATAAAGCCAAGCATGGTAGCCATATTAGGATGAATCATTCCGGATCCTTTTGCAGCTCCACCCATCGTAACCTGTTTTCCATCAATCTCAGTAGTGTAACAGCTGCTTTTCATACATGTATCTGTTGTTAAAATCGCCGTTTGAAATCCCTCAGCATCTTCTAGTGTTTGACCAAATTGTATTTCTGAAATGCCTGCTGCAATTCGATCCATTTGGAGGTACTCACCGATTACTCCTGTAGAAGCAACTGCTACAAAAGTTTCTTCAAGTTTCAGCTTTTCGGCTGTCAGCTTTCGCATGGAGTAGGCATCTTGTAGACCTCTTTCTCCTGTACAAGCATTTGCGCATGCACTATTTACAATCACAGCTTGTAGTTTTCCGTTTTCTTGAATACTATGCTGAGTTACCTTCAGTGGGGCTGCTTGAAACTGATTTAATGTGTAAACAGCCGCACTACTGGCAGGCACTTCACTATATATTAATCCAACATCTTTTCTAGAAAAACGAAGGCCAGCGTGTACACCACCTGCATAGAATCCCTTTGGTGAGACTACACTACCACCATTTATTTTTTTTACTTGTGACACTTCCGATAAAGCTTCCATCCCTTAACCTCCTATTACGGATACAGTGGCATAAACTTCAAACCTGAATGACTCTCCAAACCAAACATGATGTTTGCATTTTGTACGGCCTGCCCTGCAGCACCCTTCATTAAATTATCGATTACCGATACGATTGTTAATCGGTTTGTTCTCTTATCAACGTGTAAACCTATATCACAATAGTTCGAACTTGATACATCCTTGATTGATGGAAAATAGCCTTGTGGTCTTACTCGGACAAACGGCTCATTTTCATAATACGATTGATATAAATCTATGACTCTTTCTGTCTCCCAATCTGCTAAAAGCTGGACATACATCGTAGCCATAATCCCTCTTGTTAACGGAAGAAGATGCGTGCTAAAGGTGATTGGCTGAATCTCACTATTCCAGAGCTTTAATTGCTGCTCAATTTCAGGAATATGCTGATGTTCATTCACCTTGTAAATTTTAAAATTCTCATTTACCTCTGCATACAAGGTTGCACGACTTGCTGCTCTCCCTGCCCCAGAGGTTCCTGATTTCGCATCAACGATAATACTCCTTGGGTCAATTAAACCTTCCTTTACAACAGGAGCTAACCCAAGTAAAGTAGCTGTTGGATAGCATCCGGGATTAGCGACCCAATTTGCCGCTTTTACCTGCTCCTTATTCCATTCGCTTAATCCATATACCGCTTCATCAATAATGGTCTCATTAGCAGGAGTTTTCTTATACCACTTTAGATAATCAGAAGAATCCTTTAACCTTAAATCCCCTGACAGGTCTATCACCTTAATATCTTTTTCAATAAATTGATCCACGAGGCTTGAGGACACCCCTGAAGGAGTAGCAAAAAAGACTAAATCACTTTCTTCAGCAATTTTATCAGCATCAATGCTGATCATTTTTTTATCAATAATTCCATAAAGATGTGGGTATTCATCTGAAATGGCCACTTCTTCTTTTGTTGAATGAATGGAATGTATGTCGAATTCAGGGTGTGAGTGCAATATACGGAGCAACTCAACTCCACCATATCCGGTTGTTCCGATAATTGATACTTTCATTCCTTACCCCTTCCTGAATATTAATGCATATTTAATCATTCGATTTAATTTTTATAAGTTTTAATGTACCTTATTATAAAAATTGCTAACAATAAAATCAACCAATTTTTAAAACTATTTTCATTTTTTTTAGATTATTTTTAATGTTAGTACTTCTCACAAGAAATCTGCATAAACAATTACTTCTATTGGAAGGTTTTAAGGTTGACGAAATTGATTTTTCTTTTTACAGTTAGACTAGTTAATTAAAGTGGCTAGCAAAGCGGTCAGGCAGGTGACATCTCCATGAATACTTCCATACAGCTACAGAATTTTAAACAAGTGGCAAGGTATACACGTAAGATTGAAAAAGGAAATTATTTATTCCAAGAAGGCCAAAAAGCCGAGGAGTTATTTATCGTTATAAAAGGGAAGATCCAAATCAGCAAGATGGTCCCAGATGGAAGAGAACTGACCATTCGAATGTGTTCTACTGGAGAGCTTATTGGGGAAATTCCTTTATTTTGTGCCTCACCCAAGTATATGTTGGACGCAAAGATTGTTGAAGATGGTGAGGTTGCAGTCATTCATAAGGATGATTTAGAGGAAAAACTTAGCACGGATCATTCTTTATCTTTACAATTTATGAAATGGTTAAACGGTCAGCTATTGAGAAACCAAACAAAATTCAGAGACCTTATTCTTCACGGTAAAAAAGGGGCATTGTACTCCACACTCATTCGTTTATGTAACAGCTACGGAATTGTTCGTGAACAAGGTATTGTCATAGATCAGCCCTTGACCAATCAAGAGATTGCTAATTTTTGTGGAACCTCTAGGGAAGTTGCCAATCGCTTGCTAAGTGAATTACGGAAGAATAACATCATATCCATTGATAAAGGAATTATTACGATCCATAATTTGATGTTCTTAAGAGATGAGATTGATTGTGAAGATTGTCCAATTGATATTTGTAAAATTGATTAAAAGCACTCGGCAGATGAAAACACCGAGTGCTTTTATTTATGCTACTAGTAACGCTACTGTCATCAATCCAAAAAATAAAACAGCATTTACAATCTCTAAAATCCCTACTTTTTTTGCTGAGTAAGGCTTCCCGTAGAAGAAAATGGCTCTATATAAACTTGGTAAGCTAGCTAATGCAATGATCCAATAGCCAATCATCAGCCACAGTATAACCACCAACAAATGATATCCCCAAGAGATTTGTTTGTATACTTCACTCTTTTTCTCGCGAATCATCGTTTTTACATAGAATGTACTTCCTATAAAAAAGATAATGGAAGAGAAAAAGGCAAGCCAAGCTTTGTAACTAATTACTCCCTCCGCTAAAAAGCTACTTGCTAAGCCAGCAATTGCGAATACGATAATGGCACTTATATCATTCGTTAGTGCACGATCGTTGTTTTTGCTAGAAAAATACGCATTTATGCAAAAAAACGGGATCATAATCAGTCCAAAAAGAATAATAGAAGGTCTTGTCAATAAAGGGAATAACAGAAAAAACAAAGCTGGTAGCATGTAGATGATCGTCCATTTCTTATACAAAGAGAGCTTCTTTCTTTTAAATAATAACAACATTGGATATGTCGCCAAATATAGTAGTAACCAGCCCACAAAGAAAGGGATATGCTGCCAAAGGAAGCTCGAAGCAAGAACCCCTAACCAAAAAGGGATGATTAACATTGCCCAAGCACCATGCTGTTTTGGTAAAAATAATTTCATTGTCCTCACTCCTAGTGTTGTAGCTACTTATACTATAAAAGAATGAAGAGTGTTAGTAAGTGAATTGAATCACAGGTCAAAAAACTGCAAAGCACTTACGCTTTGCAGTTCCCTAGATTTCTTTGTTCATTTATATATTGTACAAGCCAGGTCATTGTATCGTTTTCGTTCCAAATAGGAATGTTCGTATTCATCTGTAACGGCTCACAACTCACAAACGCCAACACATTCTCTAAACTTTTAAGAGCATCAAAATCTTCTCTATTTCGTAATAGTACAATTTTATGATATCTTTCATTTTTATGCCCTTCTATTACAATAACCTCTGGATTCATACTACATAAAATATGAACTTGTTCTTGTACACTCCATTCATCCTTCTCTACTTGAATAAGAAGTCTTCCTTCTCCCTCAACTATTGAGGCAAAGGCACCAGAATGTATATGCTCCGAAGAGTCCTTTTTTTCAACTACATCAGGTTTGCCACCATGCCCATGATGCTTAATTGTAGCTACATATATATTTTGCTTGGATAGTTCTTGTAGTAGTGTTTTGACAAATGTTGTTTTTCCACTGTTTTGAAAACCGACTACTTGCACAATGATGGGGGTTACCACGGCCATTCGCTACCTTCTGAATCTTCTAACAATAGGACATCAACAATCGTCTGAGCTTCAAATCCTCTTGTTCCACCTGGTAGGATAATAAATGAATTGGCCCCTGCCAAGCTCATCACGATATTTGATTTGTCTACTCCACTTGGTGAGGCCACTAACTTTCCATTAGCGATTGTAACTTTACTCCTCACAAAACGAGTAAATGGGTTAGCTTTTGGAAAATCAACTTCTAAAACGGCCTTTTCTCTTCTTAAATGTGGCTTCGTACAAAAAAGCATGGTACGAATGATTGGTCTCGCAAATAACTCAAACCCTACATAACAAGCAGAAGGATTTCCGGATAACCCAAATAATATTTTCCCATCTAAATGTGCTACTGTGGTAACACTTCCAGGTCTCATAGCTACTTTATTAAAAAGGACATCCGCTCCTAATTTTTTATAAATTTGAGGCAAATAATCGAAATCTCCAACCGAGACACCACCTGTAGTAATCAATAAATCAACCTCTACTATGGCACTTCTAATTGATTCATAGCATAACTCAAAATCATCAGGAAGTTTTCCGAAATACCTTACTTCGGCCCCAGAACGCTCGATTTGAGCAATAATCATATGAGTATTAGAGTTTCGGATTTTCCCCGGCTGTAATTCATCCTCTACTTCAAGCAGTTCTGTACCTGTAGCAAATAATCCAATGACAGGTTTTTTAGCAACCGGTACATCCTTATAGCCAAATGTTGCTAACATCGCTTGAATCCCTGGATTGATTTTTGTTCCTCTTTTTACAAGGACTTCTCCCTTTTTCGCATCCTCACCAGAGAAAGAAACATTATCTCCTGATTTATAAGATCGCTTAATGGACATATATGATTTTCCGTTCTTTTCACTCGTTTTTGCAAGTTCTAACATGACAACTGCGTCACAATTCATAGGCATCTGTGCACCTGTCATGATGCGAACTGCTTGGAATTCACCGACTTCCTTATTCGAAACGTAACCTGCACCAATATGATCAACTACTTCAAACTCAACAGCATTAGAAAGCGAAGCATTAGATGAATCAACGGAACGAATAGCAAACCCATCATATGGAGAACGATTGAAGTGGGGAACATCTGAGGTTGCAACTAAATCCTCAGAAAGGTATCGGCCATAACTCTCGTTTATGGAAACTAATTCTTGTTTGCCACGCATTGAATACGACATCACTTTTTTTACTGCTTCACCAACTTGTATCGGCATTCTTTTTTCGATCAATTAAATCAACTCCTATATGGTAAGGTCCTCTGTTCACCTGTGTAATTATAAACAATCAAATAATAAATAAAACAGGACAAACATCACTTAATAACTTATTTTAGCGCACTTCCCATAACAATTTGAAGAAAATAGAAAACATTTATTTGAAAGTGTGATTCACATCACCTTAAAGTAAGACAAAATCATTTATTCTTAATTTGTAAATAAAAAGTATTTTTGGAGGGCAATTAAAATGACATATCCATTTCAAACTGACTCATTAGTAAAAGATATAGTAAATGAATTTCCAAAAGCAGCAGACGTGTTTAAGAGAAACCGAATTGATTTTTGTTGTGGTGGAAACATTCCTTTAGACGAAGCTGCATCTGAAAAATCAGTTGATGCACATGAAATTATTCAAGAGCTTCAACAGCTTTTTGATATGTATGAAGGATCTAAAGAAGATGTAGCCGTATGGACAGATTCAGCCTCTGACGTAATTATTCACCATGTGATTGAGCATTATCATCGTCCTTTAGAAGAAGAACTTGCTAACTTAAGTCCTTACGTAACAAAGGTGGCAAAGGTTCATGGTGGACATCGTCCAGAATTGTTAAAGGTATACGAACTCTTTTACGAACTAAAAAAAGAATTGCTTGAACACACAGCCAAAGAAGAAGAACTCGTATTTCCAATGCTACAAAAGCTTGATACTACTACTGGCGAAACTCGGAGCGAAATGATTAAAGAGATAACCGAATTAGAAAAAGAACATGATCATGCTGGAGCTATTCTGAAGGAATTAAGAGACATTACATCTGACTTCCAACCACCAATGGATGCATGTGGTACGTATCGTCTAGTCTACAAAAGACTTGAGTTATTAGAAGAACAAACATTTATGCACGTTCACCTTGAAAACAATATTCTATTCCCTAGATATATCTCATAAGAAAACAAAAACTACTTCTCGCAGAAGTAGTTTTTATTTATCCCCCTATATAGGACATTTCGATTTTCTTTCTGTTTGCTATTGTTTCTTCCGTTCTTTCATCGGAATAACGGTCATTTCTTCCGTTCCAAATGTCAGTAATTCTTTGTTCAATTTCCGAATCAGAGACACCGCTTCTCATAAAGTCACGAATATCGTGTCCGTTCCCATTAAACAAACAAGTAAAGAGCTGCCCATTAGCAGAAAGTCTCGATCGAGTACAGCTAGAGCAAAACGACTCAGAAACAGAAGTAATAAATCCGACATCTACATTTGAACCCTTGTATCGATATCGCTTAGCAACTTCGCCAAAATAATCGGGATCAACAGGCTCTAACAAATAATGCGCATTTAATTGTTCATAAATTTCCTTTTTGGTTACAACGTCATCCATTTTCCATCCGTTTGTACTACCCACATCCATATATTCAATAAAACGGAGTTGTAGTCCATTATCTTTACAAAATTGTGCCATAGGAACAATCTCTTGATCATTTAAGCCTTTTTTAACAACCATATTCAGTTTGACACCTAGGCCTGCTTTTTGGGCCGCATGAATTCCTTCTATGACAGGTCCTGTTTTCACACCACGACCATTAATCTCACCGAAGAGCTCATCATTCAAGCTATCAAGGCTTACATTTACCCTCTTAAGACCAGCATCCTTTAACTCCTCAGCATACTTTGGTAAAAGAACGCCGTTCGTTGTTAAGCCAATATCCTTTAAACCCTTTATTTTAGAGAGCTTCTCAACAAGTAAAGGAAGCTGTTTTCGAAGGAGAGGCTCGCCACCTGTGAGGCGTATTTTTTCCACTCCAAGTCCTACAAATATATGAGCCAAACGCTCAATTTCTTCATAGCTGAGTAATTCATTTCTAGGTAAAAAAGCAAAATCGGGACCGAACACCTCTGCTGGCATGCAGTACTGACACCGGAAATTGCATCGATCGATAACCGATATTCTTAAATCTCGTAACGGACGGTTTAATTGATCAGTAATTTTATTTATGATAATCAACTCCATCGCAAGAGTATCTTGCATGCATTGTAGTATATTTTATTATAACGGTAAACCACTTTACAACATAACTATTTTATTAAACGTGAACATATTGTTACATCATTCGTGAAGTTATTGACAACAAATCTGATTGCCCTCATTGTAGATGATAGAATCATTATTGTCTAAAAAAGGGTGAATCCGGATGTCAGCAGTTGTAAAAGAAACTCATTCAATAGAGATAAAAGAACTTCTTCATCTGGCTGACCGCCGTTTTATTGGAGAAAAAAATACTTTTATCTTTCAAGAAGGAATGGAAGCAGAGGAAATGTACGTCATTCTGTCAGGGAAAGTACAGATTAGTAAAATTACATCCGATGGCAGGGAGCTATCATTAAGGATTTGCGGTAAAAATGATATTTGCGGAGAACTAACACTTTTTACTCATTCCCCTAAATATTTACTTAGCGCCAGGGTACTTGAAGATGCAGAAATTGCTGCCATTAATAAGGATGTCCTTGAGAAAGAAATCTTTCGAAACAGTTCTCTTGCCCTAGAGTTTTTAAAATGGATGAGCGACCATTTCAGAAAAACGCAAACGAAGTTCCGTGATCTCGTTTTAAATGGAAAGAAAGGCGCATTATACTCTACTCTGATCCGTATGACAAATAGTTATGGTGTAGAGGTACAAAGCGGGATCCTCATCGACCTTCCACTAACGAACCAAGAACTTGCCAATTTTTGTGGAACTTCCCGTGAAAGTACCAATCGCATCTTAAATGAACTAAAAAAAGAGAAAATTATTTCTATAAGAAAGAGTAAAATTATCGTTCATAATCTACAATTTTTAAGAAACGAAATTGGTTGCGAAAATTGTCCAAAGGTGTATTGCAGTATTGAATAAATCGGAGTGCAGGAATTTCTGCACTCTGATTTTTATGCTTTCTTTGATCTTAAAGCCTTAGGCACATAAACACAAAATGGTTCACTTTCTAGATAATCACCTGTCATGGCATATGCTCTTGATCGTGAGCCACCGCATACATATCTGAACTCACATACGCCACACTTGCCTTTATATTTATCAGGGTTCCTTAAGTCTTTAAATATCGGTGATTCTCTGTAAATCTCGGCTAACGGCTGCTCACGCACATTCCCGGCTTTTATTGGTAACAGCCCACTTGGGTACACATCCCCGATATGAGATATAAATACAAAGCCGTTTCCGTCGTTAACCCCCTTAGGAGCTCTTCCTAACCCATCAATACTTCCTGTTAATCCCTGACTAGTTAAGGCATCCAAATAAGAGATATTTTCCTTTTTCTTCTCTTCTTTCATTTTTTGCTGAATAAACACACGTCGATAATGTTGAGCCGCTGTCGTTTTTATATCAAAAGGTACGCGTTTGCTCAGCTCTTGAAGCCAGATAAATACTTTCTCATGCTCTACTGGAGAAATCATATCCTTTTCTTGCCCCCTACCAGTTGGTACTAAGAAAAAGACACTCCATAAAACACATTGTAGCTTCTCGACTAGTTCAGCCATCTCGTCTAGGTATTCATAATTGTAACGAGAGATCACCGTGTTGATTTGAATCGGTATTTCAAGTTCATGAAGATACTGAATTCTTTCTAGGGTTAAGTCAAATGAGCCTGCTGTTCCACGAAAATGGTCATGTATTTCAGCAGTCGGGCCGTCTAAACTAAAGGCCCATCGTGAAAGACCTACCTCCTTGGCTTTTTCAATTGACTCTTTCGTAACATTTGGTGTGGCACTAGGAGTCATTGATACGCGTACACCTTTTTTCACAGCATATTCGGCAATATCAAAAACATCTTTTCTCAATAGCGGATCCCCGCCTGTAAATACGAGCATGGGATTATTCATTTCATATATTTCATCTATTAATTTTTTACCTTCTTCATAGGTTAATTCCCTTGGATCGGTTTTATACTGTGCTTCTGCACGGCAGTGAAGGCATTTTAGCTGACAAGCTCTCGTTAACTCCCAAATAACAATAAACGGATCTTTGTTAAAGTCTCGACTAACAATCACAATGAGGACCTCCTGGCAAAGCACAACTTTTGTAAAATCATTTACATCCATTGTATAGGGATATTCTCCTGAAATAAGTGAACTAGCTCACAGTTTTAATAAAACTTATTAGTTTCCATAAAAAAAGCTAACCGCACGAGCGGTTAGCTTCCATCCTATCGAATTCCAAGCGCAATCTTTGCGTATCTTGACATTCTTTCTTTTGACCACGGTGGGCTCCAGACGATATTTACTTCTGTGTTTTTTACTTCAGGGATATCACTTAGAGCCTCTTTCACATTTTCCACAATGGCACCTGCTAACGGACAACCCATTGAAGTTAACGTCATTGTAATGGTCGCTGTGCCTTCTTCGTCCATCTCAATATCATAAACAAGGCCAAGGTTCACAATATCTATTCCAAGCTCTGGGTCAACAACTAATTCCAAAGCCCCCATAATACTATCTTTTAAATCTTGATCCATTATAATCACTCCTTAAAGTTCAACTCTATTTACATGATAACAAAATGGTTTACATAAGTTATAATATAATGATTATTTTTCTGCTGAAGTGACGTACATCATACTTGATGAAAGTAAATGCTTATCAAACCACTCAACGGTTTTTAACAGCCCTTCTCTGCTGACCTTATGATCCGCCTTTTCGTCACTAATAAAATGTAGTAACTGAGGGGTTTGTTGATAATGTTTCTTAATGCTTTCGTAGTAATCATACGCATATGAATACGGAACAATATTGTCCCTTTTCCCATGCCAAAATAAAAGTGGTCTTCCCATTAATTTTTCCGGTTGTTGGCTTAAGTCTCTTTCTCGAAGACGACCAAATAATTCATCAATAGCTGACTGCTCAATCGGCAGTTCTTTTCCCTGATTTTTCAGCTCTGCAATTTGCGCTTTAGCAAGTTTTTCATAGTAAGGCATACCCATTAGACTTACAGCAGTATGAATCCATGGATAGTTTGTTAATGCACCTAGAGTAATAATTCCTCCCATTGAAGTTCCAACAACTCCAATCCTTTCAGAATCGATCAACTGACTTACTTCAAAATACTTCTTCAGATTCTTTAGTTCTGAAATGGTTTGTAAAACTATCTCCCAAAAATGAAACTGCAAATGGGAACGAGTTTCTTCCGTCTGTCTCTCCCCATGATACAGACAGTCTGGTAGTAACACACGAAACCCTTTTTCAGCCAGTAAATAAGCATAATGTAAATTATGTTCCTTAGCACTCATAAACCCATGTATAAAAATCACGAGAGGGAGCTTCTTATCAAAAAGGTTCGTGCGAGCCAAATGTAATAATGGAATCTCCCCTATTTGTTTATTTTCAACAGAAATCACAAAGAAAACCTCCAATAATAAGTTGAATTTTTTTACAGAAGGGAAGCAATATTGTTAACATAAGAATAGCTACAACATTCTTTTATTAAGAATTTCTATATTTTAGTGTATCATGTGGACAAGTATTTTCCTAAAGGTTTACACTTAACCTACTACGTCATGAATCGAGGGATAGACATGAGAGAAAAACATTTAATTGCTTTAGACCTTGATGGTACTTTATTAAAAGACGATAAGACCATTTCTGAAAAAACGAAAAAAGTCCTTAACAGCGCCAGAGAACAAGGACATGAGATTATGATTGCTACGGGAAGGCCATTCCGCTCAAGCGAAATGTATTACCATGAATTAAACCTTACGACTCCAATTGTAAATTTTAACGGTGCATTTATTCATCACCCCCGTTCTAACCAGTGGGGAGCGTATCATACGCCTTTAGATATAGAAGTGGCAAAGGATATTGTTGAGGCACTAGACTCTTTTTCCTTTCACAATATTATTGCTGAAGTCATAGATGATGTGTATTTTCATTACCACGATGAAAAACTTCTGGATATTTTCGGTTTAGGAAAACCAAATATAACAACAGGTGATTTACGAAGGTTCCTAAAAGAGTCACCAACTAGTATGCTGATACACGCCGAAGAAGAGCAGGTACAGAACATTCGAAAGCATTTATCAGATGTGCATGCAGAGGTGATTGATCATCGTCGTTGGGCTGATCCTTGGCACGTGATTGAAATTGTGAAATCAGGTTTAAGCAAAGCAGTTGGACTTAAAAAAGTATCGGAGTTCCTACAAATTCCTAAGGAAAGAATTATTGCATTTGGTGACGAGGATAATGATTTTGAAATGATTGAGTATGCTGGCCTTGGTGTAGCAATGGGCAATGGCATTGAGCAACTAAAAACCCTCGCGAATGAGGTTACACTTACGAATGAGGAAGATGGAATTGCTATCTACTTAAATGATTATTTAAACTTAAAAGCATTGTAACAATATATACAAACCCTCCCATTTTTTATTCTAGTAAGCGAGCAAATTAGTGAGCATACTAACACTTGAGGTAGCAAGACTGTTACTTCAAAATAGCTCGGATATGGAGGGATTTGCAATGGGTAAACGCAATAAATCAAAACGCTTTGTACAACAAGGTGTAGATGCAGTATCCAAGCATGACGATCGTATCCCATATCACACAACGTATGCAGAAGCAGAAGCACAAAAAATGGCAAATGTGAAAGAATCATCACTTGGTGGAATATAATGGGAAACAGACTATTTATCGAAGCCAGAAAAGCAGTTGACCTTGCCAAAAACGCAACGGGTAGCGGCCAGTATGAAGCGATATCACGAGCCAAAAATGCTTTATCTTCTGCATATGCTAACTCCACTGTAGCTGAACAAGCGCAGCTGCGAGAAATGCAAAACGAGCTAGATATATAAAAAGGAAGGCTGACGAGTTCGTCAGCCTTCTTTTTTTATTCAAACACTTCTAAAACTACTGGGCGGGATTGTTGGTTTTCACCCTTTTCGGATTTCGTAAACAAATTCATTATCAAGGTACCATTTTTCGGAAGTTTCTCCTTTGGGATGGAGACAGTAATAACAAAAGGATAAGCGTCACCAAAGGCTTTTCCTGTTTGTATTTTTGTTTCCTCGATAAATTGTGTATGTCCGTCTTCTACGGAGTAATAAAAATAATTTTTACCAATATGAGCATCTCCTCGTACTTTGTAATTTCCACTTCCCCCATCTACGACAATATTTTTAAATGCAGATTCTTCTTTTGCATAGCCAATGGATGGAATGAACATAAACACAATGGTGATCAATAAAAGCAATTTTTTCATGATTTTCCCTCCTATTTTAGTTATTCCCTTCTAAAAAAGCCGAAAATTCCTGCTGTTTGAACAATATTAGTAAAAGCATTAGGATCTACTGACTTAATAATTCGTTCAAGATCAAACAATTCGTAGCGCGTAATGACTGTTATTAGCATTTCTTTATTTTCATTGGTAAATGCACCTTTTGCAGGTACCGTTGTAATCCCTCGAACAAGCCTTGAATGAATAGCCTGTTTCATTTCCTCCGACTTTTTCGTAATAATCATGGCTGTCAGCTTTTCATGACGAGTGTGAATCGTGTCAATCACCCTTGTAGACACGTATAAAGTAACTAACGTATATAAGGCCTTTTCCCACCCGTATAAAAATCCTGCAGTAACAATAATGGCTCCATTTAAAATAAAGAAATAGGTTCCCACTGGTCTATCCTTCATTCTCGATAAAACCATTGCTACTATATCCATTCCCCCAGTAGAAGCTCCCCACTTTAAGGTGATTCCTGTTCCAACTGCGGCAATCACTCCACCAAATACCGCATTCAGTAAAATATCCTTTGAAACATTAATAATGGGAACGATTTCTAAGAAAAAAGACATTAGAAATACACTGATAAAGCTGTATACCGTGAATGATCGTCCTACCTTTTTCCAGGCTAAGATGGTAACAGGAAGATTAAGAATAAATAACCAAACCCCAGTTGTCATGAAATTTCCAAATACACTAGACAATAGCTGTGCTACTCCCACAAAACCACTGGAGTACACATTAGCCGGGATTAAGAAAAAATTCATTGCCACTGCATTTAATGCTGCTCCGATGGTTACAATGATTATTTTTTTTGTATGCAGATAAATCAATGACTTTCCCCTCCTCGAAAACTCTATTTTTCCTATTATGAGCAAACTCCTCTGCATTTAATTGTAATTCGCTTATAATTTCTTTAAACTAAAGAAAAGATTACAGAGTTATTGGAGTGTGATAGGCATGTCGATTAAATTAATGGCTGATTCTGCTAGCGATTTGCCGCTTAACTTTTTTGCTGAACATAATGTCACCATGTTACCTCTGAAGGTACATGTAAAGGAGCACGAGTTCGAAGATTTACTAACCATTAATCCCGAAACCGTTTACGAGTCCATTCGAAACGGAGATCTTCCCAAAACATCTCAAGTGTCACCATCTGTATTTGAAAAACACTTTACCGAGTTAGCTTTAAATAACGAATCTGGTCTATACATAGCTTTTTCTTCCGAATTATCAGGAACGTATTCAACAGCGGTGATGATACGTGACCAAGTGAAAGAACAATATCCAAATCTTGACTTGACCATTATTGATTCAAAATGTGCATCACTAGGATGTGGATTGGTTGTTATGAAGGCAGCCAACCTCTTAAAAAATGGTGCTACTAAGGAACAGGTTATTGAGTCTTCAGAATTTCTATGTAAGCATATGGAGCATCTTTTTTCTGTTGATGATCTTGACCATTTAGCTAAAGGCGGAAGAGTTTCTAAGGCTTCTGCTTTCGTTGGAGGTCTATTAAATATTAAGCCTCTCTTAAATGTGGAAGATGGGAAACTCGTCCCAATTGAGAAAATACGTGGAAAGAAAAAATTAATGCGTCGTATCATTGAAGTCATGAAAGAACGTGGAGAGTCTTTAGATAAGCAAGTGATCGGAATTAGTCATGCGGATGATAAAGCAAGCGCGGATGACATGAGAACCATGATCATTGAAGAGTTCTCACCTCAAGATGTTTACATCTCAGATATTGGGGCTGCAATTGGGTCACATACAGGACCAGGAACGATTGCCATATTCTTTCAAAATAAGCTTCATTCCTAACCTGCATACTTCTTCTTTTCCAACAGAAACTAAAAGAAGCCTTGTAATATGAGGCAGAATGTTTTATCTAGGAAAGGGGATTTATGTTATGCCACATACTTCAGATAATGATAAAAAAGCACAAGACAAAAATGCACGCAGACATGAAAAAAACATGTTAGAAGAAAAGAATAAAACAGCAGGAAAAAAATCATTTTCGAAAAAGACAGATCACTTGTAATAGAAAAATGACGTGGTTACTCCACGTCATTTTTTTCTTCTTTTTTATACGTCCAAAAATCCTCTTGATAAACTAACCCATTCTTCATCAATTTTCCTAATGCACGCTTAAAAGCAGCTTTACTTAATCCAAATCGTTCTAGAATGTCCTCTGGCATACTCTTATCACTATAAGGCATGGCCCCATTTCTTAGCAGGAGATACTCATAAATCTTATGTGCATCCTCGTCGAGAGCTTCCTGTTTACGAGGAATTAAAGAAATATTAACGGTTCCATCTTCTTTCACATCTATAATTCGGCCTTCTACTTTTTCACCCAGTCTAGGCTCCACTTTCCGCTGCGACTCGTGAACAAAGCCTTTAAACCCTTCTACCGTATACACCCAAGTGCCTACCTTAGCAGTTCTGTACACATGACCTTGAATATTTTTATTAAAATCCTTTGATGTAGCTTTAATACTAATGTCTGTAATAATAGGATCAGTCGCAGCTTTTACATAAATTCGGTTATTTTTATTTACCCGAAGTGTAATGTATAAAAGATCATCCACATTTGGCCAAACAGACGTATGTACTGGAAGGTCCTCTTCTCCTAATAACACATCCTTTTTTACTCCAATATCAATAAACACACCAATTCCAGGCTTTACTTCGACCACCTTCGCCCAGCCATACTTGCCGACTTGAACTTCTGGGATGTAAGTTGATGCAGTAATACGATCACGAGAGTCGATATAAAGGAAAACCTCAATTTCTTGGTCCTCCGTTAATTCCGTATTTTCAACCATTTCATTTTCATGTAAAAGAACGTCTTCTTCCCCATTGGTTAAAAAATAACCAAATGCAGCTTTCCTTGCTACCTTCAGGGTTGTGACCTGTCCAATGTAATCAGTTAGTGACATACACTACCTCCTAAAATTTATCTATATCTATACATTAACCTTATCTATCGTTTATAAAACGGCGAGAAAGTTGTTTGAACTGCTATATTTTACTATAATGAACCCATAAAGGGAAACTGAATAAAAGATACATAAAATTTTTTTAATTGTAGGAGGCTTATATGTCTAAAGAAAGTTCATTCGATATTGTATCAAAAGTTGACTTTTCAGAAGTAACAAACGCCATTACACAAACGATGAAAGAAATATCTACTCGTTATGATTTTAAGGGGAGTAAGAGTGAAGTATCACTGGATAAGGAAGAATTAGTCCTTATTTCTGATGACGAGTATAAACTAGATCAACTCAAAGATGTGCTGCTAAGTAAATTAATTAAACGTGGAGTCCCAATCGGTAATCTCGATTATGGGAAGCTTGAAGGGGCTTCTGGCGGAACCGTCAGACAACGTGCCAAGCTTGTTCAAGGAATTGATAAAGAAAATGCCAAAAAAATTAATACGATTATAAAAAATAGTGGCGTAAAGGTAAAAAGCCAAGTTCAAGATGATCAAGTTCGCGTCACTGGTAAAAATCGTGATGATCTTCAAAAGATTATTGCTCTTGTAAAAGAAGCAGACTTAACCGTAGAAGTACAATTTACAAACTATCGCTAGTATAATAAATCTGCCGACAACTCCGGCAGATTTTTTTCATATGCCTCACATTCTGTTTCCTTTTTTCCTCTCAAAAAGTTGTATACTAAATAAAAGAACAGTTTTGGAGGCTCATCGATTGAATTACAAAAAGATAAAACCGAAAAAAATTTATGAAGAAGTTGCTGATGCCATACACGATATGATTAGGGCAGGACAATTTAAGCCTGGCGATAAGCTCGATTCCGTCCAACAACTAGCCGAAAACTTTCAGGTTGGACGCTCAACCATTCGAGAAGCCTTAACCGCTTTACGTACTATGGGATTAATAGAAATTCGGCAAGGCGAAGGAACATACGTAAAGGAGTTTGAATCGGGACAAGTAAGTCTTCCCCTCTCTACCGCTATATTAATGAACTTACAGGATACTCAAAATTTACTCGAGGTCCGAAAAATTCTAGAAGCTGGAACATGTTACACAGCCGCTCAAAAAAGAACAGAGGAACATTTGCAAACCATCGAAGCCGCTCTTAAAGAAATGCAGCTCGCTAGCGGAAATGAAGAGCTTAATGAAAAAGCAGATCTTGCCTTTCATTTGTCGATCGCCGAAGCCACTCAAAATCCTTTACTTGTAAATTTAATGAACCATGTATCAGGGCTTATTGGTGAGACCATTAAGGAAACACTTCGTCTTTGGCTCTTTTCTGAACAAATCACTGTTGACCGTCTGTATGAAGAGCATCACAATATTTATATAGCAATAAAAGAACAAAACGGAGAAAAAGCACGTGCACTTATGCTAGATCATCTTGAAAATGTAGAGAGTGTTCTTTATAAATACTTAAAATAACCTTCATGCACTTCTAATAAAAATGAATGAAGTGCATTTTTTTAGAAAATTTCGTGTAATCCCTTTCAAGAAATACTATAAATATAGTATTATTGTTATTAATTAATCTATTTTGAACAGGTCATCAGATGACCTGATTTTTAAGGGGATAGGAGACAAACAATCATGAAAGTTACCCTTTTTGCCACATGCCTTGTTGATATGTTTCAAAGCAATGTAGGAAAAGCAACGGTTGAATTGCTAGAGCATTTAGGCTGTGAAATTGATTTCCCAACTGCTCAAGTTTGCTGTGGTCAGCCATCCTACAATAGCGGATATGTAAAAGAATCAAAGGAAGCAATGAAGACAATGATTAACACGTTTTCACATGCCGAATATATCGTTTCCCCTTCAGGCTCCTGCGTTGCCATGTTTCATGAGTATGAGCATATTTTCAAAGATGATCCGGTTTGGGGCCCGAAAGCAAAGGAACTCTCTTCCAAGTCATATGAATTAACTCAATTTATTGTTGATGTATTGAAAATAGAAGATGTTGGAGCTCGCTTTAAAGGGAAAGTTACGTACCATACTTCTTGTCATATGACTAGATTACTAGGTGTAAAAAGAGCTCCGATGGTCCTTCTATCAAATGTGAGAGATTTAGAGTTTACCGAGTTACCAGGAAAAGAGCAATGCTGTGGATTTGGCGGAACATTTTCCGTAAAAATGGCACAAATCTCTGAACAAATGGTTGATGAAAAAGTCGCTCACGTAGAAGAAACCGGAGCAGATTATTTAATTGGTGCGGACGCTGGCTGTTTAATGAACATTGGCGGGCGTATTGAACGGAACTTAAAGCCAATTAAGGTATTACATATAGCCGAAATATTAAATAGTCGCTAATGTGAAACAAGTAACCCTGGGGAGGGATAAAGAAATGTCAATGAAAATTAGCACAACCAACTTTAATGAGCGAGTGGATAAAGGCATTCAAGACTCTTTCATGCGAGGAGCTGTAGTTGGAGCGCAGGAACGAATGGGTACACGCAGACTAGACGCAACAATTGAACTAGGAAACTGGGAAGAATGGCGTAAACACGGTGAAGAAATTAGAAAGCATGTACTTGACCATCTGGACTATTATTTAGAACAACTTAGTGAAAATGTTGCTAAGCGAGGGGGGCACGTATTTTTCGCTCAAACAGCTGAACAAGCCAATGAATATATCAGAGGAGTTATTAAAGAAAAGAACGCCAAAAAAGTGGTGAAAGCAAAATCGATGGTTACGGAGGAGATTCACCTTAACCAATGTCTTGAAGATGCGGGTTGTGAGGTAATTGAAACCGACCTTGGTGAGTATATTTTGCAGGTTGATGACCATGATCCTCCTTCTCATATCGTTGTTCCCGCTCTTCATAAAAACAAAGAGCAAATTCGTGACGTGTTTTCGGAAAAGCTGGGCTACAATAAGACTGAAAAACCAGAAGAACTCGCATGGCATGCTAGAGAAATGCTTCGTCAAGAATATTTAACAGCTGATGTAGGAATTACTGGTTGTAATTTTGCCGTTGCAGAAACAGGATCAATCAGTCTAGTCACGAATGAAGGCAATGCAGATCTTGTCACGTCCCTTCCGAAAACGCAAATTACCGTTATGGGGATGGAAAGACTTGTTCCGACCTTTGAAGAAATGGAAGTTCTGGTTAGTCTTCTTACTAGAAGTGCGGTTGGTCAGAAACTGACTAGCTACATTACTGTCTTAACTGGCCCTCGTGAAGAACATGATGTTGATGGTCCTGAAGACTTTCATCTCGTTATCGTAGATAATGGCCGCTCTAGTATACTCGGTGGTGAATTTCAATCGATTCTTCAATGTATTCGCTGTGCAGCTTGTATTAATGTATGTCCTGTCTATCGACATGTTGGAGGCCACTCATACGGCTCCATCTATTCGGGTCCGATTGGTGCTGTATTATCTCCTTTATTAGGCGGGTACGATGACTATAAAGAACTACCATACGCTTCTACACTTTGTGGAGCATGTACGGAGGTTTGCCCAGTAAAAATTCCTTTGCACGAGCTGTTGCATAAACACAGACAAACGATTGTTGAAAAAGAAGGGAAAGCACCCATTTCCGAAAAATTAGCTATGAAGGCATTTGGTTTGGGTGCTGCGTCCCCTTCCCTTTACAACCTCGGATCCAAGTTCGCACCGACGGCCATGCTGCCTTTTACTTCAGGTGACAAAATCTCTAAAGGTGTAGGCCCTTTAAAGGCATGGACAGAAATTCGTGAGTTCCCTGCACCAAACAAGGAAAGATTTAGAGATTGGTTCAAAAATCGGGAAAAAGGTGGGGAATAATCATGACTGGAACAATAAAAAATAAAGAAGTTTTTTTAAATCAAATTGCTACCTCACTTGGTCGTGAAAGACAAATTCAAAACGCACCCGTTCGAAACTGGAAGCATCAGCCCCAACATCTTGTGTTAAAAGATGCATCGATTGATGACTTAGTAGAAGTTTTGAGGTTACAATGCGATAAAATTCATACGACTCTCGTTGAAACAAATCTCAAGGAACTAGAGAAGACACTTATAGAAACGGTTGCCGTTCATGGTGGTGGGCCCATTGTATCTTGGAAGGATGAACGTTTTTCTAAGTGGGGTCTTTCTCCCCTTATGAATGAAACTTGGCCAAGCGAAGGTGTTTCTATTCATGAATGGGATTACACCAAAGAAATGGAAAACATCTCTTTTGCTGAAAAAGCAAACGTAGGAATCACAATTAGTGAAATAACACTTGCAGAATCAGGTACGGTTGTTTTACTAAGTGATAAGGATAAGGGACGGACCGTGAGCTTTCTTCCTGCTACACTCATCGTTTTAGTTCCTAAAAGCACTCTAGTACCGAGAATGACGCAAGCTGCGCAAAAACTTCGTTCCATACATGAACAAGGTAAGCAAGTTGCTTCATGTGTAAATTTTATTACAGGCCCAAGTAATTCTGCTGATATTGAATTAAATTTAGTAGTTGGAGTTCATGGCCCAGTTAAAGCTAGCTATATCCTTATTGATGATTTATAAATAACTTTTAGCAAAACAAGTAAAGCCGAACCCCAAGTTTTTGGGTGTTCGGCTTTTTTCGAAAGGATTTTCACAACTACTAACGTCTACCAAGGTATTTGTTTCCCATCTCTAAAGAACCCTCCGTTGGGTCCATCTGGTCCTATCATCGCTAACCACAGGATAGACTCGGCTGCTTCCCATGGTGTTCTTGGGGCAGATGGTCCCCCCATATCTGAGCTTACCCATCCCGGATCAACTGCATTTATTTTAATATCACCTTTAGTTTCTGCAGCTACTAATCTTGTCAAACCATTTAAGGCAAATTTGGACAACTTATAGGCGCCTACTCCTGGAGAGGACATTTCGCTCATCTCCCCATATTCTGAGGAAATAGTAATAATTCTCCCATATCCTTGTTTTTCCATTAAGGGCATAAAGGAACGCATAACATGGTAGACACCAAAGAAGTTAGTTGCCATTGTTTTATCGAGAATAATTGGATCCATAGCCAATAACTTCTCATTCTCATCTAAATACACGCCTGCATTATTAATTAATACATCTAATTTTCCATACATCTCATTTAGAGTATCAGCAGCTTGCGTAATGCTTTCGTAATTCGAAACATCCATTTCTATGCATGAAACATCCAGATGTAACTCCTTAAGTTTTTGTACAGCCTTATTACCCATTTCACAATCTCGACTAGCCAAAATGACCTTAAAACCATTCAAACTCAATTGTTTGACCAGCTCATATCCAATTCCTCGATTCCCTCCAGTTACAAGTGCCACTTGTTTTACATGTGTCATCTAGTTCCTCCCTTTCTCTTTCTTTGATTATATCGAGACTTGTTTTGTGGGGCTGTACATATAGTTTCTTAGAAAAATAGATACGGAACCTAGTATCAAAGATAGGATTCCCACTAATACAACGTATTCTGTACCCATACTTGATATAAACAATCCACCTATAGCTGCTCCAATTGTTGTTCCTAGATTAGCCGATGTTAAAAATAATCCATTTGCGAAATCAGGAGCTTCCGGAGCTGAAGACATAATCCAGTATTGATTGATATTTCCTCCTACTCCTGCTAAGATGCCCCAGACTAAAGTAATGATCGCCATAGGTACGGATAAATGTCCAAAAAGGAATAATAAGATATATACGGCTCCTAATACGAAAGGAAAAAACACTACTGAACTTAAGGCATTTTTAGTAAGTAACTTCCCTGCCAAAACATTTCCAATAATATTGGCGCCACCGAATACAAATAACATAATCGTAATTGTATTCGAAGACAAATTCGTAACCGTTTTTAAATACTCAGCCAAATAACTATAAACCCCGAATATGGCTGAGTTTAGAAAAATGACTGCTACAATGGACTGCCAAGTTACGAATTTTTTTAATACAGATAATTGTGCTCCATAAGAAAGTTTTTCCGTTACAGGCATAGATGGTACAAATAGTAAGGTAGCAAGGAATGCAAAAGCATTTACAACAGCAAAGAATACCATCGCCATTTGTAAAGAAATTGTACTGGCAATAAAACTAGCAATTGGTACGCCAACTACCATACCAGCGGATACACCTATAAAAACTTTAGAAACAGCTTTAGGAGCTTCTTCTTTGCTAACTGAGGCAGCAGCCACTGAAAAAGCCAATGAACAATAAATGGGATGAAAAAGGGCTGGTATCACACGAGCAATTAAGGCAATAGTGAAGTTCGTTGTAAATATAGAAACAATATTCCCTACAACGAAAACACCAAGTACGAGTAACATAACCTTCTTCCGATTGATACCTGAAAAAAGTAATGGCATCGTAGGACCAGATACTGCAATCACAAGGGCAAAAAGACTCACCAGCAACCCTGCTTTTGATACACTAACATTAAAATGTTCAGCAAGGGAAGGCAGTATACCGATAACTCCCATTTCAGTATTTAAGATACCGAATACTCCAATAGTTAATATGAAAATTAACAAATTATTTTGTTTAGCCAAAGTAACAACTCCTTTCTATAAATAAATAGCCCCATTCTTAGGGGCCATATTTTTTAGCTTTATCTCAATTAATTTGACTGTTTACTCATCCTCGTATGCGAGGGAGGTAGATAAGTCGCGATAGGCGTTGATCTGTTGTTGAAGCTCTACAACTTTTTGTTCGGCACCAGCAAGGGCATCTGCACCAGCGATCCAGCGAGACGGTGGTTCCTCCTGATTTACGATGGTGATCAAAGCCTTAGCAAGTTTAGTAGGATCGCCTTCCTGCTTTCCATTTTTTTCTTCCCAAAAAGCATGGTATTGTGCATTACGCTCGGCGTAATCATCAATAAATGCCTCAGCAAGGAATTTTGATTCTAGTTCTAAAAATTTGGTACGAAAGAAACCTGGTTCTACAATGGTCGTTTTAATATCAAAAGGGGCAACATCATGATGTAACGACTCCATAAATCCTTCAAGACCGAACTTCGAAGCACAGTAAGCCGCATTGTATTCAAAACCAACTAATCCCGCAAGAGAAGAAATTGATATAATATGTCCTGAACGCTCCTTACGCATCAATGGCAACACAGCACGGGTGACGTTCATGGGTCCATAGAGGTTGGTCGTGATTTGACGTTCAATCTGTTGTGGTGTCAGTTCCTCGAAGAAACCACCATAGAAACTACCTGCATTGTTGACCAACACATCAATACGGCCAAAACGGTCTACAGCTAACTTCACGGCAGTCTCGGCATCTAATGGGTCAGTAATATCCAACTTCACAATTAACAGATTTTCGTGATCGCCAAGGGCATTGGCTACCTTGTCAGTATTACGACCAGTGGCGACAACCTGGTATCCTGCTGCAAGTGCTGCTTTTGCGAAATCAACACCCATTCCACGTCCAGCACCTGTGATAAACCAAACATTTTTATTGTTAGTCATACTTATCTCCTCCTAGATTTACTTTTCTTTGGAAAATACTCCTTGTTCCCACAATCTACTAATCCACTTGTTGTGTCGGGCGAATGATGATTTCACTTACCGCAACTGTTTCAGGCGTACTAATCGCGTAAGCTACCGCTTCAGCTACATCGCTTGATTTTAAACCGATTTCATGCTGTAGATTTTCCACCCAATTACGTCTTTCTGGGTCATTAATAGTTAAATGAAGCTCAGTATCTACCGTACCTGGAGAGATGAGCGTGCTGCGGATATTATTTTCACGTTCCTCTTTTCTTAAGCCCTCCATGATGGCACGAACAGCAAACTTAGTCCCACAATAAACAACACCTTGCTGAAAAACAACATGTCCAGCAACGGAGTCAGTCGTAACGATTTGACCTGATTTTTGTTTTTGCATAATAGGTAGTACAGCAGCAATCCCATTTAAAACACCCATGATATTGATGTCCAACATTTGACGCCACTCACTAAAGCGTTTTTGTGAAAGAGGAGCAGTTGGCATGACTCCAGCGTTATTAAAGAGCACATCTACACGACCATATTTTTCTATTGCAAGGTCGACAACTGCTTGAACTTCTTCTTCTTTTGTTACATCTGCAACAGCATATGAAATGTCAGCATTCGGTAATGATTCAACAAGTGCTTTCAAGCGATCTTCACGTCGAGCTGCAATCAATAGTTTTGCACCTTCTTGTGCTAATCTCATGGTAGTTGCTTCTCCAATCCCACTTGATGCACCCATGATAATAACAACTTTATCTTGAATAGTAGACACACTAATACACCCTTTCACACTACTTGAATTTATTCGGCGGTAATCCCTACCCTTGTTCCTTATTCTAGCGCGCCACACGGTACATAACTAATACTTATATCATATATCATGATATGCTTGATAGGCATTTCTAGAATGTATATACTAAAACATGATAAAGGAGGAGTGATCGATGGAATTAAGAGTTTTGCGATATTTCCTTACTGTCGCAAGAGAAGGAAGCATGACGGCTGCTGCTGATTTTTTACATGTCACACAGCCAACCTTGTCCAGACAAATAAAGGATCTTGAACAAGAATTAGGGAAAAAACTATTTATTCGTAGTAGTCACAGTATCATTCTCACAGATGAAGGAATGCTCTTGCGAAAGAGAGCAGAAGAAATCATAGATATGGTCGATAAATTAGGGGCTGAATTTAGTTCCATGGAAGAATCAATTAGTGGTGATGTTTATATAGGTGGCGGGGAAACAGATGCCATGAGACAGATCGCACGGGTAGTAAAAGATTTACAATTAGGTTATCCAAATATACGTTATCACCTCTACAGTGGAAACGAAGACGATGTGGCTGAACGGCTTGACAAGGGATTGCTTGACTTTGGTATTTTAATTCAACCAGCGGATTTATCAAAATACAATTATATCAATATCCCAGCCAAGGATGTTTGGGGTGTTGTTATGAGGAAAGACAGCCCGCTTTCTTTCAAAAATACCATTCAAGCAGCGGATCTATTTAATGTACCTCTAATTTGTTCAAGACAGGCTATTAAACAGACATTTTCTAAAAATGAATTTGCAGATTGGTTTGGTGAAGATTTTGAAAAATTAAACGTTGTGACTACATACAATCTTGCATTTAATGCTTCTCTTATGGTTGAAGAAGGCATTGGTTATGCCATAACCCTTGATAAAATAGTAAATACATCTAGTGAAAGTAATCTTTGTTTTAGACCACTAGAGCCAAGACTCGAATCTGGCCTAAATATCGTTTGGAAAAAACATCAGGTATTTTCCGCTGCTGCTGAGATGTTTTTAAAAGAAATACAGGGAAAATTCCCAAATTCTTGAAGGTTGGTGTTTTTTTTGAACTTAGTAATAAAAACGCACGGTAAACTTTTGGCTACCGTGCGCGTCTCATCTTATCCACCTAAAATACGTTCTTGATGTGTGTACACATTAAACCCTTGACCGCGAATGAATCCAACAGCTGTAATACCTAGTTCTTCAGCCAAATCAAGTGCTAGGTTAGTAGGGGCTGATTTGGATAATACTATTCCTACACCAATTTTTGCTGTCTTCAACAATACCTCTGAAGAAATTCGTCCACTAAATACAATAATCTTGTCCTTCAATGGAATATGATTCATTAAGCAATATCCGAAGATTTTGTCTAATGTATTGTGGCGGCCAATATCCGTCCTTGAAACGATGATTCCTTCTTTGGAACACAAAGCTGAGTTGTGAACTCCGCCGGTTTGCTGGAAGTGTGATGAACTTTCTTGCATGAGTGTCATCAGTCTCTGACAGTCTTGACCTGTAATCGTTGTTTTACTCATTACCGTTTTTGCCGTTTTCATATCATTGTAAAAGTAAAACTGTCGTCCTTTCCCACAGCATGAACCAATAAAGCGTTTGGAGTGATGATGGTTTTGTATTTCCTTCTTAGTCACTAGCTCCACATATGCAAAGCCTTTAGAATCGTCTATCGTTAACGATTTAATTTCATCATACTTTCGAATGACACCTTCTGAAGCTAAAAAACCGACAACAAGTTCTTCCATATCAGCAGGGGTACAGACCATGGTAGCAAATTCCTGACCATCCAACATCACCGTTAGCGGGAATTCAACAGCTATTGTCTCCTCTTGTTCATAGAAGTCCTTCCCGTCAAATCTCATGATGCTTCTAGTGGTGGTCACTTCATCTATTTCATTGTCCATTTCTGTACCCTCCTAAATATTAGCTTACATCCGTCTCTAGATCTGGAATTGGTTTCTCCAGGTATTGTGTATCTTTACGAGCATTAAAACGTTCTGCTTTCTCTACTTTTACCGCAATATTATAATCTGGAATACCAGCAAATTTTTCATATTTTCCTTTGGGTAATAAGAAGTTTCCTTCAGGGAAGTGAACACCAAGGTTCCCTGTTGTGATATCAGCATACTTTGCACGTCCTTGAAACACTCCATGCTGATTATAGACAACAATCCCTTCTCCATCTGCAATCCTATGCAAACGAGCTTCTTCCGCATTAATCAAGACATCATAACGGTCAGATCCATTCAACGGATCTTTTTCACTAAACACCATGGAATTGAATTGCTTTCCACGGCGAGTCGTTAGTAAAAACTGACCTTCTTTTTTACCCATATTTGGGATATCGACTGTAATTAATGTCCCTTTCCCATCTGGAGTTGGACAGATTCCATCTTCACATAGCCATGCTCCGCCCCATTGGAACACATCACCTTTTTTCTTTAGATGCTGGATACCGTCATAATTTGGATTCGCTAATGCGATCTCATCACGGATCGCCTGTGCATCTTTAAAATCCACCTGATGTGCCATTGTAGGCTTTACACGTTTTGCCAGATCAATGTAGATTTTCCATTCTTCACGAGCTTCTTCAATCCGGTTCTTATTTCCTTCGATTTCAGGAGAAAAATAGACCATTCTTTCAGTGGAAGTTGACGTTCCGCCACCTTCCTGCTCATATCTTGTTTTAGCCGGTAACACGATAACCGCTTCTTGTGCATCTACTAGAGTAGAAGTGTTTAAAATAATATCTTGGTGGACACGAATATCTAATTGAGATAATGCTTTCTCTACGAATATCGGATCAGGCATGGTCTCTAAGAAGTTACCACCACTTAAATAATATAACTTCACCTTTCTCTCATGGTCTTCTGGAAGCATAATATTTTCAAGAGTGACACCAACTATATCTCCCTGCCATCGCGGAAGTTTAAAGCCCCATAGCTTTTCAATCCGCTCAATATTCTCACCGTAAAAATCCCCACCCGGTAAGACAAAGGGATCTGCCCCCATTTCCCCAGAACCTTGTACAGAGGAGTGACCACGAAACGGCATTAACCCCGAGTGCTTGCGACCTAGGAAACCACGTAATAATGCTAGATTAGCAACTTGGGAGATATTGTCTGTTGCAAAGGAATGCATCGTTAATCCAAGTGCCCAGGCAAAGACAGCATTTTTTGCTTTTGCTAAAATTTCAGCAAGCTCGATGATACGCTCTTTTGTTACACCTGATGATTCTATAATATGTTCCCATGTTTGCTGTTGTACCTTTGCTTTAAGTTCTTCGTAACCATTCACATGTTCTTGTACAAACGGATGATTAATTGCCGAACCATATTGCTCTGCTTCCATATCAAACCAATGCTTCATAATTCCATGCATAAACGCAATATCTCCGCCGATATTAACTTGATAGAAATCATCTGCTAACTTGGTTCCAAAAAGAGCTGATTCTGGATTGGAAGGAATCCAATAATTTTCCATGGCGGGTTCACGGTATGGATTTATAACAATGATTTTTGTACCCTTTTTCTTCGCTTCTAGCATGTACTTAGATGAAACGGGTGAAGCATTTGATGCCACACTACCCCAGAATAGAAGTACATCCGTACCAATCCAATCTAAATAGTTCGAAGTGGATGCTCCTACACCAATTGACCGTTTTAATGCTGTTTTACTTGGAGAGTGACAAATTCTTGAAGCATTATCAATATTGTTCGCTCCTAAAAAGCGTGAAACTTTAGCAGCGACATAATAGTTTTCATTGGTAATTCCACGTGATGTTAAGTAGAAAGCATATTGCTTAGGATTTAGCTCTTTCATCTTTCCGGCAATCATATCCATTGCATCATCCCATGTAATGCGAGAAAACTTACGCTCCCCTTTGCGACGAATCATTGGATATGGGATACGACCAAGTTTCCGAAGTTCTGTACTATCATATTTTTTAAGATCGTCAATATCTGCATGAAGAATCTCTGGTTTAATTGCTGGCATGGTGTTTAGTCTTAGCACATTTAAACGGGTCGTACACAGATGTGGACCGGTTAAGGTTTGGTCGTACAAGCCAGATACTCCAAGCGCACAACCGTCACACACGCCCTCTGTAATGATACGAGTGGCATAACCTAAATTGTCTTTATTATCGTAAGCAACCTTCATTGTATCGCGGATATGTTTTGGTTTTATCTTTCCTAATCCAAATGGGATGGGACTAACCCAGTACTTTGGTGCGGGTAGTATGGCTTTCTTTTGTGGTCCTGGATGTTTTGTTTTCCCCATATTTTACTCCTCCATTTACACTTTTTTCATATAAAAAACCACCAGAAGAAATCCTTCCTTTTTATTAGGACGAAAACTTCAGGTGGTTAGTCTTTAACAGGTGCGCTGCCAAGTTCCAACATTCCAAATCTGTTTACAACAGTTATTACATTTTAAATTTCTCTTCAATGTTATCTTCAAATACAAAGATCGACATACCTATGTCTAATTCAATATCGATATCGACAAACACACGGACGAATTTTGTTCCAAGCAATTCTTCCATCTCTGTAGGGTGATTTTTTTTATAAATCTCTTTCACCATTTCTGTACGGGCAGAACGAAGCATTTGGCGCCCATCTTCTGCTGTGGCAATGAATTTTTCAATAGGAGATAGATTCCCCTCCAGTTCACAAATGGCCCAGCTTTTTGAGAAAGTGGTTCGAACTTGGCTTGGACCTTTTCCCATATGCTTTTTACGAAAGGCTCGAACAATATTGCTAAACTCAGCTTCGTACTTATTCACTCGTTTCAACTCACTTACCGTTTTTTTCCTATTTTACACTATTTTTGTTAGATATTATACTGCTTCCTTAGAACGGCCTAACTTTCCGGCATTCTCTGCTTTTAGTCTATTAATATCAGATCTTATTAAAATTGATATCACTAATGCAACTACAAATAATCCGGAAAAGAAGGTTAAACTTCCTGCGTAGCTGCCAGTAGTATCCTTAATCCATGCCGCGAATAAAGGACCAACTAGTCCAGCTGCTGCCCATGCAGTTAGTATATATCCATGGATGGCCCCAAGTTGCTTTGTACCAAACAAATCTCCTATATATGCTGGGATAGAAGCAAATCCACCTCCATAGCATGTATACACGACAATGAGCATGGCCATGAATAACCACTGAATGGACACTTGTGGTAAAAAGAAAAACATGACAATTTGTAGAACAAAAAAGGCTGTATAGGTATTTGGACGTCCAATATAATCAGATAAGGAAGCCCAGCCAATACGACCTAAGCCATTAAAAATACCGATTGCCCCAACCAATGCTGCGGCCGCTGCCATATCAATGCCGATGCTTTCCATTGCTAGTGGTTTCGCTACCGCTAAGATCGCAATTCCGCAAGTGATATTGATAAATAGCATGAGCCATAAATACCAAAAGCGCTTCGTTTTAACTGCTTCATTCGCCGTTAACTGTGATAATTCCATTGCTGGCTTTACCTTCCCACTTTCAATTTTCGCTTGAAAACCTTCGGGTAACCAACCTTCAGCCGGCTTCTCTAAATATAAGGAAGAAAGAGTCATAATAGCAAAGTATGATACACCTAAAATATAAAATGTATTCGCTACACCTACAGTTTCAATCAATGAGTTCATAATTGGGCTTGAAATGGCTGCTGCAAACCCAAACCCCATGATAGCAAGGCCAGTGGCTAAACCTCTTCGATCAGGAAACCATTTTACTAGAGTAGAAACAGGTGCGATATAACCAACTCCAAGTCCAATTCCACCTAGTGCTCCGTAACACACATAAAGCATATACTTTGAACCAAAATCCACTGCTAAACCGGAACCAGTAATACCAATTCCAAAGAAAATGGCTGCAAGTAATCCTGCTTTTCTAGGACCATACTTTTCTACAAAATGTCCCAAAAATGCAGCTGAGAGACCTAAAAATAAGATAGCAATACTAAAAGTAAGGGCTACCTCTGAATCCGACCACCCAAACATGTCCTTTAAGGGAGCGGTAAAATTACTCCATGCATATACCGAACCTATGGAAATATGTATTCCAACTGCTGATAATGCAATAAGCCAACGATTTTTAGTTGCTTTCATTTGTTTTCCCCCTACATCAATGCATAGATGCTCCCGTAGAAAACAAAAAAACCGTTGTAATTAATCCAAATTTAGACTCCTATATAAGGAACCTTCACCTGAATCATTACAACGGTTTGCCTTATACAGGAGCGCTGCTAAGTACCAACTGTCATAAAACGAAATAAATTAAGATTTTCAACCGATCAACAGGGTCGCTGTTTTCGTATCAAAAACATAATTATTATTGTTCACAAAAATGTCACATATGACCTTTTAAACTTATCACGAAAGCGCATCCATGACAATAGTTTTTCACTTTTTTGTTTTGATAATAGTGATAAAACTTATAAATTTCAAGGAGAATAAAAAAAGGCCAGTATCGGCCTTTTTTAAAAATTTCAATATATTTATTACTTTGACTCTAATATCATAGTAGCTTCAGGTGTCGTTACTTTGTCATAGAATTCTACAAATTTATCTCTATCTGAACTATCACGATATGCCATCGCAATACGTGGATGCTCATTGAGAACACCAGAGATCATATAAGGGATGATATAGCCCCATTCCCACTTTTTACGCATGTCTAACATATGCTTTTCGATAACGCCAAGAACTGGTTTAAGCTCATAGCTTGGTTTTTGAATATAGCTAACGAGAAGCTCTGTGTTGCAGTTACCCGCTGCACGTCCCATTCCATAAACAGATGAATCAAGGAATGTAACGCCATTTTGAAACGCAGTTAACGTATTGGCAAATGCCAATTGCATATTGTTATGAGTATGAATTCCTAGCTGTTTGTTAGGAATCAGAGTTTGGAATTTTTTCACTTGGTGCTCAATATCTCTAGGATCTAAGCTTCCGAATGAGTCAACGATATATACCACATCTACTGGGCTCTCTTTCACCAACTCAAACGCTTTTATAAGCTGTTGCTCTGGTACACTAGATAACGCCATAATGTTGAGTGAAGTCTCATAGCCTAAATCATGGAACATTTGTACAAGTTCCAATCCTTTATCCACTTCACGAACATAGCACGCTACTCGGATCATATCCAAGATACTTTCCTCACGAGGAAGGATGTCATTAGGGTCTACTCTTCCAATATCCACTAAAGCAGATAGCTTTGTGAATTTTTTCTCTGGAATAATTTCTTTTAGGAAGTGGTCGTCGAGAAATCTCCAGGGATTGGGCTCAGATACGTTCAGTAGCCTGGCTGAATTTTTGTATCCAATTTCCATATATTCAACTCCAGCCTCACTTAAACCATTATACAAGTCCTGAACAAACTCAACGCTAAAATCCCAATTATTGACCAAGCCTCCATCTCGAATTGTACAGTCTATAATCTTACTACGATGTTCCATAAATGTCACTTCCTCCAATTGTTTACGTTCATTAGAAAATATTTTTAATATTATTGCTTATATCATAATTCATATAAATCCGTCAAATTTTTCTCCTATTCTGAATTGTTCTGATTGCATATAATTCCCCACATTTACCCTATACTACAAAAATGACAATAACAATTTGAAAGGATGGATATGCTTGTCTCAGAATAACAAACAAACCTTTCCACCTCAACATCAAAATCATCAACCCGGTGTTGAAGATGAAATGAACCCCATTCCAATTCATGTTAGTGAACAGTATGAAGGCTCCAATAAATTAAAAGACAAAGTAGCGATTATTACGGGTGGTGATAGTGGAATTGGGAAGTCAGTAGCCATCTATTTTGCAAAAGAAGGAGCTGACGTTGTCGTTTCCTATTTAAATGAAACAAAGGACGCTGAGGACACGAAAAAGCAAGTTGAAGCAGAAGGCAGACGCTGTATTCTTGCCTCAGGAGATATTGGTGATGAGAGGGTTTGTAATCAAATTGTAGATGATACGATCAAAGCATTTGGCAAAATTGACATTATCGTCAATAACGCTGCCGAACAGCATCCACAACAAAGTTTGCTTGATATCACGTCAGAGCAGCTTGAACGAACATTCCGAACAAATATCTTCTCTTATTTTTATTTAACTAAGGCTGCTCTTCCCCACCTTAAGAATGGGAGCTCTATTATTAACACAGCTTCCATAACAGCCTATCAAGGAAACGAGCAACTACTTGACTATTCCGCTACTAAAGGGGCCATTGTTACCTTTACCAGATCTCTTTCAAAGTCACTTGCTAAAGATGGAATCCGAGTAAATGGAGTGGCACCGGGACCTATTTGGACTCCTCTCATTCCTTCTACCTTCCCAGCGGAACAAGTAGCAGAATTCGGATCTACAACACCAATGGGAAGAGCCGGACAGCCGTATGAACTTGCCGCGAGTTATGTTTTTCTCGCATCTAATGACTCTTCTTATGTTAGTGGTCAAATGATTCACGTTAATGGTGGAACAGTCATCAATGGATAAAGATACAAAAAGGGACTTTTCAGCTGAAAGTCCCTTTTTGAGGCAAGAATACTCTTTCTTCATTTGGATATGAACAAGAGAAACGTTTGACAATTTGATGTGGAATAATAATTCTCTTGATTGGTTCTTTTGGGTTTTCTATCTTTTGAATTAAGCTTCGAGCAGCCTCAAACCCAAGATCAAAAATATTAATATCCACGCTAGTCAAAGGGGGTCTGGACATCTCTGATACTAGTACATTATTGAAACTGATGATGGATATATCTTCAGGTACTTTAATTCCCAATTCATCTAATGTATTAAGAACCCCTAAGGCCATTAGATCATCTGCGACAACCAATGCAGTTGGCGGAACCTTTAAAGAAAGCAATTCCCTTACTGCTTCTTGTCCACCTTCTCTTAAAAATTCTTCATGTACAATATAGTCATCATTTAATGGGATTCCTGCTTCACGAAGCGCCTTCTCGTAACCAAGCAATCGTTCAACCGTAACAACTAGGTTTAAGTTTCCACCGACAAAAGCGATATGATCATGCCCAAGCTGAATAAGATATTCCGTTACTTCCTTTGTTGCACGGAAGTTATCATTATCAACATGAGTAATTTCCTCCACATGCTTAAAAGGTTTACCAATAACTACAAATGGAATGCCTCTTTCCTGCAAGTACATTAATACTTTATCTTCAATTTTCGAATAAAGTAAGACCACTCCGTCAACACGTCCACCTTGGACCATCTGCGTAACTCCGTCAAGAATTTCGTTGTCAGTCTTTCCTGTTGTCATATATAACGCGTAGTGTTTTTCATGGGCCCCTTCACTAAGACCTCTAAGTACTGTTGGAAAAAAGGGATTCTGAAATACTACGTCAGTAGAGCTCGGCATGACGAGACCGATTGCCTGTGTGCTTTGACTCGCTAAACTTCTTGCAATAAAGTTAGGATGGTATCCTAACTCATCCATGGCTTCTCTAACTTTTTTCTTTGTTTTTTCACTTATTCGAGGATTATTTGCAATTACACGTGATACGGTAGATGGTGCGACCTTTGCTAATTTAGCAACATCTTTAATTGTAACAGCCATCTTACCCACCTCATTTCCTAATAACTACATTTCTGAATAGTATTAATAATTATTCAGGTTTACTTATTCTATATTCTACCCTAACTATCCGATACTTTTGTAGTATATTTTTTTCATTGATTCGGGAGTTTTTTCCTTTTTGATCTTTTCCATAACAAATAGATAAATATGATAAACGCTGCGTACACAGCTCCCATTATAATTATATATGGAATATTCAACCCTGTTTTCTGTCCTAAGATATAAATTTGTGCTTGGTCACGGTCGAGAACGAGCGTATATTCGTCACCTTTTCCACGTACAATATCATCACTAAGTACTCCTCGAAGTTCTTTATCCTTTTCAAGACCTTCTGTAATGGTTACGGTTTGTGTTTTTGTAGTATTATTAATTGCTACAACAGTGGTTTCACCATTATATTCCCTTTTATATACCGCCATCCCCTTCTCTTCATATAGAAAATCGAATGTACCACGGGTTAAGGACGGAAGTGTTTGTCTAGCAGCTCCAATTTGAGAAATATAATCCACCAATTCTTTATCTGTTCGAAAATCCATTTGTCTACGGTTATCAGGGTCTTCTCCACCATCTAGAGCAATCTCACTACCATAATACACAATCGGAATACCAGGGATCGTGTATAAGTAAGTAAGAGCCAGCTTCCAGCGAGGACCAGGATGCTCATTGTTTTGTATCGCATCTCTTGTAAAACGCGGAGTATCATGATTATCCATAAAAGTACCCATTAAATAAGGTTCTTCGTAAATGGTTTTGTTTCGATCCGCAGTCGTATACAACCAATAAAGAGATTGATCTGGCTTAGCAAAAGCAGTACGTAAATGTTCATTCAAGGGATAATCGACAAAGCCATCAATCCCTGCTTTGTCATACTGGGCTATATAATTTGGGTCATTGTCCCAAACCTCACCGAGTAAGTAGAAATCATCTTTCACACTTTTTACCTCTTTAGTAAATGTTTCCCAAAATCTAACTGGTACATGTCGTACCGTATCCAGTCGATAGCCATCGATATCTGTTTCTGTGATCCACCACTTTGCTGCCTCTAATAGATAATTAGACACTTCTGGGTTTTCCGTATTTAAATCAGGTAATCCATAAATCCAGCCATTATTGAGCTCATCTTGATCTTCCCAATTTAAAATTTCTTTATTTTCATGAAACCAATCCTTTTTCTCGCCGTCTGTCAGCCACTCGTGTTCGGGTGAAACATGATTGACAACAAAGTCAAGGACGATCTTTATGTCTCGTTTATGTGCCTCATTTACTAATTCTTTAAACTTTTCTATCGTGCCAAAATGTTCTTCTGTGTTGTAAAAGTCAGTAATCCAGTATCCATGATAGCCCTTATCCGCATTATCAAAAATGGGGGTAAGCCAAATAGCGGTGAACCCCATGTCTTTAATATAATCCAATTGATCGATTATACCTTGAAAGTCACCGCCATGATATGATTTGGGATCATCCATATTTACTTTAAAATCATTACTGAAATCGCTATTATTAAAGCGATCGATCATAATAAAATAAAAAGTCTCATCCTGCCATTTTCGCTCTTCTTTTTCCACTGCACCTACCGGTAGGGAGTAAAAAAGAAGAAACGGGATTAAGATGAAAGAAAGTATTTTCTTTTTCATCTCCGCTCCTCCTTTTCCTGTTAGAAATCCTTCCCTACAAGATTATCCTTTTGTTCCTCCAGCCGTCAAACCAGAAACGAAATATCTTTGGAAAACTAAGAATAATGCAGCGATTGGTATAGCAATAAGTACTGAACCTGCAGCAAACTTTGTAAATTCGTTTCCGAACTGTTTCGCAACTAGTTCATATAGGCCAACTAATAATGTAAATTTATCTTCTGATCGTAATAAGATTCGCGCTAAGATAAAGTCACCAAAAGGAGCAATAAATGAGAATAAAGCAACTACTGCTAAAATTGGCTTTGCAAGTGGCATAACAATTTGGAAGAAAATTCTTAAGTGTCCCGCCCCATCCATTTTTGCAGATTCATCAAGCTCTTTCGGAATCGTATCTAAGTATCCCTTCATTAAATACGTATTCATTGGAATTTGGCCACCGACATACACAAGTATTAATCCTAGGTGTGTATCAATTAAACCTGTACGGTTTGCTAAAACAAAGATGGCAATTAATGCAGCAAAGTTTGGAATCATTTGTAGAATTAAGAATGTGATTAGACCATTCTTACGACCAACAAAACGATACCTTGAGAATGAGTATGCGGTTAATGATACACTTGCAACAGTTAATACCATGGTGATAATACTGATTTTCAAGGAATTTTTATACCACATAATATAGTCACTCTTGTCAGCATCAAACAGATGCTTATAGTGTGCTAGTGTTGGGTTTTCTGGAAACATCGTCGAGCCCGAGAGACTATTCCCAGGATTAAACGAAGATCCAATAATCCAAAGCAATGGGTAGAATACAATAACTGCCATTACCGCAATGACTAAATATGACAGTGTAAGTCTTATGATTTTATTCTTTTTCATACTCATATTACATCATATCCTCTTCTTGGAATGATTTTGTTCTTCTAAATTGCCATAAAGCCACTGCAATAATAATGAAGGATAGAATCATTGTGATGGCTGCTGCTTTTCCATATTGTGCTGAAGTCATCGTTAATCGATAGATCCATGATATTAGAATATCTGTTCCCCATGCGGTTTGCCCTGGCACAGCTGGTCCCCCGTTGTTAAAGAGGAAGATAACATTGAAGTTATTAAAGTTGAACGTATATTGTGTAATCATGATTGGTGCAGTTGCAAACAAGACAAGTGGTAAAGTAATCTTCGAGAACTTTTGCCAAATATTAGCACCATCTACAGTAGCTGCTTCATATAAGTCCTCTGGAATCGACTGAAGAACACCAGTTACCATTGCAAAGATGAATGGGAAACCTAACCAACCTTGAATTAATATCAATGCTAGACGTGTCCAGTTGGCTTCTGTCATCCATGGCTGCGGATCTAACCCTAGAGCTGGTAATATCATTTTATTTATTGCACCGAAGGTTTCATTAAACATTCCAGAAAAGATCATAATGGATACGAATGCTGGTACCGCCCAAGGTAAAATTAATATCGTACGAATAATCGCTTTACCTTTTAGATCTTTCTGATTAACAATAATGGCAAGGAACATCCCTAAAGCAATTTGGAACGTTGTCGCACCAAAAGTCCAGACAATTGTCCAACCTAATACTTTAAAGAACGTATTACGCCAGATATCAATTTTAAAAATATCTATAAAGTTCTGTATCCCAATCCAATCAACTAACTTAGCAGGTGGTGAATGGTATAAATCGTAGTTTGTAAATGCTAATAAGATGACGAATATAATCGGAAAGATTACAACAAAAATTAATAGCAAAAACCCTGGTGAAATCATTAAATATGGAAAACCACCGTCAATTAAGTTGTGGTATTGTTCTCTAACTGAATTTAGTTTTAAACCTAGATCACGTTTTTTCCCATTAGAGTGTGCATCGTAAAGGTTAAATGCATACACCCCTAACCCTAGCACTGTAACAATCAATGCGATAATTCCATCAATCAAAAGAAAGATCGAATGGTCTACTTTAGGTATTTCACCTAATGTAAACAATCCCCAAAACCCCATGTTTAATATGTCGCCAAACACAATACCGAATGAAGCTGCTAATACAAGAAAGATGATTCCTTTTAAAAACTGACGATTATAAAATTGCCCTAATCCTGGGACAATTGAAAGCAATGCAGCTGTCTTTGCATGCTTTGTTGTTCCTACTTTTTCCGCTTCCATTTGACTTCTATCCCCTTTCTAACTTGAGGAGGAATGTATTTTTGTTGCGCAACCGTTTGCCTAAAAGAATGTAATGATAGGCAATACCGAAGGTACTGCCTATCGATTGTAGCACAAATTATTTTGCGTGGTTCGTCTCAATCTGCTTCTTAATCGTATCTACTGCCGAATCAAGAGCTGCCTTTGGCTCTGATTTTTGGGTAGCAATTTGTTGTAATGCTGATGCCATTGGAGACCAAACCTCAGCCATTTCTGGAATATTTGGCATTGGAATCGCATAGGAAGACTGAACAGCTACTGCTTTTGCTGCTTCGTTATCAGCAATAATTGGATCCTCGATTAGAGTTTTAACTGGTGGAATTTCCCCAGTTGTTTCAAAACGCGTTTTTGCACTATCTTCATTTGTTATGAATTCAACAAGCTTTGTAGCCCAATATTGATTTTCCGTGAATGCTGTTACATGCCATCCTTTAACACCCATAAATGTTTTTACATTTTCACCATTTGGTAAAGTTGGAAGCGGTGCAACACCGTAGTCAATTCCAGCATCCTTCATTGCTTGGAATGCCCAAGGACCATTCATAACAGAAGCAACTTTTCCTTCGTTAAATAGCCCGTCCATAGCTGATCCACCAGATTCACCGATGATTCCTTTAGGGAAAAGGCCTTCTTTATACCATTGTTGAATGTACTCAGCACCTGTTACAGCACCTTCGTTATTTAGACCGATATCATCGCGGTTTAATGCACCATTTTCTTCTTTAAATACGTAAGCACCGTTTCCACCCATAATACCATGAGCGAAGTAATAGTTATCCCAAAGAGCTAAGAAACCGTAATTATCGCCTTTAGTAAAATCCTTTGAGAAAGTATATAACTCATCAAAAGATTCAGGAGCTTTTTCCATTAACGCTTTGTTGTAAATAAAGACTGGAGTTTCTGTCGCTTTTGGTAGTCCATAAAGCTTTCCATCATACATTTGAGCTGAGATTGAAGATTCAGTGAAGGTATCAAGTACTTCTTGATCTACTTCAATTTCTGAGATTAATCCCTCAACAACTACTTGACCGATTTGGTCATGTGGCAGTGTTACAACGTCTGGAGCATTTCCAGCAGGTCCATCTAGACGAAGTTGGTCACGAATTTTGTCTGCCATTCCTAATGTTTTATACTCAACTTTAATGCCATATTCTTTTTCAAAAGCTTCGATAGCAGGCTCTAATGCAACCTCTTTATCTGTATCTTCCCATACTACTAATTTCTCTGGCTTTGCTGGTTCTTCTCCAGCCGTATTGCCACCTTCATTTTCTGTTGAAGTACCTTCCTCACGATTTGGTCCACATGCAGCAAGGACTCCTAGTACTAACATGATCATCATGAAAAGCGAAAATGCTTTTTTCATTATTGACCCCTCCAAAAATGTATGTTTTTATTTTCTGCTAGTTGTACAAACGATTGCACAAATCTACAAAAACAGCACTCTATGAAAACGTTGCCACAATAAGTTAAAAAGAAGTAACTTATTGATCTTATATGTTCAACTGAAATAATAGAGTTGTGAAAACGATTGCACAAACTATATTTTTTATTATACCTAGTTTTTTCATTTTGACAACTATTTTCACATAAAATACAAAGAAAAAAATTTATAAGTGTTTTGCCATGTAATTGTTGAAGGGTTTTCACATATCTGCTAACGTAAAGAAAGTAGAATTAAATGCAATCGATTGCACAAAAGGAGGAAAATATTATGATTACTCGTTCTTCTATCTATCATCGTCCTACAGATGAATACGCATATCCCATTGATGAACATACATTACATATAAAATTGCGTACTCGTAAAGAAGAAGTACAAACGGTTCAGCTTTTATTCGGTGATCAATATGAATGGAAAGATGGTGCTTGGATTTTTCAGCAAACAGAAATGGAGAAAGTTGCAACAGATGCTCTTTTTGATTACTGGCTTCTAAGCATACAACCTACCTACAAGCGAATTCGCTACGGATTCTTTATTAGTAATGGAGAAGAAACTATTTTATATACAGAAAAAGGATTTTATGAGAAGGCTCCTGAAGATCCGGGCTATTACTTCTCATTTCCCTTCCTTCATGCGAGCGAAGTATTTCGTGCTCCAAGCTGGGTAAAAGATACGGTCTGGTATCAAATATTCCCAGAAAGATTTGCCAATGGTGATCTTACCAATGATCCAGAAGGTGCACTTCCTTGGGCAAGTGAACCTCCATCACCGAAGAACTTTTTTGGTGGGGACTTTAAAGGTATTATCGAGCATATTGATTATTTAGTTGATTTAGGGATCACTGGAATTTACTTTACTCCTATTTTCAAGGCATATTCGAATCATAAATACGATACGATTGATTATATGGAAATTGATCCTCAGTTTGGGGATAAGGAAACCTTTAAGGAACTTGTAAAAACTTGTCACAAAAATGGAATAAAGGTGATGCTTGATGCTGTGTTTAATCATAGTGGATACCACTTTCCTCCCTTTCAAGATGTTCTTAAGAATGGAGAGAAATCAAAGTATGCAAGTTGGTTCCACACAAAGGAATTTCCATTAAAAGGTGGCGAGCTTCCAAACTACTCTACATTTGCCTTTGAGCAAACGATGCCTAAACTTAATACACAAAACGAAGAAGTAAAGCAATATTTGCTTGAGGTTGGAAGGTACTGGGTTCGAGAATTTAATATAGATGGATGGCGATTAGATGTAGCGAATGAAATTGACCATCAGTTTTGGAGAGATTTCCGCCATGCGGTTAAGGAAGTCAAGCCTGAACTATATATCCTAGGTGAAATTTGGCATGATTCGATGCCTTGGCTTCGGGGAGACCAATTTGATGCAGTGATGAACTATCCATTCCTAACAAATGTATTAAATTTCTTTGCAAAAGACCAGATTTCAAAGCAGCAATTTATCGAGAACATGACATCTGTTATTCAAATGTATCCTAGCAATGTGAATGAAGCTGCTTTTAACCTCGTTGGAAGCCATGATACACCGCGTATTTTGACAGAATGTAAGGACAGCACAGATAGAATGAAGCTCATCTACACCTTTATGATGACATTTATCGGGACACCTTGTATATATTATGGAGATGAAATTGGCTTAAGTGGAGTCATGGACCCTGGTTGTAGAGAATGCATGCCGTGGGAGGAAGAAAATTGGAATAGTGAGATGCGACAACATATCCAAACATTAATTAAGCTAAGAAAAGAAGAAAAGCTTCTCGCAAACTCAGGAACCTTCTCCTTCCTTGCTAATTCCGATGAAGAAGTGTGTATTGCCTACTCCAAAAAGGATGGAAACAAAGCAATTATCGTTATTTTAAACCCTACGTCCAAAGAGGCTACGCATTCTTTGCCATTTCATTTAAAAGGGAGAAAACTTACAGACTTATTAAACAATAGTGAATTTGCCGCTGAGTCTGATCAACTTTCAGTTACGGTTGCTCCTTTTGGCTTTGAAATCATCTCCTTTTAAATTAACACTTCATCTGTTAAAATGAATTGTTTACTAAATAGTCTTAAGCACTCTGCTTAAGACTATTTCCTTTTATTATGTTAGGGGGTCAATTAGTCATGAGCACGAAAAGCAAAACACAAAAGATGACCCTTGTTGCTTTAACATGGCCCATCTTTATTGAAATTTTATTGTATATGCTTATGGGGAATGCAGATACATTAATGCTCTCACAATACTCTGATGAGTCCGTTGCCGCTGTTGGCGTATCGAACCAAGTTCTTTCGCTAATCATCGTAATGTTTGGTTTTGTTGCAACAGGAACAGCTATTCTTGTCACACAGAATTTAGGAGCGAAACAGGAAAATACAGCTGCAGAAATTTCAATCGTTTCCCTTGGAGCAAATCTTGTTTTTGGGATTCTTTTAAGTATAGGAATTTTTCTCTTTAGTAAACCTATTTTATTAATGATGGATTTACCTCCTGAACTATTGGATGAAGCAAACTCTTACCTGTTAATTGTCGGAGGATTTTCTTTTGTTCAAGCGTTTATCATGACAATTGGTGCTGTCATTCGTAGTTATGGATTTACGAAAGATGTTATGTATATCACAATTGGCATGAATATTATTAATGTGATTGGGAACTACTTATTTATTTTTGGTCCTTTTGGTTTTCCGATTCTCGGCGTGGAAGGAGTAGCTATCTCAACTACTGTTAGTAGATTCATAGGTTTGATTATAGCCATCATCGTGATGATTAAAAGAATTCCTGTTCAGCTGCCGTTTCACCTGCTGTTCCGTTTTCCGAAGGTGCATGTTAGAAACTTGCTTAAAATTGGTATTCCCTCCGCCGGTGAGCAACTTTCCTATAATGCTTCTCAGATGGTCATTACGTTCTTTATTGCCACACTAGGTACGGAAGCACTCACATCCAAAGTATACGCTCAAAATCTTATGATGTTTATCTTCCTTTTTAGCATTGCGATAAGTCAAGGTACACAAATATTAATAGGTTATATGATTGGTGCAAAGAAGTACGAAGATGCGTATCATCGATGCTTAAAAAGTCTACGTCTTGCTATAATTATTTCCTTAAGCGCAGCCGTACTCTTCTCGTTTTTTGCAAAAGATTTAATGAAGTTATTTACAAACAATGAGGACATCATTGCACTGGGTAGCACGTTGATTCTGTTAACGATCATTTTAGAACCAGGCCGCTCTTTCAACTTAGTCATTATCAATTCTCTAAGAGCAACGGGTGATGTGAAATTCCCAGTATATATGGGAATTCTTTCTATGTGGGGGGTGGCTGTTACCTTATCTTATTTACTAGGAATCACCTTTGGGCTTGGTCTCGTTGGCATTTGGATTGCTTTCATTGCGGATGAATGGCTGAGAGGCTTACTCATGCTTTGGAGATGGCGCTCAAAAGTTTGGGTTCGCCATTCCTTTATAGAAGAGAAAGCAGTTTAAAAAGAACTAAATTCAGAAGATGCCCACACTTTTTGCTAAAGGGTTCTATTCTCGGGTACTTTCTTATTAAAATACACAAAAAAAGCTGCTTTTTTCCACATCTAGAGTTCTAGGTTCAAGAGGGTCCGTATTTATCGGTTGGGGGTCAGGTTAAGCACCCGAGCTGATAAATATACGGAGAAATTCCGGTTAATTAGTAATTCTTATTAAAAAAGGCTCAAATAGGCGGAGGGATCCCGCCTATTTGCTCGAAAAATTCGAAAATAGGCTTTTTTGTTTTGCATAAGCGGAAAAACTCCCCTTATTTACCCCCAAACGAGGCTCCATTTTGTATCTAACCGGAAATTCTCCACTTATTTTACTTTTTGCTAGTTACTCGATTAAGGACAAAACATCTTATTTATATAAGGAGTAAGTTTTATCTTATTTTAAGATAAGCACTTCAAACGGAACTCTTTAACTTTTTGTATGGCGTCTTCCCTTACTTAGGATTCAACAATATTAATATTGTAATCTTTAAACCAGATGTGAATTTGAGCTAGATGAGCAAGAAGCTGTGGGCCAGTCATTAATTGGCCGAACCAAGGTTCTTTAAAGGCTGCACCTTCAGTAGTAATTATTTCCTTTAGTTTTGCTTCATTAAAAAATTCATATAGAACCGAACCTTTATCCGTCATAATCTCTGCAAGCATCTGCTGTACTGCTTTTGTATACTTCGGATTATGCGTTTTCGGATACGGACTTTTCTTCCGATACAATACTTCATCTGGGAGAATTCCTTCTAATGCTTTTCGTAGCAATCCTTTTTCACGATTTTGGTAATTCTTCATTTCCCAAGGGATATTCCAGACATATTCAACTAGTCGGTGATCTGCAAAAGGAACCCTTACTTCAAGACTTGCTCCCATACTCATTCGATCCTTGCGATCAAGTAAGGTGGTCATAAACCAAATCATATTCAGATAAAACAACTCTCGTCTTTTTGCTTCTTCCCTCGTCTCCCCCTCTAAAACAGGAGTCTCTTGAACAGTCTTATTGAACTGTTGAAGCATGTAGTCTTTTAGCTGTAACTTTTCCCGCCACTCAGTTCGGAGCAAACCCTGTCTTTCTTCAATCGATCTCATCCAAGGAAAACCTTCACGAGTTAAGTCTGCTTCACGTCGAAACCAAGGGTACCCACCAAAAATTTCATCTGCACATTCCCCGGATAAACTAACAACGAAATCTTTTTTAATTTCACGGCAGAACCATAATAGAGATGAATCTACATCTGCCATTCCAGGTAAATCTCTTACATGAACAGCTTCAATTAAATGTTCAGCCAGAAGCTCTTGAGAAATAATGCTATTATGATGAGTGGTCTGAAATTCATTAGACATTTTTTGTATATAGATTCCATCCGAATTTGGCTGAAATTCATTTGCCTTAAAGAATTGGTCATTGTCTTCATAATCAATTGAATACGTATGAAGGCTCCCTTTTCCTTCTTTTTGATATTCCATCGCTGCAATGGCTGTAATGGCACTAGAATCTACTCCGCCTGATAAAAATGTACAGAGAGGAACATCTGAGACAAGCTGGCGTTTAACCGCATCCGTAAAGAGGAAGCGAACCTTATCCACGGTATCATTCAAACTGTCCGTATGCTTCTCACTTTTTACATTCCAGTATCGCCAAATATTTAGTCCTTTGCTTTTGGATAGAGTAAGTGCATGAGCAGGCCTTAGCTCAGATATCCCTTTAAATACCCCATTTCCTGGGGATCTTGATGGACCTAGAGCAAAAACCTCTGCTAACCCTTCTCGATCAATTTCTGTTTTCACTTCTGGATGAGCAAGAATCGCTTTTAATTCGGAGCCAAACATAATCCCTTTTTCTGTTGATAAATAAAAAAGCGGCTTAACGCCAAGTCGATCCCGTCCTATAAAGAGCTGTTCCTTCTTCTCATCCCAAATGGCGAAAGCAAATATGCCATTTAAATGATCCACACAATTTTCTTCCCATTCTATATATGCAGTTAATAGAACTTCTGTATCAGAATGACCGCTAAAGGAATATCCTTTTACTAACAGTTCTTTTCGAATATCTTCGGTATTATATAGTTCACCATTATAACAAATCGTATATTTGTGATTATTTTTTGATTTAGACATTGGTTGTTTTCCACCCTCTGGGTCAACAACAATTAAGCGTTTATGTCCGAATCCTACATGAATATCTGTCCATACATTTGTATCATCTGGACCGCGCTTTGCCAAGGTTTCAGCCATTTTCGTAATAGAGTCACGTTCTTTTCTCATATCTCTTTGGAAGTCAATCCAGCCTGTTATGCCACACATATTTTTTTCATCCTTTCAAAGTAGTGCGTTTGTTTGGTCAGTCCGAACATATACCCATACTATGCTGGGCGCGAAAAATGGTTAATTGTCCAATTTTTAAGTGGCGTGTTTAAAATATAAACAAGATGTCTAGAAAGAATGAAGATAGATCTAAAAAACTTTTATACCCTTTAGCCTTTAACGGAGGTCTTATCATGAATAGACAGCAACGACTAAAACTTTTTGAGTATCAAACGAGAGCATTTATAGAAGGTACGGTAGAGCATATAAACAACCAGTGGATTTTTTTCGATGAGGAAACAGATGAAGCCTCCATTTTGGATGATTTTTTACACCAAGAAATTGAGGTATTTCGATTCAATCGATGGAAAAAGGGAATTTTATTTGAGGATGGGAAAGTAACATTTGGAAGTGAAACTTTTCATTTAAAAAATCAAGACGTAGTAAGAATTCGCAAACACTTAATGTATTCCCTAGAACGGTTGCTAGAAGAAATCAACGATGATTCGTTTTATCAGTTTATCTCCCATTTAAATTCACTTGGCTTTTCAATCTTTGACTGTATTTATTGCTACAATCATCTAACGTTTTTAAAAGATGCGGAAAGAAAAAGTGGTGTGAATTTTATTATCTTTGATAATCAAGAGGAAATTTGTAATGTTCAACATCATTTCTGTTATTATAAAAAGCAAACCGATCGTTTTGAGTTTACACTTAACGCTGGTAAGAGAACGGTGATTGAAAAATTTGTATAATAAAACCTGCTCCTTGGAGCAGGTTTTATTTAAAATAATTGAAATCCAAGTGGTAAGCGAAGTCCTAATAAGATTACTAGAACAACCGCAAGATAAAATTGGATCCAAAGCGACTTTGTTTCTTTTCCTTTTACCGTACGAACGAGAACCATCTCCATCGCTGCAATAACCCAAAGTCCAATTAATACTTTAGCTATATACTCAACTGGCTGCATGGAGAATAATGTATGAACGAGCATTCCCCCTGTGGCAAACACAATGATATACAAAACTCTCAAAATCATATGAACGATTTTCGCTGCCTTTGCTTTTCCACTCTTATGTAATGAGTTTGCTACAAAAAATAGGACTAGTGCAAGAACCCATGCGGTTATATGGGCATGTGTGTTAATCGACATAAATTAGCCTCCCTAGTAAATATCGACTTTATCATACCACAATAGTGATAAAAAAACTAAAAAGAACGTCTCCATTGAATTTCTTGGTTCATCATTTGTTCACAAAGTTTTCAAATTTCTTCACTGACATGATTCGTTAGGGTTCCAACACCTTCAATCGTAATTTCTATTTGATCGCCTGGCTTTAGAAAGCGAGGTGGGTGAAATCCTTTTCCTACACCAGCTGGAGTACCCGTAGCAATCACATCACCTGGTTCTAGTGTCATCCCCAATGATAGTGTCGAAATCATTTCTTCCACTGAAAAGATAAAGTGTTTTGTATTGGAGCTTTGGCGAACCTCTCCATTTACTTTTGTTTCAATAGTTAATTGATTGGGATTTGATAGCCTATCTTTATGAACAAGAAATGGTCCCATCGGACAACTAGAGTCTAGGCTTTTTCCAAGAAAGAACTGCTTATGCTTCGCTTGAAGATCACGTGCTGTTATATCGTTTACAATCGTATAACCAAACACATAGTCAAGGGCATCTTCTTTTTCTATATTCCTTCCCTTCTTTCCAATCACGATCGCTAACTCTCCTTCATAATCTAACTGTTTCGTAATAGAAAGATGATTCTCAATATGTTCATTTGGACCAATAATCGTAGTTGGGGCTTTTGTAAAAACCATCATATGCTCAGGAATATCATCCTTACTTCCCATCTCAATCGCATGGTCCACGTAATTTTTCCCTATACACAAAATGTTTTTCGGTGGCTTTGTAATGGGTGAAAGCAAGGTAATCTCTTCTAAAAGGACATACTCCGCCTCGCTTGCTGCTTGGATTTTTTCGTTTATCTCCTGTAGAAATTCTTCTCCCCTTGCAATACATTCGACCATTGAATCCGTTTCGTTAATAGAAAGAACCTTTGTTTCTGTTGAATCCAAAATACCAATAAAAACTTTGTTTTCTCTCTTTCCGGTAAGAAGCTTCATAAGTTTTCTCCTTTTTTCATTAGTTTCTGCCATTTCCAGTACGAAACTGTTCTCCACACCCACTCAAACGGGCCTATATAAAAGTACTTTATCCATATATGACTAAAAATTAATTGAAATAGATATATCGTTAAGGCTAATACCGTTCCTTCGACAACTGATACTTGTCCATACAGACCGAGACCGAAAGAATAAAATATCATCGTCGATACGATGGATTGTCCTAAGTAATTTGTGAAACTAAGCTTCCCAACAGGTCCAAAGAATTTTAACATCTGTAAGCCTCGTTGATGATTCGTACCAAGTGCGATCAGTAGGATGTATGATATAGATAAAAGAGGACCACCCAGCATATCTTGAGAATATTCTGTTGCCCAGTTTCTTGTTAACCAATAAGGAGCGCTCTTAATAACCAATCCAATGAGTAATGTTACCCCTATTGCTACTAGAAACGGTCTTTTTAATTCTTTTACTCTTCTTAACCAATTCTCTTTCGCCGCTCCTCCCCCGATTAAAAACATAGGAAAGATTGAAAAAAGCATAAAGAACAGATTACCTGGATTATTGACTAAATACCAATCCACAAATCTTTGCTCCCGTATTTCCTCATAAGTACCATTTTGATAAGTTTTATACGACGCTAGAGCACTTGTCTCATCTGCTATTGTAAACTCCCCATTACCAGCGACCATCGAAGCTAAAATCATCATGACCGTAATGATCACATTAGGCACAAAGTATAATATCATTCCGAGTAACATAAGTACTTTTCCTCTAAGCCTGATAAATAGCAGAAGGAGGATACCAAATAAGGAGTAGGTAAAAAGGATATCTCCATGCCAAATATAGTTCGCATGTAGCCAACCAATAAAGGACAAAAAAAGTAATCTCCTTATTGCTATGGTCGGAAAGTTTCCACCCTTTGCAATGGTTCTCTCTCTTAAAATCACAAAGCCATATCCAAAGAGAAAAGAGAATAAAGGATATATACTTCCTTGGATGAACAAATCTATCCACGAGTAAAGCAAACGGTCACTAGTTGTCGTCCATGTAACAAAGGGGTCAATATAAAGGATTGGGGTATGAAAAGATAGCATGTTTACTAAGAAAATCCCCAATATGGATAATCCTCTCATTATATCAATGGAAACAATTCTCTCCTGGTTATTCATTTCTTATATATATCCCTCCCTCTTTCTACACTCCTCGAAACCTATTATACTTGAAACATTCCCAATAATCACCAAAACCGTTCTCTAAATAGGGAACGGCTACTATACTTAACAAACACATGAATAATCCTGTTTAGTACAAAACATAATTCAACTTTTTTCATAAATAAATCACATCTAGTTTCTAGGCACATACAATGTAAGGAATCTTAAACAAAGGGTGTAGTGTATGCCAGCAATAGTCGGTGTAGCTCAAGTAATCTCGATTGGAAGTAGTTCCATTTTTCATATTGGAGATGTATATAAAATCATGCCTATTTCTAATGCTAAGACATACTCAGGGGCAGGTTCCTTTAATACAGGGGATGGTTTACGTGTTTATAACAAGTTTAGTTCTACTAACGCATATGACCATGATGGCATTGACCAAGGAAATATTTTAAATGCTTAATAAGCAGGTGATGATATGAATTTCTATATTCAACAAAATATCTCTATAAATCTTTTACGTATTGATGCGATTACGAATTCATCCGTTTTACAGATTGGCAGTGCTGGAGTGATTCGTCCAACCGCCCATCTATATAATACTGGAGGTTTTACAGGACCTGCGCCTGAACCTATTCATCCCGGCGGTACAATCGTAACTACTCAGGATTCGGCTGAATTTACAGGAAGTGATACTGGATCGTATATAGATTCTCCAGCTGTTCCGTTATCCATTTCATAAGAGGAGGGAAGGTGTCAGTATGAATAATGAATTTTACGAATACTTAAGACAGCTTCACCAACTTGTTGAAAGCCAAGAACACCGGATTCGAGCTCTTGAACGAAATATATTACAAATGCAAAAAGAGATATCCCAACTCAAGGAAAGACCACCTGTTCATGTGGATCGAATTGAATACAAATTTGATCAACTCAAGGTAGAGTCCCTTGATGGTACTTTAAATATTGGACTCAATCCATCTGATTTACAAGGAATCGAGGATTTCTCTGTTCCAAATCAATCCATCAAGACTTCTTCACCTCCAAAGCAAATGTTCCAAAGAACAATGGAACTCGAGGATATAGTATATGAATATATGGGTAATCATTTACCTGCTATCTTTGAGAAAACCCAAGCAAAACTGCAAACAACTCTCGATGATTCGTACTATCACTTTATCGAGGAAGATATTAAAAAACAAATACCAAAAAGAATAGAACATTATATACGCGAGTTTTCCTCAGGAGTTATAGAAACTGAGGACCGTTCACGGTTAGAGAAAACGATAACTGACCAGTTTCACAAGGAAATGGAGCATGGAGTTGAGGTTTTTATTAAGAATTTACCGGAGAATGTGAAAGGGATGAAACAGGAATGATCAATTTTCAAGTATACAATCGTGATATTCATGTGGGTGATATTCGAGTGGTCGGTGTCTCGAGTTCTTCTATATTAATGGTAGGAGATGCGGAAACTATCCAATTAGCATCCATATTCGATACTCCAGCTGAATCTCTAATCATTGGCCCCTTTGTACCTTTAGCTGTGGAAGGTAGATAGCATGCTTCAACGATCAAGTTCTGTTAAACATATTCACATTACGAATGCATCGATATCCTCCGTCATTCAACTTGGGGACTCAAATATTATTAATGGTTTAAATAGGGCGATTGCTGTGCAACGGGAAAAGCAGCTGTTCATAGGTGATGATGAAGATTTCTCAAAATATCCCATCTTTCAACGCCCCATTATTTTTCCTCAAGACAAGGAAGAAGTGATGATTACTTCCTTTCATCAAAATCCAATGATTCATGTGAATAACATTAATGTGATCGCCTTTTCCTCATCCTCTATTCTTCATGTTGGAAATACGCAAGCAATCAATATGGAAGCACGCATCAAGCATATCCGTCAGCTCTTACCAAAAAAAACTTGATGCAGACTGATTAGACTTATATGTAAAGGATGTTTTTTATGCCCGCAATTATCGGTCCTGTCCAAATTACAACGGTGAGTGGTGGAATTGTCCAATTCGGCGATGCACTCTACATCTCACCCAAAAGCAACTCTAAATCTGTCACTGGTGCTGGTGCTGTAAATACAGGCGGAATAATTATTACTAATAACGGATTGTCAGCTAGTAATGTATTAGATACGAATCTAATTGACCAGCCAACATTAGGAAATAACTAGGTGGAACTCTGTTTCACCTCTTTTTTTGCCTTCTATCCTTTGATTTCGAAACAGTAATAAGCTTGGAAGCTGGTTGTTTCTGAATCCATTTCACAAACTTTTTAATCGTTTCGTCATCACGTAGTCGTTCAATGGTGTTCATACGAGCAGCCAATTCCTCATTTGTATAAAGGGCATGAATTTGTTTATGACACGGGAGACATAGCTTGGCTGTCGGTAAAAAAGCACCTCCAAGCTCCTTTGGTGTTAGATGATGGATAGTTATCTCGACATGGTTTTGCAAACAAAGCTCACAATCACCAAGAACGATTGGTTTCTTCCCCATTTCCTTCCCTCCTAAAAAATTAGCCAGCAAGAGTAATGTCTCCTGCTGACTAACCATTTAGTCCATTTTCATGATATGTGCACCATCGAAGAAGAATAAATACGTTTCATTTACTTTCTTCTTCCATATTTCCTCTAATGCTCTTCTATATAACTCAATTTGGACTTTGTAACGATCTTCAAGAATCAACTTCGCTTCTTCATATCCACCCTTGTAACGATCATGAATTCCATCCGTTTTAAAATCAAGTAGAACAAGTCCGTTCTCATCTTCAAAAATACAATCAATGATACCTTGAAGGAGAACGGCCTCCTCTTCTCCCTTCCAATCTGCATACACAACGCTAGCAGGAAGAGATAAACTAAAAGGAATCTCACGTAAGACTGTGTTTGCACTTAGTAATCTAACACCGAGTTCCGATTCAAAAAACTGTACCACCTGGTCAACATCTATTACCTCGAGCTGCTCATGCGTTAACAGTTCACGCTGGACCATTTCAGTTAATTGGCTCATAATGCTATCAAAGTTGATTGGTTTTCCTAAATCAATCTGCTGCATCACCGCATGCATGGCCGTGCCTCGCTCTGCTGGGGTTAAGGACTTTTCCTGCATAAAACGTGGACGATTCATTAGCGGTTTCCTGAATTTCTTTTGCAATTCTATTCCACTTTCTTCATCCTGCAATTCTCTTTGCCTTTTCACTTCAGAAACAGACTGCTTGGAACGATGTGTGGAAGGCGCGAAGTATTCATACTTGTACTCTAATTGTGAAAGCACCTGTTCGTTCCGCTCTGATTTAACCGGAAGTTCTTTCCACTCTTTTACAAGTGCTAATAAATGATCTTTTTCTTCTAAAACCGTTTCATTGATGGATGCCAACTGTACTCCATCGATTAACTCTATCTTCCAGCATGATGAATGGTTCGAAATCTCTTCTGGAACAAGATTTCCGACTTCCTTTCCCTTTCGCAACTCTTGACAATCTTGATGCCTAATTAATGAGGGCCCAATCCAGTCTAAGTAACCCTTTGCTGATTGACGGTCGTACTCTTTTAGTAGCCATTCAGAATGGGTTGAGAACTGCTCCCAATCCTCAAGCTTTTTCTCTACATCTTTTACGGTACCTAGTAAATATAAGTACTCTTTTGCGCGGGTTAATGCAACATACAAAACACGCATTTCTTCCGCTAGCATCTCAAGCTTCTTTTTGCGTTTAAAAGCAAGCTGGGGCAAAGATGGATAAGAAATTCTCTTTTTAGGGTCAACATACTTTGCAGAAAAGCCGAGCTCCTTGTCAAGCATGTAAGATTTCCTGATATCCATCATGTTGAATTGACGACCCAATCCAGCCACAAACACGACTGGAAATTCTAATCCTTTACTGCTATGAATAGTCATGATTCGTACAACATCTTCACTTTCTCCAAGTGAACGAGCTGCACCTAGGTCATCCCCACGTTCTCTCATACGTTCGATAAAACGAAGAAAGCGAAACAATCCACGGAACGATGTTTCCTCATATTGTCGAGCACGGTCATACAAAGCACGTAAATTCGCTTGTCTCTGTTTCCCTCCTGGCAGTCCGCCCACAAAGTCAAAGAATCCCGTTTCGCGAAATAACTGCCAAAGTAACTCTGATAATGCACCTTGTCTAGCAGCCGTTCGCCATTTTGATAAATTCTCCATAAACGGAACAATTTTCTCATGCGCTTCCTCATTCATTTCCGTTGGCGCTTTTCTATAAAAGGAAGTTAGAGCTTCGTAAAAAGAACCTCTTCGATCCTCCATACGAACACAAGCAAGATCTTCTTCTGTTAATCCCACAATCGGAGAACGAAGGACAGATGCAAGTGGGATATCCTGATATGGGTTATCAATGACGTGTAACAGAGACATCATAATAACGACTTCTGTTGCTTCAAAATAACCCGTTGATAGGTTCGCATAAACCGGTATTCCCTGATCTTTTAGTTCCTCCATAATCTGTGGAGCCCACGTCATCGATCGAAGCAAGATGACAATATCTTTATATGAAGCCGGCTTAGAGCTTTTTGTTTTAGGATTGTAAACAGGCTTTCGCCCTTGAATCAGACCGTTAATTTTACTCGCAATAAGCTTAGCTTCAAGTTGAGATTGTGCCAACTCTTCTTCATCAAAGGAGTCACCTTGGATCTCATTTTCTCCTTCTTCACTCATCATTTCCTCTTTACCATCACTATTAATGATCAATAATTCAACTGGAACATCTTCCTCTGGGTAGGATGCACCAGTAATTAACTCAGCCGCATCATCATAGGTGATTTCTCCAACTAATACACCCATGATCTGCTTGAATAGATAGTTGGTTCCATGAAGGACTTCCTTTCGGCTCCGGAAATTTCGAGCTAAATCTATTCGAAGCCCAGATTCGTCACCCAGTGAGGTAAATCGGTTATATTTTCCCAAAAATAAATTTGGCTCTGCTAAACGGAAGCGATAGATCGATTGTTTGACATCTCCCACCATAAACAAATTGCCTGTCTTCTCTTCATCATTAGTTACTAAATTTAATATCGCTTCCTGTACCATATTTGTGTCTTGATATTCATCCACAAGAACTTCTTTAAATTGTCGGCGATAGACACAAGCTTCCTCAGAAGGTTTGAACTCATGATCCGTACTTTCTTCTGGATCTGATAAAATCTGGAGACAATAATGCTCTAAATCAGCAAAGTCGACGAGCCCTTTTTCCCTCTTTATTAAATCGAATTGATTGGAAAATTCCTCGACAAGTCTAACCAATGTTTGAATATACAACTTCATTTGTTTCATATCATGAATGAAGCTTTGCGGTTTTCTCGAAAAAAGTTCAGCTTGTAAGGCTTGAACCATTTTCTTTCCTTTATCTCGAAGTTTTTGGGATTTTTCTAATAAAACCTCATCATAATCCGTTTTTTTACATGGCTTTAGCTTTGAAAATGTTTCACTTAGCAGTGTGTTATATAACTCATCCCACGAGTGGTTACTTGCTTCAAGTAGTCGATCAATGATTCTAATATCATCAATAAAAGTTTCCGCTCGAGGACTTGGACCTTCTGGAAGCTTCGTTATTTCAAGAGCAGCTTCAAATAAGCCCCTTGCACCTTGAAGCTGGAGCTGAATATCGAAAATAAGTGTCTGATAAAAGGGCAATGATTCAATCGTTGTTTGTTCATCTACATCATACATATCAATAATTGATTGTAGATATCTCTTGGGCGATGGATTTGAACGCGCAAAGTCATACAGCTCCCGGATAATCACTTGTAGGGCCGCATCACTGCGGTCATTTGAAAACATATCAACTAAATCAAAAAATTCAGTATTAGCTTCCTTCCCGTATTCCTCTTCGAATATGGTATCTAAAACCTCATCTCTTAAGAGCTGTGCTTCCGTTTCGTCAGCGATTCTAAATCCGGGATCAACCTCAATTTTATAATAAAACCTTCGAATCACCTCTAAGCAAAAGGAATGAAGAGTGGATATGCTTGCCTTATTTAGCAAGCTTAGTTGCTTTCGGAGATGTCTTGACGTGGGATTTTCATCAATTGCCTTCTCAAGTGCCTCTCCCATTCGGTGTTTCATTTCTGCCGCGGAAGCATTTGTAAAAGTAACGACTAGCATCTCATCGACGTTCATCGGTTCATCTTCTGAAACAATTTTCTTGATCATTCTTTCAACAAGAACAGCTGTTTTTCCTGACCCTGCTGCTGCAGCAACTAATATATCCTGTCCGTTCGCAACAATTGCTTTCCACTGGTCATCTGTCCAAGTCACATCACTCGGCTTCGGTGGAAGTTTCATGTTCGCCATTTTCATCACTCTCCTTTCGCATTTTTTCTATTACCGTCTCCTTATCTTCAACCTTCAGCATCCTATATTTATTAGCCTGTAATGACTCATCGAATTGACAAACAGACTTGAAGGAACAAAAAGTACAAGGTGTTTTCTCCTTCATTTTATAAGGAGAAATTTGAACGGCACCGTCGACTATACTATTTCCTGTTTTTACGTACATGCTTCTAACATACGACCGCAACTGATTAAATTCTTCCTTACTAGCCACTTTTGATCTTTTCGTTAGCGACCCGTCTTTTTTTATTCCTGCAGAGATAATCGTCGATTCACCAGATTCCAATGTTTGATCCATGAGTTTAATCACATTTTCTTCACCTAGTAATAAACCATTCATCTTAAATTTTTTGAAAAGCTCTGCTTCAATTTCATCCAATGTAAGCATTTTGCTCGTGCTTATCATCGGATTATGCACATGGAAGTACACAACACCTGCTGGGCTAGCCTTTGTACCAATCAAAGATTCTGAGTTTGAAATAACAATATCTAGATACGTAAGCATTTGCAGGGCCAAACCATAATAAATTTCGTTTACATTAACGTCTTTTGCACTGGATTTATAGTCGAGGATTCGCAGGAACACTTCACCGTCATGAGCGGCTTTGTCTACTCGATCAATACGGCCCACTAGTTCCATTTTTGTCCCATTTTTCAACGTAAATGGCGCAGGCTTTATTTGTTCCGTTGGTCCAAATGGTAATTCAAGCCCAACCGGTGCAAACCCACTTGCCTTCGCATGGTCACGTAAAATAAGCGAAGCCCGCTGTATAATTTGTTCCAGCTTTCGTTTAATATAATGGTGACGATTTGAGCTTAATAGAATTTCATTTTGTAGTTTTGGTGCAAGTAGATCCACTGCTTGTTTTGCCAAATTTTCCATTTCATCCTTTGACACATCTGACCATGACATCTTACTCGCCACAATTGTTTCGGTAATATATTTTAATGCTGCGTGAAAGAGCTCTCCAATATCCGGTGCTTCTAACTTAAATACTTGACGTTCTCTAAGCTTTAACCCATGCTGAGAGAAATGTGAAAAAGGACAGCTATGGAACATTTCCATTCGGCTGACACTTGATTGGAATTCTTCTCCATACAAATCCTTGCTTGTCTCCTCAGACAGCTTAGTTGTTCGATTTTCATAAGTTAAGCTAGAAAGTACTTTCCTTACCTCTCTTTGAAAATGGGGTTTTGACTGGTAATAGTTATACACATCCCACCATAAGTCGTAGATAGGGTAATTTCTTTTCTTTAACTGAAGCTGGGAGGTTAAATAAGCTAGAGCCGTATTTTCATGGGCAACAAATTTTAATTGATCCAACTCACCAAGCTCGGAAGGCTCCGACATAAACGATCGTGCTTCACTATCTGGGAACATATCAACCATTCTCTTAATATATGGTGAGGCAATTAATGCCTTTCCTTCAGAATTTGCTAGTGGATAAGAAACATACAAGCGCTCAGACGGAGTGGTAAAAGCCTTGTAGGCGATAAACTCCTCATCCAATAAGCGGGTTTTACTGCTCGCAGCAATCTTTATACCATTTAGTAATAACTGCTCCCGATCTTCATCAGCAAATATACCCTCCTCCGAAAATTTAGCAGGTAGAACCCCTTCTGTTATTCCGATAATAAAAGCTACTTTCACATCGGTTAGACGGGATTTTTCCAAATCTGCACCTAACACTTGATCCATTGCCGGGGGTACTAAAGAGAACTGCAGTGCTTCTAATCCTGCATCCAAAATATTTGAAAACTGCTTTGGAGAGACTTTTTCATCCCCTAACATTTCAACAAACTGATCTAAAAGTTCAATCACACTGTTCCATGCTTGATCATGCTCTCTTGCTTTTGTTAATTCTCCCTTTTCCTCTTCAGCTATTTTCCATCGCTCAAGCTTTGCAGGGATTTCTAATTCCTCAAGATACAGAAAAACTGCCTCCGCTAATTTGCTTCCATTCTCAGCTTTTTTCAATCTTCTCGATAAGCGAAGGATCGGTGCTGAGATCAATAGTCTGAGCTCGTTTAATTTTTGCTCAAAGTTTTTTTCCTTATCCGTTTGGGCAACAGATTCTAATTCAAGTCCCCTCATTCGGCGATATACCCAACGATCACGCCTTGTCCACTTATCTCCTTGAATTCCAAACGCGAGGACAAAATTTTCAAGCTGATCCATTTGCTCTCGCATTTTATTTGAATCGATATGAAGTGGATAAAGAAGCTCTGTTTTCACTGCTCGAAATACAGGTTCATACCGCCAGTATCCGTTGATCACTTCAAGCGTGGAGCGAATAAGTTCAATAACAGGATGTTGAAGCATCGTGCGTTTTTGATCCACAAAGAAAGGAATTTCGTAATCATCGAAGACCGTTTCAATTAAATCTTTGTATTCATGACCATTTCTCATCATAATGGCAATGTCTTTGTATCGATAATTCTTTGTTCGAACAAGTGATAGAATTTCGCGTGCAATTCCTTCAATTTCCGCTCGACGATTAACGGCTTGTCCAATCGTAACAGCCGTTTCCCCTTTAAATACATTCGTAGGACGCGTATCAAAAAATGTTTCCAAATGTTTGAGTGATGGATGCTGCCATCTTTTTTGCTCAGATAAAACCGTTTCTCTTATTTCTAATTTTTCTACTCTAGCAATCTCATAAAAACTTTGACACGTCTCTGCATTCATACGAAATAAATGCAATTCATCTGGATATTTTTCATTGTACGGCTCATCTAGAGTTAGAGTGATCGTTACTTTTTTACAATGCTTCATGAGCTGACTTATGATGGAATACTCTTGAGGCGTAAAACTGTAAAATCCATCAATATATATTTCTGCATCCTTAAGATACTGTGATAACGGAATTTTTTCAGCCAATAATTTAAAATAATCCTCAGAGTCCACGTATGAACCAAAAAGGGCATCTTCAAAATGTTTATAAATCAACTCAAGATCATGTAGTTTATCACGAAGGACTTTATTCATTTGCTCAGATTGCTGCTGTATAAACAACTCTTCTGGTCTGACTAAATATCTTTTAAATTCAATTAACATTTGTTCGAGCTGCTGGATAAACCCATTTTTGTCAGCTGATAGATTAAAGAGCTTTAATTCTGCCTTTCTCTCCTCAACAATTTTACGAATCAACATATTAATACCAACACTATTTAAATGGTACCGGGTATTCCCCCCCGTTTCCTGTAACACTCGCCACGCTAGTCTTGAAAAACTAAAAACCTGAGTTCGAATCATTCCCCCAAGCCCAGGTGTTGTAATCAATTTATATTCAGAAGAAAATGTCATTTGGTCAGGTACTAAGTAAACAATTGGATCTCCGACTGGACGTTCTAGCATTTCTTCTCTAATTTCATCTAAACAAAATTGCGTTTTTCCTGTTCCAGATCTCCCGATAACTAAGTGAACTGCCATAAGAAAACCTCCCTCGTACGTACGTTCCTTCTCTATCCTATTATCTTACCATAGGTACTCCCGGAAATAGGGCAATAACCTTCTAACCGCGAATGAATTTTCTTTCCAGTTTTAAAATCGAAAGCCAGAAATAAAATAGGCCAACCGATATGGTTGACCTTTATATCTTGGTTGTCACGCCTTGCGATCAAGTAACGCCAACCATGGATACCTATTTTTTTAGAAGACGATAGATAAAATGAGCCACTCCATGTTCATGATTTTCAAGAGTTACCTCATGTGCTTTTTCTTTTACTGCATCATCTGCATTTCCCATGGCAGCACTTCTTCCTACCATCGTTAACATGGATATATCATTGTAATTATCTCCCACTGCTGCCATTTTTAGAAGTGGAATTTGTATGATTTCTCCTAATTTTTCTAAAGCCTTTCCTTTTGAGGAGTTTTCATGTATAAATTCAAAATTATGTTTACCCGACGAAACCATATTCAATCCTTTTAATCCTCGGAAGTTTTCTTTTCCTCTTTTTAATTTTTCATCATGAAAGGAAAAGGCAAGAATATTATAAATGTCTGCATCTTTACTAATGATATCTTGATAGGAGGGGACAAATTCAAATCCCGTTTGACTGTACTGAGTCGCTAATGCCCGCTGTATATCCTCTTCTTTGACAGAGGGATTTTCCGTTCTCAGTTTTTCTGCTTCCATTGATAGTAGTTCTCTCCCATGCTGTGGTGTAAGCAAAGTATTGTCAGCAAACACTTCATAATAGAAGCCTTCATCCTCTAGCCATTTCAAGATTGGTTCTGCTGCATCTTTATCAATGGGAACCGAGTGAACTTTTTCCCCGTTCGGGTGATGAATGGTTGATCCATTCGCAGAAATGATCCATGGAGTAATCGGAAAGTTACATTCATTAAGAATGTTTTTTACATCGTGATAAGATCGTCCTGTTGCAATTACGACCATTACTCCTTGATTATGGGCAAAAGTCAGTGCCTCCATGTTTTCAGCACTGATGGTATTTTCGTGGCTCAACAATGTACCATCTAAGTCAATTGCGATTAGATTAGTCATTTTCTTCCTCCCCCTCGCCAGCTATGACTAACTCTACACCTTTCTCTTGTAAGAGTTGTATAAAGTCACCACTAGGCATACGATTCGTGATTAGTACATCTATATCTGTAAAACTTCCAAATTGAAAGAAACCATTGACTCCAAATTTTGTATGATCTGCTAATACAATTACTTGTCTAGCCTGCTGCATCATTTTTTTCTTTAACATCCCATCCTCTTCATGAGCACTTGTCAAACCCGTTTCGGATATACCCACTGCTCCAATAAAAGCTTTATCAACAGAATACTGGGCCAATTTTTCAATCGCCTGTGATCCAAACAAATAACGGTGCTTTTTGTGCAGCTCTCCTCCAACGAGATGAATGGAGACAAGTGGATGTTTGGATAAAATTTCTGCAGAGTTAATGGAATTGGTAATAATCGTACAATCCATATTTTCTACATGCTCGGCACATGCTTGAACTGTAGTCGAAGCATCCAAAATGATGGCATCTCCTGTTTTTAGGAATGTAGCAGCTTTTTCCCCAATCACCTGCTTTTCACTAGAAACCACCTTTAAACGATGGTTATAGTCCATTACCATCTGATGTTCGGTTGGAAGTAATGCTCCTCCTCTTGTCCGGATAATTCGCCCTTCCTCTTCAAGGCGAACCAAGTCTCTTCTAGCGGTATCTCTTGAAACCTCTAGTTCTGAACAAATTTCTTCCACAGTAATCCGTTTATGTTCTTTTAAATAACTAAGAATAGCTACTAAACGTTCTTCTTGATACATATTTTTTCATCTCTCATTAATTATTTATAAGTAATTATAAGTAATTTTGCCATAAAACTCAATATTTTTAAGTAATATCAATTAAAATTAAGTAATTGGGCAGAATATATTACAAATGGAATTTTATTCCTACTTTGAATATCATTCACTTTCCACATACTATCCATAAAGAAAATCGGATAGGAGATACTGCATGAAGAGCATCGTAGTTAATGATGAACGTATCTGTTATGAAGATATTGGTGAAGGCATTCCTATTATTTTTCTCCATCCTCCAGGCATGGGAAGGAAGGTTTTTAACAAGCAAAAAGCTTTATCGAAGCATTTCCGCATTATTTTGCCTGATTTACCTGGACATGGGGACAGTTCATTCAATGTAGAAAAAGAAGTGTCCGTTGAACGATTTGGCGAGGATATCATTGAGTTAATGGATCAGTTGACTATTACTGCGGCTGTTATTTTTGGTTATTCCTCTGGTGGAGCAATTGCCCAATATTTAGCTATACATCATCCAAGCAGAGTCCACACCCTCATATTATCCGGAGGTTATCCTATTGTTGATCATTGGATGATAAAAAATGAGCATCGCTTGGGTGTGTTTATTGCAAAAAATAGTAAAAAGTTTTTATCTACTAGCCTTGCCATAGCTCACACAAAAGATAAACAACTTCGCCGTGATTTAAAAGAGCATATGCTTAAAGCAAACCCTAACGTCTGGTCAAAATACTACTATGATGTTATGCATTTTAACTGCAAAGATGATTTAGCAAAAATTACTGCACCTGTTCTGCTAATGTACGGAAGCAAATCCGATTCGTTTAATACGTACATTAAAACGTATAAAAAAGAGCTGGCTGATGTCGAGATCTTTGTTATTAAAGGAGAATCGCACCAACTGCCAACCAGACAACCTAGTTATGTTAATCAGATCATTACGGGTTATTTACTGAATAGGCAGTAGGTGAGGAATGGGAAGCAGTGTGGCTGCGGTTCTATTTGACCGTACTTTTTGGGAGTTTGTTTAGGAGGGCAATTAAGGCCTCCCTCTCTTCCCATCCATTCGCTTTTACACGAAAGTTACTCGGAAAAGATCACAAAAAAACTAGCCCAAATATTTGGACTAGCCCCTTAGTTACATCATGATTCCCCCGTCAACATGTAGAACCGTCCCATTCACATAGTTGGATTCATCTGATGCTAAGAATAGGTAAGCATTCGCAATATCTTCCGGATTTCCCAGTCGACCAAGTGGGACCATCATCTTCATTTGCTCTAATACTTTTTCCGGTACCTTGGCTGTCATTCCTGTAGCGATAAAGCCTGGTGCCACTGCGTTTACATTGATTCCTTTTCGCCCAAGTTCCTTGGCCCATGTTTTTGTCATACCAACCACGCCTGCTTTGGTGGCAGCATAATTAGTTTGACCAACATTTCCGTATACTCCAGATACGGACGATGTGTTAATGATTCTCCCTTTTCCGTTAGAAACTAAAATAGGAAGTACTGCTTGAGTACAATGAAATACCCCAGTTAAATTTACATCAAGCACTTGTTGAAAATCTTCAACCGCTAACTTTGACAGCATCGCATCACGAGTAATTCCAGCATTATTCACTAAAATATCAATTCCACCAAACCGACCAACTACTTCCTCCACCATTATATTTACACTATCACGATCAGCCACATTTACTTGAAAAAAAGCCACTTGATACCCCTTTGCCCTTAATTCCTCTGTCTTTGTTTCTCCTAAACTGGCATCGTAATCCGCTAAAGCCACCTTTGCTCCTTCTTTCGCAAACAAACTCGCTGCCGCAAAGCCAATTCCATTGGCCGCCCCTGTAATGATTGCTACTTTCCCCTGTAATCTCATACTTTTCCTCCTCAGTTTAAAAACTCTATTTTTTTATGGTATCGCTTTCATTTTATTCGTGAGCTTTGCCCGCCGAATTAGCCCTTCCTTTACGGCAGGGGGAATTAGTTTTGTTTGTATAACAGGGGCAAACCTTTTCATCTTCATCCCTCCTTTTTATGGACTAACGGTCCTTTATTTTGATCTTTTCCGGCTCACTTACTCTCGTTTCAACACGATTGAGACGGGCCTCAATCCTTTTTCCTATAAACCAAAGCAAGACAATAACAAAACCTACGATTGCTGTACGGACAGGTTGAGTAATCAAGGAATGTATATCATATCCAACAAAGCTAATCGTAAAAATCATCACCATTTTCCCGGTCAAAACAGCTAGCATATATTGAGCAATACTTATTTTAGATAGACCAGCTACAATGTTCACAACAGCTGATGGTGTAAAAGGAAAGCATAAAAGTAAGAACAGTGGGCCAAATCCATGGTTCTCCACCCAAACCATTAGTTTTTGTACTTGAGGATGCTTTTTTAAAAAGTTTAATATTCTCTTTTGACCAAACTTCCTAACCAAGAGAAAAACAATTAATGCTCCACCGGATGCACCTATCCAAGAAAATAAAAATCCAAACCATAACCCAAATGCACTCGCATTTGCCATCACAAAAAGGAAAAGTGGTAAAAACGGAAGGAACGCTTCTAGTAATGGAAGTAATATTCCCGGCAGTGGGCCAAAGGAACGGTATTTTTCTATTAATTCCATAATATTTTCAAGAGTAAACCAAGCCTTGATTAATTCTACATCCATTACTTAATCTCCTCACGTAAATAAGCTGCATATTATTCTAACATGGTCCTTTTTTTCATATTGTACACCTCCTAATTGAAAAAGAGAACGGATTCGCCCATTTTATGGCAAAAATACCCACAGGACTTGTTTCCCATGGGTAATTACTAGTTTATTGATTATATTCTTTAAACCATCCAAGAATATGGTTTAATCTCTCGATTCTTAAATTGGGCTTCCCGCTTCTTGATAACTCATGATTCGATTCTGGGAAACGGACAAATTTCGTTTCTTTTTTACGATGCTTTAATGCAATGTATAACTGCTCAGCCTGTTCGATTGGACAACGATAATCCTTTTCACTATGTAGAATAAGGAGAGGTGTTTCAATCTTTTTTACATAGGCGAGTGGGGAATGCTTCCACAATGTATCAAAGTCCTCAAGCTCCGCTTTTATTTGCCATGTGTTAAAATAATACCCAATATCACTTACTCCGTAAAAGCTAATCCAGTTCGAAATCGAGCGCTGCGTCACTGCCGCCTTAAAGCGGTTCGTGTGTCCAACAATCCAGTTTGTCATAAAGCCACCATAACTCCCGCCGGTAACCCCCAATTTATTTTCATCAATATAGTCAAACTTTTTCAATGCATAATCGACCGCATCCATTAAATCTCCATAATCTCTTCCACCATAATCCCCACGAACTGCATCAACAAATGACTGACCGTACCCGTGACTACCTCTTGGATTAATAAATAAAACCGCATATCCAGCTGCAGCTAGCATTTGAAATTCATGAAAATACGTATTGGCATACATGGCGTGAGGTCCACCGTGAATTTCTAAAATACACGGATACTTTTCACCTTCATTGAATGAAGCAGGCTTCATGACCCAACCATGTAACTGCCAGTCATCTGTAGACGTAAATTCAATTTCTTCCACTTCCGCGAGGACGACGTCTTCAAGAAATTCTTTATTTACACTTGTCAATTGCTTTAGCTCTCCCGTTGGTACATCTAGCAAGTAAAGATCTCCTGGCTCCGTTGGTTTACTGATTGCAACGACTGCTCGATTCACTTGTCCACCCGTAGTTGCACCGTATACATGCTGCTTATCAAGCAATGCTGGATACAGCTCACCTTCTACGGAACCGTAGTATAGAACTGTATTTCCATGATCGGTTGCCAAGAAATAAAAACTCGTACTGTTTTCCCCCCAAAGCAAGCCTGGAGTGACTACTCCTTGATGAAAATCTCCGATTGCGAAGTCTCCGACAAGCAGGTCTGTGCTCTCCGTTATGCAAGATAATGTTTCTCCTTCAACATCATAAATCCAAAGCTTAGTCAAAGTTGCATTCTCAAATTCTCTTTCGTGACCAAACAGTCCAATATATTTTCCATCCGGGGAAAAGCTAGCACTGCCAAAATAACCTGCACCTTCTGTCACTTTTCTTAGCTCTTTTGTTTTTATATCTAATAAAAAGAAATCATTGATGAACGAAAAATCTGCATCTTCGCTTAAATCAGCTGATACTGCAAGTGTATTTCCATCTGGAGACCAGCTTTGTAAATGGATATCCATATCGCCTGAAGTAATCAGCTGTACTTCTCCACTTTCGACGTTCACAATCGCAACCTGTTTTACTTTTTCATCTAGGAATCCGGCTGCATCCGATTTATACTTCATCTTCTCTACTACTAACGGCTTCAAAAGTTTTGGATTTTCCTCGCTTTTCTCATCTTTCTCACTAAGTTCTTCCCCAGGTTTTAACCCGGTAGTAAAAGCGATTTGTTTACCATCAGGTGACCAAACCGGATTGCTCACCCCATGAGCTATGTTTGTAACCTGTCTCGCTTCCCCACCCTTTTTATGCAGTATGTATATCTGTCCCTTACCACTTCTCGTTGAAACAAACGCTATCTTCTCACCACACGGTGACCATCTTGGAGAAACATTTCGCTCCTTTCCAAAAGTCCATTGAACAGGTTCCGATTCTTCTTCGACATTCATGTAAAAAATATTGGATACATACTCATTTTTCTTTTCATCGATTGACGTTTGAATATACACAAGGTCTTGTCCATTGCTTGCTAGTTGCGGGTCTGCTACTGACTTTAGTAGATATAAATCTTCTGCCACTAACGTTCTTTTATTCACCCATATCATCTCCTTCATATTTACTTATGTATTTCGATAATAGAAATATTATTCCTTCTAAAAAACTTATTTTTTCTTTTTTCTTTTCGCAAACTAACGCACAACAACTTTCGAAAAAATCATTAAAGGTAACATCTTGCCTTTCCTTCGTGAATCGTATAAAATAAAAGGGAACAAATGTTCTTATTTTAGTCTGAAAGGTTCGATAAATATGACTAGAATTCCACCGGAAGAAAGAAATATGATTGAGCAGGCCATCTACTTACCAATGGTACTTACCGTTCTAAACCGTGACATTCAAAGTGTTAACACAAGTACGATTAAGTTAAAGGAACCATATCTTCATTTAATTGAAGAAACCATGAAGGTCGTCCAAAAGGAGCTTAGTGAGATTAAGCGCTATATGAGTAAAAATAAAATGAAAGTTTACCAGTCCAATCAAGACGAAGCATTTACGATGTTCACCTTTCTTTATAAAGGATATGAAGAGCATCATAATTATTTTAATCCAAGAATTCGAAACAAAGTCCAAGAACTGCTTGAATATTATTTATTTAAGCGAGAAAAAAACAAAACAGAAGCATAAAGCTGCTCCTGTTCATGTTGCCTTAATGGCCGTAATTTCCGTAATCCAGTTGGTTTTCTGACGCCCTCATCTTTTTCCCAAAATTCACATACATGGTTCTTGTATCCTCTAGACGCTTTCCTAACTTGGATCGTACTAGCAGGGTTCTTGAGATTTGGTTGTGAAAAGAGTTGTAGGAAATTGGAATATTCATGACTTCCTTGTTCGTGAACATGACCGTCGTCTCACTCTTATCACCCTTTTTATAATCGACGATATGCTCATGAGCAAGCCAAATACATTCCGAATTATCGGGGGAAGTGGTTGGAAAAAAATAGATGAAATTTGTAGGGGAAACAGGAATGGGGACCTTGTGTGTAATTCCAGTTAGCTGTCTAACTCCGTCCTTTCTACCTTCATAACTTGATCCAAAAAACTGACAGCTTTTTTTTATGATTTCAATGGGCTTAAAAGGGGAAAGGCAAGTATCTTCTGTTTCATATACCTTTGAATATGTTTTGCACCCATATGTAGTAGGCATAATCACCATCGTAAATGGGTTTATTTCGTACTCCTCTACCAGATTTCTTTGATGCTGCATTCTCATTCTTTCATCTCCTTATCACAATTTTGATTCACCTCCTATCATATCAGCTTGAATAAAAACAATATTAGATTTTGTGAAAAATTCGGAATTAGTTCACAATTGAAACTTAAAATTTCTAAATTTTTTAAAAATTCTGTTGATATTTTCTGTATTGTTAAATATAATATGAAAAAGACATCAGAGGTGATTTCAATGAAAGAAAAATCTTATACAGAGCTGATGAAATCCAGTGCCATGAACCGTAAAAAAGCGAAGGAATCATTTGTGTTAGATTTGTACGTTGAGATGCTGCTGTCAGAATCATTGTTAAAAGCCGAAAAAGAAAAACTAACAAAACGAATTGATCAAGCCATTGACGAAAGAAACAGACAAGAGTTTTTTAAGCTATCAAATGAATACAAGCAGTTGACGAAGAGATTCGGGACTTAAGAAAAAAATGGGGCTCCTTTTAAGGGCCCCATTTTCTTCTTATTGCTGATTTCTTTGCTCAAGTTCATATTCTTCAATTCTTGTAATACGCTCAAGCATGGTTGGATGACCATAACGGAAGATTTTTACAAGTAGAGGTGGATTTACCTGACTAAGCCCCGCTTTTGTTAGCTCTTGGAATGTTCCAATCGCTGCCTCCGAATTCTGTGTCATTTCAATTGCATATTGATCTGCACGCATCTCTTGGTATCGTGACACCGTATTTGAAAATGGACTTGATACATACATCAGCATCGATAACAGTAAAAGAAACAGTGGGAGCGATCCAATATCGTTAACTGCAGAAATTTTTAATGCCTCTCCCCATCTGCTCACAATCGCTCTCATTAACCTCGAGATGATATAAAGTCCTAGCAGGGAGAACACCAAATACCCAGCTATCCCAATATACAAATGCTTTTCCACATAATGGGCCATCTCATGAGCCATGATAAATAGAATTTGATCTTCGGTTAATCGATTAAGAGTCGTATCCCATAAAACAATTCTAGAATTTGATCCAATTCCTGTAACATACGCATTGAGGGCATTCGTCTTTTCGGCCATATTCACTTCGAATACATGCTCCGCAGGAATTCCAGCCGAGTCCGCTATATCAAGGATTTTAGCCTCAAGCTCCTTATTTTTAAGTGGATAGAAATCATTGTACAAAGGGTCAATCACTACAGGTTGTAAAAACATCATAAATAAAGTGAACGGTATGGAAATTAACCAGGCATAAAACCACCACTTCTTACCGCTCTTTCTCATCAGCCAATACAGCACAGTAACAATAAGAAACAAAGTACCGTAATTAATCCAAAAATCAATCAACTCATCCTTCATCCAAGAAGAAAAGGATTGGGTTGAAATATTATATTTCTTTGAGAGTGAATAGCTAACATAGCTCAGTGGAGTGGTAGCTATAAAGGCTGCCACTGACAACCAAATTAAATAAATTGCTTGCTGGAGAATCCGATATTTAGCGGATTGTTCCGACCAGCGCTTGAACGCCTTAGATAAACCAAACAATAGAATAAGCAAATAAAATAACCATTCAATTGGGGTCGAGATAAAAAACAAGAAATTACGAATTTTCGAGTATTCTTCTGATAACATTAACTCTCTTTCATTTAAAAAAGTAGCAGGATCTGCCTTCGTTCCCTGGTATTCAAACGGCAAGCTTGATTGTGAAAAATAAAATAAATACCAGTAAAAAAAGAGTACATATAAACAAAAGGCAAGCACACCGTACAAGCCAATTTTCTTAGCCAAAAAATATCTCCCCTTTCCACCTTGTCCAACCCTTTTGTACTTATTTTAGTTATAAAAATAGGATTTAGAACCAGTAATTACTATATCCCAAAAGATATTAAAAAAACTGTTCCTCCAGGAGAAACAGCTTAGAAAAAATAGGAATACACTGTAAGTACCGTGATTGAGCCAATAACGACTATTATTACATTAGCACCGAGAAAAGCAGCGATAAACGCGGCTGCAGCCCCTAGAACGCCATACCAAAGATCATCTTGAATAAATAGTATACCAGGGAATATTAGTGCCCCAAGTGTTGCATATGGTACGTTTTTCAAAATTCCTTGTAAAAATGAGGGTAATTCCTTTCCTTTAAAAAGCACGAAAGGAAGCATTCTTGGAATATAAGTGACTAATCCCATTCCAATAATCATCCATAGAATCTCACTTTTCATGTACCTGCTCTCCCTCCCGTCCCCTTAGAGTTTGAACAACTTCCACTATAATAGCTGATAGCAAAGTGGAAGTGACAATGGACCAGCCTGTAGAGAGGACTTCTGTCATCGTAAATATCGTATTAAAACTCGCTGCTATTACCGCTAAAAAGACCACTTTCACGCTCTTTTTCATCGATGGCACCACAAGTCCGATAAACATCGCATAAAGAGCAACCGACATACTTTCTTGAAGAGTCTGTGGCAGAGAAGCACCAATAATATGACCTAAACCGGAGTTAATTACCCAACTCAAATATGAAACGGTAATGACTCCAAACAGAAATCCAGTCGAAACCTTGCCATCTTTTAATGCGGCAACAGAAAACGTCTCGTCTGTTATTCCAAATGAATAGAGCATTTTAAGTGAAGTTCCTTCCTTTTCTACCTTTTCATTTAAGGAAGCTGACATAAGAAAATGTCTGATGTTTACAATAAAAGTCGTTAATACAATCTCAAATACTCCTGTACCAAGTGTGAGCAAGCTAAGACAAATATATTGAGAAGCACCAGCGAATACAATGAGACTCATTAGTACGGTTTCAGTAACCGTAAGCCCTGTTGTTTTAGCGAGTAACCCAAATGTTAACGCAATCGGAAAATAACCAATTCCAATTGATAATCCTGCCTGTATTCCCTTTCGAAACTCACTGTTACTTCTAACAGAAACTACTTCTTCCAAAAAAATTCACCACCATGTTGTCTATCGTCTATGAATCTTACAAAATACTTAAAACTGGAAACTCAGGTATCGAATATTATACCTGTACAGATAATATCCATCAACACAAAAAAGAAAACACACAGAGAGTCTCTCTGATGTGTTCTCTATACAAGCACTGAACGGTCACTACTCATTTTAGAACCACGAATACGCTGGAATTCCTCTAGAAGCTTTTCGACAGTTAGCTTTGATTTTTCCTCTTCATTTGCTTCAAAAATGATTTGACCACTATCCATCATAATCAGTCGGTTGCCAAGATCAAGTGCCTGTTGCATATTATGAGTAACCATTAACGTGGTTAAGTTCGTTTCATTTACAATATCTCTAGTTAAGTTTGTAATAAGTTCTGCTCGTGAAGGATCAAGAGCAGCTGTATGCTCATCTAAGAGCAGGATTTTGGGATCTGTAAAGGTTGCCATCAATAAGGATAATGCTTGGCGTTCCCCTCCTGATAAAAGTCCCACCTTCGCCTGAAGACGATTTTCAAGTCCTAGATGAAGCGACTCTAATTTTTTGATAAAAAACTCACGGCGTTTTTTGGTTACTCCACGGCTCAATCCTCGTGCGGATGCTCTCGAAAAGGCAATGGCTAAATTTTCTTCGATTGTCATAGAAGGAGCTGTTCCTGCCATCGGATCCTGAAACACCCGACCAATAAGACGAGAACGTTTATGCTCTTTCATGGAAGTAACATCCTGGCCATCTACCTTCACCTGACCAATATCGGGAAACATTTTTCCAGAAATAAGGTTCATAAGAGTTGATTTCCCAGCTCCGTTACTTCCAATCACAGTGACAAAGTCTCCCTTATTCAAAGACAAATTCACATGATTAATGGCAATCTTTTCATCCGGTGTGCCTTCATTGAACACTTTATAAATCTGATTTAGCTGCAGCAAGCTGTTCACCACTCTTCTCTAAGGAGTTAGTTTGTCTTAATGCTGATTCAAGCAGGCGTTTTTTCTTACGTTGTCTTTCTTTTTGCTGATTAACCAGCTTAGGAACAACAAGGGCAGAAACAACAATAATCGCAGTAATTAACTTCATATCTCCCGTTTCTAAAAACTCTACTCGTAACGCCAAAGTAACAATAATTCGATAGACAATCGCACCACCGATTACAGCGAAGGTCGCACGAACAATATTTTTCGCTCCAAAGATTGCTTCACCGATAATTACCGATGCCAATCCGATGATAATCATACCAATACCCATTCCAACATCACTGAATCCATTGTACTGAGCGACCAGTGCACCAGCAAAGGCAACGAGGGCATTTGATATACCTAAACCAATTACCTTTAATGTATCCGTGTTAGCAGAAAAACTTCGAATCATCGTTTCATTGTCACCTGTCGCACGCAATGCAAGACCGATATCTGTCTTTAAAAATGCATCAATCAATCCTTTAATAATAAATGCTAGGATGAGCATAAAAAGCAAAATTCCCCATGTTTTTGGAGTATAGTCGGCTAACCCTATGGAAGCAAACAACGAACCAATTGTCTGATCAATATTTAAATTCGACCAAAAATCCGAAATTTTTGTAATAACCGTTTCCTCTGATAATAGTGGAACGTTCGATTTCCCCATAATTCGCAGGTTGATCGAATAAAGAGCAATCATCATTAAGATCCCAGACAATAAGGGATTGATTCCTCCTTTAGTGTGAAGAAGCCCCGTCATGCAACCGGCAATAAACCCTGCAACAAGTGCCGCCATGGTTGCAATAAAAGGATTGGTACCTGACACAATTAATATAGCAGCAACTGATGCTCCCGTAACAAAGCTACCATCCACTGTTAAATCAGGGAAGTCTAATATTCTAAAAGACAAGTACACTCCAAGCGCCATAAGGGCGTAAATGGCACCTGCCTCCACTGATGAAAAAATCGCTGTAAACATAGATGCTTCTCCTTTCTTAAATACGGAAGGGCTTCAAGGAATAAATCCAGAAGCCCAAACCAATATTCATTAGTCTACAAGTTCCGCAAGTTCTTTCCACTCGTCCTTTATTTCAATACCCATTTCCTTTGCAGCTGTTTGGTTGATTAATAGCTTTAGGTTTTGTGGATACTGAACAGGTAATTCTGATGCCTTCTTTTCACCTTTTAAGATTTGCGCAGCCATAACTCCTGCTTCATAACCGATGTCACCGTAGTCAAAGCCGAATGCTGCAAAACCACCGCGTTTAACTGAATCTAGCTCTCCTACAAACAACGGTAAATCTTCATCATTAGCTACTTGAATAACAGACTCTAAAGCCGAAACAACTGTGTTATCAGTAATGATATAGAACATATCAGCCTTACCGATTAATGATTCAGCTGCTTGCTTTACTTCAGAAGAAGTAGAAACCGTAGCTTCAGCAAGCTTCAAGTCTGTCCCTTTTAGTGCTTCCTTAACAAGATCGATTTGGGCAACTGAATTTTGTTCACCTGAATTGTAAATAACTCCAACCGTACTACCACTAAAGTTCTCGTTCATAAAATTAACCATATTCGGAATCGCGTCTGGATGTGTATCTGTTGTACCTGTAATATTTTCTCCTGGCTGATCCATAGCCGTTACAAGAGCCGCACCTACAGGATCAGTAACAGAGGTAAACACAATTGGAATTTCATTTGTTGCGTTTAACGCGCTCAATGCACTTGGTGTAGAGTTAGCAAAAATTAAGTCCACTTTATCACCAACAAAGTTGTTAGCAATCGATTGGTTATTATTTTGGTCTCCTTGTGCAATTTGCACATCATATTCCACTTCAAGCCCTTCCTCTTCAAGCGCTTTTTGGAAGCCTTCAAGTGCAGCATCTAACGATGGATGCTCAACAATCTGAGTTACACCGACTTTAAGTGTCTTTACTTCTGAATCTCCATTTGCATTATCTGTTTCTGAAGTACCACATCCACTTAAGAATAATGCTCCTGCAATTGAAATGGCAGCGAGTGATTTCATTTTTCTTAGCATAATATTTCCCCCTCTTACTCTCTCTCTATTACTTTTTTACTTTTATGCTTTCATGCACTAAAATATCTAACTATTATTATATAAGGAGCCGTTCTTTTCTACAAGTCTTTTTTATAAATTTTCTAAATATTTATTATACTACAAAAAAGAACCAATCGATTCGACTGGTCCTTTTATCTACTTTCCTTGAAAATTTGGTTTTCTCTTTTCACTAAAGGCTTGTAACGCTTCCTTACGATCCTCAGTTGGTATCGTTACCTCATAAGCTTTCCTTTCAATCTTTAATGCCGTATTCAAATCTACACTCATCCCTTGATGAACGGCAAATTTCGCTTGCTGAAGAGCAATAGGGGCATTAGCAAGCATCTCATTTGCTAGCTTTAAGGATTCATTCATTAGAACATCAGACTCGGTCACTTTGTTCACGAGCCCTAATTGTTCTGCCTGTTCAGCTGTTATTTTTCTAGCAGTTAATATAAGCTCCAATGCTTTTGTTTCACCAATTAAACGTGGCAAGCGCTGTGTACCACCTGCACCTGGTATGATTCCAAGACTCGTTTCGGTCAACCCCATTTTAGTACCTTTTACCGCAAGACGGAAATCACACGCTAGAGCCAGCTCCATTCCACCACCAAAGGCGTATCCATTGATTGCTGCAATGGTTGGTTGAGGAAGCTCACTTATTTCTGAAAATACTTCTCCGATTTTGTGTACATTTCTCATCACATCATCTGGTGAGAGGTGTTTCCGTTCCTTTAAATCAGCACCTACACTAAAGGCTTTGTCACCTGCACCGGTGAATAAGACAGCACGAACTTCACGGTCGTGACGTACTTTTTGCACAATTGCCTGAAGTTGCAGCAAGGAATCATAATTGAAAGCGTTCATAGCATCCGGACGATGCAAGGTAACAAAACCGATGAAGTCTTTTTTTTCAAAAAGTATAAGGCTCACCGCTCATTCCTCCTTCAATCAAAGCTCTTTTCTTAAACTTTGTTGCTTTTTGGAACCTAATTTTAATAATATTTCTACGTTAAAATCGGCTTTTAGATTTTAACAACAATCTTTGCGAAAACAGCCTCAATCAAAAAGCAGACATATTTCAGCCTGCTTTTTACTAATTCTATGCTTGAATGATTTGTTGTTTTAACGCTCTTCGTAAAATTTTTCCCGTTGTATTCTTTGGAAGCTCCTCAAGAAAATCTACAGAACTAGGAATCTTGTATTTTGCTAACCGCTCACGGCAGTAAGCAAGAACGTCCTCTTCTGTTAGCTCTGTATTCTTCGTTACCACATAGCTTTTCACCGCTTCCCCCTGCTCCGGATCAGGAACGCCAAGCACTGCCACCTCGATTATATCGGGATGACTATAAAGCACTTCCTCTATTTCTCTCGGATACACATTGTAACCACCGACAAGAATGAGGTCCTTTTTACGGTCAACGATATAAAAATAACCTTCCTCATCCTTTCGAGCTAGATCACCGGTGTATAACCAGCCATTCCGAATAGCCGCCTGTGTTTCCTCCGGCATTTTATAATAGCCCTTCATCACATTAGGACCAGAAACGATAAGCTCACCAACCTGGCCAACAGGAACCTCTTCTCCTAATTCATTCACAACCTTGTTTTCCACATGAATAATGGACTGACCAATCGAACCTGCCTTTCGCGGACGATCGAGCGGATTAAAGCAAGTAACCGGTGAAGCTTCAGAAAGTCCGTATCCTTCAGAAATAAGCACGTTGAACTTCTTCTCAAAGTTTTCGAGCAAGGAAACCGGCATCGAGGCACCACCGGAAATACATAATCGTAAGGATTGTAAGTCCTTTGGATCACCTGCTTCGTATTGGTAAAGAAAATTATACATAGTAGGTACACCCGCAAATACAGTCGGTTCATATTTCTTTGATAAGCGGAAGATTTCAGCAGGGCTAAATTTTGGATCAATAAGAATGGTTGCCCCACTCAATAAAGGTGCATTAAGAGCGACCGTTAAGCAAAACACATGAAACATCGGAAGAGTTGTAATAACACGGTCGTCCTCGTTCATTTTCAAATAATCGCCTGTATCTTTTGCATTGCTATATAAGTTTTTGTGAGTGAGCATGGCACCCTTTGGCTTTCCAGTTGTACCTGATGTGTACAATATCACTGCCACATCATCCTCATTAAGCTCTGGCCCCTGATAACTTAAGTCACCCGATGCGAGTACGTTTGTAAATGTATGTAGCTTATCTCCAACCGTTAAGTTGCTATTATTGAGTCCACGTTCCTTACCTTGAGGTGTTTCACAAATGATGTAATTTTCAACCTCAGGCAGTAAATGATGCATTTTTTCTGCAAGTGGAAGTAATAGATCCAGTGCAACAACAGTCTTTACATCCCCGTTTTTAATAATATAGCCAATTTCATCCGGAGTATAAATCGGATTCACCGGTATCACTGTTGCCCCTAATCGCAGGGCTCCGTACAAACTAACAACAAAATATGGTGAATTCCCCAAAAGTAACGCAATATGATCCCCTTTTTTGACCCCAAGTGACTCTAGCCCTGAAGCAAACTTCGTAATTGCCCCATCCAATTCAGCATACGTACTAGCCTCGTCATTAAAATAATACGCTGTTTTTTGAGGCAATGCTTTTGCTGTCTCGTGTAACTGAGCAGATAAATTCATCGCTCCATCCCCTTTATTTGGTTGTTTTGGTTTGTTCGTATGGTGGTCTTAGGTGTGTGTGTTGTTGTGTGATTTGTTCAAGAACAACTATGAATGAGTACTCATTCATAGTTGTTGATAAACCCCTACTTCCATTATATTGGTTGGCTATTAGGCTTACAAGTGTAAACGCATACATTTATGAATTTTTAGACAAATCATTTGGGAAGATATACACTGAAAAAGAAAGGATGTGGAAGATGTTACTTAAATCTAGAAAAGAGTCGGAAAACCTATTGTTATATCGCAGTTTATTTTTACGAATGAGCTTGTCTGAAAAGGATGTTTCTCATTACCAACGTCTTGAGAAGGGCTACGCTGGCGAATTGTTATTTGATCAATATATTAGTACATTGACAAATGAGTTTTTACTGTTAAATGATGTTCTACTTGATTCCGGTAATAACCTTTTTCAAATGGATTCCCTAGCAATTTTTCAAGAATCCGTTTTGTTGTTTGAAGTGAAAAATTTTGAAGGGGATTTTTTTGTTAGAGGAGACCGTTGGTATACCTCATCAGATAAGGAAATTAAAAATCCTCTAGAACAGTTACAAAGAAGCGAATCCTTGCTGCGACGCTTTTTACAAGAACATGGCTGTATGCTTCCTATTGAACCAATTTTAGTGTTTGTAAACCCTGAGTTCACCCTCTATCAAGCCCCCATGAAAACACCCATTATCTACCCTACCCAAATCCAGCGTTTACTAAGAACACTCGCCAACAAACCAACCAAAATGACTCACCTACATGAGAAAATGGCAAATAAACTTCTCACTCATCATTTGACGACATCTCCTATAAAAAGGAAACCAGAATATTCATATGAGATGCTGCAAAAGGGAATTTATTGTTCCCATTGCTACACATTTTTCAAAGAAGCTACAGAAACGAGATTGGTCTGTACATGTGGAACAATTGAAAGTATTGACGATGCAATCGTTAGAAGTGTTAAGGAGTTTATGCTACTGTTTCCGGATCAGTTGGTAACTACGAATGGTATTTATGAGTGGTGCGGGGGTGTGGTGAAGTCGAAGAGGTTAATTCGAAGAGTACTTTTGCAAAATTTTAAAAGATACGGTAATAAAAGATCGACCTACTTTTTAGAATATTAATGATTATATATTTCTTTTTTTATGACGCGGTCGCTTATATTTTCCGGGTACTCGTGTCATAAACCTTTTCTTATGACGTGGTCGCCCCTATTTTTCCTCACTCTCACGTCATAAACCTTTTCTTATGACGTGGTCGCCCCTATTTCTCCTCACTCTCACGTCATAAACCTTTTCTTATGACGCGGTCGCCCCTATTTTTCCTCACTCTCACGTCATAAACCTTTTCTTATGACGCGGTCGCCCCTATTTCTCCCCGCTCTCACGTCATAAACCTTTTCTTATGACGTGGTCGCCCCTATTTCTCCCCGCTCTCACGTCATAAACCTTTTCTTATGACGCGATCGCCCCCATTTTCCCCCCTATCACGTCATAAACTCATTTATCTTCTTCTAACTACCATTTTTCCCAAATTTTCACCTCGTATGCTCCCCCTCATCTTTCACCATAATAGACACGTACGGTATTTCGCTGTACAAATCCGAAAGTGGGGGTTGAGACGGATGATAACACAACAACAGCAAAACAACATGCAAACGGCTTCTACAAATAATATGATGGCTTCACCGAATATGGCAAGAACTGTGAATCATGGGGCACATGAAATTCTTGATGTGCATGAGGTGATTTCGGGTACCCTTGGTACGATTGATCAATATTTAATGTTCGAGCAACAAATTAAGGATCCAGAGTTAAAGGATATTGTCGTTCGACAACGTCAATTTATTACGGATCAATATAATGTGTTGGTCGAGTGCTTTAAAACTGGACAAGATCCAAGTCACCCAACTTCTAGCTATATGATGAAGCAATCCAATGATGTTGTTTATGGTATGAAATCCTCCCAACCAACTAAACCGAAACAATCTGCAGCCGAAATTGATGATAAGTGTTTATCATCTCTCATGCTTAGCTGTATGAAGTCATCTGCACAAACGATGACGATGGCTGCCGGTGAAGCAACGAATCCGATTGTTCGACGCGTGCTTCAGGATAGTATCCCTAACTATTTGGAAATGGCGTACGAAATCTTCTTATATCAAAACAAAAAGGAATATTATCAGGTTCCTCAGCTAAAAGAAGAAGATACACAACAGCTAATCAATTCGTTCGCTACATCAGGTGTTTCCCAAGGTATCCAAGCTACACAAGGAATGCAGAATATGCAAAATATGCAAGGCATGCAGAGCAATCAGCAAAACCGTATCCTTCAATAACACCCAAAAGGGGCTCCATCCCACGGAGCCCCCACCTACATACTATTTTTCATAACCATTAGGATTGTTCTGGTGCCAATTCCATGCTGTTTCAATAATGGTTTCTAACTGGTTATACTTTGGCTTCCAACCTAGAGTTTCCTGAGCTTTTCCAGATGATGCAATTAACACAGCTGGATCGCCCGCTCGACGTGGACTAACTTTAGCTGGAATTTCATGCTTTGTAACTGTTCTTGCTGTTTCAATTACCTCTTTTACCGAAAAGCCTCGGCCATTTCCAAGGTTGAACACTTCACTTACTTCATTTTTACGCAAGTATTCTAAAGCTAACCAGTGAGCATTAGCAAGGTCCATAACATGAATATAATCGCGGATACATGTTCCGTCCTTTGTCGGATAATCATCACCATAGATACCAATATGCTCTCTCTGACCTAATGCTACCTGCAAAATTATTGGAATTAAGTGAGTTTCAGGTGTGTGGTCCTCTCCAATGATTCCATCCGGGTGAGCCCCAGCGGCATTAAAATAGCGCAAGGATATCGACTTTAAGCCGTAAGCCCCGTCACACCAACGGAACATTTTTTCCATTGCAAGCTTTGTTTCTCCATATGGATTCGTGGGAGACGTTTCTGACTCCTCTGAAATCGGAACCTCTTTTGGCTCTCCGTATGTTGCTGCTGTTGATGAAAACACAATTTTCTCCACCTGATGCTCCACCATAACAGAGACCAGTGAGTGTGAAGCAATAAGATTATTTTCGTAATACATGAGCGGCTTCACTACACTTTCTCCTACTAGAGAGCTTGCTGCAAAATGAATTACGGCTTCAATCGAATGCTTTGAAAACACTTCACTTAATGCTTTCGAATCGCGTAAGTCTACTTGATAATAAGTTGCGCCCTTTACCGCTGGGAGATGACCGGTTTGTAAATTGTCTACAACCACGACTTCTTCTCCATGATTCAAAAGCTCTACCACTGTGTGGCTCCCAATATATCCGGCTCCACCTGTTACTAAAATTGCCATTCATAGTCCCCCAACATGTTAATAAATTAATTGTAAAAAGTCTTCTTTTGTTACGTTACCGAAATAATGTTTAATATTTACATCGTCCAACGCTAATTGTATCACAGCTTTATCATAGCGAATTCCCGTTAGCTTTTCCTCTATATCGCTGACATCACCAACTCCAAAGAAATCACCATAAATTTTGCAGCTTTCAATCACCCCTTTATTCACTTCTAACCTCACATCAATATGTCCCACTGGGAAACGGTGCGAGTGCTGAAGGTTAAACTTGGGAGACTTTCCGTAATTCCAATCCCAATTTTGATAACGTTCTTTTGAAAGTTCGTGTATATTTTTCCAATCTTCCTCAGTTAACACATGCTCATTTATCTTCTCTGTACCGCCAAAGATCTTCTCAAGCAGCAGGGAACGAAACTCTTCCATTGAAACCTTTTCTGTTAAAAATTCCGAAATATTGGCGACTCGGCTTCTAATCGACTTAATCCCTTTTGATTCAATTTTATCCTTGCGTACCTTTAATGCTGAAACAACATGGTCAATTTCAGAGTCAAACATAAGCGTTCCATGACTGAACATTCGTCCCTTTGTGGAGAACTGTGCATTACCAGAAATTTTTCTACCCTCTACCAAAATGTCGTTTCTCCCACTTAATTCTGCCTGTACTCCAAGCTCACGCAAAGCTTCAACGACCGGATCCGTGAACTTTTTAAAATTATGAAAGCTTTCTCCATCGTCCTTAGTAATAAAGCTGAAATTTAAATTTCCTAAGTCATGGTAAACTGCTCCACCACCTGAAAGCCTACGAACTACATGAATTCCGTTACCCTCAACATAATCCGTATTTATTTCTTCAATCGTATTTTGATTTTTACCAATGATAATAGATGGTTCATTTATGTAGAAAAGTAGATATGTTTCTTCTATGTTTAAATTTTTCAGGCAATATTCTTCTATTGCTAAATTTATTCTTGGATCAGTAATTCCTTTATTATCAATAAATAACATACTTCTCTCTCCTTAAATTTCAATCACTTGTCCGGTGTGGGCCAAGCCTATTAATCCATTATAATGTTGCTTTGCTTCTTCCACTAACTGCTGAAGTTCTCCGTAGTGAGGAAGATGAGTTAACACGAGTTGCTTAACATTTGCTCTAGCTGCCAGCTTTCCAGCATCAATGCTGTTCATATGCCCAGCTCCCCTGCCGTCCTGATTAGCATAGAAATTACATTCACACAAAAGTACGTCGGCTCCTTCACTAAATGAAACAAACTCCTCAATAAACGAAGTATCTGCTGTGTAAACAAGAGCTTTTCCATCCACCTCAAATCTCATCGCATAACAAGGAACTGGGTGCTTGGTTAATAAAAATTGAATAGTGAATGGACCTACTTTCAATTCAGCATTCGGATCATAAGCAATCCCTTTTGTGATCGTTTTGTACGTTAACTTAGAAAATTCATACGCATCACCATCATGTGCATAAATCGGTAATGTATTCATCTGAGCCCCTAAAAACCCTTGAATCAATCGAGCATGCTGCAAGGCGCCAATGTCTGCAATATGATCGGCATGATAATGAGATAATACAACCGCATCTAGTTCTTCAGGCTGGTAATAATTTTGTAACTTAGACAAAACCGCGCTTCCACAATCAATCAATAATTGAAAACCGTTATGTTCTAACACATAGCCTGTGCTAGCTTCATTTGCTTTTGGATAACCACCCCAAAAACCTATCGTTGTGAGCTTCATTGAACGATTCCCTCCGCTTATTATTATATCTATCGTTTATTATAGCTTTTTTATTTATTTATGAAAAATAGGTAAAACAATGATTGACACACTTAAACTGTTATAATACAATTTAATTAATAATTAATCTGTTTCAAACACCATAATAGGGGGAACTTATATGTTTGAGAGCATTGTTGAATTTTTCAGAAACTTACCACCAAAGGAATGTGTACAATGTGGGAACAAAATTGAAGAACAACATGAATGCTATGGCAATAAGTGCGAGCATTGCATGGATGTAACAAACATATAGATTCATAGTTTACAATAAAGGCCCCAGTCAGCTGACTGGGGCTATTTTTTACTCTGCCATTACGTGATACTGGCGCTTATGCATTTTTGAAAAATAAAGAATGGTACCTAGCGCACAAACAACAGCGAACGCAAAAAGGATATACACGTTATCCCACATGAATGAGAAATCCCCACTTGAAATAACCGCTTTAAATCCTTGAACCGAATAAGTCATTGGCAATAATGAATTAAACGGCTGTAATGCGTTTGGAATAAGCTCTAATGGAAAGGTTCCTGCACTTGTTGTTAATTGCAAAATAAGAACAATAATGGCGACAAAACGACCTGGATCTCCAAGTGTTGTGACCAATAATTGAATTAAAGCCACAAACGTGATACTAGTAATAATCGTAAAGAAATAAAAGTAAAATATACTTTCAACCTGTAATCCTAGACCTAGTAGTAACACGGTGGCTGCTACAATCCCCTGTAATACACCCACTACACCAATAATAGAAAATTTACTTATGAACCAGTTCAGTCCACTCTTAGGAATAGAGGCTGGCTCCTTTAAAGGAAACACAATGGATAAAAGTAAAGCACCTACGAATAATCCTAATGACAGGAAGTATGGAGCGAATCCTGTACCGTAGTTTGATACTTCATTCACTTTCTTTTCCTTCACTTCGACTGGCTGTGCCATCATATCAAATGTTTTATCCGTAGCATCAACACTGGATGCTTTGTCTGCTCCTTCAGCTAGCTTCGTTGACAGTTCATTGCTACCGTCTAGTAGCCTGTTGTTTCCATCGACAATTTTATCGCTACCTTCTTGTAACTGACTGGCACTTGATGCAATGGTTTTAGAAGCCTCCGATAGCTCTGTAACCCCGGAAACTAACCCATTTGTACCATCACTAATCTTTTGGGCACCATTTGAGGCTTCAGAAAGCTTTTGCTGAAATAACTCCATGCCAGACTCAAACGTTGTTTGTCCCGCAGAAAGCTCTGTAGATCCTGTTACTAAAGCATTCGTACCTTCTTCTAATTGATGTAATCCACCTTGAAGCTCTTTTTGTCCTACTAGTAAAGTTCCCATGCCGTTTTCAAGATTGCTTGCACCTGCGGATAAAAGAGCCGATTTTTCTGCTAGAATTTGAGTGTTGGAATCTAAAGAGGCAAGTGTTTGTTCAAGTACTGCTCTCTCCGGTCCTTCAGGCATTTGTGCAATCACCGCTTGTAAGGATTGAGTGAGCGCCTTTACACCACCATTAACCGCCTCAGCACCCTTTTGCCATTCAGCAAGTGAGGTTTCAAGTGTTGCAGCCCCTTCCATTAACTCACTTGTTCCATCGATTAACGCTGGAACCTTATCATTCACCGTTTCTAGCCCTGTGTTAACATCCGTAATTCCTTGATGCAGACTGCCTAGCCCCGTTTGAATTCTCTTTGAGGCTGTCACAAGTTCGTTTTGGCCACTGCTTAATTGTCCTAAACCTGCTGATAAATCGGACGCCCCTTTATTGAGGGCAATTGTCCCGTTTGTAGCACTAGTCATTCCTTCTGAGAACTTTTCTGTTCCATTTGAAAATTGGGTTAGCTTGTCATGAAAGTTTGAAGTCCCTGCCAAAAGATCAGCTGTTCCAGTGCTTAAATCATTCGCACCTTCACTTGCTTTTGTTATTCCATCTGCAAGTTCTCCTACTTTGTCAAACATACTTTCTGCATATGTTTCTGTTACCTTTGCAGAAAGAGAGGCTTTAATCTTTTCAATAGCAGTGCCGCCTATTTGTGCAGCTAAGAAGTTATAGCCCTCATTTGGTATATACGTAAGTGTAAGCTTTTCTGGGTTTTCATCTAAGAGTGTCGTAGCATTTTCAGAAAAATCATCTGGTATCTCGACGATCATATAATATTTTTGGTTTTCTAGGTCATCGTTTGCCACTGCACGATCAACAAACTCAAAATGAAAATCTTGACTTTCCTTTAACTTAGCGACTAAGTCCTCACCTAAATGAAGTTCTTTTCCTTCATAGGTTGCACCCTCATCTTCATTTACAATCGCTACGGGAAGATCCTTCAAGTGATCATATGGATCCCAAAATGCCCATAAAAACATCCCACTATATAAAACTGGTATAAAAAGTACAGCAATAAGTGGGATCAATAGTTTCCGATTTCGAAACACCGCTGTGATTTCTTCTTTTAGAAGATTATTTTTCAATTGTTATTCTCCCCTTTTTTTCAAACTGACTAAAATGTTCATTTGGTCATTTTATAACAAAAAAGAAGGGCTTATTTGGCTAAACCCTTAAATATATATTGTTCGAATAACTTGGCTATCTCGTCTTTTTCGAGTGGTCGATTATTTTTTTCCCAGTCGAAAATTAAAGCAATATATAGCTTTAGCATAACAAACGCCGTAACCTTTGGGTCACAAGATTGTATACTTCCTGTTTCAATGGCCTTGGCAACTCGTTCTTCAATATTTCTCAATATATTATATTCCATCCGATTAATCACATCTACTACTGCAGGTGTACCAATTTCTCTTGCTTCCTGAAAAAGCTTAATTGAAAGCTGGTGGCTCATCCGAAATTCAAGGATTTGATACAATGCTTGATGCAGCTTTTCATGAAATGGCAAATCGCCTAAAAATGCTTCATCTGCTGTTACTTTTAGCTCCTTAATCAGGCTAGATATAATCTCATCAAACAACTCTTCTTTGTTTTTAAAAAAGGTATAAATCGTTCCTTTACCAACATTTGCAATTTTGGCAACTTGGTCTATGGTCGTAGCTTTATAGCCAAACTGTGAAAAAGACTTTGTCGCAGCCTCAACAATGAGTTTTTTTCGATCAATCCCCATATCTTCACCTCAAAAACTGACCAAATGAACAAAATGGTCATTTTATATAATCAGTAATTTACCATTCTCTAGAGTTTGTGTCAATCATGAAAAAGAGACTCATAGTAAAGAGTCCCTTAAAAATATTTTATTAAAGAAATTGTAATACCTTTTTTACTGCTGCCTCACCTTGATCAATACAATCAGGAATCCCTAAGCCTTCAAAAGAAGCTCCTGCTAAAAATACACCTGGCAATTCTTTCGCAACATGCTCATTGATCGTTTGAATTCTTTGTTTATGTCCAACGGTGTATTGAGGCATAGAATCCTTCCACCTTGAAACAATAACAAAATCAGGATCCATCGTGATATTCATGGTTTTATTCAAGTCTTCAAGAACAATTCTAGTTAACTCATCATCAGATAAATCTACAATCGCCTCATCGCCAGGACGACCAACGTAACATCGAAGTAGAACACTACCTTCAGGGCATGCATGTGGCCATTTTTTATGTGTCCACGTACAGGCAGTTATCGAATAATCGCTATTTCTAGACACGACAAATCCGGTTCCATTGATATCCTTTTCTACTGCTTCTTTTGGAAAAGCCAATGCAACAGTTGCTACTGAAGTTGATGGCATATGTTCAAAAGGATCGAAGAAATCATACTGTTGAAACATCGCATGTGTCACATGATGTGGTACCGCTGAGATAATCGCATCAGCTGCAAGTTTGTCTCCATTGTTTAACTCAAGCTTGTATCCATTGTCCAGTTTTTTAATTCGGTCAATACGGATTCCCTTCAACACCGACCCGACCTCAAGTTTTGCTTCAATTCCGTCCACTAAAGACTGTAACCCAGAAGTCAGTGTTAAGAAAATACCTTTATTTTTTGTTTCAGTCGATTTTTTCGGAGCTTGGGGTGTTGCCTTTTTCATTCCCAGAACTAAGCTGCCATATTTTTGTTCTACCTGATAAAACTGTGGAAAGGTAGCCATGAGGCTCATTTGGTCAATATCCCCTGCGTAGATACCCGAAAGAAGTGGCTCAATTAAGTTTTCAACCACTTCATCTCCTAATCTTCTCCTAAAGAAGGTACCTAATGATTGATCCTCAACTGGATTTGACTTTGGTAAAACAAAATCAGCTGCGGCTCTTAACTTTCCTTGAATAGAAAATAGTCCAGTCGTAACAAATGGGGCCAGTTGTGTTGGGATACCCATAACAGAACCACCTGGCATCGGATGCAGCCTCTCTTGAACCAATACATACGATTTCCCAGCTGTATTGTTCACAAGCTTTGACTCCAGTCCTGCTTCCTTTACAAGACGCGTGGCACTTTGCTTTCTCTCTAGGTAGGAGTCCGGACCTCTTTCAATGACAAAACCGTCACGAACAACAGTCTGTATTTTTCCGCCTAGACGATGCGTTGCTTCAACAAGACATACGTCAATCGGTAAGCCCTTTTCACGAGCTTCCTTTTGTAAGTAGTAAGCAGCTGTTATACCTGTTATGCCTCCCCCAATTATGACAACCTTCTTTTTTTCTTCCAACACGGTTAATCGCCTTCTTTTCTAAAAGTTGTTTACTTTATCTCTTTTAACTTGTCCAGTACAACTGTCGCCATCGCATCAATGAATAATGGTTGTGAATTCGGCATTTCTGGTCGGTAATACGACACACCTAATTCTTCCGTAATAATCTTACACTCATAATCGTTATCATAAAGAACCTCTAGATGGTCTGCCACAAAGCCAACTGGTGTGTATACGAATGCTTTATAACCATTCTTTTCGTATAACTCTCTCGTTAAATCCTGAACATCAGGTCCAAGCCATGGCTCTGGTGTATTCCCAGCACTTTGCCAGCCTACAGCATAGTTTTTTACACCGGCACTCTCAGCAATGTAATCAGCTGTTTTTTGAAGCTGATCCGGATATGGATCCCCCGATTGAAGGATTTTCTCAGGTAAGCTGTGAGCAGAAACAATTAAAACCGAATGATCTTTTTCTACCGCTGGCATAGAATCAAAAGTTGCCTTTACTTTCTCAGACCAATACTGAATAAACTTAGGCTCATCAAACCAGCTTTCAACTGATGTAATTTTAAGATTTCCATGTTTCTCCGCTTCCTCATGTGCTCGTCCGTTGTATGACTTTACGCTAAAGGTAGAGAAATGCGGCGCAAGCACGATACTCACTGCTTCTTGAATGCCATCGTCGTGCATTTGTTTCACAGCATCTTCAACAAACGGTTCGATATGCTTTAAGCCTAAGTAAAGCTTAAATTCCACTTGATCCTGAACTCTATTTAAATGCTCCTGTAATTTCTCTCCTTGTTCTTGCGTTATTTTTGCAAGTGGAGAAATGCCACCAATTGCTTCATAGCGATTTTTTAAATCCTCTAGCATTTCAGGAGATGGCTTACGGCCATGGCGAATATGCGTATAATAACGTTCAATATCCTCCTCCTTGTAAGGAGTTCCATAGGCCATTACTAAAAGCCCCATTACTTTCTTTGTCATAATATCCCTCACATCCTGTTTCTTCACGATATTTCAGCAATTTTTTCACTCATTCATTTATTTTGCCAAAAAAAACGTGATAGTGCTAGTAATAATACTTAAAATATAATAATAATTATCACTTAAGAATCATTACGCTTGTTTGCTGCAGTATATTCATGAACAAAAGTTGTTAGTCGCTTTAATGTTTCAGGGTTAACGGAAGGAAACACACCATGTCCTAGGTTAAAAATATGCCCAGGATGCGCAAGTCCTTGATCAAGTATCGCTTTGGCACGCTCCTCTATTACTTCCCATGGAGCCAATAAAATAGCTGGATCTAAGTTTCCTTGAACCGTTTTATGAACTCCCATTTGGCGAGCTTCTTCAATTTGTAAACGCCAATCTAACCCAACCACATCCAGCGGTAGATCATTCCATTCTAGTGCCAAATGGCTTGCACCCACACCAAACATAATTAATGGAACGTTTTCTTCTCTAAGTGCACTAAAAATTCGGTTCATCACTGGCTTGATAAAATAGCGATAGTCTTGAACATTTAAGGCACCAACCCAAGAATCAAAGATCTGAATGGCACGGGCACCGGCTTTTATTTGTGATTTCACATATGTAATAGTCATCTCAGCCAATTTATCCATTAGCGCAAACCATGCCTTTGGTTCTGAGTACATAAATGATTTGGTTTTGTTATAGTTTTTCGAAGGACCACCTTCAATCATATAGCTAGCTAGTGTAAAAGGTGCTCCCGCAAATCCGATAAGGGGCACATTTAATTGTTCCTCCGTTAGAAGCTTTATTGTATCAAGCACATATGGAACATCCTCTTCTGGGTGAATCTCGCCTAATTTCTCTACATCAGTAAATGATTTAATAGGATTTGAAATGACCGGTCCAATTCCTGATTTTATTTCTACATCGACTCCGATTGCAGGTAGCGGTGACATAATATCTTTATATAAAATGGCTGCATCGACATCGTATTGCTCCACTGGAAGTCTTGTTACATAAGCACAAAGCTCAGGCTGATGAGTGATTTCAAATAAAGAGTATTTTTCTTTAATTTCACGATATTCAGGTTGAGACCTTCCTGCCTGTCTCATATACCAAACAGGGGTATAATCCGTTTGTTCTCCTCTTGCTGCCTTTAAAAATGTTTCATTAATTTGTCTTACCATTATGTTGACCCCTTTCAAAAAACAAGCTAACTCCCATTTTAATATACTTTACTCATATTTTAAAAATACTGCGCTTACATACACATCTTCTAATATAGCTTTTTCTACTATAGATGTATAGATAACCGCCTCATCTGTCAAAAAATCTTCTTTTTTTAGATAATGGTTTTTCTTCTAAAACAAGTTGAAATTAGGATTGGCTAGCTCTTCTCGTTATAATTAATTTATACATTATAAGGGGTGAAAGAGTATGAATATCTTTATGACGAATGGGACCTATGAGTTCATGCACTCATTAAAGGAAAAGCATTTTCAAGAAAAGATGCTCCTAATGCAGGATAATGAAACAACACTTCTCATCCATGAAACAGATGGGAATACAGTCTTTGCCTCCCCAAGGAAATATGAAGCCATTGATCAATCGGGGGAATTGGCAAATGGAGCATATTTTGTGTTTAACAATATTCCTGTTAGCGAAGAAGGTAGGCCGGTGTTCGAGTATCGCTTTAAAAATCGGGCAAGACTCATTGAGCAGGAACCTGGATTTGTTGCCATTCGAGTGCTACGTCCCCTTTCTAACGATACATACATCATTTTGACTGCATGGAAGGAAGAAAAGGACTTTTTAAATTGGCAGGAGTCTAAGGCTTATGAAAAGGCTCATGAGAAAAGAAGAACCGAGAAAGGAATTGATCAGCAGAAACCACAAATCTTCTCTAGACCTTCCTTTGTGACAAAATATCATCTTGTGCTAGAAAAGGAATAAGAAAAAAGCCGGGAATGCTATCCATCCCGGCCCTCTTTAAATTTCATTAGTCCATTTCGATTTGCATATACGGCCGCCTGAGTTCGATCTGCCACTTGTAATTTACCCAAGATATTGCTTACATGAGTTTTCACCGTCTTCACACCGATGTATAGCTCATTACTAATTTCCTGATTCGTTTTTCCATCACCAATGCATATTAATACTTCCATTTCTCTATCTGTGAGCTCATCATGGGGTTTCTTTTCTTTTACTCTCAAACGGCTCATCATACGATTGGCAACTTTTGGTTCGATCACTGATTCGCCTCGAGCCGCTTTTCTAATCGCTTGAACGATTTCATCAGCCGTTGCTGTTTTTAGCATATAGCTATATACCCCAGCCTCAATCGCTGGAAATACTTGTTCATCATCATAAAAGCTAGTAATGATAATAATTTTACAATTAGGGTTAAAAGATAAAATGGCTTTGGTTGCATCAATTCCCGTACCATCTTCCATAAGTAAATCCATCAGAACAACATCCGGCTTTTTATCAGCAACTAGAGTCACTGCATCTTTTCCACAATTAGCTTCTCCTACAATCTCCATATCTGGTTCAGTCTGTAAATATGAGATAATTCCTTTACGTACCACTTCATGGTCATCTACGACAGCTAGTCTAATCATACAGTCCCCCTCCCGGTCACAGGTATTCTAATATCAATATATGTACCTTCCTTCTTTTTGGAGCGAATCGTAAAAATACCACCGATCTCTTCACATCGTTCTCTCATTGTTTTCATTCCATAAGACGTCATACGAACAATCTCTGGGTCGAAGCCTTTTCCGTTATCTCCTATAAACAAATAAATATACGATTCCTTTTCAGTTAACGTTATGGTTATTTTTGTAGCTTCTGCATGTTTTAAAATATTGGACAGTGCTTCTTGAATAATACGAAACAAATGCTCTTCCATTGCTTTTGAAACATAATCAAGCTCATCAATGCTTGCTTGAAATTCAAGGCCAGTTTTCCATTTTAACTCTTGAATTAACTTGATTACACCATCGCATAGACTATCATCTTTTAACTGAACTGGTCGAAGATGAAGTAATAATGCTCTCATTTCACCTTGTGCTTTAACCGCAATTTCTGATATTTGTTCTAATTGTTCCTTCGCTTTTAACGGGTTATTATCAAATGTTCGGATGGTAGCTGAGCTAATCATACTGAGCGCAAACAATTGCTGACTAACCACATCATGAAGATCTCTTGCCAATCGTTGTCGTTCTTCCATGACTGCAGCAGCATGTGCAGTCTGTGCGAGCGCAGTCTTTTCATCAGCTAATCTTCTCGTGGAATATACTTGATCCTGAATATATTCAGCCAAATGGTTTAATTCTTCGGTAATAAGGCCAATTTCATCCTTCTCAAATTCTGGTATTCTCTCAGAAAACTTCCCACTTCTTAGCGTAGAAATAAACAAGTAGATATCTGACAATCTTCCTTTAATTAAATAACTTCCCTTAATGCCAAAATAACCCCCAATAAGCAATAGGATCAAAAAAACATAGAGGGTAAGCCAAAAGGTTGTATGTATGGATAAGCTTGATTGCACATTAAATACATATATCTGTAATCCTAGAAAGAAACAAAGAGAACTAATGAATGCCATCATAATAAAACTTTGCAAAAACCAGAAACGAATCCCCACTCTTTTCTTCATAAGCTTCACCTATACCTTATCAATACGTACAGATCCAATTTTCAACTCAATCGATATCTTTAACTTTCTAACAGCTTCCTCGTAACCTGGCGATTGATAAGTTAATCCACGATTGATTGAATCGGTTTCCTTATCAAAGATACGAATATCTCCTACCTTAATATAAGATTGGACAAAAACAGGAACATCTTCTGGTATGATCATCTTGACATCTCCAATCCACCCTTGAACGATGATCGGAGTTTCTTTTTCCGGAATATATGCTTGGCTAAAATCAATGAAATAGTCTCCAATTGTGTTATAAAGCTCCATTGGCTCTACTGACCAATTCGCTTGTTTAAAACTAACATCACCAATCGAAAATCCTCTAGCTCTTTTTCTCTTTTTCCTTCCTTTTTCATTCATGGTTCTAAACGCATCTATAGGCATATCCTCCTGAAAATGAAACTTAATTTTGTTTCTTCTAGTCAGAATGCTAACAGCAATGTAAATAATCATATAGGGCCAAAGCTTCCAAAACTCCCAAAATCCAAAATCTAATTTACCAAATCGATCGAATATTAATATAGAAGAAAAAAGTAATAAAAATAGAGAGAAAAACAAATTTCCCCTTTCAACTAAGGCTTTTATAAAAAGAATCGTCGCAATGACAAATAGCAGAAATGGATAAGAAACGACAAATAACTCTGTTATTTCCAAGGAAATGACACCTATATTAACGAGAAGGAGCACACCTCCTACAAGTAAGAGCATTATTGCAAAAAGCACTTGGTTTATAGTTTGATATCTCAAATCATCCGCCTACTTTCAATCAATAGCTTAATAATTCGATACTTTTCTATTTTCTCCTTCATTCATTTTACCTCTTCTTTTGTAAACTTGAACCAAACTCTAGGTGTTCTTTTTCTCCGTCTAGAGACGGAAAGATTTTCTTTTCCCTCTCACATCTTTGCCCATTTTACATATTCTGTAGCAACCAACCATATTAGGGAAACAGCCTAAAAAGGCATGCTCCCTTTTATAGGAGAAAGGAGTTTGTTCGATGGGTATTGAGTTAACAGCATTACATTGGATTTACCTTTCCTTTATCATTTTAATTATAGGTTTCATGGTCATGAGAAGAGATACCTCACTCGTGTGTATAACGGGAATTTTTTTAATAGCGATTACTGCTACCGGTTCACTTAGCGCTTCTATTAGTGATATATTTTCTAGTTTTATTTATGCTATTACTGAGTTACTCCCAACTATTCTAGTCATTTCCATAATCGTAGCTATGAGTAGAAGTTTAACTGCAACCGGTATTAATGATGTGATGATTTCTCCTTTTGCAAAAATCATCCGTACACCAACACTCGCATACTGGACGATCGGTATTTTGATGATGGTTATTTCTTGGTTTTTTTGGCCGTCTCCTGCCGTTGCACTCCTAGGTGCCGTATTACTACCTGTTGCAATCCGAGTCGGTCTACCTGCATTAGGTGTAGCAATGGCTATGAACTTATTTGGTCATGGAGTTGCGCTTTCAGGTGATTTTATAATTCAGGCTGCACCAAAATTAACTGCTGATGCTGCTGGATTACCAGTTAGTGAGGTCATTAGTGCGAGTGTTCCTCTTGTCATCGTCATGGGTGCTGTTACCACCATAACTGCTTTCTTCTTCTTAAAAAGAGATATGAAGCTCGGGAAGCTAACCACAACTTCTTATATTCAATCTAAGTCTACGGATGAAAATACAGAGAAAAACTTATTATCTCTTAAACAGAAAAGATTTTTCTCATTGCTGATTCCCATTTTGTTTTTATTAGATGTTGTCGCCATGTTCTTACTCGATTTACAAGGAGGGGACGCAACGGCATTAGTCGGTGGAACATCGATCGTTATCCTCATACTAATTACAATCGTTGGGCATAAAAACAAAGGACTTGAAAAAACAACAAGCTACTTAATAGAAGGATTTCAATTTGGTTTTAAGGTTTTTGGACCTGTTATTCCGATTGCTGCTTTCTTTTATCTTGGCGATGCTGGCTTTTCAGTCATCATTGGAGAATATTTACCTGAAGCATCACAAGGGATCGTCAATGACCTTAGTATCTCCTTAGCTGGTATTGTTCCGTTAAGCAATGAAATTGCAGCCGTAACTCTTACAACGGTCGGAGCTATTACTGGGTTAGATGGATCAGGTTTCTCAGGCATTTCATTGGCTGGTTCTGTTGCCAACCTGTTTGCTGAAGGAATTGGTGCAGGTGCTGCCACATTAACGGCTCTCGGCCAAATTTCGGCCATATGGGTTGGGGGTGGAACATTAGTTCCTTGGGCTCTGATTCCCGCAGCCGCCATTTGTAATGTTGACCCGTTTGAATTAGCTAGACGAAACCTGCTTCCAGTTTGTATTGGTCTCATCGTTACCACGATTGTAGCCATCTTTTTAATATAGAAAAAAACATCGTCAGATTCCTTCTGACGATGTTTTTTTATTTCAACAGTCCGACCAATTCTAATCCGTATGCGATCCCATCTTCATCCACATGCTTGGTTACGTATTTAGCAGCACTCTTCGCCTTTTCGTGTGCATTTCCCATTGCTACGCTATTCTTAACAAAGGAAAGCATCTCAATATCATTTAATCCATCTCCAAAAGCATACACATGCTCAGGTGCAATACCAAAATGGTTCATAGCCGCTTGAATTCCTATCGCCTTTGATCCACCAGCAGGTAACACATCAACCGCATAGTCATGCCAACGAATAAATTCTAATTGAGGAAATGCTGATTTATAATCCACTTGATCTTCATCTCTATATATTAAAAAGGATTGATATATTTCTCGATCTCGGTGGTATAGAGGATCGTATCCAACCTTTCCACTCACGTTTAAAGAACCAACAGCTGCTTCTAACATTGTATGTGACTCTACATTCCCCTTCATATCCTCGTGATCAAGATACACAATCGGGTGTTGATTTTTAGTTGAATAATTTGTAAGTTCTTCTAAAGCTGAGGTTTTGATTGGATTTTTGTATATCACTTGTCCATTTAATACGACATACTGTCCATTAAAGCTTACATAATTATCTATTTCTAATTCCTTACGAATCTCGGTTATATTAAAAGGCGATCTTCCGGTGGCAATAGCAACCTCATGACCTAGATCCTTTAACTGCTGAATAGATTCCTTTGCCGATTGTGGTAACTTTTTTTCTTCATTATATAATGTTCCATCAATATCAAAAAAGACCAATTTTTTGGACATGTATCTTCTCTCCCAATTAGAAACCCCATCCAAAAATTGAATGGGGCTACTTGATTTTATTCAGCAAGTCCTTCTTTAGCTAATACATCCGTAAGACCTTTTAACGCTTCCTCTTCATCTGCACCCTCAGTTGTAATTGTAATTGATGCACCTTTAGGAATACCTAAAGACATGACACCCATGATAGACTTGAGGTTAACTTCCTTTTCCTTGTAAGCTAGTTTCACATCTGAGTTGAATTTACTTGCCGTGCTAACAAGAAGTGTTGCTGGTCTTGCATGAATACCTGTTTCATCAATTACTGTAAAAGTTTTCTTTGCCATCATTAAAACCTCCTAATATGCTTATAGCTTCTCACCGTTTGATTCGATCACGGATTTGTACCATCCAAAGCTTTTCTTCTTGATTCGACGAAGGTCGTGTTCTCCTTCTTCGTGTTGATTCACATAAACGAATCCGTAACGTTTTTGGAATCCATTCAACCAGCTTAATAGATCGGTAAATGACCATACGCAATATCCAATCATCTCAACACCATCCGAAATCGCTTCTTGTATGGCTACTAGATGTGTTCGAATATAGTCAATACGATATTCATCATTTACCACATCATTTTCTTCAAGCTTATCATACTCCCCTAACCCATTTTCACTGATTAAGATTGGCAGGCCATATCGGCTTTGTATGCGACGAAGTCCAATTCGAAGTCCAACCGGATCTATATTCCAATCCCAGTTGGTTCTTTCTAAATTGTCATTCTTGACCGTTTTAAATACACCTGGAATTCCTCTGTCTTTTGTTGTTCCTTTTTTCCCTGATGTATTAAAATGGCCCTCTGTTACTCCATCAAGCGGGTTTTCTTCGTATGTGGTTGTTTGGTAATAGTTTACACCCATGAAATCAGGTTTACCAGCTTTTAATAATTCAAAGTCGCCTTCTTCTACCTTTGGTGCCAATCCGTTTTTTTCTAGATAGTTCCAAGTTGCCTCTGGGTATTTCCCCCACGCGTATACGTCCATCCACCAATGGCTCGAAAATTCTTCTGCATTTTCAGCGGCTAATATATCTGTTGGCTTAGATGTGGCAGCATAGGCAGGCGAATAAGCAAAGCTAGGACCGATTTTCCCATTCGGAACATATTTACGGAACTCTTTAATGACGCTTGCATTTGCTAAATTAGCATGGTGATTTACTTGATAAAAGAGTTTGTCATCCTTGACTCCTGGTGGATGAGCTGCCCACTGATACCCTAGCATCGTAAAAATATTTTGCTCATTTAAACTTACCCAATACTTAACACGATCACCAAATCGCTTGAATAAAATGTTACTGTAATTCGTGAAATCTTCTATAATCTTTCTTGATTCCCAACCACCATATTCATCTTGTAACGCTTGAGGAAGATCCCAATGATATAGCGTAAGAACAGGTTCAATATTATGCTTTACGAGCTCATTGATTAGATTGTCGTAAAACTCTAGACCTTTCTCATTAACTTCCCCTTTTCCTTGTGGAAGAATTCTTGTCCACGCTACAGAAAAACGATATGCCTTCATTCCCATTTCTGCCATTAACTGCACATCTTCTTTATATCGATGGTAATGATCGACTGCTACATCACCCGTTGTTCCTTTAAATGTTTTTCCAGGTATGCGTACGAATAAATCCCAGTTTGATGGTCCTTTTCCATCCTCGTCCCATGCACCTTCTACTTGATAAGCTGCAGAAGCTGCCCCCCAAAGGAATTTTTCTGGAAACGGTTTTAATTGCTTATGTATCATGATAATCTCTCCTTCACTTTTCCCTTATTCCAAAGTAATGAATATGGTTCTGATGCTATTACACCAGAACCAATTCTTTGTTATTATGCTTCTTTCCGCAGAAATTACTGTAACAAAAGGTTAGCTAGAAACTTTCTCTAACTTAATCGTTTCGTACAGATCCACAAATTCAGTTGCTAAATCTTTTAATGTGATTGCATTCATTAAGTGATCTTGAGCATGAACCATTAATAGAGAAATTTCTACCTTTTCTCCTCTAATTTCACCTTGAATCAATGAAGTTTGAACATGGTGTGCTTCGTTTAATGCATCTGCAGCTTCCTGTAGTTTTGCACGTGCTTCTGTGAAATCTCCACGTTTCGCTGCTGCGATCGCTTCCATTGAAGAGCTTTTTCCATTTCCACCATGTAAAATAATCTGAAATACTGTTTCTTCCATCGTTGCCATTGTAAGTCCCTCCGTATAAAAAGCACTCTCACACAAACTCATGTGAGAATACTTCTACTATTTTTTTAATGTTTAATTAGCTCACTTTAGATGAATTATTTACTCCGCCTTCTTCTTGTTGCTTCATCTTATCCCACATTCTGAAGAACGGGAAGTAGATAGCTAGAGCAATAACGACGTTGACAGCCTGCATAACCGCACCTGAGATTTTACCTCCAGTTGCAAGGTATCCACCGATAATTGGCGGCGTTGTCCAAGGAATCGCGATACCTGCTGGCTTCGCAACTAAACCTAACTTCATTGAGTAATACGTTACAATGATTAACACGATTGGTGTTAAGAAGAACGGTACGATTAGTAATGGATTCATAACGATTGGCGTACCAAAGATGATTGGTTCGTTGATCATGAATGTTCCAGGACCAGCCGATAATTTACCAAGCGCCTTCATTTGTTGGCTCTTTGCCCAGAAAAGCATGAGCATCGCTAGACCAAATGTGGCACCTGTACCACCGATATTGACGAATACTTCAAAGAATTGTGATGTGAAAATGTTCGGTAATTCTTCACCTGCACGGAACGCAATTTGGTTTTCTTCTGTTGCCATTAACCAAACTGGGCTTAGTACACCTGCAACGATGTTTGTTCCATGAAGACCTGCAGACCAAAGCATCATAATAAGCATGTAGGCAACAATTGAACCGATTAAGCTTCCACCTAATAATCCAAGTGGCTTACCAAGTACTAATTGAACCACATCATGAATACTGCTGATTCCAAAGTACTCAATTACTAAGCGAATAAGGAAGATCGTAGTAATAACGATAAAACCAGGAACTAGTGCAACAAACGACTTACTTACTGCTGGTGGAACACTATCTGGCATTTTAATAACGATATTTTTCTTAAGAATAAGGTTATATACTTCTGTAGAGAATAATGCGATTAAGATGGCTACGAAAAGTCCCTTACTTCCCATAAATGCAACTGGAATCGCTCCGCCAACTGCAATTGCTTCTGCTGCTCCATCTGGAGTAAACGGTACATTGAATGGTGTAGCTAATAAGAATGCACACAGTGAGATTACCCCTGCTGTAATGGCGTCAATGCCATACCGCTCAGCTAGACGATATGCAATACCGAATGCAGCGATTAGACCCATCATGTTAAACGTTGCATCTGTTGGATACATTAGTTTTGCTAACCATTGATCTCCGAACACACTTGCCATGAACTCAGCATAGCCAGGAATCGGTAGGAAACCCAAGATTAGGAATACAGAACCGATAATAATCATTGGCATGGCTAGGATAATTCCATCCTTTAAAGCGCCTAAGTGTCTTTGTGCGGCTAATTTACCAGCAAAAGGCATAAACTTTGATTCAAGGAAACCTAAAAACTTATTCATCACGTTTCATTCCCTTCTCATACAGAGATATTTAGTTTTTTAGTGCTACAGCTGTTTTTAACACTTCTGCCCCATTACACATTCCGTAGTGAATTGGGTTAATAGAATCAACCGGGATATTCTTTTCTTTTCCAAGTTGTTGCATTTGAGGTAATAGATAACGTACTTGTGGTCCAAGAAGCAATACATCCGCTTGATCGATATTTGCTTTTACTTGGTCTGCACTTACTGCCCAAATTTTTGACTCAAGGCCTTGTTCTTTTGCAGCCGCTTCCATTTTTGTTACTAGTAAACTTGTAGACATACCTGCCGCACAACATAATAAGATGTTCATCATAATTCCTCCTATTATTCTCGAATACTCTCTTATTCTGAGAGCGTTTAAGTGAAAGATTGACTGATATCAAGAAGTCTTACTTTTTATTATTTTGCTTTGTTTCTCTTCTTGATGTCTTTATTGTAAGTGTAAAACGCTTTCACCTACATCTATCATTTTTCCGTTTCTCAAAGGAAATGGCTATTGAATTCTTTTTTACATAAAAAAAACAGGTAGCCTATCAACCTGTTTTCGCTTTATATATTTTTTAATAGTTTTGCATATTTTAAAACTTCTACACCATTACAAGTTCCATAATGAACAGTATTGATCACTTCCACTGGAATTCCTTTTTCATCTCCAAGCCTCTTGAGTTCAGGCAGTAAATGACGAACTTGTGGTCCTAGTAGGATAACGTCTGCATCTTTTATATGTTTATAAACAACATCCCCGGGTACTGCCCAGATTTTATTATTTTCCCCCTGATCGACTGAAATTTGATTCATTTTTCTTACTAGTAAGCTTGTTGACATACCAGCTGCACAGCATAATAAAATATTCATCAAAAGTCCTCCTTTACTGACACACAAAGTAATCGCTTACAATCAATTCCCTTTTTTAAAAGAAAAGACACCAGCCTCTACAGCTTTAAGAAGGTGTCTTTAAATTCATGATAGGACTTTGCCTTTATTAATTGTTGTACCAGCTCACGATCATCGATCACTTTACCGAGCATATCGTACATTCTTTGTAAATCTCCGCTACTATCTCTTTCAACACTAAGCAAACAAACAAATTGGACAAGTTTATCGTCCCACTCTATTGGCTTTTGTAAGGTACAAATTGACCAAAATGTCTCGTCTGTTAATGGATTTAATGGATGTGGGATTGCAACAAAATTTCCAAAGGAGGTCGAAGAAAGAGATTCTCTCTCCTTCACTGATTCAATGAAATCATCATCTATCAAACCCATTTCTTTCAAATTCGAAAACATGTAAGATAACACTTCTTCTTTCGATAAAAGTGCTTGTTGTAAGAATACTAGTTCTTCCCTTGTATACTCGAGGGTTGTCGTTTGCTCTGACACAACCGTCTTAATTTTATTTAAATCTTGATCACCTAAAAATGTGTTCACGTGAATGACTGGAATGGACATTTTTTGCTGAATAGGTACTGTACTGATAATGAAATCAATATCATGTAGATCCATCTGCTGAAGCTTATAAAATTCGGTTGTGTCAACAATATCAAGCTTCGGTCCAAAAGTTGACTGAAGCTTATAGTAAAGCAATCTCGCACTACCTACCCCTGATGCACATACAATTAAGCATCTTTTCGGACCGTGGTGGATTTGCTTCCGCTCCATGGCTACTCCAATATGGAGGGCTAGGTATCCAATTTCATTCTCGTCTATATCAATACTAAGTTGTTTTTTCAACTCTTTACCAGCAATGAGCCCTGCTTGAAATGCTACTGGATAATTGGCTTTGATTTCATTAATCATTGGATTCCTCAAGTTCATTCCATAACGGTAACGATTGATTGCTGGCTTAATATGTAGACACATTTGCTCTAAGAGTTCTTTATCTTGGCTAATTCCTAATGACAGCTTTTCATCAATTTTGGCAAGAATGTCTGATACTAACTGAGTAATTTTTTTATCAATCACTTTCTCCACTTGCTCACCAGGTGATTTTTCAATCATTTTTGTACCTAAAAGATGAATCGCTATATAAGCGACCTCATTTTCTGGAAAATCAACCATGAGGCTTTCACTTAGGTTTTTTACAATTTTCTCAGCAACAGAAAATTCTTTTTGTCCAATAATTTCATTTAGCTCATCTGAATACAATAACACATGATTCCCTTCACGGATACGCTTACAAGCTATTGCTACATGGATAATTAAATTATTTAAACCGACATCAGATAGGGTGATATGATGCTCTCTAATAAGTGCTAAAATGACGTTTCGAATCACTAAAATTTCTTCCTTGGTAAGGATATTCAGTTGTTCATTAACAATATCAAGTTCGTCCCTTTTTTTATTAAAAATATAATCCGACATACAAAAGCGGACCTTTACTTCATCACCTTTAATCCTTAAACCATAATTAGGTTTTTTTTCTAAACTTAATCCATACCGTGAGAGGATTTTCTTAATATCCTTTACATCATTTAAAATTGTTGAGCGACTAACAAATATTTCATCAGCCAAGTGATCAAGCTTTACAAATTTATTTGTTAGAAGTAGCCTCGTAATAATATACCTTATCCGTTCTTCAGGTGAGTCCGGTCTGCCAACGCTCGTTTCAGCCGTATCTTGAAACACTTCATTTATAAAGGTGATGAACAGTTGATTATTATTTACAACTAGTTCATATCCTGTTCCTCGAACTGATTTTATATCTGCACCGTTCTTTTCAAGGATTGCCTGAAGGTCTTTCATATCATTTCGGATGGTTCTTGATGTTACTTTAATAACACTAGCTAAATACTCGCTCGTAATAGGCACCTTCGCTCCTATCAGTTCTCCGAGTATCATCGTGAGACGAGAAATAATCATGTCGAACCTACTCCCCTAGAATCTTTTTCTTTCTAAAATATGTTTAGTTTCGTTCTACGGACTTTTCTGAAAAGTTAACATTACTCGCTATTTCTTGTCAAGGTGATAATTAAAATAAGACTTCCTTCTTGATTTTCAATGACTGTAAGAATAGGATAACATTGTATATTAATTTATTGGAGGGAATGCCTTGAGTAGCGCTGATAAAGTAATTGGATATGTAGGAACGTACACAAAAGGTGATAGCGAAGGGATTTATCGCTTTGTTTTAGACACAAAAGCAGGAAAAATAGAAGAGGTTGAACTTGCTGGTAAAGTAGAAAACCCTACCTATGTTTCTATTACCGGAGATAACAAATTTCTTTATTCGGTTTCAAAAAACGGTGATCTTGGTGGAGTAACTTCTTTTTCAATTGAAGAAGGTACAGGAAAGCTTCAAAAAATTAATGATCAAGGGTCGGCTGGTTCTCCTCCTTGTCACTTAGAAATTAACCCGGATAATACGGCACTGTTTACCGCGAATTACCATAAAGGAACAGTTGAAGTGCATACGGTAAACCCAGAAACGGGTGAAATTCAACCTGCTTCTTCAAGTGTTGCCCACACTGGAAGCGGTCCAGATCCTAGACAGGAAAAGGCCCATACACACTACTCTGGCCTAACTCCTGATGGAAAATACGTGGTGGCAGTTGAACTTGGAATTGATAAGATCTTTACATATGAACTGAAAGAAGATCAATTATCTCTAGTTTATGAACTTTCTGTGAAACCTGGAAGTGGTCCAAGACATATTGTGTTTCATCCAACAAAACCACTCGCTTATGTGATGACAGAATTTAGTGGAGAAGTACTTGTCCTTCAATACGATTCATCTAACGGTAGCTTAAAACAAATACAAGCCATCTCTACACTTCCTTCAAGTTTTACCGAAAACAATCAAGGAAGCGCGATTCACATCAGCTCTGATGGGCGATTTGTGTACGCTGGAAATCGAGGACATAATAGTATTGCGAGCTTTGTTGCAGACGAAAATGGCTCCCTTTCATTTTTAGAACATACACCAACAGAAGGTGATTGGCCACGTGACTTTGCACTAGACCCTACAGAATCGTATATTGTTGCATCTAATCAAGAGTCAGGCAACCTTGTCCTTTTTGCTAGAGACAAAGAAACTGGTAAACTAAGTCTGCTTCAATCTGACATTACCGTTCCTTATGCTGTTTGTGTGAAGTTTTTATCTATTTAACGAACGAAAGACTACCTGTAGGTAGTCTTTCGTTTCAGATTGTCGACAAAAGGTAGTGAGAAGTTCTTCTCGCTATCTTTTGTCATTTATTTGATTGGGAATTGTGGGAAAAAGGCTGATTTCCGCTCCGGGTGCTTGCTTTCCGGGGGGGCGGGCGGTGAGCCTCCTCGTCGCTGACGCTCCTGTGGGGTCTCACCTGTCCCGCTGATCCCCCAGGAGTCAAGCACCCTCCGCTCCAATCAGCAGGTTTACTCTTAAAACTTTGACTCAAAACCTATGAAATAAAATTTTAGAGTCATCGTCAAGCACCTTGCCAAGTCCAAGTAGCCAGTTTCTTCAAATTCATGGCAGCAAAAGTAAGCATCGCCTGCATGGACAATTTTTTAATCCCTCGTAGGGTTGTCCAACGCATACCATGCTTTTCCTTCGCATCAGCAAAGACACGTTCAATCGTCTCTTTACGTCTTGCATATATTTGTTTCATTGTATAAGTGTGACGTAGATGTTCTGCCTCTTCTATGTAAGCCTCCCAAATATGACGCTGAATGAGCTTTTGATGGTTCTTACTTTCTGTACACTGAGATAAAAACGGACATTCTACACATATAGCCGGATTCGATTTATATTGTTGATACCCTTCCTTCGTGGTAGTCGTGTACTTTAGTTGTTGCCCTTGCGGGCATAGATAGCAATCATAATACTCGTCGTACACATAATCATGCTTTTTGAAAAAACCATCTTTTGTTTTTGGGCGTGTGTAAGGAAGGACAGGTAACATTTGATTTTCAAATAAAAAGTTAGTAATGGCCGGTGTTTTGTAAGCCGCATCCGCTGCGACAGCCAGTGGCTTCTTTACTTTTTCGATAATTTTTTCAATTAGTGGCTGTAACAAATGACTGTCATGAACATTTCCTGGAGTTACAATTGTACCTAACACAAATCCTTTTTCCTCTGTGGCTGTATGGAACGAATACGCAAACTGCTTGGTCCGTTCATCCTTTACATAGTAGCCACTTTCTGGGTCAGTCGTACTTTCCTTAATTTCTTTCCATTCTTCTTTCTCAAACTTATCAGGAGGGAAGGGTTTTTTACCATGTTCCTCTCGATCTAGATTGAGTTCCAATTGGAGCTTCTCTTCATAAGCTCGAGTTTCTTTACGTACAACTTTCTTATCATATTTGCGTTTATTGGCACTCGCTTTTACATGTGTAGAGTCTACAAATACATGGTCAGCAGACAATAGACCTTTATCCATAATCTCCTTCAAAATATGGTAGAAGATGTCTTCGAACACACTGGATTTATGATAACGACGCTTATAATTTTTACCGAAGGTAGAGAAGTGAGGTACTTCTGTATAGAAGCCGAATCCTAAAAACCACCGATAAGCTACATTAGTTTCAATCTCTTTTATGGTTTGGCGCATGGAACGAATCCCAAATATGTATTGTATAAACACCATTTTAAATAAAACGACTGGATCAATACTTGGACGTCCTACTTCCAAATAAAGGTCTTTCACCAACGGATAGATGAATGAGAAATCAATAGCTGACTCTAGCTTGCGAACTAAATGATCTTGTGGAACTAATTGATCAATCGCTAGCATTTCTAATTGTTCTCGTTCATTAAACTGATTTTTAGTCATCATGGTTGGTCACCTCTAGATAAAAATGGTTGATTAAGTGTAATAAATTGATTGGAACGGAGGGTGGCGACTCCTGCGGGAAAAGCGGGACAGTCGAGACCCTGGACTGAGCGTAGCGAGGGAAGCGGCTCGGCCCCGCCCGCGGAAAGCGCCACCCGGAGTGGAAATCTAACCACACTGAATCCTATCTATATTTTAAAATAAAAAAGACCATAGGCAAACTCGAAATCCCTCGAGTTTGTCTACAGTCTGGAACGAAAGACTACCTGTAGGTAGTCTTTCGTTTTTTCCCTATCATTTCATAAATAATAATCCATACATATGTCCAAAGATATCCTAACGCAAATCCCCCAAATACATCTGAAGGATAATGAGCTAGAAGAACATTTCTACTTATCCCTACTAAAAGCACCAATACACCAATAATTGTTCCAAACATGATTTGAGTAGACTTCTTATTCAAATGATTAACAAGAAAATACACGATCAGCAGATATAGAATAATCCCTACCATGGCATGACCACTTGGGAAGCTTAGACTTAACAAATCCTCAGCTGGTGCAGTGGATGGCCTTTCTCTTCCAACAAAATCCTTTATATACTTATTAACCATATTTCCTGATGCAATGGCTAAAACGAATACAGCCATAGCTGTATAATCTTTTTTCTTCCACCATAACCAGCTGATAAATAGTATTGCAACGATACCAATCCCTTGCTTTGAGGCAAATTCAGATATTATTTCGAAAAAAGTATGTGAAGATGTTCCAAACAAATTACTAATGACCTGTTGACTCCACGTATCAAAAGAAGATCCTCCCTCACCACTAGCAACAGCAAAGAAATAAATAGATAATACCAATGATAATACTGAAATTGCATGAGCCCTTTTAGAATAAATAAAATTCATACCTGTCATCAAATCCCCTTTTTTACAATTCATTCAACATTCTAGCAAACTTTCACCATTTTTCCAGCAAAAAAAATGTTATAATTATCTGAAATTAGTAAAAGGAGTGGGGATTAATTTGCTTACGACACTGTTTACGAAGCTAGAAGATTATTATCCTGAAATGGTTGAAATTCGAAGATACTTACATCAACATCCAGAGCTTTCTTTTCAGGAAGTGAACACGGCTAACTTTATCGCATCTTATTACGAAAAACTCGGCGTGGAAGTTCAAAGAGGTGTCGGTGGCAATGGAGTAGTAGCAAAGATACAAGGAAACTATCCTGGAAAAACAATCGCCTTACGTGCAGACTTTGATGCACTTCCTATTCAGGATGAAAAGGATGTCCCTTACAAATCAACTGTTCCAGGTGTTATGCATGCTTGTGGGCACGATGGTCATACAGCCTCCCTACTTGTCCTAGCTAAAGTACTCCATGAATTAAAAGACGATCTTCACGGTACATATATTATGATTCATCAACATGCAGAAGAGTACGCTCCAGGAGGCGCGGCTTCCATGATTGAAGCGGGTTGTCTTGAAGGTGTAGACGTTATATTTGGTACGCATTTATGGGCAAGCGAGCCTACAGGAAAAATCCAATACCGAACAGGTCCTATTATGGCAGCAGCAGATCGATTTGTGATTACCGTCCAAGGCAAAGGGGGACACGGAGCACAGCCACATAAAACAAAGGATTCCATTGTTGTTGGCGCTCAACTTGTATCCAATTTACAACAGATCGTAAGTAGACGTGTTAGTCCAGTAGAGTCGGCGGTCGTTACCGTTGGATCCTTTGTCGCAGACAATGCATTTAACGTAATTGCGGATAAAGCAAGATTAATCGGAACCGTCCGCACATTTAACGAAGACCTTCGTGACTTTATCGCTGACGAAATCGAACGCATTGTAAAAGGGACTTGCATTGCCTCCGACTGCTCCTATTCGTATGAGTATATAAAAGGTTATCCGGCAGTTGTTAACCATAATGAAGAAACGGAGTATCTAGTTCAACTAGCAAAGGATATGGAAGACATCAAAGTGGTAGAAGAGGCAGAGCTCCAAATGGGTGGAGAAGATTTCGCTTATTATCTCCAGCATGTGAAAGGCACCTTCTTCTTTACGGGGGCTAAGCCTGTTGGTGTGGAGATTGCTTACCCACATCATCATCCGAAATTTGACATTGATGAACAAGCACTACTCGTAGCTGCTAAAACGCTTGGGTCAGCTGCCATTAACTATAAATAAAGCTTGGAGATAACCTCCAAGCTTTTTCCTTTTAAAGTAGCCTGTGTTTAAGACAACGAAAAGCATTTTGAACCTAATTCTGTCTAAATAAACCCCTGTTTCGGACTGACTCACCTTTTTCCTGGCCTTTCCTGTCCAAATCCCCCTCACTTTTGATCAAGCCTTATTGTCTCAAGCAAAAAAAAAATGCCCTACTACTCAGGCAGTGGGGCCATTTTAAGTAAACGCAGTCGATAACAGTTCATCGCCACTTCCCCTAAAGAGTCTAGAAGATTATAGTTCGCATATGCTCCTACGACGGCTCCAATCCCTGGGACTAGCTGAAGCATCTTAATAAAATCAATATGGTCCCGGTACTCTTGTTGGAAGGATTGCCAATCCATATCTTCATAATTTTGCTTTCTCTCCTCCCAATTTTCAATCACCTCTAATGTTTCCAGCCTTTTTTCATCACTTGAGAAGGCGAGTGAGAACACATGTAAAATAAATATTCGTTCCTCAAGCTTTTCGGGATTAAAACCGTATATAGTAGCTGTTTCACTTAAGTACTTCATTTTAATGGACAGTAGTAGCGGAAAATCAGCTAAGCCTAAAAATATACCTCCCGCCCCTGTTCCCGCTCCCTCTAGTGTTGCTGTTTTACGGTAAAAGGAAAGTTTTTCAGCAGCTATTTTATCTTTTTCCATTAAAGATGAACCTATCCTATTCTCTTTCTTTGTAGTGACATACGATCCTACTAGTAGAGCTTTAACCATTTGTTTAATACTATCAGTAATGATTTGATGCGCCTTTGCAGGGATTAATTCATTTATTTTTCCTTGTGCTTTTTTAGAAACTCGCTGAAGGAATGGTGATTTTTTTAATAATTTCCGTTTCCATAAAACAATTTCATGATATGCCTTTAATTCGTATTCGTTCATTAAAATTTCCCCTCCATTCTTTTATACGTTTAAAACAAGATTTTTGTTTCAAAAAAAGAAGAAGGCAATCGCCTTCTTCAACCTAATGCTGCTTATTCGGAAGCCTTTTCTCTGGGTGACCATTTCCCCCACGCTTCTTATTTTTCAGGTCCTTCTTTTTATCTTCTGCCAGTTTTTCAACAAATTGACTTGTGTTTTCCATCATGACTCCCCTTTCTACTCTGGGTAGTCATAGTGTAACCAGCTTTTTAAAATTTACGTCAGCTTTTTATGACTGTACTGATAAACAAACAAATAACTAAATGCAATTCCAGCAATCAATGCAATCCCACTGACAAGCCATTCTCCCTTTAATACAATGGGAACGGAGAGTAATAAGGATTGAATGCTTAATACGTAAAATAGCAGCTTCTGAAAAGATCCTTTTTTCGTTATTTCTCTTACTGGATATAATTGTATCCATAGCTTATTTTGATGGTGATTCCACAATGGAAGCAATTGAAAACCTGTTAAGTAAATAAACAAGACAACAAAAAGAATTTGTCCATATCCAAAAGTGACAAAATAAAGGACAAGTCCTCCAATAACGGTTAAGCGTGTCCATAATCCAAGATAGTCTCCACCTCGGATAAAAGTTTGTACAAATAAATGTAAAAATGTAGCATCTTGTTGATACGGCAAACTAGAGGGAATCCAATCCAGCCATCTGCGTCTCTTTACCTCATCCTTTAATTTAGGAACATCTGTAAAAAGATTAGCTAAGCGATAAAATGACATCATTCTTCTTTCTTCTAGCTGAATAAGACGCTCCCATTTTAAGCCTTTTTTCTTTGTTTGATTATAGTATGTAAAGAAAAGAAGAAGTAATAAAAAAGCGACAACTCCAATGAACCAAATAGCTGCTTGATTAAACAAAAGGTATAAAAATACTCCATTCACCACAAACCGAATAAGCGTATCCAGCCTTTGAGTAGACTCCTCCACATAATATTGCACTGTCCATCTAATATACAGATTTAACAGTTTTAGCCCAGCTAAAACGACAAGGAATGGGAGGAAATGATGAAACCCACTTCCTGTTACTTGAGCGTAAATCGGCATTAAGACACCGAGGAAAAGTACTAACATATACAAGCCAATAAAAAAGCTCAAAAGAATGCTGCGATTAAAATATGATTGTAGTCTTTCTTCAAGGGCAAGAAGAAACACTTTATCAGGATCAACCACAAAAGTAAAAATCGGGCTAATTGTAACCACTAGGGATAAAATGATTGCCATTAACAGGGCAACGGGAAAATCGCCTGATAATGTCTTTACCCATTCTTGATAGTAAAAAGCAGCAGTTCCTAATAAAAAAACAAGAACAATGACGATATGACCGTTAAAGATATATCGGGAATAACGACCAATTTCTTTACTTGCTGTTCCGAGTCGCTCCCTCCACAGCTTCTGTGCATCAAACATAGTCTTCTTCCTTTGTGAGTTGAATATAAAGATCATCAAGTGTAGCATCCGGCATAGAAAATTGCTCTCTTAATTCTGCTAACGTGCCCTTCGCCCGTACCTTTCCTTCATGCAGTATAACAAACCGATTACAATACCTTTCCGCCGTTGCAAGTATGTGGGTAGACATTAATATCCCTGCTCCGCTTTCCTTCATCTTCTTCATAAGATCTAACAAAGATTGAATGCCAAGTGGATCAAGTCCTACAAAGGGTTCATCCACAATGTAAAGAGAGGGCTGAACTAAAAAAGCACACATGATCATTACCTTTTGTTTCATCCCTTTTGAGAAATGAGCAGGAAACCACTTTAGCCTCTTACTCATTCGAAATTCCTTTAACAAAGTTTCTTTTCTCTCCTGAAAGGTCTTTTCATCTAATCCGTATGCCATAGCTGTTAACCGTAAATGCTCATCTAATGTTAACTCATCATAAAGAATGGGTGTTTCAGGTACAAACGTAAATTCTCGTCTATATTCCTCTTTGCTTGTATGTATGGCTTTTCCATTAATCGTAATATCACCCGATTGTGGCTCCATCAAGCCAATAATATGTTTAATGGTTGTGCTTTTGCCTGCCCCGTTCAGTCCAATAAGACCTACAATTTCATTCGCTTTCACATCAAAAGAAATATCTTTTAGGACAGGGTTTCTAGTATATCCACCGGTTATATTTGAAAGCTGCAAAAGTGTCATTTATCTTCCTCCATTAGTTGTTAGCATCATTTTAACAAAATGTCATTGTAAAAAATAGAAATAGGCATTTATAAAAAAATTTCATTTCTTTTTGTATAGAACCTCTTAATGCGGGCATGATAATATTCGAAGGGGAACAACAAGTAGATGTTCAATCATCGAAATGAGGTGTCAGTGGGCGATAATAATCAATCACGATACGTTAAACGTTCCTATATGCTTTGATCTAACCACATTTTTATAAATGAGGTGTTCGCAAAAGACCAATCTGCTATGCTTTATAAGTTGTAAAACATATAAAGATAAGGGGATGGTTCGCTTGAACAAAGGATCGAAATCTCTATAGACAAATCATTTTTAAATGAGGTGTTTATCAAAGAGAATTTATTGCTATAGAACGATTAAAAAGCTTTCCCCTTCAAGAACGGGCGGGATTCCTTGCGAATCCTGCCCTCTTATTTGTTTAAATAATATGGTAAAATATACATACATATGATTAGGAGGGACAAATATTGAGCGATTGTATTTTTTGCAAAATTGTGAATGGAGATATTCCGGCTGCGAAAGTATTTGAAAATGACCACGTGGTAGCCTTTTTAGATATTAGCCAAGTAACAAAGGGACATACATTAATCATTCCAAAGGTACATAAGGAAAACCTATACGAATTAACTCCCGAAATTTCAAGCGAATTATTCAAAGTGGCTCCGAAGATTGCCAATGCCATTAAAGATGCCTATCACCCGGTTGGTCTAAATCTTGTGAATAATAATGGTGAAAAGGCTGGACAATCAGTGTTCCACTTCCATATGCATCTAATTCCTCGATACGGTGAAGGAGATGGATTTGGAGCAGTTTGGAAGTCAAATCAAAGCAACTACACCCCAGAGGATCTTCGTAAAATCGCGGATTCTATCAGCAGTGAATTGTAAGACTGTTCTTTTAGGACAGTCTTTTTCTATTCCTTTTTAAAATTTTCATAATGTTCAAATTCTCATCTTTACATAGTACGATTTTCTGTTAGGATAAATATATCTTTTTTCTTTGCTGCTTTAAACCGTAAATATCTAAATGGAGGTATGTATTGTATGAATCGCGCACTTAATTTTAATGCAGGACCAGCTGCTCTTCCAGCGGAGGTTCTAATTGAAGCTCAAAAGCATTTGCTTAATTTTAACGGTACCGGTATGTCGGTAATGGAGTTAAGCCATAGAAGTAAGCCCTATGAGGAGGTTCACGATGGTGCCATCTCAAAGCTTAGAAAGCTGATGAACATTCCTGATGATTATGAAGTCCTTTTCTTACAAGGTGGTGCTAGTACTCAGTTTTCTATGGTTCCAATGAATCTACTGCAGGAAGGTCAAACAGCTTCCTACATCCTCTCTGGGGCTTGGTCTGAAAAAGCGTTAAAAGAAGCTAAAAAAGTTGGACAAACAAGCATTCTTGCTTCAAGTAAAGATAGCAATTACAAAATGATACCAGAGTTTACTCTTTCAGATCTTTCAGCTGAAACTGCCTATCTTCATATTACTAGTAATAACACAATTTTTGGTACGCAATGGCAAAGCTTCCCAGACTCACCTGTTCCTTTAATTGCAGACATGTCGAGTGATATTTTAAGCAAAAATTTTCAAGTTGAAAAGTTTGATTTGATTTATGCGGGAGCACAGAAAAATTTAGGACCTTCTGGAGTTACTGTTGTAATTATGAAGAAAAGCTTGTTAGAACGCTCTACAGATGCGTTACCAACCATGCTTAATTACAAAACTTACGCAGAGAACAATTCCTTATATAACACGCCGCCTACCATCGCTATTTATTTATTGAAACTTGTCCTTGATTGGGTTGAAAATCAAGGCGGTGTAACAGCAATTGAAAAAATAAACGATCAAAAAGCTAAGCTTCTATACGATGCCATTGATGAGAGTGAAGGTTTTTATAGCGGTCATGCCACCCTTAATAGCCGTTCAAAGATGAATGTGACTTTCACTTTACAAAGTGAAGAGGCAACAAAAGCTTTTCTTCAACAGGCAAAAGAAGAAGGTTTTGTTGGATTAAATGGTCACCGTTCAGTCGGTGGATGCCGTGCATCCATTTATAATGCTGTTCCTCTTGAAAATGTTGAAAAGCTTGCTGAGTTCATGAAGAAATTTTCGCAAAAATAATTACCATAATAGTCAACTTTTTTAATAATTAGTAGTGTGATATAATAAGAGCAGGTTTTTCGCTATAGGCAATGAGTGCACTATAGGAGGAACGAAAAAGAGAGTAGAACAGACGAGGAGAGATGAGAAATGAATACGAAAAATCTTGTTGCACTATCATTACTAGTAGGTATGGGTGCGGTATTACATGCAGTTGTTCCACCAATTCTTTTTGGAATGAAGCCTGACATGATGTTAACGATGATGTTTTTAGGAATTATGCTTTTCCCTGAAAAGAAAAATGTGCTACTTGTATCTTTAGTTACAGGCATTATTTCTGGCTTAACTACAAGCTTTCCTGGAGGACTATTCCCGAATATTATCGATAAGCCAATTACTGCTTTTGTTTTCTTTGGTCTATTTCTAGCTCTTAAGAAATTTAGAAACAATATGGTCAGTGTTGGCGTATTAACTGCTGTTGGTACAGTTGTGTCTGGACTTGTATTCTTAGGTTCAGCTAGTGTAATTGCTGGGTTACCAGGTCCATTTGCAGCATTATTTGCTGGTGTGGTCTTACCTGCTACTGTGGTTAACACAATTGCTATGATTGTGCTTTACCCAATTGCCTATGTGATTGTTAAACGAACAAAACTTAACCAGCAAGTTATTTCTGGTTAATAGAAAAGAACCCTTCAAGGGTTCTTTTCTATTTTATGCTAGATAGAAGAATGGCAGCTAACAAAAGGACGATCCCAGTCCCCAAAAATGTGCTTGCTCTCTTTTTTAACACCTTTTTTGGAGGATAAAAACCCGGTTTCATAAGCGATAAAATAAAGAAAACTGCGGCTCCAAAACAAATTATGCTTATTAGGACTAAAAAGCTGACCACCTATACCACCTTCTTGTTCATGAAATATTTATATATATGCTTGTATATAAGAATCTATGTGACACAACATGTTTACCCAGGTTGAATCATGTTAATATAAGGTCTATAAACGTATATTTAGGGGTGAGTGTATGAATGCAAAAAAAGTCCTTCTTGGAATGGTAGTGGGAGGAATTGCTAGTGGTGTTGCTACATTACTAACAACTCCTCGCTCTGGCGAAGCACTTCGAAAAAATTTAATACGTTCTGAAGAGGATTGGAGACAAAATCTGGATAATCTAAGCACTTCTATACGAGATGTGAGCAAGGAGATTACTTCAGTTACTAAAGAAGGAAAAGTTGTCCTTTCAAGCTTGATTAAAGATATAAAAATTAGTGTACAAGCGTGGAAGGAGTCTACAGCCGACAACCAAAATGCAATAAAAATGGAGCTTGATTCGATTCAAGAAGCGTTACGAAAACTTGAAAATGATTTACAAAAAAAATAGTTACTATAGAAATGAAAGCTTTTGTTTGTCCTTTTTTTCAAAAGAAAAGAAGGATTTTTTTAAAAAAAAGGAAATATATTTTACATTAATTACCATAAATCTTATAAATCTATCGAATAATTCATAATTGGAAATAAAATTTTATCTAATTTCTAAAAATTTTGTAAATTACATCTTTATTAATTTTTGTTTTATTGGCATAATGAAAATAATAGACAAAAAAAAGTGGGTGACTAATAGGGATGACGGGAAAAGATTATACAATGAAAGAAGCAATGCTATTTAGTCAGAGAATTGCACAATTAAGCAAAGCTCTCTGGAAAGCCATTGAAAAGGATTGGCAGCAGTGGATTAAGCCACATGATCTTAACATTAATGAACATCATATTTTATGGATTGCTTACCATCTAAATGGTGCATCCATCTCTGATGTCGCGAAATTTGGGGTCATGCATGTTTCAACTGCTTTTAACTTTTCAAAGAAGCTAGAGGAACGAGGACTTTTACAATTCTCTAAAAAGGAAAATGATAAGCGAAACACGTATGTGCAAATTACGGAAAAAGGAGAAAGCATACTTCTAGACTTAATGGAACACTATGAGCCATCAGGAAATGCAGCTTTCTCAGGTGCTTTGCCATTAAAGGAACTGTACGGCAAGTTTCCAGATATTATTGAAGTAATGGCCATTGTCCGAAATATTTACGGGGACGACTTTATGGAGATTTTCGAAACATCATTTAGAAACATTGAACAGGATTTTGAAGAAAAAGAAGGAAAGCTTACAAAGAAAAAATCATCGTCTGAGTATGTATAATCATAAGTACCTTTTAAGCTCACCCATTAGTGGTAGAAACAGTCTTTGAAGGATACATGCATGAATTACTTCTTCTACTTGGAAGTGTGGGTGTAATTCTTCTTTAAACTTTTTAAAAAGCGGATGAAAATAGACAAAGCCTTCCGCTTTCTGTTCTTCCAATTCTATGCTCAACCGTTCACAATTCGTACAAAATACCTGTACATCACTTTCCGATAAACCTTTTTCAATTACTAACATATCAAATTTGGCTATATTGCTACCAATCATCTTTAAAAGCAAGGATTGATGGTACTCTAAGCGCTTTATTCTTTCTAATAATTCCTCGTCAAACATCCTTCTACCTCTTTTCTATTCTTCATAAATTCTATTGTATAAAATGTAAAATGATATGACAAAAAATTTATCGAAAAATGTTTGCTGTTTTCCTATTGATTTTTTCATCTGTTCATCGTAAAGTATCTAAAGTAAGTGGAACATATGAAGCTTACAAAATACTTATATCTCCATTTGGAGGCTGATTCTCTTGAATTGCTGGAAAACAATAAACTTTACGAGACAATATGGATCACAGCGACTTTTTATACTGTCTGCCTTAACTATGTTATTTACTTTTATTCTACTTTATATTCCGGCAACATACTTATTTGTTGCAACAACCTTTTATGACAACCATTTTATTTATTTTATTTTAGCATTAATTTTACTGTATCCGGCTCATAAACTTCTACATTTTTTACCAATTGCTCATTTGAATGAGAAGGTAAGAAAAACGGTAGATTTAAAATTTGGTTTTATTCCAACAATTAAAATTCAAATTACTGAACCTATTAAAAAATATCAGTTTTTAATCGCTCTACTATCGCCATTTGTCATTATTAATTCAGTATTGTTGGCAGCTTGTTTCCTATTTCCGCATTACGCACACTATTTTACGATTTTAATAGCTTACCATATTGGCATGTCTGTTTCTGATCTTATTTGCGGGAAAGATGTAATTACCGCTCCTAAGAACGCATTTATTGAAGAAAACGAAGATGGTTATGAAATTTTAATTATCAATAAGGAAGGGACATCTTACTGATGTCCTCTTTCTCTAATAGTGCTAAAACAATTTTTCTTTTAACTTAAAAATTGATTATGATACAATACAAGAAAACACCTTCCCATAGGAGGGATTTATCGATGATTTTTCTTTTTATAGTACTTGCGGTTTTTATTTTATTTCAAATTAACAAACTTACAAACTCTCTCTGCTTACAGAAAGAGATTCCTGAAGAACGACAGCCACAAATATTTAGGACAATTAATATATTAATAACGATTCTTCTGATATCTTCCTATGTAGAAATCCTATTTACATAGAACAATAAGGAGCGGTGGACATTCATCCACCGCTCTTTTTCTTTAATCATTTATTCGCTTATAGCCAAGCAGCACCAACGATGATTAAAAGGATGAACAATACTACAATTAGCGCGAAGCCTCCACCATATGAGTGACCCATTCTAACACCTCCTCTCAAGGAAAGTTAATATATCCTATTCAAGTACAGCTACATCCGTTAAAAGGATTCGTGTTATTTCACATGGAGCTTAACAATAAGCTGCCCCCACAATAATTAATAAGATGAATAATACAACAAGTAGCGCAAAGCCATTGTGTCCCATCATTAAAACCTCCCTTTCTCTCTAATTTTAATGGTGGCATTCCGATAAACATGAAGGATTGCCTGATTTTTTGGTTGAACTATTGTTAGTTCCCTTTATATTATGTAACCCATCCCATAATGGGATGGGCTATTTACTTATTTTTGAAGATTTACCATTGTGGAACAGATTTTTTTTTTGCTCTTCCCATCAGGTATGGTATAGTAATGTTTGTGACCGAATGATACGAAATAATTTTGTAGGAGTGTTCAAGATGAAAAAATGGATGTTATCCCTATCAGTCATTGCTGGCATCGTTACGTTAACTGCATGTAACAATGCCAATGATTCTGCAGCGGTTGTTGAAACATCTGCAGGGGATATTACGAAGGACGAGCTTTACGAGGCAATGAAGGAAAAATACGGGGAAGCTACTTTACGTGAGCTTGTTTATGAAAAAGTTCTTTCTGACAACTATGAAGTAAGCGATAAAGAGTTAGATGAAAAAATCGCTGAATTAAAGGAACAACTAGGGGACAATTTTGAAGTTGCTTTAGCTCAATATGGATACGATAGCGAAGAAGACCTTCGTGAAACGTTTAGAATTGGTATGCTACAAGAGAAAGCTGCTGTAAAGGATATTGAGGCAACAGAGGAAGAAATGAAGGAATACTACGAAAACTATAAGCCACAAATCAAAGCTCGTCACATCTTAGTTGAAGATGAGGCTAAAGCAAAAGAAGTAAAAGCTAAGCTTGATGCTGGAGAAAAATTTGAAGATGTAGCAAAAGAATTCTCAACAGATACAGCTTCTGCAGCAAACGGTGGAGACCTTGGCTGGTTCGGAGCTGGACAAATGGTTGCTGAGTTTGAAGAGGCTGCCTATACACTTGAAGTCAACAAAATTAGTGATCCTGTAAAAACAGAACATGGCTACCATATTATCCAGGTTACTGAGAAGAAAGAAAAGCAATCATATGAAGATATGAAAGCTGAAATTGAACATCAAGTAAAAGTGTCCAAGCTAGACGAAGCATCGATTACTGAAGCAATGGAACGTGAACTTAAGGATGCAAAAGTAGAAATTCAAGATAAAGATTTAGAAAAAGCATTAGACAGTGAAGAAACAACAACGCAAGGCTAATATTAGCCTTATAAGCAAAAGGGTTCCAGAGTTATCTGGAACCCTTTTTATTGAGCTGATCGGCCCTCTCTGGCTCTCTCAACCCTCTTCATATATATTTCTCCTTCTCGTTCAATACTTTGCATTTCTTCCTCTCTCTCTTTCCTCCCTGTACGAAGTGCCATCATTGCACTTATAAAAATACCAGCAACTACAAAGTAAATCCAAATCGGTATCATAGAACGTCCTCCTTTAACTCATATGGTTGTCCAAGTCTTTATAAACCATATGAGTTAAAAAACAAAAAAATGCCCATTGGGAGCATTTTTTGTAAGGTATTATTTATGAAATGTTGGCTTATAAAATGACCTTTGCTCTAGAGGGAAAATTCTCTCAGTAAACTCACCAGGTTTCACTCTCTCTAATGCTCGGTCTAGCATATTCATTTTTGCATCTAAATTATCAATATAATGAAGAATTTCAGCTTCTTTAATTAATGGTGGTTTTGGACTCCCCCACTCAGCCTTCCCATGATGACTCAATACAAGATGCTGAAGAATAACAACTTCTTCACCAGTAATATGAAGCTCATCTGCTGCTTTACCAATTTCGTTCACCATAATAGATATATGACCTAAAAGATTTCCTTCGACGGTATATGAGGTCGAAATAGGTCCAGATAGTTCCGTTACTTTACCCAGGTCATGGAGAATGATTCCAGCATATAATAAATCTTTATCCAAACTAGGATAAAGCTCAGCTATTGCCTTAGCTAAGTCAAGCATACTAACCACATGATAAGCTAAGCCAGACACAAACTCATGGTGGTTTTTTGTTGCAGCAGGATACTCTAAAAACTCATTTAAATGTTTCTTTAATAAATGCCTTGTAATTCTCTGGATATTAGGGTTTTTCATTTCAAAAATATATTGTGTAATTTTACTAGACATTTCATCCTTACTTACTGGTGCTGTTTCCAGGAAGTCAGCTAACTTCACAGAATCTGTGGGAGCTGCAGGCCGGATTTGTCTAAGCTTTAATTGATTTCGTCCACGGTAGTTCTGTATTTCCCCAACGATTCTCACGATTTTTTGTGCTGCATATGTTTTCTCATCTTCATCAGATGCATCCCAAAGTTTCGCTTCTATTTCACCACTTTGATCTTGGAAAATAATCGTTAAAAAGGGCTTTCCATTGCTAGCGATCCCTTTTACAGAATTTTTTATTAGTAGAAACTGTTCAATAGCTTCTCCTACTTCATAATCAAGGATACCTTTTGACATCAAATACGCCCCTTTCTATGATTCTAGTATAGCATATTTAATCATTTTAGAAGTCAATATTCATAGACGGTGATGATGGTAATTCTTTGGCTGTAAAAGAAATCCCGTCCTCACTTCAATTGAGGAACGGGATTTTCTTCGAGACGGATGATATGGCTATCTTGTAAATCCTTCAGTAAATGACGGTGACAAGTGAAGAATAAAACTTGGTTATTCGTTATTTCCTTTAATAATTGAAGAACACGAATCGTACGAACATGATCAAAGTTTACAAAGCTATCATCAATCATAATAGGGAAGGGTCTTTTTTTATAAATGGTTGTCACAAGAGCAAGTCTTATCGCAACATACACCTGCTCCATGGTCGCTTGACTTAGTTCATTAGCTTCGAATACAGAATAATCTTTGCGATGAATATGAAACCCACTTTCAGTCTCTTTTGGAACGATGCGCTGATAGTTGCCATTCGTTAAAAATGATAAGTATTCCTCGGCTTTTCCTAAAACGGCCGGAAGCTTTTCTTCATTAAACACCTTCATGGTTTTGTTCAAAAGCTCTTTAGCTAGAGCAATGCGTGCCCAGTCCTTTGCTTCTTCCTCGAACTCTGCTTTCAATTGCGTATACTTATGAAGGAGTTCTGAATATCTTCCTCCTTCTTCTAGAATAGAAATTTGGTATTTTGTTTCAGAAAGAGTTTTTAGAGCTTCCTCACGTCTTTTATGATTCTGCTCAATGTCCGTACTCTTATCTATTATGGCTTGTTCGATATCAGTAATCTTGATTAATTTTCCGATTACTTCCTTTGTTAATGATGAAAAAGCGATTCGCTTTTGTAGTTCTTCTACTTTATTTTTCCCCTCAGTTAGTTTGTCCTTTTCAAGCCCTGCTCTACGGTACTCTTCTTCATTGTTTACATCAGCTAAAACAAATAATTCTTTCATTTCAGTAACATACTGATGCAGCTCACTTTGGACCCTCTCCAGCTCCTCTATACTTTCTTCGAGTTTCTCGTTTTTTCGACTGAATATTATATACCTTTGCTGTTCTTCTTTTAATCGATCCCTTAGTTCCATTGCTAGTTGTGGCACGGGTGGATGTTTCACAATAAATAAGCTCCCGAGCTCTTCAATACGATTTGAAATCCTTTGAATGGTGTCCATCTTTTTATCCAATTGTAATTGAAGAGCATTTTGCTCGTGGATCATACTCTTGAGACGTTCTAAGAGGTCAAACGCGTCTACCAAATAGGACTTTGTAATTTCTTCTGATAAACATAGCTTTTGGGCTATAGATTTCCGTTCTGATTCCATTTCAGCAGATTCAGTTTCCCATTTTTCAAACTCTGAAATAATTCGTTCATAATGTTTATTTTGTTGCTCCCATTTAACGTTAAGAATTTTGAACTCTTCCGCTTTTTGTTTCTCCTTTTCCAACCAACCGCTATTCTCGAGAAATTTCTCATGATTTAATGCTTGTATCTGTACATCTAGTTCTTTTTCCTTTTTTATTAATTCTTCTAATTGCGTTCGAACATTTTTCTTTGTTTTCTTCGTTTTCGTGAAAAGTGAAGAAAACAACACAATAAGAAAAAGACCAATACTAATAAGAATGAATAAGGATTCTGATTTCAGAACACCAAACACACCAAGGAATATACATACGAATGTAAATGTCAGTAATTGAAAGAAACGATTCTTCGATTCCTTGTTTGCCTCTTCTTCATATCCCATTAACATATTGATTGTTTGTTTCACTTGTAATAGCTCACTTTTCAAGCTAGATGGACTTGAGTGCTTTACCTTTTCCTCAAGCTCACGAAATTCCTTTTCCGAAAGTACCTCACTCTTACAAGATGCTATTCTTTTCTCAAGTAACTCTAAGTTCAATTTTTCTTGCTCAAATAACGCATCAAGTTCTTCTTTCTTTTCATTGAGCTTCCATTGTTTTTTATATGCTACGTTCACACGTTCCTTCATAAACATACTCGTATCAATATTCAAGAGTGTATCATCGTTTAGAGGAATATGTAATTTGTCCAACATCTCTCTTTTCTGTCTCTGTAGATTTTCTAGCTGAATGCGCAAACTTTTTTCTTCCTCACTGAGCGTTTCTAGTAAAGGAAGTCTGCCCAACGCTTCTTGAATGTCTACTTCCTTTCCTAAAACTTCAAGATTTGGTTGATAATTACTTATCTCCTCATTAAGCTCTAGAATTTTCCTGTCTAACCTTGCTTTTTGAGCTTCCAACGGCTTCATCCATTGAATGATTTGATCTAGTCTTTTTATTCCATCTACAGGAAACTTAGTAGGCGGTTTTTCCTTTATTTTCTCTTTTACATATTCAAGCTCTTGTACAACTGGTTCAAGCTTTTTCCATTCTTGTAGCTGGTGTAGCTCTTGCAGTAAGTCTTCTTCTATTTGAGCAAGTTGGGAGATTTCCTCCGCTAGCTCATCGCGTTGCCGTACCAACTGCCAATAGCCTTCATTTTTATTTTCTGAACTCTTTAACTGCCCATAAACTTCCTTTAGCTCTTTTAATTTTTCATTAATCACAGGTTTTTTTCCACTTGGTTTAAACTTTTCATCCAACTCTTTCTGAAGGGTCGAGTTTATCGAAACCAAACGGTCTGTACCGACAGCACCCGTAGAAAATAAAAACCTGCCCAAATCCTCTTTTTTCAGTTGATGTATATTTTGAAGCCCCTGCAGATTAAATGAAAAGATAGATTGGTAAAGAGGTTTATCCATACGGGTTAACAGCTCTTTAAGGAGATCCTCTCCTCCCCTTGTACCGTCCTCTAAAGTAACAGTAACATCACCTGTGGCTTTACCTTTCGTTCGTTCAATAACGATCCGTCCTTTTTCACTTGTTTCAAGAAGGAGCTTCCCACCATACCTGATACCTGATTTCGGCTCATACCTCTGCTCTACCTGGACTTTTGTCGGAAAACCAAACAACATACTATGAATAAAAGACATGATTGTTGATTTGCCCGCTTCGTTTTCTCCATAAAAAACAGAAAAGGAATCTAGATTCGAAATCGTAACATTTTCTAATTTACCATAACCATAAATTTGTATTTCTTTAATTATCATGCCATTCACCTCCTATTCCTTTAACAATTGTTCCACTAGAAAACTCTCCGCATATCGTATCATTTCTTTTTTATCCTCATCGGTTAGTGGGTTCAAAAATTTCCTTGCCTGTGGATGCTGATATAGTAAGTCTAGCCCTCTTTCAAGTTCCCCTATTTCATCTGAAAGGCGAAATAACTCCCCATAAAAATCAGTTTCGTTTGCCAATGTCTCCCGATCCCAGATGCACTGTTCTTCAGCAGTTACAGCATATGGCCAAACAAAGGAAGCTTCTTCTCTTTCATCTTCTTGAAGAGCTTCCAATAGATCATTTAAAATGTCTCTTTCACTTGGATTATTTTCCTTTAAAAGCTTGGTTAGATGGAGTTTAAGCAGAATTCCTATCTTATTTTCCCTTTCAGCATCAATCACGCTTTTACAAGTTAAGTAAAGTTGTTTAAACCCATTTACTTCACTTACATTGATTTCCTTTTCTATCCATATACAATCTGAGGTAGGAAAGAATTCAACACTTTTCTTCCCTTCCTCTAACACAATCAGATAAACTCCTTTTATCCCTGTTTCCTTTCTATTTCTCCCTTGCGTATTGCCCGGATAAATGACCGGAGGATCTTGTGAGAGGATCGTGCGCTTATGAATATGTCCAAGAGCCCAATAATCAAAATCCTTGTCTAATAATTCCTTTAATGAAAAGGGCGCATAATTTCCATGGTCATGGTTTCCTTCGATGTTTCCGTGTAGTATCCCAATATGAAAATCCGCCTCGCCCACTTTTCGATAATCTACTATTTTTCTTTCAAAAACATGCCGGTTAGGGTAACTAAAACCGTATAAGTGAATATGGCTTCCTGTGGCCGTTTTATATACCTTTCTTTCTACATCAGCGGAAAATATATGTACGTTCTCAGGCATATCAAGATGAGCCCAACTCCCATCAAGGTGATCATGGTTTCCATGAATAGCAAAGACAGGTATTCCATGCGTTTGAAGCCGCTTCATTTCATTACGCAGTCTTGTTTGGGCTTTAATACTTCTATCCTCACTATCAAATAGGTCGCCAGCTAAAATAACAAAATCGACCTTTTCCTCAATCGCCTTATTCACGATTTTTTCAAGCGCGACAAACGTACTTTCCTTTAGGCGTGAGAAAATGGATGCTGGTAAAGACTTCAGACCCACCATCGGACTATCTAAATGCAAATCAGCAGCATGAATAAATTTTACTCGCTTCATAATCGTTCCTCATTTATTTTTCTATTTTTCTATATTTTAGCATCTTAAAAATACGAATGCACGTTCTAGCGAAAAGTGGAGGCGCCCATTTAGCAACGTATGGACTGGAGAGCTTCGACTGAGATAAAGGAAACACGAAGAACGTAAGAGCTTCGATGTTGACTTATCGTAGGGAGAAGCTCGAAGTACACTAGTTGCTGGGTGCTGGAGCTGGACAATTTTCAAAGTTCAATACCTTTACTAAATAAAAAAACAAGCTTCAAAATCGAAGCTTGCTTATTCATTCTTTGTAAGTTGGAGGGCTTTTTTAATGTCTTTGAAAGAAGTTGATCGTCCATACATGAGTACGCCACCTCTATATACTCTTGCGCCGAAGATTGCTAGAAGAATAATAGTGACGATTAGAATCGCAATCGCTAGTATTGGCTCCCAAACAGGTAACGATAACATACCGACCCTCATAAACATTAGCATGGGAGCAAAGAACGGTATATATGAAGAGATCGTGATGAAAGGTGTTTCTGGTTGACCTAATCCAAACATAGCGATCATAAAACCAGCAACAATTAACATCGTCATTGGTGTAATCATCTGCTGAATGTCTTCTATTCTACTAACAAGTGACCCAAGAAAGGCAGCTAGAGTGGAATAAAGGAAGTATCCTAAAATAAAGAAAACAACAGCATATATAAGGGTAGCTAACGGTAAATCTCCAAAACCAAGATAGCTAAAAAATCCCCCTTGCATCGTATCGAGATTCTGCTTCATGGAAACATAACCTACAACAAGTAAAGCAGCCATTTGTGTAATACTTACCAAACCAATACCAAGAATCTTTGCAAACATCTGCTTAATTGGGGAGACACTTGAAATAAGTATTTCCATTACACGAGAAGATTTTTCCGTCGCAACTTCCATTGCAATCATGTTTGCGTATAGAATCACAGAGAAATAGATGACAAATAAAAGTACATAAACAAGTCCTCTAGCTTGGTTTAGTTCTTCCTCCGTTTTTGCGTTTTCTTCTAGGGCCAGTTGCTCAAAGTCAACTGGTTCATACAGTTTTGCTAGCTCCTCTGTGGAGAGTTCCATCTGTGTGGCAGCTAACTGTGTTTTCAATTGCTGAAGGCTATTTTTTATCTCATTTGCAATGCTTGTATCCGCAATGGTCATGGCATGATAGGTTGCCTCAGGTAAGTTCACGTTGTTTAAACCTACAAGAAGTAGTCCATCAAATTCACCTTCTCGAATCGCTTCCTTTGCCGCTTCCTCATCCCCAGTAAATTGGGTTAGTGTAATATCTTCATTGACTGCTTCGACTTGCTGCTTTAATGGAGAAAAGAGTGCTCCACTCTCATCAATTACTGCAATTTCCTCTCCAGATTCTCCTTTATTAAAATACTCCATCACGTTTGAGAGATTCGTAAGTCCCACAATTAGCAATAAGGTAACAGCTGTTGTAATGATAAATGATTTTGATTTCACTTTACTCATGTAAGTATGAGCCAGGATAATCCAAAACTTATTCATACGAGGCACCTACCTTCTCGATAAAAATATCATTTAAGCTTGGCTCCTCAAGGGCAAATTTTCGGATAAACCCATAAGGTACAATTTCCTTAAGTAGCTTCTCCGCCACTTCTTCACCCGTTATTTGAAGATGAATTCCTTCAGCAGTCTTTTTGTACTTTAACACTCCAGGAAATCCTTTTAAATAGTCAAGTGAAAAATCAGCATGAATCACAACATTTTTCTTACCAAAACTTTTCTTTATATCCCTAAGAGATCCATGTACAACAGGACTTCCTTTATGCATGATACATAAATGTTCACACATTTCTTCTACATGCTCCATGCGATGACTTGAAAAAACAATCGTTGATCCGTTTTTCTTTAAGTCCAGTACGGCCTCTTTTAACAACTCGACATTTACAGGGTCAAGTCCACTAAAAGGTTCATCCAGAATTAGCAGTTCTGGCTTGTGTAGAACCGCTGCGATAAACTGAATTTTTTGCTGATTTCCCTTAGAAAGCTCTTCAACCTTTTTGTTTGCATATTCAGGAACTTTAAATCGGTCGAGCCATTTGTCTAATTCCGTTTGTGCTTCACCCTTCTCCATTCCTCTTAACCTTGCTAAGTATACAATTTGTTCTTTTACCTTTAATTTAGGGTACAGTCCACGTTCTTCTGGTAAGTAGCCAATATATCTGCTCGTTGAATAATTAATGGGTTTACCATTCCATGTGATTTGACCTTCACTACTATCCATTAAGCCTAGAATCATCCGAAAAGTTGTTGTTTTCCCTGCTCCATTTGCCCCAAGAAAACCAAACATCTCTCGCTCCGGTATAGTTAATGAAAGATCATTCACTGCCGTAAACGTTCCAAAACGCTTCGTTATATTTTCAATTTTTAAAACCATGTCCTTCCCTCCTCTTCCATAAGGTAGTACGTTTTAGAATAGAAAAAGTTACATATTTTTGTAATTTCTATTTTGCAAGAACCTCCTCACCTATGTGAAAATAAAACTAGGAAGTTATTACGAAGGGGAAAAACGGATGAAGATCTACAAATTAACTTGCTTTGAAGCTACTGGAGAAAAAATCATAGATGAAACAATTGATGCGAAGAATGATATGGAAGCAAAGAATAAGGCTGAAGTGCTCTTAAAAGACAAAGAGCTAAACAAAAAAACATATCGTCTTGTATCTCCTGATGGAAATCTAATCCTTTTTAAAGCCTAAGAAACTCAGCCAATAACTATTGGCTGAGTTTCCTTTACTTCCCTTTAAACTGAGGTTTTCGCTTTTCTATAAAGGCACGAATTCCCTCTTTGTGGTCCTCCGTTTGTCTCATTTTATGTTGTGCATATTTTTCAAGCTCAAGTATTTTTAATAATTGTGGACGGTTCTTTTCAACCAATATTTTCTTTGTTTTAATCATCGCTTGAAGTGGTTTCTTTAAACACTCCTCCAGCTTCTGATTCAATGCATCTAAATAATTAGGAGCTACCTCATGAATGAGGCCTTTTTGAAATGCCTCATTTGCAGTCATTACTTTCCCTTCCCAAATAAGTTGTTTTGCTTGATCCTCACCCAACTTTTTCTCAAGGAAGAAGTGAGCTCCACCATCAGGTACGAGACCAATTCCAATGAAATTCATAGCAAGCTTGCTTTTTTGATCAGCTAGAATATAGTCTGTCGCTAAAGCGAGACTTAGACCTAGACCAGCGGCAGATCCTGATATAGCACTAATAGTAAGCTGTGGTAACGAATAAAGAGTCATAACCAATTCGTTAATGCTGTCCATCACACTGTAGAAATCGCTTTCATTCGTCTCCTGTAGCATCATTTTTATATCGCCACCAGAAGAAAAAGCGCGTTCGTTTCCAGTTAATACCACAACATCAATTTCATCTTTAATACTTATTTCCTTTAATTTTGTCGTCAATCCCTTGATTAGCTCCAAATTTAATGAATTTAGGCTCTCTGGTCGATTCAATTGTATCGTTGCCACTCGGCCATTCACCTTTACTAACACTATATTAGACTCAGTATTCGTTTTCATCCTTCTCCCCTCCCAATGAATTCTCTTCTATTATTATATCGGTATTCCATTGGATAAAAAACTAATTATTTTAAATTATTCCAAAAATCGGTATAGTTAAGAAGGGAAAGGAGTGTTCTTCTTGAAAACAATCTACTCATATAATCAATTTTTCATTACAACTGACAAAGAACTTTTAAATCTTGATGTTATTGAACAATTTATCTGTCACGAATCCTATTGGGGAAAGGGAATGACCCGGGATTTAATAGTAACGTCCATAGAGAACTCTAGTTTATGTTTTGGACTGTTTGATGGGAATCCAGAAGAAAATTCTTCAGCCAAGCAAATTGGCTTTGCTCGAGTAATAACTGATTTTGTTAGATTTGCTTATTTAGCAGATGTGTTTGTGATAAAAGAGTACCGTGGCCAGGGCTTAAGCAAATGGTTAATCGAAACGATTGTTAGTGAGCCAAGGCTAAAGGGGGCTGCCTTTCATTTAACCACCAAGGATGCTCACAGCCTGTATGAAAAATTCGGATTTCGACCAATCGATCAACCAGAAAACCGAATGCTGCGACCATTAAATTTGGAACAAATACACGAAGCATATAAAAAAGCCACGGATAACTATGGAGAGACCCAGATAAATGAGACAAGGAAAAAACACCCCCTGGATCGTATTTATACAATATGATTCTTAGGAGGGTGTTTTTCTATGGGAACAAGAGTTCATTATCCAGAAGAGATAAAATGGA
>NZ_JBRKCV010000006.1:0-244017 GCF_052983275.1 Robertmurraya sp. GLU-23
ATGGACGCACCGCTGGTGTACCAGTTGTCTTGCCAAAGGCATCGCTGGGTAGCTATGTGCGGAAGGGATAAGTGCTGAAAGCATCTAAGCATGAAGCCCCCCTCAAGATGAGATTTCCCATAGCGCAAGCTAGTAAAACCCCTGAAAGATGATCAGGTTGATAGGTCAGAGGTGGAAGCACGGTGACGTGTGGAGCTGACTGATACTAATCGGTTGAGGACTTAACCAAAGATGCGTAGGCGGCTTGGTTAGTCCCGACAGGCATAAGACGAAGACTGTAAGAGGTCCTGACCTCTGGAAGGCTTTGGCTTATGACCCCGAGGGACTAGCCGCCGGAGCTCGTTTATGCAAAATGATACTCATTCTTCTGACTTTGACTCTTTATCTAGTTTTGAAGGAACAACCTTCAAAATTAAAAGTCTGGTGGCGATAGCGAAAAGGTCACACCCGTTCCCATACCGAACACGGAAGTTAAGCTTTTCAGCGCCAATGGTAGTTGAGGGTTTCCCTCTGTGAGAGTAGGACGTCGCCAGGCACACATAAAGAGAGTAGTCATGTGACTACTCTCTTTGTTTATGACATGACTACCCTTAGGTTTTTTCTATATTACATATAAAGATGCTATACTTACAGAAAAAACAAGGGAACGGGACAAACTATGGAGAGAATAAGCATTAAAGGACCTTACAACTTTGATCAAGTCCTATCCAGACTTGCATTAGATCCATTAAATCAAATCGATCTACAGGAACGCTCGGTTAAAGTACCCCTCATCGTCGACCGAGATAAGCAAGTTGTAAAGGTAATAGGAACGGGAACTACTAAAGAGCCTTCATTTGAATTGAGTGGTAAAACAAATAGGGCGATTACCGCTCGTTTACGGGAAATCTTCCAATGGGATCAACCTTTAGATGATATTCACACCCATTTTTGTCAGACAGATTTAGCCCCGATTTTTAAAGAGCATGTGGGAACTCCTCTGGTTTTAGACTTTGATCCTTACAACTGCTTACTAAAATGCATCGTTCATCAGCAACTCAACCTGAAGTTTGCCCACACATTAACTCAGCGATTTGTTACAACCTTTGGCACAGAAAAAGACGGAGCTTACTTTTACCCAGATCCAGAAATATTGGCTAGTGTAAAAATTGAGGAGCTACGTGAGCTTCAATTCAGTGGCCGTAAAGCGGAGTATGCGATTGGTGTGGCACAAGCGATTGTAGAGGGCAAATTAGAGCTTCATAAGTTGCATGAAAAGTCAGATGATGAGATTATGGAAGAGCTCGTCAAATTAAAGGGCATTGGTCCATGGACCGTACAAAACTTCCTCATGTTTGGACTGGGTCGACCAAATCTCTTCCCAATTGCTGATATCGGTTTACAAAATGCACTCAAAAAGCTATACAATATGGACCGTAAGCCGACGAAGGAAGAGATGGAAAGCTACAAGCCAAGCTGGGAGCCATACGCAAGCTACGCTTCTCTTTACTTGTGGAGAAGTATCGAATAATAGATGGAGTGAACAAAATGAAACAGGAGCAATCTGTAAGAATAACTGAAAAACAAACCTTTCCACTGACAATTAAGAGACTCGGTATCAATGGGGAAGGAGTAGGCTACTTTAAAAAGCAAGTCGTCTTCGTACCAGGTGCTCTCCCAGGTGAAGAAGTAGTTGTAGAAGCAACAAAAGTTCAACCGAAGTTTGCTGAAGCGCGGATCAAAAAAATCCGAAAAAAATCAGAACATCGCGTTGCACCACCATGTCCTGTATACGAGGAATGTGGAGGCTGTCAGCTCCAGCATCTCGACTATCGTCAACAGCTTGTGGAAAAAAAGGACATTGTGAAGCAATCACTTGAGCGTCATACAAAGCTAAATGTAGAAAAGTTAGATATCCGTGACACACTTGGCATGGAGAACCCTTGGAACTACCGAAACAAAAGCCAGTTCCAGGTGGGGCAGCGTGACGGTAAATTACTAGCCGGATTATATGGAATCAACTCACACAAGCTTGTTGATATTCAACATTGTGCGGTACAGCATTCCGCTACAAACAAGGCAACATCAACCGTGAAAAAGATTTTACAAGACCTTAAAGTGTCTGTATATAATGAGAAAACACGCAAAGGTATCGTACGTACCATTGTTGCTCGAATTGGTGTGAAAACTGAGGAGCTTCAGATCGTATTAATCACAAGCCAACGTGAGCTTCCTTACAAGGACGAAATCGTTGCTCGCATCAAGCAAGCTCTGCCAGAAGTAACATCCATTGTGCAAAACGTAAACGGTCAAAAAACATCCCTTATCTTTGGTGATGAAACTAGACTATTAGAGGGAAGAGAATTCATCCAAGAAACTCTAGGAGAACTCGAATTTGAGCTATCAGCAAGAACGTTCTTCCAGCTAAATCCAGAGCAAACCGTGAACCTTTACAATGAGGTAAAAGAAGCAGCCGGACTAACAGGTGTGGAAAAAGTTGTGGATGCTTACTGTGGAGTCGGAACAATCGGTCTATGGTTAGCAGATGGAGCAGAAGAAATCCGTGGAATGGATGTGATTGCAGATTCGATTGAAGATGCAGAAAAAAATGCCGAAAGACATGGAATCAGTCACGCTACTTATGTTGTCGGTAAAGCTGAACAAGTCCTACCAAAATGGGCCAAAGAAGGATGGAAACCAGATGTACTTGTAGTGGATCCACCAAGAACTGGCTTGGATCAACAGTTATTAAATACGATTTTAAAGGTAAAGCCAAAGAAAATTGTGTATGTTTCATGTAATCCATCCACACTTGCGAAAGATATCTCGGTGTTGGTTTCTAAATATAAGGTTGGTTATATACAACCTGTGGATATGTTCCCACAAACAAGTCACATTGAAAGTGTTACTAGTTTAATTTTAAAGGGATAAATGGCAGTTTTTTTGGATAAGTCAGACAATATCCACAATTTTATTCACATTTTGTATAAAAGCGGGATAAAAATCCTGAAAAATAAGTTATCCACAGTCTAATAAGTCTGAACCAGACGAATGGCTCCTTATTTTCAGGGGGCCATTTTATTTTTTGTAACGACAAGTGCTATAGTAGGTAAGGTAAACCATCTTCAGGGGGATAAATCAATGAATAATAACGATATATTAATCAGATTAAGATACGCTTTAGATATTAAAAATGTAGACATGGTAGAAATCTTTAAACTTGGTGGAGTTGAGGTAACCAAAGAGGAGGTATTAAAGATCCTCACGAAAATAAATGAAGAAGAAGAAGAGGACAATGAGAATGTGATCATCTGTGATGATCAAATGTTCGATGCCTTTTTAAACGGCTTTATTATTTTTAAAAGGGGAAAGCAAGATCCAAAACCAGGTCAACCTGAAAGACAGGCTCCATCTCTAAAGGAAAGCTCGAATAATCTGCTACTAAAAAAGCTGAAAATCGCTTTGTCATTAACAAGTGAGGATATGCTTCAAATTTTAGAAGATGCAGGTGTCCATGTAACCAAAGGAGAAATAAGTGCCTTATTAAGAAAAGTCGGTCATAAAAACTATAAGTTCTGTGGAGATCGTTATGCTCGTAATTTCTTGAAAGGGTTAGCTATTAGATATAGAGGATAGGGATCTATGTTTACGCACACCGCACACGTTGAAGGTGTTGCTAACCTAATATTGAATTAGATAGAAAAGGGTACCCCAGTAAAATTTTTCTGAGGTACCCCTTAATCTTTATTTAAAACACTTTTGTAGTCCAATCCTCACAATTCCAAATATCAGTAGCAATTTCACGATAGAAATCAGGTTCGTGTGATACCATCAAGATACTTCCGCGATAGGCCTTTAAAGCACGCTTCAATTCTTCTTTTGCATCCACATCCAAGTGATTGGTAGGTTCGTCTAGAATTAATAAATTCGTTTCTGTGTTTAGAATTTTACACAATCGAACTTTGGCTTTTTCGCCACCAGAAAGGACTTCGATTTTACTTTCAATATGTTTCGTCGTTAATCCACATTTTGCAAGAGCAGCACGGACTTCAGCCTGATTCATACTTGGGAACTCGCTCCAAATCTCTTCAATACAAGTGTTGTAGTTGGACTGTTTAACTTCCTGCTCGAAGTACCCGATGTATTGATACTCACCACGTTCCACTTTACCCTCCAGCGGATTAATCAACCCAAGAATACTTTTTAGAAGAGTAGACTTCCCAATACCGTTTGCACCAACGAATGCAATTTTTTGTCCGCGTTCCATTTTTAAATTCAGAGGGCGAGAAAGTGGTTCATTGTAACCAATAACCAGATCTTCAGTCTCGAAAATCCAACGACTAGATGAACGAGCTTCTTTGAATTTAAACTCTGGTTTCGGCTTCTCTTTCCCCAATTCAATAACTTCCATTTTGTCGAGCTTCTTTTGACGAGACATCGCCATATTACGGGTTGCAACACTTGCCTTGTTACGAGCAACGAAATCTTTCAAATCAGCAATTTCTTGTTGTTGACGCTTGTAAGCAGACTCTAGCTGTTGCTTCTTCATTTCATATATTTTTAAGAAGTTATCATAGTCACCAACATAGCGGTTCAACTCTTGGTTTTCCATGTGATAGATCAAGTTAACAACATTATTCAAGAATGGAATATCATGTGAAATTAAGATAAATGCATTCTCATATTCCTGTAAATAGCGCTTCAACCATTCGATATGCTGTTCATCCAAATAGTTCGTAGGCTCGTCTAGTAATAGGATTTCAGGTTTTTCTAGTAAAAGCTTAGCTAGCAAAACTTTCGTACGTTGACCACCGCTAAGATCATCTACATCTCGATCGAGTCCAACAGCGTCTAACCCTAGACCACGAGCCACTTCCTCAACTTTTGAATTAATTTGATAGAAATCATTACTATCTAACGTTTCTTGTAGCTCTCCAACTTCTGCAAGTAATCCATCGATATCGGCACCTTCATCACCCATTTTTGCATAAAGTTCATTGATCTCTGATTCAGCATCAAAAAGATATTGAAAAGCAGAACTCAAAGCGTCACGCATCGTAGTACCTTTTTGAAGTACAGCATGCTGATCTAAATAGCCAACACGAACTTTTCGTGACCACTCAACTTTTCCTTCGTCGGGTTGCAACTTCCCAGTAACAATATTCATGAAAGTAGACTTACCTTCACCATTTGCCCCAACTAGTCCAACATGTTCGCCTTTTAATAGTCGAAAAGACACATCATTAAAAATTGCACGATCACCGAAACCATGACTTAAATTTTGTACGTTTAATACGCTCATTTTTTTACTCCTTATCTTATGTCACATGTGGATATCTTACTAGATTTAGACTAGTTTTTCTATCTTGAATTTATTTTATTTGCAAAATGTAATTGGATTTTTGGGCTAAATTGAAATCTGCCCCTTCTTAATTAAATGAGGTTATTGAACTAAAATACTTGGACGTATAAAAATAGGTATTGTCACTTAAATTTATTCGAATTATTAATTGTTGACAAGATTGAAAGATAAAATTATTATATAGACAACCTCACATTGCCCCGCACTATTACACATTTTTTTCACCTTGTACAAAATGAAACCCTCTCAATTTTATGCCAATATTTGATGCAACCTCTTGATTGAACCTTCGCTCTATCTACGTTAACTCCCTTTTTTCTTCCAAACTGTTTCAACAAAAATTGATTGATAGAAAGACAAACTTGAAGGAGTGATAACTACTTATTATTTCATTTATTATCTTTCTAAGGCTTAGTATACCATTTTCGAGTAAATAAATTTTATTTTAAAGGAGGATAATCAGTGGGTCACGATATTCTAGGATACAATAAAGCAGGAGAAGAAATTGCTTATGCTCGTTTTAGTATGGGGAATTATAATGCTATTACACTGTATAGTTTACTTGAAGCATATAGTTATTATGCAGGAGTAAGTGGATCAGGCAAGAGCACGACCTTTTCAATAAAACAAATTGAAAAAGCTTTGTATGCTTACAAGCAACTATACAATAATGGTGATTCTCTTTCAGAGAGTGATGTCCAAACTTGGGATCAAAAGCAAATCTTGGATTTTATACTAAACTGTTTAGCAACAGTACAGAAAGAAGGCAGCGTTAGAGTTTATTTTGGCTAATGGTTTATACGGTATGGTAATCTCTTCAATTCTTCTACTTTTCCTCTACAATTACTTCCTCTTCAGGCTCCTATCACTCAATTGAATTTTCTTTTTAAAATTAAAAACTAACAGGTGATTGTTCTTATTTTTATCACAGATGTAACATAACTGATTTACAGACTATCTAACTATCTAGTAATCTTGATAGAAAAGATTGTTCATATGTAAGGACAAGGAACAGAAGGAAGGGCTAGGTTTGTCTAGAGGATTATTGTACAGCTCACTATTTCTATTAATGGTGATATGGGGGTTCAATGTATCGGCAATAAAAATTTTAGTGACGTATTTTCCACCAGTTTTTATTCAAGGTGTTCGTGTGTTTTTGGCGGGGTTGGTGGTAATAGTTGTCCTTATTTTATCCAAGAGGTTTGAGAAGATATCTCGAAAAAATATACTTGGAATCTTCGTTGCTGCCTTATTTGGAGTGTTTGGTCATCATCTTTTCTTAGCACTTGGATTAACTCTAACGACCGGTTCAAATACGGGTCTTATTCTAGGTTTGGTCCCACTTTTCACTTCCATTTTTGCCATGATTTTTCTAAAAGAGGTCTTAACAGTGGCCAAGACTCTCGGTATCTTAGCGGCTCTAAGTGGTGTTTATTTTATTATTTTAAAAGGAAATGGACCTGTTTCTGGGTTTTCATTAGGTGATCTATATATCTTTGGAGCGGTAATCACGCAAGCGATTAGTTTTATTTTGATAAAAAAATTAACTACGAATTTTGATTCCCGGCAAATGACAGGAATCATGCTGATCTTTGGGTCTTTAATGATGTTCGGATTTAGTTTCTGGATAGAACCAGTTGAGGCAAGCCAATTCCAACAGCCAGTGTATGTTTGGTTGGTTTTATTAGCTTCAGCTGTTTTTGCCACAGGACTTGGCCACATGCTATATAATTATGCGATCCAACAATTAGGTGCAGGCTCTACAGCTATTTTTATCAATCTTACCCCGTTCTTCTCATTGCTTGGCTCAGCTCTGTTCCTAGGAGAAAAGATTGTGCTAGAGCAGTTAATTGGTTTTGTTCTAATCGTATTTGGAGTTATTTTAGGCACGGGGATGCTAGAAGGTTCTTTTCGCAGTCTGAAACGTCGTAATTTCTCGAGGTCATTGGAAAGATGATTTCTAAGAATATAAATTGCCGTATCTATAAAAATAGTTCACTCATGAGAAGCTGTTAAAATAAATATCAGCTTCTTTTTCTCGCCCTTTTCAAAATGGGTGTTTTCAAAACCAGGTCCCTCACTTTATTCACCATTAATCTTATATATTTTTTGACTAATGGAGACAAAATAAAAAGCCAACCCAATTAACTTGAGTCGGCTTCAATATGTTATTCATTCTATCCTAATTCGACAAAACCGACCGCCCTTTTCCGTGTGGGACACAAACCGGAGTACCAAAAATAGGATCGCAAGATATGCTGCAATTCATTTGGAACACTTCGCTGACCAATTGGCACGTAATGATGTCCTCAGGTTTTCCTTGGGCATATACTTTTTTGTCTTTTACGGCAACGATATGATGGGCATAACGACTAGCAAGGTTTAAATCGTGTAAAACCATGACTATGGTATGGCCTTTTTGCTCGTTTAGGTCAAATAATAGATCAAGGATTTCGATCTGGTGTGTCATATCTAAATAGGTTGTAGGTTCATCTAATAAGATGATATCTGTTTCCTGTGCTAAGGTTAAAGAGATCCATGCTCGTTGGCGTTGACCACCTGACAAAGAATCAACGGCGCGGTCTTTTAAGTGAAGCATGTTGGTTGCTTCAAGCGCACGTTGAACCGCGTCTTCGTCTTCTTTAGACCATTGCTTGATAAGGGAACGGTATGGGTGTCTGCCTTGTTTGACTAGTTCATATACAGTTAAGCCTTCAGGTGAAACAGGGCTTTGTGGTAGTATTGCTAGCTTTTTTGCAATCTCTTTTGTTTTCATTTTGGAGATTTCTTCACCGTTAAGCAGGATATTGCCACTCTTAGGCTTTAGTAACCGAGCTAAAGACCGAAGAAGGGTGGACTTCCCACAACCATTGCCTCCAATAAAAACAGTGATTTCCCCTTTAGGAATTGTGATATCTAAATTATCAATGATGATAGTGTCCCCATAACCTAGTGTTAAATTCTTTGCGGATAATGAGTGCATTGATATCTCTCCCCTAAAGTAAAACGTAAAATGTTACTTTCATTTTATTTGGTTTCCACTACGCAGTCAATGATAACTGTTATCAGTCGGAAAATAGACACAATTCATATCCAAATATTTGTAAAAAAATGCTGTTCTCATGAGGAGACAGCATTTTTGAGAACAGGTTATTTTGCTAACGCACTTAAAATATCTTCAATGGTTTGTTGAGATGCAAGCAATCCTTTGTTTGTCCAATTACTTGGATCATTGATGATATGGATGTTTCCATTTTTAGCAGCAGGTGTACTTTGCCATACTGAGCTATTTTCCAATGTCTCGATTCCTTGTTCTCCTTCAAGAGCTAATAAAAAGACATGGTCGGCATCGAGTTCAGACAGCTTTTCAACGGAGATTGGATTCCAAGATGCAGCATCTGCTGGCCCTAGTTCCTGAATCAATGTTGGTTGCTTGATTCCTAACTCCGAGTAAAGAACCTCTGCGCTATGACGGTTTTGTTCGAATAGGAAGAATTGATTTCCAGCTGCCCAGATAACAGCTACTGTTTCTTCACCGATCGCTTCTGATAATTGATCACGAGCAGATGAAACGGTGTCTTCGTACTCACTTAAAACTTTTTTCGCTTCCTCTTCTTTGCCGAGGATATCCCCGAAGGTTTCAAGTTGCTTTCTCCAATCTTTAACCGTTTCTTCTGTCATTAAATATGTTGGAGCAATTTTGTTATAATCTTCATAAGTACCTTCATAGCTTTCCATATTATTTTCTAAAATAATCAATTCTGGTGCATGATTCAGTACTTGTTCAACTGGAAGATTCCATTCTATTGTAGGGACATCTTTTAAGTCAGACTCTAAATATTCTTGAACAGATTGTCCAATAGCCCACTTAGCAACAGGAGTAACACCTAGAGCAAGTAGAGCATCTTCATGATAAGGAGCAAGGATTTTTTCAGCATTCGCTGGGATGGTTACTTCACCCATGGCAGAATCTAATGTGATCTCGGAATTGTTTGTTTCAGGTTCTGTCTCAGAGTCAGAAGTGGAATTATCATTTCCACAAGCTGACATAATAAATAATAAACCAACCATCATAATAGTAAAAATACGACGAAATTTCATATTAGTTTTCAAAATCAAATTCTCCTTTATGGTATAATTTCTTCGTTAATGATAATCACTTTCAATTACTGAGTCAATTCGATAGTGTGTTTTTTTTTGACAATTTAAAGAATTTAGCAGAAAACAGGGGAGATCCATGCGCGAATTTATTCATCATTCGAACACATCCAAACTTATCATCAATATTATAACCATCCTTTTATTAATTGTTTCAATTGGCTTATCGGTTTCATACGGGTCAACCAATATTGCGCTTGAAACGGTATGGCAGGCAGTATTTCATTTCAATCCAGAAATAACCACTCATCAGGTGATTCAAGAATTACGTTTGCCTCGTGCTTTTTCAGCGGCATTAGTAGGTGCTTTTCTAGCTGTTTCCGGGGCGATCATGCAAGGAATGACACGAAATCCATTGGCATCCCCTTCGATTATGGGGGTTACGGATGGAGCGGCTTTTGCCCTTGTCCTGTTGCTAGCATTTTTCCCTACCGTTTCGACAATGGGGTTAATCAGTTCGTCCTTTATTGGTGCTGGTTTAGCTGTAGGACTTGTTTTTATGGTTGGGTCCTTTTCACCTAGTGGATTAACGCCTGTAAAACTTGCCTTAGCAGGTGTAGCAATCGGCACGATGTTACGTTCCATCTCTTCGATTCTTTCCTTACATTTTAATTTGGAAAAACAAATGGGATTTTGGCTTGCTGGTGGACTAGATGGGACAAGTTGGGCCTCCGTCACCATTTTGTTCATTTCAGGTGCCATCGGTTTATTTATAGCTATATCGATCTCTAAATCGATTACCGTGCTTAGCTTAGGAGAAGACATGGCAACAGGTTTAGGACAAAATAATATGATGATCAAATTATTTGGAATAGTGTCCATTCTCATCCTTACAGGTGCAGCCGTATCTGTAGCTGGAGCAGTTGGGTTTGTCGGACTTATTGTTCCTCATATTACGAGATTCATTATTGGAACGGATTACAGGTGGATTATTCCATCATCTATTCTTTTTGGGGCGTTGTTACTTGTATTAGCAGATGTGGTCTCAAGACTAGTGAATGCTCCTTTTGAAACACCAGTGGGAGCCATTACCTCAATTATTGGAGTTCCCTTCTTCCTATATTTAGCACGAGGTAGTGGAGGTGGAAAATGATGAATGCGTTTGAAGCAAAAAAGAAGAAAAAGCTGATTGGTATCATTGTTCTATTAATCATAACGATTCTACTCATGTTTTTTGTTAGTTTAAGCACAGGGGTCATTCAAATTGCCCCAGCAGATGTTATAAAAACATTATTTCATAATGGTACGGCTCGGCAGGAGCTTGTTCTGTTTGATTTTCGATTACCAGGCATTTTGTTAGCTTTATTAATTGGAGCAGGATTAGCTATTTCTGGTGTCATCTTACAGGGAATTACTCAAAATGAACTGGCTGATCCTGGAATTTTAGGGATTAACACAGGAGCAGGTCTTGCCGTCGTTTTATTTATTTACTTTTTCAAGGGGCAACTCGATGTGAGCAGCTCTTTCACTATTTTTATTATGCCGGTTGCTGCATTAATTGGTGCAATTGTCGCTGCACTGATCATCTATGCACTTGCATGGAAAAGAGGTGTCAATCCGATTCGGCTTGTCTTAGTCGGGATTGGTGTAAATGCAGGTTTTGCCGCTTTTCTGACCATTTTTCAATTGAAAATGGATCCCCAAGATTTCAGGCAAGCGACGGTTTGGCTGACAGGCGATATATGGAATGCTAGCTGGCATTTTGTGTTTGCTTTACTCCCTTGGATTTTACTATTAATTCCTATCGCTCTTCAGAAAGCTCACTCCTTAAATGTATTAAATTTAGGAGATGACGTAGCCTCTGGATTAGGAACAAATGTAGAGTCTGAGAGGCGGCTATTATTACTTATTGCCGTTGCGCTTGCCGGTGCTTCCGTTGCAGCCGGTGGAGGAATTGCCTTTTTAGGATTGGTTGTTCCGCATATTGCTAGAAAAATCATGGGTCCATTACATCAATATATCATTCCCGTCTCAGCGCTTATAGGGGCGTTACTGTTAATGGTGTCTGATACGATAGGAAAGAATCTGTTAGCACCAACAGAAATTCCTGTTGGTATTATCGTTTCATTACTGAGTGCACCTTATTTTGTTTATTTATTAATCAAGACCAAATAAAGATGTTGAGAGGTAACTATGAATTTACAATCTGTTGTTGATCATGTACCGGATTACAAAGCTTTTCTGACTGTAGATGAAATGGATGAGAGCTGTCGGAAGCTTGCTCGTGAGTTTCCAGGCATCGTTACCGTTTTTGAAGCAGGAAAATCAAGAAAAGGGCATCCCATTTTATGTATGAAAATTGGAGATGGACCAAAGAATGCTTTGTGCTTTGCTTGTCCACACCCGAATGAACCGATTGGAGCGATGACACTAGAATATTTTTCTCGGGCATTAGCTGAGAATAATGAATTACGAGAAGGGTTAGGGTTTACGTGGTACATGATTAAATGTATTGATCCTGATGGTGTTCGTCTAAATGAAAATTGGTTTAAAGGACCGTTTACAGTATATAATTATACGAAAAATTATTACCGGCCGATCGGGTATGAACAGGTGGAATGGACCTTTCCTATTGACTATAAAGAACTGCATTTTCATAACCCACTTCCAGAAACAAAAACGTTAATGAAGTTAATAGAAGAAACCCAACCAGAGTTTATGTACTCTTTACATAATGCAGGTTTTGGGGGTGCTTATTGGTACATCACCCATGACTATCCAGAGCTATATGAAGGGTTGCGTAATTCAAGTATAAAACAAGGCATTCCCTTAAATTTAGGTGAGCCGGAGGAACCGTTCATCACGAAGTTTTCTCCTGCGATATTTAAAAATATGACCATTGGTGAGGCGTATGATTTCATAGAGAAATATACTGGAGAGAAGCCGAATATTAAAAATGGTACGTCAAGTTCAGACTTTGCTGGGAGCGTAAACGCGGATTGTGTCACACTTCTGACGGAGCTGCCTTATTTCTTTGATTCTCGGATCGAGGATATGAGCGAAAGTGAAATGACAAGAAAAGAAGCCATCTTAAAGAGTGTGGAAGTATCTCAAGCTCATTTTGCTCGCTTAGATCAACTACTGCAGGATATTCGCCCCTATATACAACAGGAAAATCCTTTTGTAAAGCTTGTGGAGGAAGTCATTCATTATGTTCGAGAAGGCAGTGAAGCCAAAATTAAATGGGCCGAAAGCAATCCAGAGTTTGAAAAATGGGCGAAAATGGCGGAGGTTTTTGATAATCTTTATGCGTCAAAATTTTATAATGGTTTGTATTTAGGATTAACGGTCCGAACATGTGAATATGAACTAGAACGACTCCAACTACTTGAACACAGGGATGAACAAGCTCTTTATAAGCTGAAGGAAGCGTTTAATAGAGGTGAGAAGTTACTAGAAGATTATTGTAACGTGTTAGAAAATGAACTTAATTACACATTTATCCCGATTCAAAAACTGGTGCGTATTCAAGTAGAGAGCGGATTAATAGTAGCAAATTACATCCGAGAAAACCGATAATATACCTGCTCTATCTACCAATCAAATAAACCTAAATTCAAAAGTCAACTTCATAGTTGGCTTTTTTTAAACACTAAGAAAATCTTAAGGTTTGCATTAGGTGTTTATTAATATTTTGAGGGTATGCTTAGTCTAGAAGAAAAACACATAGGGGGTATAATATGTTTGAACTTATAAATTGGAGTGAAGGCTCATGAACATATTGGTTTGTGATGATGACCAATCGATTGTAGATGCAATCGGAATCTATTTGGAAAATGAAGGCTATCTAGTCTATAAAGCATTTAATGGTGTAGAAGCGATAGAAATGATTGAGAATCATGATATCCATCTGATTATCATAGATATTATGATGCCTAAGATGGATGGAATTACAGCTACCGTAAAGATTAGAGAAGAAAATAAAATACCATTGATCATGCTTTCAGCAAAATCGGAAGACTACGACAAGATATTAGGATTAAATATTGGAGCGGATGATTACATAACCAAGCCTTTTAATCCTCTGGAGTTAATCGCTAGGGTGAAATCGCAGTTGAGGAGATATACAACCCTTGGAAGCCTTGAAACAAGGAGTAATCTCTATCAAACAGGTGGTCTGATGATTGATGATGAAAGGAAATTGATCACTGTCGATGGAGAAGAGGTACATCTTACACCTGTGCAATACAAAATTTTAAAACTTCTAACGGCTAATGCTGGAAGGGTTTTTTCCATAGAGGAAATCTATGAGAAGGTATGGAATGAAACAGCTTTTAGTCCAGAAAATACAGTAACCGTTCATATAAGAAAAATTAGAGAGAAAATCGAGATCAACACCAAAGAGCCAAAATATTTAAAGGTGGTGTGGGGAGTTGGATATAAAGTTGAGAAAATTTAGCCACTTAAACATAACGAAAATAGTAGTCTTTATCATCGTATTAATCTGTTTTACCGGGGTGATCAAGAACATTTCGGTTGTGGAAATTGAAAATAGTAGTAATTTCAGCGTTGTTTTTGAAGAGAACTATTTTCACAGCTTATCCTATGTGCAGGAAAGTGAAGAGATAATCAGTAAACTATCAATCCTAATAGAAGAATATAAGAGTGAGGAACATATCCAGAAAGGTGGGACGATCACTGAGGAGGAAATAAGGAGTGAAGAAGAAAGATTATATTCAGATTTTCAAGCGTATTCCAGAAGCTACAATCCTGAACAAAGTGAAGAAGCTAACTATGCAAGGTTTAAGGAGGACTATGCCGATCAAATCACCGAGGCAAAGACTGAACTGATACAGAATGACTTAAGAGATTATCATTACATCCTACAAAGATTAGAAGAGTTAGATGGTCCCTTGTATTATGCTAGTGATAGTGTAAATGTATACTCAAACACCACGTTAAAGGAAAAACAACAGTTTCAAGCGCATCCATCCTATATGATTTTTGAAGGATATAAACAAGAGATATATCCAAAAGAAGTGACAAACAACGAACATCTATATCGGATTACAGAAAGTATTCAACAACAGGATCCAGAAGGTCAGGTTATTTATGTATCTTTTGATGACGATTTTTTAGATCTTAAGATAACAAAATGGGAAGAAAACAAAGAGATTGTCCAAAAAAGCCTATTTGGCTTACTAGCCTTTTTACTAGGATTTATCGTGTTCTTTTCTTATTTAGTATTTGTGATTGGCAGAAAAAAGTTTGAAACTCATGAGGTACACTTACATGCATTGGATAAACTATATACGGATGTTAATCTAGTTGTATTAATGCTTCTCTCAGGGCTATGGTTTACTCTGATCGAAGAAATCAACGTAACCAACATCGATGTTATGATCATTCCGTTAACACTTTCCTTTGGAGCAGTTGGATTTGTCCTCTTTTTATCATTAGTTAAGCATATTAAAAATAAAACCATATTTAAGCATAGCCTAATCTATACGATATTTTATAAGCTTTATACATTCTTAGGAAATGTCTACGCAAGTGGAAGTGTTGGTATCAAAACGGTATTGCTTGTGATTGGGTATCCTTTATTGGTTGCGGCAACGTTTTTCATGTTTCCTGTAACCTTGGGGGTTGCAGCTTGGTTTGCCTTAAAGAAGGTTAAGTCATTTAAAGCAATAAAGGATGGGGTAGAAAGAATAAAGAATGGAGATATACAGCATTCAATCACAGTTGAGGGAAAAGGCGAGTTTGCCAAGCTAGCTGGTCATATTAATAGCCTCACCGATGGGTTGAAAAAAGCGTTTGATAGTGAACTAAAGAGTGAAAGATTAAAAACAGAGCTCATTACCAATGTATCTCATGATATACGAACCCCTTTGACTTCGATTATTACGTATGTAGATTTGTTGAAACAGGAAAAAGATTTATCAAAGATAGAAGAATATGCGGAAGTATTAGATCAAAAATCGAAAAGACTAAAAATATTAACCAATGATTTATTCGAGGCAGCAAAGGCGTCTAGCGGGAACATCCCTGTACATTTTGAACAAATAGATATTGTATCATTAATAACCCAGGGGTTAGGAGAAGTGAATTCGAAAATCGAAGCCATGGAATTAGAGATTAAGTTAAACTATCCAGATAATAAAGTATATATCAAAGCAGATGGAAAACTTTTATGGAGATCCCTAGAAAACTTATTATCCAATATCTTTAAATATGCACTGAGAGGATCAAGAGTGTATATAGATATTGAGGACTTAGGGAAAGAAATACTTATCACCTTCAAAAATATATCAGCATACGAGTTAAATATATCAGCAGATGAATTGATGGAACGTTTTACAAGAGGTGACGAATCCCGATCTAGTCAAGGCAGTGGCTTAGGGCTGTCGATTGCAAAAAGCTTAATTGAAATCCAAAAGGGAAGATTTGATATTCAAGTGGATGGAGATTTGTTTAAGTCAACCATTTATATCCTAAAGACATCTCCTGAGCCTAAGGGGAAACCTTCTTAGATAACAAAGCATCCCGTTACATAAGGGATGCTTTGTTTTTTCATTAATTTCCTAAGAAAGATGTTTTAATAAACTCTAACTGCTTTTCAAGTGTAACCGGGTCACTAAAGGACGCACCTTCACCAGGCATTTCAAACACTTGGTTGTTTTTTACCGCTGGAATATTTTTGTAGGTTTCTGTTTCTTGGAAAGAAGTGTCTGCATCTGAGTACTTACTTAGAATCACATAATCGCCTGCGTATTCATGAATCACTTCAGTAGATAAGGCATAGTATCCAGAATCAAGAGCAACTTCTTTTACCTTTTCAGGCATTTTTAGTTTCATACCTTGGTATATGATTTCTGTGCCACGTGCCCAGTTTTCACCAAATACATAAAGGTCTTTGCCATAGCTTTCCATAACAGATACGGTTGCGTCTTCACCAATCTTAGCACGAATTTCTTCACCTGCAGCCTCTACACGCTTGGTAAAGTCATCAACCCAGCTTTGAGCTTCTTTTTCTTTATTTAATAGTTTCCCAATTTCGATATGTTGCGTTAAATAATCAACTTTCCCCCAAGTGTAGGTTACAGTTGGAGCAATTTCTTTTAATTTATCGAGGTTTTTGATATTAGATAGTCCAATAATTAGATCGGGCTCTAATTCAATAATTTTTTCTAAATTTTCATCTGAAACTTCTTCCACATCTTTTAGTTCTTCTGCGAAGGTTGGATTATTTTTCGACCATACATCAACGCCAACAACATTCACTCCTAAATCTAATACATTTCCTGTAAAACCAGAAAGAAGGATCACTCTTTGTGGATCAGCAGGTACTTCAACCGGGCCTGTTTCAGACTCGTATGTAATCGTTGTAGGTGTTTCTTCTTCTTTCGGTGTTTCTGAACTGTTATCAGTTTCTTCTGTTTGGTTTCCGCAAGCACTGATAACAAGAACAAGCAAAAGCAAAAATGGAACAAAAAGTTTTTTCATGAGGGGGTTCTCCTTTAATAATGTATTTCGTTACTGGAATTTTATTGATAATGATTATCAATATCGTTTATGCTTTTAATATAAATCTAGTTATGTAGAATGTCAATGAAAATTTCAATAAAAAAAGTAGAGAATAGGAAATAGGTATTGCTTCTTACGTTGGAGGAAATTGGAACATTTGTATAGAATTATTGTTAGACATGACTAACGGAGGTTCCATGATGAAAAAAATATTGTTGATGCTTTCCTTACTATTGATCATCATATGCGGTGGAATCATAAATGAAGCCCAAGCTTCCGTAATCATCAACCAAGAAAAAGTGGGGGAATATAAGATCTATGAAAATATGGAAATACTTGAGGATGAGGAGGGAAAATTTACGATCAACGATGTGTCCTCATCCACTTTTTCCAACCAGTTTACAGAAAATAAAGAAGGCATTCCTAGTTATGGTTATAAGTCATCTGTCTATTGGATGCGCTTCGAAATAGACAATCAACTTAGCACAAATGAATATATTTTAGAGTTTCCTTATGCCCCTCACGACTCCATTACATTATATGAACAAACGGGAACGAATAAGTATACAGCCTATTATGGTGGTGATTTACTGCCGTTTTCCGAGCGAGATCGCAAGCATCGGCATGTGACATTCGAACTAACCCTACCTGAAAAGGAAACAAGAACGTATTATGTCAAAATAAAAAGTGAAGGATCCTTACAGCTATCCGTTGTACTATGGAATGAAGAAGCTTTTTCGGAAAAAAGCATTATAGAGTATCTGCTATTCGGAATTTATTATGGATCAACGCTTGTAATGGTTGTTTATAACATCTTTTTGTATTCCTCCTTACGCTTACGGAGTTATTTATGGTATGTCCTGTTAATCTTTGCATTTAGTATGACGCAATTAACACTGAATGGATTTGCTTATCAATTTTTATGGCCGGACTTCCCATGGTGGAATAATCGCTCGATTGTATTTTCCATTGCTTTCTCTAACTTAGCCGGAGCTCTATTTGTGAATAAATTTCTTGATGTTCAGCAGTATGCAAAGTTTTGGAGCAGAATTCTTCATATGCTTACCACATTCAATATAGCAATACTCGTTGTGCTATTGATGTCCTATTCTATTGCTTTACATCTTGTTACCTTTTCTACTATTCTCTTTATTCCTGTTGTATTAACTACGACAATACTTTGTTGGAAGCGAGGGAATAAGGCGGCTCGTTACTTGTTTTTTGCCTGGATTATTTTTTTACTAACTAGCTTGGTCTCATCCTTGTCAGACGCAGGAACATTGCCACTGAATACTTTTACACGATATGCATCCTTAATAGGATCACTGATCGAGATGATTCTCTTTTCGTTGGCACTAGCTGATCGAGTGAAAATTATTCAAATGGAAAAAGAAAACGCAGAACGAGCCACGCTTTTATTAAATGAAGAGCTCGAAGAAAGGGTACAAAAAAGAACGGAAGAACTGCAAATCAGTACAGAAAAGCTGGTAAGTATGGAGAGGTCACGTCGCCATCTATTATCGAATATCTCCCATGATTTAGGTACGCCGATGACGTCCATTCAGGGGTACGTCAAGGCGATGCTAGATGGGGTGATTGAACCTTGTGACCAAACCTATTTGAAAATTATCCATGAAAAAACTATCTATATTGACCGATTAATACAGGATCTTCATGACCTTTCTAGACTAGAAGAAAGGGAGACGAGTTTTTCTTGGAACAAAGTATCTGTTCAGCAGTTTATTCAATTTTTGTATCAATTTAAAGCAGATGTTACTAATAAGAACATTGAATTTCAATTTGATCATCAGCTTTCGGTAGAACAAAATGAATGGGTCCTCTTAATGGATTTGAACCGAATGAGGCAGGTGATGGAGAATTTAATTTCGAATGCGGTTAAGTATACAAAAGAGAATGGAATCATTAAGATTGATGTCATTGAATATAAGGAGTTTTATAAAAGACAGGGACATCAAGAGGAAATCGCATCGGCCTTGGAGAAGATTGGGGACAGTCACCGTAATCAGAGCTTAGTCATTGGTGTTCATGACAATGGAATAGGAATTGATGCCGAATCACTTTCATATATATTCGACCGGTTCTATCGAGCGGATGCTGAACAATATGATACGTATCGGAATGCTGGACTGGGGCTAGCTATTGCGAAGGAGATTATTGATAATCATAAAGGGATTATTTGGGCTGAAAGCTTGGAATCACAGGGAAGTTCTTTCTATTTCACATTGCCAATCTATACTGGGGAACTGGGGGAGAATAAATGAGAACAGTCGTTATTGCTGAAGATGAAGTAGATATACAGAATTTATTGAAGCTCTATCTTGAACAGGAGTATCGTGTGATCTCATTTGCCAATGGAGAGGAGGCACTAACAGGTATCATAGATGTTATGCCAGATCTTGTGATTCTAGATATTCTCCTTCCTGGAATGAATGGATTTAAGGTTTGTGAGAGATTACGGGAGAAACAAATCAACATCCCAGTGATTTTTCTAAGTGCCAAAAGAGAACAAAGTGAAAAAATCCGCGGGCTCGAGATCGGTGCCGATGATTATATAACAAAGCCATTTGATCCAGGAGAATTAATGGCAAGGGTAAAAGCACATTTGCGTCGCAGCATGCAGCAGAACCCGTCTGAGGAAGAGAACACACAAATGATTACATGGGGAGAGTTACATATTGATATAGAACAATATGTGGTAGCCGTTGGGGGGAAACCCATCCATTTATCAACAAAGGAAATACAGTTGTTAATTTTACTAGCTTCCAATCCAAGAAGAGTATTTAGTACCGAGCAGTTATATGACTTAATTTGGGGAGAAGACCAATTTGGTGATTTAAAAACAGTGTCCGTTCATATCAGTACATTAAGGAAAAAGATTGAGAAAAATCCGTCTAAACCAGAGTATATTATTACAGTAAGGGGATTTGGATATAAATTTCTTTCGTAAAGGCTCTTTTCTAAAACATTGTTGCTACAAACACGCTTTTAGGAAATCAACAGTATGTTTCAACAGCCAATCAGAATTTTTTCATCCTTAGAAAAGAGCTACTCTCCAAATAGACCAATAAACCCAGCGTTATACGGGGAAAAATCCGGCATTTGGGATTTTTCCAAAAACAACAATCTTTACGAAATCAACTTTCGTAAAAGTTTAATTTTCTCCTTTTATTATAATTTTCCAATTTCTTAACTTTAATTTAACCTTCACCATTTATGATTAAAGCTATGAGACTGGAATGATATAGGAGGAAAGCCATGAAAGAGATTCAGAATCTTGACGGGGAATGGATTCAACTAATCAAACAGGCTAAAGATATGGGAATGTCCATAGAGGAAGTACGTACATTCTTACAATTTATTATGGACGGGAAAAATGTAACCGAGATCGTGGAGACGTTAAGTCTAAAAGTTTCTATTACATAAATCTTCATTTCCCTCATTCGCACCACTAGTCACCCTCATTGATATGACATCTTTTCCAAATGATTGATATCCTAGTAGTTTAATGTCCCATTTATGTAGTTTTTCCATAAGATGACTTTATTAAAAAAGGAGACTGATATGATCAATATATCAGGCTCCTTATTTTGTTATTAAATAGATAATCTGCAGCCTCTTATGTCTTCTTATACAAATCCTTTATATCCTCAATTTCCTTCAATAGGCCTTCCTTCAAAGTAACCTGTGGGTCGTAATTTAATAGTTTTTGTGCTTTCGAAATATCAGCCCAAGTATGACGTGGCTCTCCATAAGTGGATCCTGTATATCTACACTTAAGCTTTTGGCCAAGGGCGTCTTCTAGGATGGATAAGCAAGTTAAAAGGGAGGCCCTTTCTTTTCCGCCGATATTGATCGTTTCTCCTACAATGTCGTCAGAGATAGCTGCAGAGGCAATTGCGTTAACACAGTCGCTAATAAAAGTGAAATCCCTTGTTTGCTGTCCATCACCATATATTTCTATGGTTTCGTTAGAAAGTGTTCGTTTAATAAATTTATGAAAGGCCATGTCTGGTCTCTGCCTTGGACCATAGACGGTAAATAATCGTAAGATCGTGATGGGGAGCCCATCGTTTTGATAAAATACTCGACACAAATGTTCTCCAGACAATTTCGTAACCCCATATGGAGATAATGGTGTTGGTTCGGATATTTCGGTTACTTTGCCATCTTTTTGACCGTAGACGGAAGAGGTCGAGGTATAAATGAATTTTTTTATCGGAAACTTAAGACATGCTTCTAATAACGTTTGAGTTGCAATAATATTATTGGTTACATATAATGTGAAGTCCTGACCCCAGCTAGATCGTACACCGGGAACACCTGCCAGATGGTAGATGATATCTACTCCTTCGAGTAAGGTGTCCCAATTCGCATGTTGTAAATCTTCTTCAACAAATGTAAACCTTGTAGAGTGAAGTAGGTTTTGAAGATTTCGTTCACGAATCCATCTTGAAGTACCAACTGGCAAAAACACATCAATACCTATCACTTCATTTTGTGGATTTTGTAGCAAGCGCTCACAGAGATGAGACCCGATAAAACCTGCAGCCCCTGTGACAAGAATTTTCATAATGCACACTTCCTTTGGCTGCTAATTTTCGGAAGGATTTCTCTCCCAGACTGAAAGGATATTATTGGCTACATGATTCCAAGTGAAATTTTCTTCAACGAGTTTTCGACCGCGAAGCCCCATTTCCCTGGTAGACTCTAAATTTACTAGCATGTTATTTAGGTGGTTTGCATATTCAATAGGATCTTCTGGGTCTTGGACAAGATAGCCATTATCGTTCAGGATGATTTCTGGATTCCCGCCTCTAGCGGTAGTGATAAATGGAAGCCCTGCCGCCATGGCTTCATAATGAACTCGAGCTAGTGGTTCTTCCCAGATGGATGTACAAACAAATACATCTGCTGCACAAAACCAATTGTGAACCTCATCTGCTTGAACATATCCAGTAGTGATAACCGGAATAGGTGATCTTTCTGCCAGTGCACGTGTATAGGAGATGTAATCACTAATCCTATCGTCACTATACCAGGCTGCCCCAACGATAACGAGTACAGCATCTTTTGATTTAATATGTGACATGGCCTTAACAAGAACATGTGGACCTTTGTTTCTTGAGAGACGACCAACAAATAAGATAATTTTTTTGGATCCTAAGTCGTATTTAGAACGAATGGCTTTTCTTGCCTGTAGAGCAGATTCTGATTTTGTCCAAGGAGCAAACTTAGATAAGTCTACACCAGAATAAATCGGGAAGATTTTGGTCGCTGCTTCTGGAAAATAAGATACAATAGTTTGACCAATATATTTACTAATGGTTATGATTGTCTCTAATTTTTCTATAGCTGCTGCTCCTTCAGCCCGGCTAATCTTCTCGGGCTTAAACATATCATTGTGCATGCTTAGTATGATTCGAGAGTTCGGAGCGAGTTCGCTTACTGGAAGGACTAGCTTTGGACGATTAAAAATGTGTATGATATCGTATTGCTCTTCTGTTTCTGACAAATATTTTACAATTCCTTGCTTGTAGACATCTAGTAACCTTTGAGAGTCAATACGGACGTAACGAATACCATTAACAACCTCTTCGTCTGGTAAATCCGGATCTGTTCTACTGATGATGGTAATTTGATGTTGCTCGCTTAATAAGTGGGAAACACCGCATATATACGTTTGGATAGCGCCACCTCTAATATTAGGGACAGGTAGCATTTCTGTACAAATTAGCAACACATTCATGTGCGTTCTCCCTTCTTCTTATTTTTCGTAGAAAGTAAACTTTATTTTTTCTTTTGGGCCTTACGTTCGTACTCTAGTTTTTTCCTTTGGACTTTTGCTACAATACTTTCAAATTCAGCATTGGACTTTTGTCTCTTAACTAGTTTAGACGAAGAGGGACGTTCGGTATTTTTTTGAACTTTGGACGGTTTCTCTTCATTCATTTTCTTAAGCAATTTTGGAAGATCATCTTCTAGAATAGATTTTAGTAGGAGATCAAGGTCGACCATATGATCTTTGTTGCTACTTCTTTTAGACTTGAGGGACGGTTCCGTTTTGATTCTTTGGATTCTTGAACGCAAACTTTCTTGAGCTTGAAGGGATTTCATTCTTTCAGATTCCTTAGACTTAGACTCTTTAGACTCTTTAGACTTAGATTCCTTAGGCTCTTCGATAGTGGACGTAACGTTTTGTAGTGATTTAGTTGGATCGGACTTTTGGAATTCATTATTATGTTTGACTAGTAATTCGGTATTGCCTAATACGACAGCACTTGGAGTTACATCATAGATGACTTCTTCCTCTGTATAATCACCTGGAAGGTACTTCTCTTTGTCTTTGGCTAATTCGGATAGAACCTCCCATTTATTGGATTCTGTTAGAGTGATTCTGTCTAAGATGGCATCAAGTTCAGTGTTCATAAAAGTCACTGGTTCGAAAACGACTTCTTTTACATGCTTATAAAACTCATTTGGAAACGCCATATCAATCCATAGTAATTCAAAGGTTTCTTGATCGATTGGATTTGCTTGGTGGTAGGCGTCTATTACACCTCGTATCCATTCGAGATCCCAGGTTCCCATATCATCCATTGTACTTGTAATAATTTTTCGCAAGTCACGAATAGGTAAATCATAAGAAACTCCATCCAAGTCGATGACCCAGATTCCACCAGGTCCTTGTTGTCCATTAGACCATCCATAGTCTTGGTGAGCTAAGCCCCAATGTGCTTCCCCTTTTGCAATCATTTTTCGATATGCGGATTGCTTGAATTTTTCATACATTTCAAAGGCTTGCTGTTCAAATTTGTCTACAACAGAAAGTAAGTGTGGACTCGCGATCGTTTCAGGGTAAGCATGGGCAATATCTCGGAACCAACCTATTTTTTGAATCATTTTCTCGTAATATTGATTCCATCGATATAGTCGAGAGGACTTTTTTGAGCCTGTTGGTGGAATATATCCTTTTGTATGACGATGGAATTCTCCTAGACCATAGCAAAGTGCAGAGGCTGCCTCTAAATCAATTTTCATTAGTTGTTCAAGCGGAGTTACCCAATCGGTGACAATCCATAACTTGCCTCCTGCTTGTACGTAGAGGTGATTTTCCTTTGTGGGAATAAGGGAGGCAACTCGTGCTCCCTGCTGAACAACATAAAGTTGAGCACCAATACTAAATAAACTCCTTGTTGGCTGGCGGTGAAGAACCTTGATACTGCGTGGTCCGTGGTTGGTCTCTATTTTCCATATAGCTCCGCCTTTATCGGGCTTTGAGGTGATAAGAGTCATTTCAGAGACGGTCATATCATAATTTGATATGACTTCATAGGCCATTTTTTCAAGCTCTGGTGGGACATATTGTTCTAGGTCTGCCTCGCTAGTGGCTGAATCGACTAGATGATCCCACGGTTCAATCATATATTCATGCACATTTTTTTCCTCCAATCTCAAGACAAAAAACTAGCTTGCTTATTTATATGTCAAAGAGAAGGACATGGAATGGGGCATTCGTGGAGCTTTAGCGTAAGAACCGGGAAAATTTGGTCTTTTATCAGTGTTATGCATATTGAATGAATGGGTGATCAAATGAAGGGAAATCTATACGATATAATTGATACGAACGAAGGAAGCATAATGAAGATTCTCAAACCTCACCTAAATAGGTTATAATTAAGACAGGTTGTGACAAAAATCAACAATTTTCACTGTATAAGCAGGAAAAACAGACAGGTAAAGAGAATGTATGAAGAATCGTAAATGAATCGAAAAAGAATGAATAAGAGTATGGGGGATATAAGGTGCCTTATCAATTAAGTAATAATTTTAGGTTGTTTTCATTGAATTCAAACCGTAAGCTCGTTGAAGAGATGGCGGAGATTTTAGGTTGTAAAATGGGAAATTGTTCTGTTTCACAGTTTAGCGATGGAGAAATTCAAATTCATATTGAAGAAAGTGTCCGCGGCTGTGAGGTATTTGTGGTTCAATCCACTTCGTACCCTGTGAATGATAATATTTTAGAGCTTTTAATTATGATCGATGCGTTGAAAAGAGCATCCGCAGGTGTCATTAATGTTGTAATTCCTTACTATGCTTATGGTAGACAAGATCGCAAGGCACGTTCTCGTGAGCCAATCACAGCTAAACTAGTAGCCAATCTACTAGAATCTGCTGGAGCAAATCGAGTTCTTACAATGGACCTTCATACTCCTCAGCTACAAGGTTTCTTTGATATCCCTGTGGAGCATTTAATCGGTGTGCCCGTTCTTGCGCAATATTTTATGGAAAAAGGGTTAGAAGATATGGTCATTGTAGCTCCACACAACGGTAGTATCGGAAGAACTAGAAAATTGGCTAATACTCTAAATGCGCCAATCGCTCTTATCGATAAAAGAAAACCAGAAGAAGGCGGACATGAAACGTACGATGTGATTGGGAATGTAGAAGGCAAAAACGCCATCATTATTGATGACCTCATTGATACAGGAACAACGATCACATTTGCAGCAAAAGCATTAGCCGAACACGGTGCAAAAGCTATCTATGCTGGCTGTACACACGCAGTATTTACAGGGAACTCAATTGAAAAAATTGAACAGTCGCCAATTAAAGAACTGGTTGTGACTAACACGATTGAACAACCTGAAGAGAAACAGCTTGAGAAAATCACTTGCTTATCTGTTGCCCCATTGCTAGTAGAAGCGATAGACCGCATTCATAGTGAAAAAGCGGTAAGTCCATTATTTGAATAACATAGAAACTCTATCCGACTAAAGTAGCGGGTTCGGTTTTGGAGTACAAAAAAATGCAGTCCAATTCGCAACTGAATTGGACTGTATTTTTTTTTGAATATCAAGGCTTTCCATAAATGTAATGGTCTGTTGTTAATTATTATTGACTTTTTCGAGGAGATACAGGAATTCATAGGCGGAGAAATTCCGGTTAATGTGAATAGTAGGGGCTCAAGAAGCAGATATAAGCGGATGTATTCCGATTAACTTCTCTATATATACCTAAATCTAAAGATTCGGTTCCTATAAGCGGAAAAACTCCGCTTATATTGCGGGAAATGTTGGTATTTCCCAAGATAAACGGAATTTCTCCGTTTACTTTTCAATTAGTTCTAATATTGTACTTCAAAGCCGAACTACTTACGACTAGTGGGTACGCATTATTGATATGCTTGAATCATCTTAACAATCGCTACACATAGACCTAAAGCACTGGCCTTTATTTTCGCAGGGTGTTGACGCTTGCTAGCATAAAGGTAAATCAACACCATAACGAATCCTATCGGAAACCATAAGGTGAAATCTCCCCCATCCTCAGTTGAAGTTGAAAAAACGGGACCCATATTCGTACTAACTAAAAAATATATAAACACAGTAAAACTGCGATTTTCAAGTTCTTTACTCCAACTATAAAGTAAATATAATATGCCAATAAATAATAAAGGTATGAGGACATTATAAATAAGCAGAAGAATCCATCCTTTCACCAATGAATACATATATTGTAGCACCTTATATGGTAAAATTGGAAAATAATAGTGTTTGTTTTGTGACGTGAAAACGGGGGATGGAACAATGACGGTAGACTTTACTTTTAACATAATTACCATCATCTTAGATCTTATAGCTATGGTGAGTATAGGGATAATATCCTTTCATATCTATCAAAAAAGAGCTATTAAACTAAAAGCTTGGAAAGTTATCGTCGTTTTATACATAGGGCTTTTTTCATTTAATATAAATTGGCCCATGTTTGATACTGTGATAAAGCTTCCAATTTTACCTCTGGGTGTGTGGATATTGTATTTCATTCTAAAGAGGAAAGAAGGAAGATGGGAGACATACCGATCGCATGCTTGGTTAGGTTTTGGGGCGAATGTTATTTTCATAGCAACGACGTTACTTGCTGTACCGTTAGAGCATGTATTTTATCCTGAAAAGGTAGCAACTACCTATCTGTCAAATATCGAGAATGCTTATTGTATTCCAGTTCACCCTTCTGCAACTGAGAAAAAGATAAATAAAGTAACCTTAAAGGATCAACTCCCTAATATGACGGTTGAAATGGTATATAGTCAAGATTGGTATGAAGAGACCTATATGGAAATGGAATCTAATGAACGAAATGAACGATTCCCATATCAGCTTACAGGGGTGACATCAAAGTGGGGCAGTGGGAAAAGCCCAGTTATATATATTGAAAGTGATGGAAAAGGATTATTAATTAAAACAAAGGAAAAGGAATTATATTTTAGATCAGCCGATTCGTTTCTTGAGGAGGTCAATTGATCGTGAAAAAGAAGAATATATGGCTACTCATAGCTTTCGGTGCAGTATCACTGACAACTTTTTTAGTGTATTGGTTCTTTTTTTGGCCACCTAAACCATTTCTCTCTAATGAGCAAATCGTTCAAGAGATTAATAGAACCTATGAAGAAGCAGGAGCAAAGGTCATCCAAGATATCTTATTAGTTGACACACATCATGTGGTTGTCCCATATATTTCAGTTAATGAGGATTATGGACTAAGCTATTGGGGCTGGAGGAATCATAAATGGCAAGTCTTAACGATCGATACAAAAGGTGAACCAAAAGTATGGAAGGTAAACGGAAATGACCTTACTTCATTCGCTATTGTTTGGAATGCGCATCCGGACGATCATCTGCAAGCGATTCAGTTTTACTTGCTTAGGAATAGAAACTATGGAATGACCAATGGGGTGGAACATTATTCACCAAGAATTCAAATGGAAAAGGAAATCTCATTAAGAGAAAAGTCTTACGGAATATTACAACTACCAAAGGATTGGGCTCTTGTTTTAAGTTCAGTTTTAATAGAAGATAGAGGAGGACAATCTAGCTTATTCTTCAATGACTTATTTCCTTCGCAAAATGCCTATTTTGGTTGGATCCCTTATGACCAATCCGGAAAAGAAGTATTCCCAGAACGAACAGTGAATGGGAATACGTATGTTGTAGATGATATTTACCAGGAGCATGTGATGATATTAAATACAGTAGATTTAGAAATCCCGAAATAAGATTGTTAAGGATCTTTCCGACGAAAGATCCTTTTTTACGCAATCAGGTATGTTGTTAAATCCAACCTTTTGTCTTTGCAATGCTAGCTGCTTCTGTGCGATTTTTAGCTTCAAGCTTTTGAATGATCTCTGATATATAGTTGCGTACAGTTCCAGAGGAAAGGTAGAGCTCTGAAGTAATCTCTTTAGTGGTTTTTCCTAAGGAAGCCAATATTAGAATTTGCTGTTCCCGCTCTGTAAGTGGATTTTCCTCACGGATTAGATCAAAGGTAAGCTCTGGGCTGAATATCCGTTTTCCTGTCATGCACTTTCGGATGGCATCTGCTAATTCGTCAATCTCTCCATCCTTTAACAAGTAGCCATGCACCCCACTTTTTACCGCACGTTCGAAGTAGCCAGGGCGAGCGAATGTTGTTAAGATAATTACTTTGCTGTGAGAACCTCTCTGTGCAAGCTGCTCAGCAACATCTAATCCACTAAGTGCTGGCATTTCTATATCCATCAAGCAAACATCGGGTTGTAGTTTGAGGATGGAGGAGAGTGCTTCTTCTCCATTGACTGCTTGGCCGATCACTTCCATATCTTCTTCTAAATCTAGAAGGGAGCCTAGTGCACTTAGTAACATTTTTTGATCTTCTGCAATAAATAACCGAATCATACAATTGCTCCTCTTTGCTCTGCTTTTTTAATAATAGGGACGGTAATGGTTAGCATGGTTCCATGGTGGTTTTTAAGCCCGAGCCCGCCATCTATCAGAGCAAGCCTTTCTTCCATGCCCGTTAAACCATTTCCAAATGGTTTGTTTTTCTCTACCCCCATCCCATCGTCGTGAATGATAATGTCCATTTTTTCAGTAGATTGAGAGATTGAAATATTACAATGAGTGGCCTTGCTGTGCTTAACGACATTTGTTGTCGCCTCTCGAATGCACATGCTCACAATGTTTTGTGTAACAGGTGGGATGAGAGAAAAGTCAGACGATCCATCATATTCGTACGTAATTTCTGCAGCTCTCAATATTTGCTGAACTTGTAGTAATTCCTCAGCGATGGTGGAGGTTCTCATATCGGATACAAGCTCCCGAACTTGCTTTAGAGCCGTCCGTGAAGTGACTTCCATTTCTCTAGCTTCCTTTCGAGCACGATCGGTATCAACTGCGACTAGTCTCTGGACCAGCTGACTTTTTAGTGTCAATAAAGATAAGGTATGCCCAAGCGTGTCATGAAGATCTCGAGCAATTCGTACCCTCTCTTCTCGCTTCACTAATTCTTCGATATGCTGATTTGCTTTTGCAAGCTTCTGTTCAAGCTCCATTCTTCGATTCATGGAGCGAATGCCAAACGGTGAAATGAACATAATGACCAGAAACGGAACAAAATAAAGGATGTCTTTTGAAAAATGTATGTTTCCCATTACAAAGTGATAAACAAAAGGAGCTAAAAGGACAGCAATTAGACTAAAAAAAGCTCGTTTAAACTTCATTTTTTCTCGGTAATACCCAATAAAATTAGCTGGGAAGAATCCTAGAAAGATATGATTAAGATCGTAAAAACAACTAAATATAAAAATAATCGACATTTGAACAGCTAGCCAATAAGTGAATGCCCTTTTTCCTGTAGTAAAATAAAGCTGTCGGTAGGTGATTAAAAAAAGGAGTACCAGTCCGAAGCCGATGATTTGCTTCGGCCCAGTCTCCGCAAGTAAATAGTTAATGGGAAAAAGAACATAAACCAAAAAGATGTAGGGGAAAAAGCCAAATTGCTTTGGAAAAATCCCGATCGACTTTTTCATATTTCATCACACCGCTTCTTGTTTACTTCGAATATACTTCGATAGTAACATGAACAAAGCAAGATAGGCGACTAATATCAGAAAATTTGTCCAATTAGGCATCCCTCCTTGGACAATCTCCCATGCACCACTCCCAAAATGAAAAGCGGGGAGTGATTTTCCTATTGTTTGCATCATCTCAGGCATGATCTCCAAGGGCATCCACATTCCGCCGGTAACCGCAAGAACCATGTATAACACATTGCTAATACCAGCGGCTGTTTCTACTTTTTTCATTAAACCAATTAATGTTCCAATAGCCAGGAAAGGTAAAGAACCGAATAAAATCCATAATCCGCTAGCGATCCATTCCAATGGGGTAAGGGATACGCCATTAATGATGGCACCTGAGGCAAAAATAACCGTAATGGAGAGTACATGAATGAAGGTTTGACCAACCATTTGAGCCGCAAAATATACACTTTCTGATAATGGAGTCATGCGAATATACTTAGACCAGCCTTCTGCTCGTTCTTGAACCATTCGGATGCCAAGCGTCATAATGCTAGAACCCATAACGCTGAACACAGTCATGGACATTAAATAATGAGCGTCCCATGCGGAAGGATTGTCTGGGTTCGTATTGACTACATTGGTAAAGATATAATAAAAGATAATCGGCATAACTAAAGACCAAAAGAGAAAATACTTATTTCTCAGGATTCGTTTTATTTCCATTTTGCATTGTAATAAAAAAACATTCATTTTAGATAATCTCCTTATTAGTACTTGTTAGCTGTTCAAAAGCATCTTCCAATCTTCCACGTTCAATTTGTATGTCATGGGCGCCAAGCTTTTCTTCAAAGAGAATCGCTAATACTTTATCCGCATTCGTCGAATGCACATAAACTCGACCGTTGTTTCGGGTGATTTGTTGGATCTCTGGATATTGGTACAATTTTTCATATGACAGGTCAGGATTTAAGATGAATGAAACGGTTTGGTTGGTTATTTTTGATTTAATTTCCGACGGTGTCCCATCAGCGACAATCGTTCCGTCTTTAAAAAGAAGAATCCGCTCTGCAGCATCATCCGCCTCCTGCAAATAGTGAGTAGAGAAAAGAATCGTCTTTCCTTGTTTGGCTAGGGCATGAATGGTCTGCCAAAATCGGTTTCTTGATGAGATATCCATACCTACTGTTGGTTCGTCAAAAATGATGAGATCGGGATTTCCAGCAAGGGCAAGGGCAAAGCTAACTCGACGTTTTTGACCGCCTGATAACTTGTCTGCCAGTGTTTTTAAATCTTGATTTGTAAGACCGGTTAATTCAATAAGTTCATCAAGTGAAAGAGAATTAGGATAATAGCTTCGTATAAGGGTGAGTATTTCGTGAACCTTTAAGCCAGGCATCATACTAACTTCCTGCATCATTACACCAATTTTCTCACGTACGTTCTTGTTTTTTGGGGGAAGTCCAAAGATCTGTATGCTACCTGTTGAGTGTTTAAGTAAACCTAAAATCATGGATATCGTAGTTGTTTTTCCTGCTCCATTCGGTCCTAAGATGGCCACTATTTCTCCCTTATTAATCGAAAAGTTGATATGGTTAACAGCTGTCTTTTGCTGGAAAGATTTTGATACATTAGTCAAGCGAATGACCTCGTTCATATTTGAACACCTCCTGATTTGATACTCTCATTGTATAATCATGGAAAAGGTGATTTTAGTAAGTGATGTCATGAAAATCAGATGACAAATGTCATTTTTACAAAGGCTCTTGAGATCATATAGGGAATCATCATAAAATGAAGGGTATAGCATTTGAGAAGATAAAGGTGATGACATGATACACAACTATGAAGGTGAAACCATCAGTTACAATATAAACTACAAAAAACGTAAGTCTATTGGAATTACCATAGATGTTTATGGAAATATTGAGGTACAGGCTCCTAAAGGAACACCCAATGCTTATGTGCTTTTATTTATTGAAGAAAAATGGGAATGGATTCAAGAAAAGTCTAAGGAAATGAAGGCGAGAGCGCTTGGACCACAGGAAAAGGTGTACGACCATGGCGAAAGTTTTCTTTATTTAGGAAATACTTATCCTATTCAAATCTGTCACGACTCCAATCTAGTGCAGAATCAAGTGAAGTTTGAAGAAAATAAACTGCATATCTATGTAAAAGAGTTAGAGGAAGAAAATATCAGACAGGCATTAAAGCGTTTCTACTATCAGCAATGTAAGGCATTAGTGGAGAAGAGTATCAAGACTTATCAAATCAACTTTAAAATAAAGCCAAAGGGGATCCGTATTAACGACAGCAACCGTACATGGGGAACATGTGATTCCAACCAACAGTTAACATTTAACTGGAAGCTTGCAATGGCCCCCCAAAGGGTAATTGATTATGTGGTTGTGCACGAGATGTGCCATATGTTGCATTTAAATCATGATCGTTCTTTCTGGAGACTTGTTGGGAAAATAATGCCTGATTATAAGGAACAAGAAAATTGGTTAGCTTTTTCGAGTTGGAAAATGACTGTGTAGTAAGGGGGAAGTCTTCTTTTTGAAGGCTCTTTTTGTCACCAATTGGTTATTTTTACAATCTGTATTCATATATCTATCCATCAATATTGCGAGTATAATAGTACTAAAGTAGTAATTATTCCAATTACGAAAAGGCAAATCTACTGAAAGGTAGAGACGCAAAACCGTGGGTCTAAGGTGAAAGCTAAGATTGCCAGGTTATCGAATACAGCCAGAGATGGCTTTCACGAAGTGCTAGAGTGCTACGTGAAATTGGAGGAAGAAAAAATGAATAGAGAAGAGATGTTTGATAAAAGATTACTTATTCGTGATATTCTGAATACCCTATGGGTTATTATTGGACTGTATTTATTAGGGACTGGTATACACCTTTTTCTTACTACGTATGATAAGTGGTTGTTCTTTTTAGAAGTGATTTTATTTCCATTATTTAAGTTTATCGCTGTCATGCTGTGTGCAGAGATCTATATGAGAAAATTCCGAAAGCACATGGACTACTTGATCATGATTGTCATTACACTTTTTATTAGCATTATCATTATTAGTATTTACGATAAAGTAATTTTGATGGTTTTACTCATTACTCCTGTTCTGGTTTCATTGTTTTTCTACAATAAAAGTATCATTCGATTTTCTGTGTTTATATCAATTCTCACTTTTTTAGTCATTTATTTTTTCTATGAACCGATACATGCTTATATGGATAATGCAGATTTGATTATTATCATATTAATTTTATTGGGGATTTCACTACTTATAAACAGCCTGATGAAACATAGTGATCAAGTAATGAAAGAACTAGTAAAAACAATAAAAGAAAAAAATGATCTGTTCTCTAAAAACGTTCAAATGGAAAGGCTTACTCGGTTAGATCCGGTGACCGAATTATATAACCACAGGTCTTTTCATGAACAGTTGGATTCGATTGTAGGTTTACGATCACCAGATGAGTTAAACGCTCATGTAGCAATTCTCGATATTGATAATTTTAAACAAATCAATGATACGTTTGGTCATAGAGCAGGAGACAGTGTCATTATCGAAGTTGCAAGGCAAATTAAATTTTTCTGTGTTGGTGATGACTTTCCTTCCCGGTACGGAGGAGAGGAATTTGGAATTATCACAATGGGTACATTGGAAGAGGATTTTATTAAACGTGTGGAAAACATCCGGGAAAGTATTGCAAACACTAGTTTTCCAGAGCTCAAAGGGTGTCAAGTAACAATCAGTATTGGTGTTCAAAAACTGTTGCCTGGTATGAACAAGGAAGATCTATTTAAAGGGGCAGATACAGCACTTTATACAGCAAAGAGAACAGGGAAAAATAAAACGGTAGTAAAATAGAACAGAGGTGACAATGGAGGGCTAACCATTGTCACCTTTTTAGTGGGGGAAAGTGCAGAAACTTGACTCCATTTCCTTGTTATAATCGTAGGTAATAAATAGAGTAGTTTTTTATGTAATGGGGGGGCGCAAATGGACGATAAAGAAATAAGTAATATGAGGTTAAAGCAGTTACTTGTCACCAACATTCTTATATTTTCAAGTGTTACATTATTTTTCACTGTAGTTAAGATCGCTTCCATTTCAGCCTCCCAATTTTCGTTCATTTTGGGTATACTTTTGGGACTTCAAGGAATTGTTGGGCTTATAAGAGGGGACACAACCAAGTCAGTGATCCCCATTTTCGAGAAGGTAGCCGTTTATGAAAAGGAGAAAATGGGCAGTGAATGGTACAAAGAAAGGAAAACAAATTTCATTTGTAATATTATCCTGGGTGGCTTTATGTTTATGCAATCCTACTGGAACCGTCGTATGCCAGAGCAACCCTTTGAATGGGAGATCGCCTTTTTAATTACAGTTCTATTTATCATTCTATTAGTGATTAATATCGCTTCTATCATTCGTTTTCGTAAAATTGACACCTCCATAAATAGTACGGAATTTAAAGGTTATACGCGAAAATCAAACGCAATAGGAGTGGCAATAGGTATTATTCTCGCTATAATACTTGGTGTAATCACCTTATCTTTTGTTTTTCTATAAGATAGCTAAGCGGCAAAGAAGGAATACTTGCCGTTTAGCATCTTTACGTTTGGATTACCTTCCAATTATCATTGACGGTAGCTTTTATTGTGCCATTCTTGGAAAAATAATTAGCAAGCAGTTCAGTCATGTCGGTTTGAATTTCCCTGATCACTTTCTTTCCTTTATACATAGAATAGTTTCCTCCGCCGGTGGCTCGATAATTATTCATGACCACGTGATACATCTGCTTCAGGTTCAAAGCTTCACCATTTTTCATTAGAGAAACAATTCGTTCACCAACTGGTTTTCCAACATCAATTGTGTATTGAATGCCTTCCCACATATCATAATTATAATGCTGTGGCTTAGGGTCGATGAATTGGGGATTCACGGCTATTTCTCCCTGATCGTTCACAATAAAATAAGTGGCGCTTTTTTCTAATCCGTCCTTAATATCCTGACCTGATAGCTCTAATACCGTCAACGTATTTGGATAGATATAATTTGAAACAATATCCCTCATCGTTACGTTTGTTGGAAGGCCAATCGAATGATTGCTGAACAGAGCGGTGTTGGATATCTCAACATGGCTTGCTTCCATTTGCACACGGTTGATAAACTCTATAAAAGGATGTTCCTTTGTGCGAGCAAGAAAGGGATCTTTTATGATCATATCTCCTTGAATATGTCCGATGGGTTGATCGAGCCATGATTGCGTTTTCTCTTCGTAAGGTAAAATCAAGCGTACTATTTCCTCATCCTCTCTCCATTCTTTAACCGGAACAAGAGAGGCTTTTTTAGAAAGACACTTCCATTTATGATTTTGATCCATGGTAAACTCTATATCAACCTGCCCCATAAAAGCTCCAAAGTTCCCAGGTTGAACAATCGTAACACCGTTTAGCTCATCGGCCAATAAGCGGTGCTGATGTCCCGTTAATAATACATCAATACCTTCGACTTCTTGGCATAGTTGATAGGCTTGGTTTTCACCTGTGATCGCTTCGGTTGGTTCTCCAGTTTTGAGGTTTCTTTCGAAGCCGCCATGATAAGAAACAACGAAAAGGTCAGGTTGTTCGGTTTCCTTAATATGAGGGATCCACTTTTCAGCGCTTACCACAGCATCCTCAAATTCTAATCCTTCTATATGTTCTGCTTTTTCCCAGTTTGGGATATAAGGCGTGGTTAAACCTAAAATGGCCACCTTTATGCCTTCTGGGTAGACTTTTATCGTATAGGGCTTTCCAAAGTACGGTTCTTTAGTCTGTTTATTAAGTATATTGGCAGATAAAATGGGAAATTGAGCTTCAGAGACACTTTGTTTTAAAGTAGACAGGCCATAGTTGAACTCGTGATTTCCAATAATAGCTGCATCATAATGTAGCTGGTTAAAAGTTAGAATCACGGGATTAGGTAAATGACTTTGCTTTTTTACATAATGATAGGTTAATGGTGTGCCTTGAATACTATCACCATTATCAATGAGAAGGAGGTTTTTTTCCGTTCTACGGAGGTGTCGTATATAGGTAGCGACTTTGGCTAAACCAATTGATTCGTATGTATTGGTTCCATATAAAATAGGGAAGATCTGTCCGTGGGTATCACTAGTTTCTACTATCGTAAGTTTAGCGTATTTGTGATAGTTCATTTCATTTCCCCCTTAGCCTTTCATGGTGTCATTATACAGAAAAAGGTGCATGACCACAAAGGTCAGCACCAATACTATTATTGCCATTCGGTATGGAAAATTCCATCCCGATCATTTCGCTCATACGTATGTGCACCAAAATAATCACGTTGGGCTTGTAAGAGGTTCGCATGTGAACGACCGGTTCGATAGCTATCATAGTAGGTGAGGGAAGCACTTAAACAAGGGAAGGAGATCCCTGATTGAATTCCCTCACATACGATATTTCTTAATCCTTGTTGGTATTTCTTGACCTTTTCAGCAAAGAAAGGAGCAACAAGCAAGTTAGAAAGCTGTGGATTCTCTTTATAAGCTTGGCTAATGACATTCAGGAACTCCGCTCGAATGATACAGCCACCACGGAAAATGAGCGCAATATCTTCTAATGGAAGATTCCAATTATAAAGCTCTGAAGTAGATTTATACTGGTTGAAGCCTTGCGCATATGCACAAATCTTCCCCATATATAAGGCTTGTCGGACGTAATCAATATATATTTCTTTGTTCCGCTTCGAGTGCAGGGTAGACGGTCCTTCTAACATTTCTTCAGCAGCCACTCGTTCTTCCTTTAATGAAGAGACATAACGAGCAAACAGTGATTCGGTAATGATGGAGGTAGCAATGCCATTGTCAATCGCTTGAATACTTGTCCATTTACCTGTTCCTTTTTGACCGACCTTATCTAAAATCATATCAATCAGAGGAAGTCCAGTTAACTCGTCTTTTTTTCTTAAAATCTCAGCCGTAATTTCAATCAAGTAACTCTTCAATTCTCCTTGATTCCAAGTTTCAAAGATATCAGCAATTTCATCCACAGTTAAAAGTAGGATATCTCTTAAAAACGAATACGCTTCGGTAATAAGTTGCATATCGGCATACTCAATTCCATTATGGACCATTTTAACAAAATGACCAGAACCCTTTGGTCCAATATATACACAGCAAGGGGTCCCATCTACCTGTGCAGCAATCTTTGTTAGAATAGGAGCAACCTTATCGTACTCTTCCTCGTCTCCACCTGGCATGATAGAGGGGCCAGTTAATGCCCCAACTTCTCCACCAGAAATTCCAATTCCTAGGTATCCCATGCCTCTAGCTTTTAGGGCCTCATATCTGCGTTCGGTATCTTCATAGTGGGAGTTTCCACCATCCATAATAACATCGCCTGTCTCAAGATAAGGAAGCAAGGCTTGTATCACAGAATCAATCGGAGCACCTGCTGTGACCATAAGAAAGATTTTTCTAGGTGTTTCTAACGATTGAACAAAATTCTTAATATCATAGAAAGGATGGATAGACTGACCATCTAGTTTTTGAACAAGCTGATCAGTTAAGTCCCTTGTGTAATTGTAGACGCTTACTTTTTCACCGTTATTAGCCATGTTTAAGACGATATTTCTTCCCATGACTCCTAATCCAATGACTCCAATGGTATTGTACATCTAACTTTCGACTCCTTTTTAAACAAACAAGCTTAGTAGTAAAATAAAACCTAATCCAGCTACAGAGATAATCGTTTCTAGCAATGTCCATGTAGCAAATGTTTCTTTCATGCTTAAACCAAAATACTCTTTAAACATCCAGAAGCCTGCATCGTTTACGTGAGAAGCAATTAAGCTTCCAGCACCAGTTGCTAGTACGACTAGTGCAAGGTTTACATCCGTTTGACCGAGCATTGGAATAACTAATCCAGCTGTTGTTAATGCAGCCACAGTAGCAGATCCTAGAGAAATACGTAGAATCGCTGCGATGATCCATGCAAGTAAGATTGGTGATAAAGAGGTTCCTTTGAACAACTCAGCTACATAGTCACCTACGCCACCATTGATTAATACTTGCTTGAAGGCACCACCTCCACCAATGATTAACAGCATCATTCCAATATGAGAGATAGCTGTTGTACAAGATTCCATTACGTTTTTGATTGGAATTTTTCTTGCTAATCCCATCGTGTAAACGGCAAATAATAAGGAAATCAACATAGAAGTACCAGCATTACCGATAAAGCGAATCATTGCTAGGAAACTATTATCCTCAAAGCCCATCGTTTTTTGAAGCAAAGTAATAATCGTAGCGATGGACATTAAAATAACAGGAAGTAAAGCGGTAAACACACTAATACCAAATCCAGGTGTATCTTCAAGCTTAAATGTCTTTTGTTCACCTAATGAAGCAATATTACCTGTTTTTGTAAATGAAGCTGGAACTAACTTCTTTGCAATCTTAGTGAATACTGGTCCAGCTAAGATAACGGTTGGAATGGCAATAATAAAACCATAAAGTAACACTTCACCAATGTTGGCACCATACTCACCAGCAATAACTGTTGGTCCTGGATGTGGAGGTAAGAACCCGTGTGTGACAGATAAAGCAGCTGTCATTGGAATACCAAGATACAAAATAGAGATCTTTAATTGTCTTGAAATCGCAAATACTATCGGAATTAATAAAACTAATCCTACTTCAAAGAATAATGCGACACCAATAATGAATGAAGCGGCTACAACAGCCCATTGAATATTTTTCTCACCAAATTTGTTTACTAGGGTCATCGCAATTCGTTGCGCACCACCAGAGTCTGCAATCAATTTTCCTAACATCGCACCAAGTCCAAAGATTAATGCTAAGTGACCGAGCGTACCACCTAAACCTGCTTCAATGGTCGTAACGATTTCATCTAATGGCATACCAAGTGCTAAAGCAACCCCGAATGAAACGATGATTAATGAAATAAATGTGTTTAATTTTAATCCCATGATCAAAATGAGTAATGCTATAATTCCTACTCCGACGATAACTAATGGCATCGTAGTTTCCCCCTATATGTGTTTATTTTTCTATTAAATTTCTTTGATATGTGGCAATTTGTTTATATTCATTTTCTAGCACTCTTGATAAGTTAATGAAAATCGGCAATAGTTGTCTGTATTCGTTGACCGCCTCTTCATTTGGTGTGTGTTTGTAGGTACTGCCGATCATCTCAGAAGCAATCTCAAACGAATCAATTTTTCCAGTTGCAAGTAAGCCTAAAATACAGGCTCCTAGACAAGAACTTTCATAGCTTTCTGGAACGACTAATTCAGATTCAAAAATATCAGACATCATTTGACGCCATACATTTGATCTGGCAAAGCCTCCCGTTGCTTGAATACGAGTAACAGGACCCTCCATGCATTCCATTAAAGCTAGAAAAACCGTGTATAAGTTGTAAATCACGCCCTCTAGTGCAGCACGAATCATATGCTCCTTTTTGTGTGAGAGTGTTAATCCAAAGAATGAACCACGAACATCTGGATTCCAAAGTGGAGCTCGCTCACCAGCTAGGTAAGGATGGAAAAGCAAACCATCAGCACCTGGTCTGACGCGTTCGGCAATCTTCGTTAATACCTCGTACGGATCAATTCCAAGTCTTTTTGCTGTTTCAATTTCTGAGGAAGCAAATTCATCTCGAATCCAGCGAAGAATCATTCCACCATTATTTACTGGCCCACCAATAACCCAGTGATTTTCAGTTAGTGCGTAGCAGAAAATTCGTCCTTTTTCATCGGTTTGTGGCTTCTCAATAATGGTTCGAATCGCTCCACTTGTACCAATTGTGACAGCGATTTCACCTTTGCGAATGGCATTCACTCCAAGATTTGAAAGGACGCCATCACTTGCACCAATGACAAAAGGAGTTTTGGCATCAAGTCCCATTTGCGCTGCAAAATCTGGATGAAGGTCTGTGAACACTTGTGTGGTTGGGACCAAATGTGACAATTGATCTCTTGTAACTCCTGCAATCGATAACGCTTCCTCATCCCAATCCAAGGTTTGAAGATTCATCATGCCCATGGCAGATGCAAGGGAATAGTCGACCACATACTGGTTAAATAACTTTTTGAAAACATATTCTTTTATCCCGATGTATTTCTTTGCTTTTGTAGCAATTTCTGGGCGGTCATTCGTGATCCAAGCCATTTTACTTAATGGTGACATCGGGTGAAGAGGTGTTCCGGTACGTTTATACACCTCATGACCATTCAGTTCCGTTTTAATTTTATGTGTCCAAGCTTCACTTCGATTGTCAGCCCAAGTGATACATGCTGTAAGTGGCTGATCATTTGCATCGATAGCAATCACGCTATGCATCGCACTGCTGAAGGAAACAAAGGCTATATTTTTTTGTGCGTTTTTCTTTGTGATGTTTGAAATGGCTTTCAAAACTGCTTGGAAAATTTCTTCCGGATCTTGTTCAGCTGTTGAAATATTGGGAGTGTAGAGAGGGTAGCCAATATTCTCTGTTTGAATCACTTCACCTTTCTCAGTAAAAAGAACGGATTTCGTACTGGTTGTTCCTATATCCACACCTAACATATAGCTAGTCATTTTCCTTCTCTACTCCTTTAGAAAGCATTTGTTGTGACATCCAGAGATCATCTACTTTTCCTTGAACATCATCAAAATTTTGATGTAATGATTGAACCATAAGGGCTCTTTCCTTCGATTGAATGGCTTCTATATATAATTCGTGATTTTTAATAATTCGCTCAAAGTCTTCGTATTTTTCTTGAAAACGAGCTCTCATTGATAAAAGAATGAGGCTTTCCATGACGGGTCTTAAATTGTTCCATATCATGAGCATGTACGAATGATTGATGGAGCGAATAATGGTTTCATGGAATAGGAGATCCTGATAAGAGAACTCATCTGCATCTTGATACTTAATCGCAACTTTCATCATTTCAAGGATCTTACTAAGCTCTTTTACCAATTCAGTTACGTCCATTTTTACTAATCGTTCAAACACAAATGTTTCAATCAGTAGACGAACATCATATATTTCTTCGATTTCTTTCTCGGTTAATCCAATAACAACAGCACCCATTCGTTCTAGTCGAATGATGTTTTCTGATGCAAGTACTTTTAACGCTTCACGAACAGGTGAACGACTCACAGCAAAATCTGCAGCTAGTTTATTTTCAGAAATAATGGCACCGCTTTCAATTAAACCAGAAATAATTCGCATTCTAAGCTCACATGTCACACGATCGCCAGCAGAAGCCTTTGAGAGCCATTTTGATGGATATAAAAAATCAGTCATATCTACACCTTCCTGTTAATCAAGTATACTTGTATACAAGTATTATAACTCTAGGTTTTAAAAAAATGCAAGCGCTTTACAAAAGATTATTTTGGGAATTTTATTAAACTAGCAAGTTATCCCGTAAGTAAAAGTCTATTTAACAATAAAAAATGCTACCCAGATGTGAGTAGCATTCTTTAAAATCCCTCTAAATATTTGGCATACATCATGTTTTTATAACGAGCTAAGTAAAAGGCATTCCTGTTATTGGCCTTTAGTGCGATATATGGATCTGGATTTTGATGATTAATTTCTATTACATAGAGTTTTCCATTTTCATTCATTCCGATATCAAAGCCGATGTTTGCCAGGTGATATCCTTGTTGTTCGAAAAGAGCCAAAATTTCTCTTACTAATGTATCAATCTTAAAGAGTACGGTCTCTATCTCCTCTGAATCTAGTTTCCATACGTTTTTAAGGGTAGCAGAAGCCATTTCTGTTTGCCCGCCTGCCGTAATATTGCTTACCAATTGCCCCTTCGCACCGTATCTAGAATATACTCCAAGGTTATCCCATATCCCCCATTCATTTTTTATCATCATCACACGAAAGTCGATCATTCGATCATCATATGTCATTAAAGGAATGGTCTGTTGTACTACATACATATAAGGAAGAAGATTAGCTTGGAAAAAGCTCATCATATCTTGCTGGGTAGAAAAGACTTTTACTTGTTTACTACGGTTGATATAAAAAGAAACAGCAATGTTGGAGGCTGTTTGAACCACCTTGAAAATACGCTTACCTAATCTCCCATTAATAGGTTTGATATAAATACTTTTATAAAGCTGAAGCATATGACTGATGTCGTTAGGTTCTTGATAAAGAGTCGTTTGAGGTAATACATGATCAAACTTGGGAAGGAGCAGCTTGTGCATCTCCCATTTTGAAAAGTGTGGAAAGTTAAATACTTTAGGACCTAATATGGATGTCAAATGCTTTATTTTATCATGAAAGTTTTTATATTTTGAGGTTAAGCTAGCCTCGAGAATGGTCATAATGGTTGCTGGAAAAGGAAACGTTCCGTATTTCCATGACTTGTGTTCGGGTTGATATAAGAAACCGGAAATGGTCTGCTTCTCAATATGAATACTTTCGAGAGAAAATACAAGGATGGCTCCACCTATCTGCTGATATCTTTTCACAAAGCTCTTATAGGTAAAAAGCATTTGTTCGACTTTTTTATCTGTCAGTTCTGTAAGAATGCCTATAAAGGGACCAATCCGTATGAGATTGTCATTTAGTAGGATGTCATATGAGCAGGTTAATGGGATTTGAAGTTTTTGGATAATATCTTCTGATAATAGAATCACATTTCCTTCAACAGAGTCTGAAACCTCTATTTTCACCTCGACTGCCTTAACACCGAATGTTAAGCTTCCGTTTTCCTGTTCAGGAGTCAAGATTGAATGAGAAGAAAATGTGATGGTCTGTTTTGTTTGATTGCATGGTTTAATTTGATGCATTATTTTCACCTCCATTTTCAAGTGATTAGGCCCCGTTTCTTCTTGTAGTATATGTTCACACAAGAATGTAGGAATGTGTTTTGCACAAAGGACTGGAAAATGGTTAAATGCCCTTACCATGAATGGACCTTTTCAATAGAATAAATCAAAGCCACAAAAGAGAGTGGGTGACATCATGAAACATCTTCATTTAAACCAACTACTTCCTGTTTTGGGGGGAAAGGTGATTCACGGAAATGGATCGCAAGTCATAAAAAATGCTGCAAAGTACGGGGAACATGTCATAACCGATCATTCTTTGGTTTTTATAATAAAAAAGGGAAAAACGTTGCCCTTACCAACAAAGGTTTCCTCCATTACGGTCGTTACTTCCACACCTAGATTGTTGCAACATGTTAGTAGTGACACAACGATTGTCTATGTACCAGATGTAAAAAAGGCGTACTATCAGTTTATAACCTTTTATAGAAAGCTTTTTACCCTCCCGGTAATTGGGGTAACAGGGACCTCTGGGAAGACGACTACAAAAGAGATGATCTCATGGATTTTATCAGAAAAGCAAAAGGTGGTAAGCACATATTTAAGTCATAATGGTTTAAGAAGAAACTTGGATTATTTATTGGAAATAGATGATACCACGGACCGTGCCGTATTTGAAATGGGGGTTTCAGGTCCTAATCAGCTGCTGTATTCAGCCCGATATTTCCGGCCGCAAATTGGAATTATCACAACCATTGGCACCGATCATATTGAAGGATTTAAAAATCAAGATTCATATGTAAAAGAAAAAATTAAGATGATTCAAGCGATAGGACCAAAGGGGACGTTAATACTAAACCATGATAATCCGTACTGTAGAAAGCTTAATTTGGAATCTTTTAAAGGAAAAGTCATTTATTACGGAATGGAGAAAACAGCTGATTATTATGCCCATTCCGTGACTTATAATCTTAAAAAAAATGGAATGGATTTTGTACTAGTTTGTAAGGAAGGGGAGTATTCAGCCTTTGTCCCGGGGTTCGGGAAGCATAATGTGTACAATGCGTTGGCCGCAATTATCGCATGTTCATTAGTCGGTAAGAGCATTCCTGAGACCCTGACTAGATTACAAACCTTTTCACATGTAAAAAGTCATCTTCAGTTCCACAAAGGAATCAAGGGGAGCCTAATTATAGATGATACATGGAATACAAATCTTACATCGATCGAGGCAGCTCTAGAAGTGCTTAAGGAAACAGCACAAGGAAGGAAAACCATTGCAATTATCGGAGAAATAGAAGAACTAGGGGAATATTCGGTACCCGAGCATCAAAAGGTGGGAGAACTGGTTGTAAAGAACAAGGTTGATATCTTAATAGCAATTGGAAAGGAAGCTATTCCAACCTGTCAAAAAGCACTTGAATTAGGGATGAACAGAACGAATATTCACCATTTAACTAGTCACACAACTTTGATGGAGCTGCTGAATCGTATAGTCGACAAAAACACATCTATCTTGTTGAAAACCTCGATGCGAAGATCCTTCAAAAACACACTAAGCCAATTAATTATAAATGGAAAAGAGTCTGATTAGAGAGTTTACTCTATCAGACTCTTTTTTTGGGTAATTAAAAACTTCGCATAATCTATAGGCGTGCTAAAAACTGATTCCCATTCTGGGTTAATTAACTTCCCCTCCTTGAACAAGCCACTAACATAGTCGGAAATAAAATTACACTCGATAAAATAAGGGGTACCATCTCTCGTAATACCTAGATCGAATCCGAGATCAGCTAAATGTGGGAAGTGCTGTGCAAGATAATTAGCTACATAAAGGGAAAAATCAGTGATCGTTTTAACAAGCGTTTGATAAGGAATGTTTGGATGTGTGACGTGGGCAATACTTTGTAAAGGATAAGTCGTTCCACCCTGAGCACCATTCGTCAGAAAATCGTTGTCTTGAGCTACCTTACACATAATTCCAGATACTTGAAAATTCCCTTTTAAATTTCGTTGAACCGCTACCCTCATATCAAATGGTCTTCCGTGAAAGGTAGCGAGAGGAATCAGCTTCTGAATCAAATACGTATGCTCGTGGATACGCTTTTGTAAAATGGCAGGCAATGTTTTCTGAAATGTGATTTTTTTTAGCTCTTTATCTCCCTTTGTTTTATAGGAAAGTACCCATCCATCAGGAAGTCTTTCAAGCTTCATGGTCCCTTCCCCAAATTCACCATAACTCTTTTTTAAAATAAGTTGGTCATACCTAGCCGCAAGCTTATTTAAGTTGTTAATTGTAAATAACTCTGTATCTGGCAAATGCTTTCGAATATACGAATCTTTGTTAAGAATCTTGTGAACAGTGTATTTTTCCACATCGTAATTAGGAATATTGAATACAGACATCCCGCTTTGGGTGAGAGATTGTATATGCGCTCGGTAAGCAGGAAGATGATCTAGAACTCTTGAGTAAATCACACTGGGAGAAGGAATTTGTTTTAGGCGATAGTTCGTGTCTTCTTTTACAAAAGCCATCACCGTCTTTTTATTTGGCTGAATGTCAAAAAAACGAATATAACAGAGAGTCAAACCATGCTTTCGGGCAGTCTTCTCCCAAATCGAAAACATACTTAAAACATTCCCCCTTAAATCAGGCATGCTGTCATAGGTTGATTTGGGGATAATAATGCCAATATAGTTGTTCACATTGATCGTACTCCTTTCATAATAAGGTATTCATGGGAGGGGGTGGAGTGACTGAGACAAGAGTGGTTTTATTTGAGTGGGTAAAATAAGTGGCTGATCCATTGGAGCTTGATATAAGGTGAACTCAGGGTTAATAAAGATCACAGATGATTCAACAAGGTAGTTTAGTTTGTGGATTTGAAGCAATTGGCGGAAGAGAGAAGAACTCCTTTTTAACTGATCTACAGGATTTTTATATTCTCGTTTAGTAGTTACTGAATAAAGCTTGTCCGATTCTAGGTAACAATCTCCTTGGAAATTTTTTATGTCCAAAAGGTAAATAACTGCCTGGGTAATAATAACAGACTCAATTTAAAAATAGGAGTTATTCACTTCAAACAATAGGTCATTTAAAATATACTTTTCTTCTTGGAGATTTTCTATCAGTTGGTCAAACTTCACCTCGCCCGCAAATCCCTTTTCAAGATTTAAATAATGAAACTTTTCCTTCTCTGTTAACTCCATACGTGTGTTTAATGATCGTAAAGTTAGCAACTCATCCGATTCGGTACGACATTTCAGAAACATAATCCACTTCCCTTCTTTATTTCTAATCCCATTTTATAAAAAATTTCAAATTCTACAATTAAGAGATTTGAACATTTACAGAACATTAACCAAACATTTACCTCCCCGCTGTTTTTGTCGGTTCCCCTATTTGCGACAATAATGAGTGGAATTGTCCTACATAAGTGATTCAACCGAAACAAATCCTATATTTGGGAGGTAAGAAAATGTTAAAGTCAAAAGCAATTCTTGGACTGGCAATGGCAGGTGGAGTATTAGCAGGAACGCTACAGTTTAGTGGTACACCTGTGCTGGCAAAAAACGAGGCACAAATTCTTCAAGCAGAAAGTGTCAACGGTAAACTGAGCTATATCGGAAACTATCAGACCGGAATGAGCAACAAAGATGGTGGGATTGCAGAAATCGTAAAATACAATAAAGACAATCAAAAAATGTATCTCGTAAACGGTGCAGCACAATCAGTAGATATCGTTAGCATAGCTAATGTCAAATCGAACAAAACAACAGAGTTCAAGATCGATACTCGCCTTGATATTACTGCTATGGGACAGGCACATGGATTTGCGAGCGGTGATATTACAAGTATTGATATCAATACCAACGAAAAAATCATTGCCATTGCAGTCCAGGGCGCAACTTATAAGGATCATGGAAGTATTGTGATATTGAATTATGAAGGAAAGTACATAAAACATTTCGAGGCGGGCGTACAGCCGGATATGGTTACTTTTTCTCATGACTATAAATACTTACTGTCTGCCAATGAAGGTGAGCCAAGGGAAGGATATGCTGAAGCAGAAGCAACTGATCCAAAAGGTTCCATTACCATTATTGAGATAAAAAAGGGTGTAGATAAAGCAACGGCTCAAACGATTGGTTTTGACAAGTTCGACTCCAAAGAGGCAAGAACAGCACTTGTGGAAAATGGGGTGTTATTGAAGCCTAATACGGCACCTTCTGTTGATTTAGAGCCTGAGTATCTATCTGTTTCAGATAACAGTCATTACGCGTACGTATCTCTACAAGAGGCCAATTCAGTAGCGACGATTGACTTAAAAACTCAAGAGATTGTAAGTGTCAAAGGGCTTGGATTTAAGGATCATATAATAGAGGAAAATGCACTTGATGCATTAAAGGATGGTCAAGTAAATCTCACGACTCAAAACCTTTATGGTACCTACATGCCCGATGGAATAGCCTCGCAAAAAATAGGTGGAAAACAGTATATTTTTACGGCTAACGAAGGTGATGGCAGAGAATGGGGTGAGTATGAGGATACAGGGTCTTATACATTCCCAGGCACCTCTTATAAAATTGATACCCTATTGAATACCGAAAGAGACGGACTTGAGGCTGATAAAACGTATATTTATGGTAGCCGTTCCTTCTCAATTTGGGATGCAGATACAATGGAGCAAGTCTATGATAGTGGAAGTGACTTTGAAAAAATAACAGGGGAGCTTTATCCTGAAGCCTTTAATTCGTCCAATAATAAAACTGAACTAGATTCTCGCAGTGGGAAAAAAGGGCCAGAGCCAGAAGATATAAAAGTGATGAAAGTAAATGGCAAAACATTCGCCTTTATCGGATTAGAAAGAACTGGCGGTATCATGATGTATGACGTCACAAATGTGGAAAATGTAAAGTTTCATGACTATGTGAACTTAAGAGATTTCTCAGGTACAGACGTATCTTCAAGTGGTGATCTTGCACCAGAAGGACTGTGTTTGGTAGAAGCAAAGGATAGCCCAACTGGGAAGCCATTAATGCTCGTGGCGAACGAAGTATCTGGTAATGTAAGGGTTTTTGAAATCAATGGAAGATAAGTTTACTAAAAACAGAGACCTTCTTGTAAGGTTTCTGTTTTATTTTGTAAGAAAAATGAAACTTATCAGAATAATATCTGTTAGATTTTCTTACAGAATTGTTGGTCGTGTGAGGAAAGGGTGGTATTGTTGTTTTTATAGAAAACGATCATATAAAGAGAGGGTTACAACTGACATGGTAATGAATCTCAACTTAGATCAGATAACAAATCTAACGTATGAACATCATGAGATAATTAAAAACATGTCTTCTAATCTTCAAGTAATAGCTGATATTTCTCAAGCAGATGTATTCATCGACTGTTTATTACCAGGCGGGAACGAAGCCATTGTGGTGGCTGAAGCCAATCCGAACACGGCAACTTCATTATATAAGAAAAGTGTGGTTGGAAAGATAGCAGTAGAGGAAGCGGAACCAGGAGTCCTATTTAGTTTAATAAATGGGAAACCGGTAATTGGTTCAAGGGGCATATCTCAGGAAAACATCGTCATGCAGCAGGATATTGTCCCAATTACTGATAGTGATGGAATGACGATAGCTGTTTTAATAAAAGAGCGGGACATCTCAGAAATCATTCGAAATGAACAAAAAGTAAAGTCTTTAATGGAAACAACAAATAGTCAAGAAAAAGAAAGGTTGGTGCAATCTCTTGTCGTCCAAGAAATTCACCACCGTGTAAAAAATAACTTACAGGTTATCTCGAGTTTACTACGACTACAAATGAGAAGATCTTCGTCACAAGAGGTTAGGGAAGTTTTTGAAGATAGTCTTTCAAGAATTGCAAGCATGGCACTTGTTCACAATTATCTAGCAAAGGATGGATTAGAAGAAGTAGATGTCAAATTTGTAATGGGGCAAATTGCGACACTACTAGTCTCTTCATCATCTATTCCAGGACAGGATATACAAGTTTCTGTTCAAGGAGAATCATTATTTTTACCATCAGATAAAGCTACCTCCCTTGCACTTGTTGTAAATGAATTGATCCAGAATGGGTTAAAACATGCTTTTCATACTCGAGTAAATGGGAGAATAGAGATTACCATTAATAGTAGAAAGCAGATGGTCTATCTCATTGTATCTGATGATGGATCGGGGATGCCAGATCAATCCAGTGATCAACCTTCATCCTCCTTGGGATTACAGTTGGTAAGAATGCTAGTTGAAGAGGAGTTAGAGGGAGTGGTATCTTTCTTTCCTTCAGCTCGTGGGACAAAGGTATCGATTATGTTTCCGATCATAGATAGGGTGATAGAATGATTCAATCAAAAATACTTGTAGTTGATGATGAGCCCATCACAAGAATTGATATTAAAGAGATTCTCCAAGGCAAAGGGTACATGGTGGTTGGAGAAGCGAAAAATGGGGAAGAGGCGGTAGAGAAAGCATATGCTTTGGAACCAGACCTCATAATCATGGATGTGAAAATGCCGAAGATGGATGGAATCAAGGCCTCGTCTATTATCAAGGGATTTTCAAGTTCCTCCATTCTTTTTCTCACCGCCTTTAGTCATGATGAGCTAATTGAACAGGCGAAAGAGGTTGGCATCAATGCTTATATCGTCAAACCAATCACAGAAAAAGACCTTATCCCAGCTGTTGAAATCGCTCTGTATCAGCGAGAACAAAGTCTTCGCTTACATACCAAGATTAGGGAATTAGAGCAACAAATGAAGGATCGAAAACTGATTGAAAAAGCAAAAGGTATTTTAATGACACAACTGGAATGTACCGAGGAGCAGGCCTATCGCCATATGCAAAAAGAGAGCATGGAAAAACATATTCCATTAGCTAAATTAGCTGAGAGCATGCTAGAGAAAAGTAAATAAACATCCAAAGCAACGGCGCTTTGAATTAATTCAACTATCTTTTAAGAGGTGGGGAATTGATTTAAGGCGCTTTTTATTTTTAGGGAGGTGGAGAAGTTGGGAAATTGGATCACAAGTATCGGACTGGATATTGGAACCAGCACCACAAAATTTATTGTAAGTCATCTATCAATTGCGGAACACGGTAGTCCTTTTCATTTGCCAACCTCTCAAATTATTGACCGTACCGTTGTGTATGAAAGTTCCATCTACACAACACCCTTAACATCCAATCAAGATATTGATATGCCTAGCTTAGCGGCCATTCTTTCAAAGGAATATGAGCAATCTGGTATTCATTTTAAGGATGTTAAAGCGGGGGCCGTCATTATTACAGGTGAAACTGCAAGAAAAGAAAATGCGGAAAAAATTATAAATTATTTAGCTGACCGAGCGGGGGATTTTGTCGTTGCCACAGCAGGAGCAGACCTTGAAGGCATTTTAGCTGGAAAGGGTTCTGGTGCAAAGGATCGTTCAGAAGAAATCGAAGGAATTGTTGCCAATGTCGATATTGGGGGAGGAACGGCCAATGTTGTTCTGTTTGAAGCGGGTCGAACACTTCAAACCTTCACCTTTCATCTAGGCGGAAGACTAATCCGAATCAATGACCGAGAGGAAGTCGAGTACATTTCAGAATACTTAAGGCCTTGGCTTGAAGCGAACCTCTTTTCCACTCAAACAGATAGAGGCATTACATTTAAAGAGCTGAAAGAAATCTGTACACGTATGAATCAAAGCATGATTTCCTTTTTATCTGGTGAGCCAAAATATCATGCAGATTTATTGCTGCTTGAACCAATGGATCAACCGCTTCCGTCAATAAATGAGGTGATTTTTTCCGGTGGGGTTGGACATATGATGGCTGAGAAAGAGCCCGTTCAGATGAGTGAGGTGACAACGTTTGGTGATATCGGTCCGTTACTTGCTTCCACACTATGTAAGGAGAGTAAGGTGTCAAGATTAAAGATAACTGAGGCGAAGGAGACGACAAGAGCAACCGTCATTGGAGCAGGCATGCAAAATACGGAATTAAGTGGAGCGACGATCTTTGTTCATGAGAATCTGTTACCGATAAAAAATCTTCCGATCGAACGGATTATGGTCGATACGGTACACTTCGAAACGATCGTTTTTGCTAATCAGCTAGAAGAAGTCATGACACAAGCGAAAAAGCTATACGAAGTGCAGGATCCCCCATTTGCTCTAGGTTTGTTAGGAAGGGAGTATTGCTCTTACCAAACGATGAAATCTATGACAAATACAATCTATCAACTCTTCAAACGCCATTTTCCAAATGCTACTTGTCTTGTTGTCATTTGTGAAAGAGATATAGGAAAGGCACTCGGTCAAGCTTTAAAGAAGATGAGTCATGAGGCGATACAAATTATTTGTATTGATCAGGTAGATTTTCTACACGGAGATTATATTGACTTAGGCTTACGCACAGCGGGGGAAGCAATCTCTCTATCAGTGAAAACTCTAGCTTTTGGATAACGAGGAGGAATCTAGCATGTATAGAAAAACAACCTTATATGGGCTCACCTATGAGTTTCATAGCTTAAAAGAAATCATGGCAAAAGCTAATGAGAGCCGGTCAGGGGATGATCTAGCCGCGATTAGTGCTGAAAATATGAAGGAAAGAATGGCTGCCAAGCTCGTACTAGCTGATATTCTCCTTTCTGATATTCGGAATACCCCTTTATTAGATCCTGACACAGATGATGTCTCACAGCTCATTGAAAACAATGTGAATGAAGAGGTTTATCAGCTGGTTAAGAATTGGACCGTAGCTGATTTACGAGAATATATTTTGAGTGACGAGCAGACGGGCAAGGATTTGCTCACATTGGGCAGCGGGTTAACTAGTGAAATGATTGCTGCAGTAGCCAAAATCATGTCTAATCTTGATTTGATCCAAGCCGCATCAAAAATAAAGATTATTACACATTGTCAAACAAAAATTGGCCAACCAGGGGTTCTTGCTTCAAGAGCACAGCCGAATCATCCATCCGATCACTTAAAGGGGATGACAGCATCCTTATATGAGGCTTTAAGCTTTGGGATTGGTGATGCGGTGATTGGAATTAATCCGGTTATTGATACAACGGAAAATATCTCTGCATTATTACATGAAACAAAGAAAGTAATTGATCAATTTCAGATTCCGACTCAAAACTGTGTTCTATCCCATGTTACCAGTCAAATGCGAGCGATTGAAAAAGGTGCTCCGGCAGATTTGATTTTTCAAAGTCTGGCAGGTACTAAAGCAGGAAATGAGTCCTTTGGAATATCCCTCTCCATGCTAGAAGAGGCAACAGCCATGATTCATGAAAAAGGAACAGCAACGGGGCCAAACCGCTGGTATTTTGAAACTGGCCAAGGCTCGGAACTTTCGTCTGATGCTCACTTTGATATAGACCAGGTGACATTAGAAGCAAGGTGCTACGGCCTAGCAAGGAAGTTCAGTCCTTTTATTGTGAATACAGTCGTTGGGTTCATTGGTCCCGAGTATTTATATGACAGCAAACAGGTGGTACGGGCAGGATTAGAGGATCATTTTATGGGGAAAATGCACGGCCTTCCAATGGGGGTAGACGTTTGCTATACGAACCATATGAATGCAGACCAAAATGATATGGATACATTAAGCACCTTATTAGGAACGGCCGGTGTGAACTTTGTCATTGGTGTTCCGATGGCTGATGATTGCATGCTCAATTACCAGTCTCTAAGCTATCACGATATCGCGACATTGCGAAGCATTTTACGCTTAGAACCAGCTCCAGCATTTAAAGGATGGCTAGAGAGGCTTGGATTAATGGAAAATGGAATGCTAACCAAGCTAGCAGGTGACCCTACCTTCTTCTTACAAAAAGTATAAAAGAGAGGTGAACAGAAATGGGAAAATATCAGATCGAAGCTTTAAAGACATTTACTCCTGCCCGAATTGGAGTAGGCCGGACCGGAACAAGACCGTTAACCAAGGACTACTTATCGTTTCGAATTGATCATGCGGCTGCTGTGGATGCTGTGTATGGGGAGGCTTACTCCCAGTTATTACAAGAATTTAATCTCTTTACAGTAGAAACACGCTATGAAACAAAGGAACTGTATTTAAAAAGGCCTGATAAAGGCAGAGTTTTATCAGTAGAAGGAGAACAGCTTATTCGCGAAAGATGTATTCGAAATCCTCAAGTGCAGATCGTGATCTCTGATGGTTTGAGTGCTAGTGCGATCAATGAGAATGTACTTGATGTGTATCCAGCGTTATTGGATTCTCTTTCTTTCTATCAAATCGACGTGGGAACACCGTTTTTTGTAAAAGGGGGGAGGGTTGCTTGTATGGATGCCATAGGAGAAATTCTAAAACCGGAAGCCTTTATTTTATTAATAGGAGAAAGGCCAGGCCTTGTATGCGCCCACTCACTTAGCGCGTATATGTGCTATCGCCCAAGAAAAGGAATGAAGGAGTCGGAGAGAATGGTAATATCCAATATCCATCGAAATGGAACCCCACCGATAGAAGCGGCCGCCCATATCGGAACCTTGGTCAATAAAATGCTCGAGCAAAAAGCGAGTGGAGTCAGTCTAGTTGTGTAACTAAAAACATTCGTAAAAAGGGGGAAAAAGAATGGTCATGGTTGGTGAAATTGTAATTTATATTATTATGGCATGTGCAGTATTAGGAGCTTTTGCCGCGATTAAAAATAGTGAGCAAGGATTAGGGCAACAATTTATGGAAGGCTTACATGCAGTGGGGCATATTTTTGTCCCAGCAGCGGGTATTATGGCTTCTATACCATACCTTTCTTGGTTTATTAACAAGGTATGTGGTCCATTCTTTGCAACAATAGGAGCAGACCCAGCGATAGCCGCCACAGCGATTCTTGCTACTGACATGGGAGGATATCAATTAGCACAAGAGTTGGCCACTTCTTACGAAGGTTGGATTATGGCCATGATCGTTGGTTTTATGGCAGGTGCCACAATCGTATTTTCGATTCCGATGGGCTTAGCAATGCTAGATAAACGTGATCATAAATATATGGCGTTAGGCGTGATGTCTGGGATATTAACCATTCCGATTGGTGCCTTTATATCAAGTGTGTTGGTCGTTGTAACCAATTCTAAAATTAGAGATGCGATATCAACAACCACCGATTCAACCTATGAATTTACGATCAGCTATTTAAAAATATTTGCCAATCTATCTCCTTTAATTATATTTGTCGTTGTTTTAGCAGCTGGATTATACTTTTTACCAGATGTAATGATTAAAGGATTTATGTGGTTTGGAAGAATCATGGATGCAGGAATTAAACTGGTGTTAGTGTTCTCGATTGTAGAAATCTTCACCGGTCTTTTCTCAAAGTTGTTTGGTTCATGGGGCTTCCATCCCATTATGGCTGATGCGGATGACCAGTTTCGTGCACTTGAGACGGCAGGATATATTGGTATTATGTTAGCTGGTGCATTCCCGATGGTCTATTTATTACAAAAATACGCAGGGAAGCAATTGGAAGCAATGGGAAGAAAGATTGGGCTAAGTAAAGAAGGAAGTGCAGGACTAGTGGCAACTATTGCAAATATCTTAGCGATGTTCAAGCTAGTTCGTACGATGTCACCAAAGGACAAAGTCATCAATATATCGTTTGCGGTATGCGCAGCGTTTTTACTAGGAGATCATCTTTCATTCACTGCCAATTTCCAACCAACATTAATTCTTCCCATTATTATAGGGAAGCTAAGTGCCGGTGCAATCAGCATTGGATTAGCGTATTGGTTATCCGTACCGAAAGCTTTGGAATTAGAAAAGAAGGATCGGGAAGCTGGAATTATCGGAAAACATGAATATAGAGAAAATGAAGTGGAAATTAAGAAACAAGCAGTTTCCTAAGATAGAGAGAAGGTTGGTGAGATTTCACCAACCTTTTTATTGTAACTCTTTCATTTTTCGTGACACTAGGGGATAGAAGTGTGTTTTAGCAGCAGTGGTCGTATTTCCCCCAAAAAAATTTGTTCCTGGACAAGGTTTCACTTCATAGCTCTTGGCATTATCTAGCACCCTTTGTTTGGTTTTGTAATTCCACCAATGATGGTAAGTGACGGTATCTACTGAAGGGGTGAGGTTAAATTTTAGGCATAGCAAGGCAGTAATGTTCACAATTGTTTCCTTTTGTTCAGCAGTCATCACATCTTGCCCTTTATCAAAATTACCTACATTTTCGATGGCGATGCCTACAGAATTGGCCTTTGCTCCAATCGACCCTTCTGGAGCCATATCAAATGGGCGAGATACAGCTATTTTTCCATCAGGGAAGGTTGTGATATTTTGTGCGATGGTCTTCCAGTGCATTTGGTTTTTATGATAATTCTCCATGCCTTGGAGCAAACGGAAATGATTAGAACCATTGAATCGTTTATAAGATGGAGCCCATGTATGATGCTGCTGAATAAGACTAATTTTCCGGTGAACTTGAATATTTAATAACCAATCCTTGAATTGTTCCCTCGTCATCAAAATATGTTGCCCCTGCTTTTGCGGGGGAGTGCTCACTTCTTGGACACTAACCGTTGCAAGAGCGGTGTGAGTGGTGAAAAGCAAACAAATAAAAAAACCAAATAGAACTTTTCTCATCATCCTTTTCCTTTCTGTTGCCTAAATAAATACGTACATAGTTTATTTAGTTATGACTTAATTTAACCCCTTTGAAATAAGAAAAGAGGTTTTTTAATATAATTTTGTGCACAAATATCTTATAAGGTATATAGAATGAGAGCGGTTTTATTAAAATTTTAAATAATTTAAATTGACTGAAAAGTATAATTATATTATTATTAGGAGAATAATTTTCGTTTATCGAAATATAAAGAAAAAGGAGGGAACCGCCGTGTCCCAAATGTTAGCTTTAGTTATTCTAGTACTTATTTTATTTATTGGAGATCTTGTTGCCGTTCGAACAAAGGCATGGGTGCCTTCCGTATTTGTCTGTGCAGTTCTATTTTTAATTGGGTATTGGACATTCTTTCCGCAGGACATAGTTGCTTTGGCAGGTGTGCCATCCGTTGTAGCTGTAATGATGATGTATTTGTTAATTACGAATATGGGTACGTTGCTTTCGATAAAAGAACTGAAAGCTCAATGGAGAACGATAGTTATTGCTTTATCAGGAATTTTAGGAATTGTTGCTATATTATTTGCAGTAGGTACATTTATTTTTGGATATGAAACGATTGTAGTTGCTATTCCTCCATTGGTAGGTGGAGTTGTTTCGGCGTTGATCATGTCTGAAGGAGCAAAGGAAGCCGGTTTAGCGTCATTATCTGTTTTTGCAATTGTTATCTATGTTATGCAGGGATTTGCTGGATACCCAATTACGTCAATTGTATTGAAAAAAGAAGGGAAAAAACTTCTGGAACAGTACCGAAATGGTGAACTTTCTTCGATCGATCTAACACTAGCAAAGGAGGAAGTCGCAGCAACGGCAACTGCCCCTGCTCAAGAGCTTAAACTTTTTAAACATATGCCTGAGAAATACAATACGGATTTCTTTAAACTATTTAGATTAGCAGTTGTTTCATACGTGGCTTATCTTGTCTCCACATTATTAGCTCCTGTAGTTAGTGTAAGTCCATTTGTTCTTTGCTTATTGTTTGGGGTTATTGCTAAAAGTATCGGATTCCTTGAAACACAAGTATTACAAAAAGCAAACGGATTTGGCTTTGCGATTATGGCACTTATGTTGTTTATATTTGACGGGTTAAAACAGGCCACACCAAGTATGATGCTAGAAATTATTTGGCCACTTGTTGGAACGATTGCTTTAGCTTTGATTGGAATGTACCTTTTCTCATTCATTGCTGGAAAGCTTTTAAAAGTTAGCAAGAACATGGCTTTTGCTGTTTCTTTAACAGCTTTATATGGATTCCCAGCAGACTATATTATTACAAACGAAGTAATTAAATCTTTAACAGAGAATGAAAAAGAAAGAGAAATGCTTACTAGTCACATGCTTCCACCGATGCTTGTTGGAGGATTTATTACCGTTACAATTGTATCGGTCGTATTAGCAGGGATTTTCGTAGGACTTTTATAGGGGAAGGACGGAAAAGAAAGAATGCTAGATGTTAAAAGTAGAATTGAAAAGCATATTGATGTGTTAAGTGAATTTACGGCAACACCTGGGTTTGGCACGACTCGGCTTACGTATAGCCAGGAGGATTTAAAAGCAAGGGACTATATTAAATTACAAATGAAAGAACTCGGTTTGCAGGTTACAGAAGATGGGTTTGGTAATATTTTTGGCAAACTTGAGGGTGAGTTAGAAGGACCTAGTGTGCTTGTTGGTTCCCATTTCGACTCAGTACCTAATGGTGGTTCGTATGATGGTCCAGCGGGAGTGGTAGCTGGGCTTGAAGTGGTGGCTCTATTTGTAAAAAATAACTTAAAACCAAAATACCCACTTGAAGTGGTTGCTTTAGTTGAAGAGGAAGGGTCAAGGTTTGGCGGAGGACTTTTGGGTTCAAGAGGAATTACTGGTTTGCTAAGTGAAGAAGACTTTTTCCAGCTAAAGGATTCAAACGGTATTTCCACGGTGGATGCGATGAAAAAAATCGGGTTGGATCCGACCTTACCAAAGAAGAGAAATCCAAGAACGATGAAAGCATTTCTTGAATTGCATATTGAACAAGGTCCTATCTTAGAAGAAAAAAAGATTCCAATTGGTATTGTTGAATCTATCGTCGGGCTCACTCATTTAGAGGTTACGGTCAGAGGACAAGCAGGTCATGCAGGAACTACACCAATGGACCGACGGGCGGATGCACTTGTTGTTGCAGCAAAGATTATTGCTCAATTACCTGAACTCGCAAAAGAGGAAGGAAATGGAACGGTGACGACAACAGGCCGTCTAAATGTATTCCCGAACGGAGCGAACGTTATCCCGGATATGGTGGTATTTTCGGTTGATATTCGTTCAGGTAAGGAAGAACAAGTAGTAAGTGTGGTCGAAAAAGTGAGGGAACTGGTCTCCTCTTATCAAGGTAACGGAATAGACGTATTGGTGGAGGATCTCCTATATATGAAACCAAAGGAGATGAATCAGGAAATTGTTTCACTTTTAAAAGGGAAGAGTAGTAAATTAGACATTCCTTATTGTTCAATTAACAGTGGAGCAGGCCATGATGCGATGGTATTATCTGATTTTACCAATGTCGGTATGCTTTTTATTCCTAGTAAGGCTGGTTTGAGTCATTGTCCAGAAGAGTGGTCAGATTCAAAGGACATCGAAAAAGCCGTTCATATTTTTTACGAGGTTGCAAAAAAACTAACGGAGGCTCAAGGATGATCCACTCTTACTTAAAGGAATTTATTCAAAATAATCAAGAAGAACTGATAGAAATTAGAAGAAGGTTTCATAAGGAACCTGAACTGCCATGGGAAGAAGAAAAAACCACAGCATTTATATGCACCTATTTAGATAATATGGGGGTGTCGTACCGGAGAACAGAACCCACTGGAGTTATAGCAACGATTGATGGTGGGAAGCCTGGAAAAACAGTGGCTTTACGGGCAGATATGGATGCTTTACCGGTAGAGGAACTTAATGAGGATGTACCTTATGTTTCTAGTGTAAAAGGGAAAATGCATGCTTGTGGTCATGATGCTCACACGGCAATGCTTCTAATTGCGGCTAAAGGTTTAGTGGAAATAAGCCAAGAGCTGTCGGGAAAGGTTCGTCTTATTTTTCAACCGGCTGAAGAGATTGCCGAAGGAGCAAAATCATTAGTAAAGCAAGGAGCAATGGATGGAGTTGACAATGTATTTGGTATTCATATTTGGTCACAAATGCCAACTCATAAAATATCCTGTACCCCTGGTCCATCCTTTGCTTCAGCAGATATTTTTAGAGTAATTTTTAAGGGGAAAGGTGGCCACGGGGCCATGCCACATCAATGTGTCGATGCAGCCATTGTGGCTTCATCTTTTGTAATGAATGTTCAGTCGGTTGTCTCACGTACCATTGATCCTCTAAGACCAGCCGTTTTGACAGTTGGGAAGATGGACGTGGGCACGAGATTTAATGTTATCGCTGAAAATGCACGAATTGAAGGAACCGTCCGATGCTTCAATCCTCAAACAAGAGATCATATTCAAGCTCAAATTGAGCAATATGCCAAACAGGTTGCTTCTTTATATGGGGCAACTGCTGCAGTGGAATATATTCGAGGTACAGATGCTGTAACAAATGAAGAATCTTCTGCTAGGCGGGTACAGAAGGTAGCGAGGGAAGCGTTTGGGGAGCGTGTTATCTACCAAGAGGAACCTACGATGGGCGGGGAGGATTTTAGCATGTACCTCGAACATGCCCCCGGATGCTTTGCGCTAGTTGGAAGTGGGAATTCTGACAAAGATACCGAATGGGCCCATCATCATGGGCGGTTCAATATTGATGAAGATGCCCTTGTAACCGGAGCTGAATTGTATGCACAGTATGCGTGGAGCTATTTGAACCAGTCTTGATAGAATTTTGAGCTAAGCAATGTGCTTAGCTCTTTTTGTATGAAAAGGTATAATTAATGAAGCAACGTTGGACTCTAAAAAGGGAAAAAACATGAGTCGATTTTAAGAATGAAAATTATATAAAAGCTGAAAGAAGTGAAAATTACAAATGACAAAAACAAATGAATTAGGATGGAACTTCGATAACAGCTATGCCAAACTTCCAGAGACTTTTTATTCAAATACCAATCCAACACCAGTACGGTCACCTGAGATAGTTAAGCTTAATGAATCATTGGCAAAGTCGTTAGGATTACCTGCAGAGGCTTTGCAATCTGAAAATGCAACCGCAATTTTTGCAGGAAATGACATTCCCGCGGGTGCCTCACCGATAGCTCAAGCATATGCGGGCCATCAATTTGGACATTTTACGATGCTAGGAGATGGAAGGGCTATTTTGCTTGGTGAACATATCACTCCAACTGGAGAGCGAGTTGATATTCAGCTAAAGGGTCCAGGTAGGACGCCTTATTCGCGCGGGGGAGATGGTCGTGCTGCACTGGGTCCAATGCTCAGGGAGTATATAATTAGTGAGGCGATGTATGCCCTTGGGATACCTACAACCCGTAGCCTAGCAGTGGTATCTACAGGACAACCGGTTATTCGGGAAACAAACTTACCTGGTGCCATTTTGACCCGTGTGGCTTCCAGTCATATCCGTGTCGGTACATTCCAATATGCCGCAAAATGGGGGTCGATTGAAGATACTCGAGCGCTAGCTGATTACACAATTACCCGTCATTATCCTGAAATTGCTGATCATCAGGATAAATATCTTTCCTTTTTAAAAGCGGTCATTAATCGGCAAGCAAAATTGATTTCTCAGTGGCAGCTTGTCGGATTTATTCATGGTGTGATGAATACTGACAACATGACAATTAGTGGGGAAACGATCGACTATGGTCCTTGTGCATTTATGGACACCTATGACCCGGAAACTGTTTTCAGCTCCATTGATGCGCAGGGGCGGTACGCTTATGGAAATCAACCAGGAATTGGAGGTTGGAACTTAGCTAGGTTTGCTGAAACATTATTGGATTTGCTTCATGACAACGATGAAGAAGCTGTAAAAATAGCTCAAGAGGCCATATCCGAATATCCGGAGTTGTCTCGTGGGTATTGGCTCGAAGGAATGAGAGCAAAACTAGGGATATTTAATGCAGAAGAGCAGGATGATACTTTGATAAATGATCTTCTAGACGTGATGAAGCAATATAAAGCGGATTTTACAAACACCTTTAGAGCGTTAACTCGTGAAGCACATGAGGAATCAGTCCTTCAAGGAACATCGGAATTCAACGACTGGTATAAGCGATGGCAGGAGAGACTCACTAGGCAGGAACAATCAAAAGAAGATGCCCTAGAATTAATGAGAAAAAGTAATCCTTCCATTATCCCGAGAAATCATCGGGTAGAAGAAGCTTTAGCGGCTGCCCAGCAAGAAGACTATAGTGTCATGGATAAGTTACTAGAAGCTTTATCTAATCCTTACGATTATAAAAATGTGGAGGAAGAGTACTGTAAATTGCCTGACTCAACTGGCCTTCCTTATCGAACGTACTGTGGAACATAACGGAGCAATGCTACCCCTATTGGTAGCATTGTTTTATTTTTGGGAAAATTATAAATACACGCTATACACTAGAAAAGCAAAACTTAATTAGATAAAATGGAAAAGTTATTGTTTAAAAGTAGGCATAATAGTAGAAAGTAACTTTGTACATGCATCTAAGGAGAGAACAGTATGAGTATCATTATTGGCATTTTAGGCATTATCCTTACCCTCGGATTGGCCTACCTTTTATCAAATGATAAGAAGGGGGTTAACTTTAGAGCGATTGTAATTATGTTTGCTCTTCAACTTACCATCACCATTGTCATGTTTAAGACGGTTGTCGGCTTGAAAATCGTGGAAGTGGTATCCAACTTCGTCACACAAGTATTAACTTATGGATATGAAGGGATTAACTTTGTCACAGGCGGATTAGTTCCTAAAGATACATCTGTATTTTTTATTAATGTTTTGATGTTGATTATCTTTACATCTACCCTATTATCGATTCTGACGCATATTAAGATTTTGCCTTTAGCGATCAAATACATAGGTGGGGCTATTTCAAAAATTACCGGCCTATCAAAGGTAGTGACGTTTAATTCAGTAAACTCGATTTTCTTTGGTCAAAGTGAATCATTATTGGCAATTAAAGCACATTTAGATAAAATGAACGATAATAAATTGTTCATCGTATCTACCAGTGCAATGGCAAGCGTAAGTGCGAGTATAATGGGTGCTTATATGAGCATGATCCCAGCACAATATGTCTTAGTGGCGATGATTTTAAATGCTTTTTCGGCTCTAATTATTGCGACCATTGTAGCACCTATTCGCTCAGGAGAAGATGAAGAGATTAACTTAAAGGAAGTTTCTCAATCAAAATCCATATTTGAAGCAATCAGTGTGGGTGCGATCGATGGGGGAAGAGTAGCGTTAATTGTTGCTGCGATGTTAGTAGCTTATGTTGGTTTAATGGCTTTAATAAATGCAGCTTTCGCAGGATTAATTGGCATTTCTTTAACTGAAATCTTAGGTTATGTGTTTGCACCGGTTGCCTTTATGATGGGAATACCAGCAAGTGAAATCTTGACTTCAGGATCGATTATGGGAATAAAACTTGCCACAAATGAGTTCGTTGCCATGCTTGAATTCCAACCATTGATTCCGGACTTGGGTGACCGTACGGTGGGGATTGTTTCAACCTTCCTAGTCTCATTTGCTAACTTTAGTTCGATTGGAATTATATCTGGTTCCATTCAAGCGATTAACGGTGAAAAAGCGGGGGTTGTAGCAAAGTTTGGACTAAAAATGTTACTCGCGGCTACATTAGCATCGATTCTAACAGCAACCACGGTTGGATTGTTTCTATAATTAGATTTGTGAGACCATTGTCTGTTTTTAGACAATGGTCTTTTATTAATTTATTGGATCAACCTTCTCATTATAAGTTGGATAGATGTCTGGATGAAGAAGGGAAGCGATCTTGGCCAATCCTAGTAGTAACCTCGGGGAAGGTCTGCAAAACAATGGCTCATCTAGTATGTATAGTTGTTGATTTTGGATGGCATTCATCTGATCCCATTCAGGTCGTTTAAAGATTACCTTAAGGTTCACTTTCTCTTTTTGTACTCCGACCCAAACTACTGAAATCACATCAGGATTTCTTCTGCGAACTTCGTCCCAATCGGTTTGAACACTCGCTTCCTCATGATCCGAAAAAATATTGTGTCCACCAGCTAGCTGACTGATTTCGGTTAACCAATTGTTTGCCCCTGGAGTGAATACGGGTTTTGCCCACCACTCCCAGTAGATCGATTTAGGAATTTCAACCTTCTCGCTTAGAGCCTTGTAGTCTCTAATTTGAGAAGTGAACTTTTCATAGGCTATGGTTGCTTTTTCTAAGGAGTTTGTTGCTTTTCCAACAAATAATAAGGAATCAGCTACCGCTTGTAGGGATGTTGGATTAGGAACAATTACATAAGGGATGTTGCGTTTCTCTAACTCTTCAATATTACGTTCCATTCCAGGAACAGTGAGGGATGCTAACACTAAATCTGGCTGTAATTCTTCGACCTTATCCATATTTATGTTAAGATCCGGCCCTAATCTCGGTAACTCTTTAATCTCCTCGGGCCAGTCAGAATAATCATCCACTCCAATTAATGAAGAAGTTAATCCTAAATAAGCCATAATTTCGGTGTTACTTGGACAAATAGAAATGAGTTTCAACGGATCACGCTCCTTATTCTAGGAATCTACTTTCATTACACTTATTATTATAATAAAAGATTCCTATTATAGGAGGAGAAACATGTGAAGAATTTCCATTGCTGTGCCTCATGTGTGAATTATGAAGTGAAAAAAGAGAATGGGAAGATCATTTACCGATGCTCCCGACTAGGATTTGATACAAAACCAACCTATCAATTTAACTGCTGGGATCCGAAAGAGGCAGTGAAAAAGTTGATGGGGAAGGATGATTAAAGAGAATTCGATTTTGTAGTAGGACAGCTTATGGGGGCGATTCAGAGTTCGGAATACGCATGTAATTTGAACAGGGTCGTTATTGGGAGTCGCTTAAGAGTCCGAATGAGGTCATGATTCGGACAGTCGCAGCTTCGGAAGTTGCAAAAGAGTCCGAATGGGCCCATGATTCGAACAGTCCCAGCTGCAACCAAGTCCGAGTGCCCCCTACGATTCATACAGCCCTGTCTCCGGAAGCCGCTTCAATGCGTAAATATGAATTAAAAATAGAGAGTATTTTATTATTGGTAACAAATGGATAAACTTCTATCTAGAAAATAAAATTGAGGTGGTACCATTGAAAAAGTTCCTGATCACATTAACGGCAATCCTCTTTGTTTCAGGTTGTACAGGAGATAATGAATTATCGCGTGAGAATGAAGCAAGTGAAGCTGTTGCAAGGCAGGCTGAGGTGATGGCGACAGATTTAAATATACCTTGGAATATTACCAAACACAATCAAACCTTTTATTTAAGTCAACGGGCGGGAAGTATTATTAAAGTGGATGGAGAAAATGGGTCAAAAACGATGCAACAGGTGGATGTGACAAAAGATGTTCTTCATATCGGAGAAGGGGGGCTTTTAGGTTTCATACTATCTCCAAACTTTGAAAGCAATCAGGAAGCATATGCGTACCATACATATGAAGAAAATGGAGAAGTACTGAACCGTATAGTCGTTCTCCAGCTTAGTGAAAATACATGGCGGGAAACTTCCATGATCCTTGAAGGAATTCCTGGTGGGAGAATTCATAATGGTGGAAGAATCAAAATTGGGCCTGACGGCAAATTGTATGCAACTGCAGGAGATGCAGGGAATCCCAATAACGCTCAAAACGTTAATAGCTTAGCGGGGAAAATTTTGCGTTTGGAATTAGACGGCTCCATACCAAATGATAATCCAATTAAAAATTCATACGTGTATTCTTATGGACATAGAAACCCTCAAGGACTAGCTTGGGATAATAATGGAAAGCTTTATAGCTCTGAGCATGGACAGTCGGCGCATGATGAGATTAATCAAATTGAAGCCGGGAAGAATTATGGCTGGCCGGTGATTGAGGGTGACGAAAAAGCTTCAAATATGATATCTCCATTATTCCATACCGGAGAGGAAACATGGGCTCCATCTGGAATTGAAATAGAAAACGGGAATATCTATGTAGCGACCTTACGTGGCGAAAGTATTCGAGTAGTCGACCTCACTGGTACGAAGATGGAAACCGCTTTTGAAGGTGCGGGAAGAATGCGGGATATTCTTATAGAAGGGAATGCACTATATTCAATAACCAATAATCGCGATGGAAGAGGGAATCCTCGTGAAGGTGACGATCGGTTATTTAAGCTAACTATACAATAGAGGTAAAAATGCCCAACCAGTTAATTTGGGCATTTTTTGGTGCCTGCTACTCGTTTGATGGTAAAATAGTTGAGACAAATGATCCTCTAGAAAGGAGAGACATACGTGAATATACGATTAAATCACAAAATCATAAAAGACATGTGTGGGGCGGTCTCCTTTAAACGAGGAGATTCTTTTTATCGTGCGGATCGAGTGACATTCCAGAGTTATCATCATCAAGGTTGTGAAGCAACGGTTACGGGTGCGGAGGACTTTAACGTTAGAGTTGAAGTGGACTCTCATGGTGATTTTCAAACACTCTGTAGTTGCCCTTCGCTCCCTTCTTTTAAAAATGATTGTCAGCATATTGCAGCTGTGTTATTAGCCATATATGATTATCAGAAAAAAGGGACGGTCCCTTTTATACCAAGTGAACATCGTAACGCTAATCAGGAATTAACAGAGGGCTTATTAACCCTGTTTGCGCATCAGTCAAAGCGCTCGAGTGGACATCAGCTCCATTTTGAAAACCGGCAAGTCGTAGAGATTGCGTTTACATGCAAAATCATTTCAATTATGGATAAAGAGATGCTTGGGGTAGAGCTCACCATCCAATCCATTCTTGTTCAAAATATAAGAGATTTTCTAGAACAAATGAAAAACGGGGTACCCATTTCCCTTTCAGATACTTTTACTTATGATCCGAGTGTTCATTGTTTCCAAAGGGAAACGGATGCAGTGATCCACCAACTTGTTCAAGTGACTCATGATGAAAAGGTGCATGGTGCTGTACCAAGCAGCCAAATGCTACTGATCACACCGACTTCTTGGGAAAGATTACTGCCTTTCCTTGTAAAGGCGCCAAACGTGAGCTTACAGATTGATGAATCCACGTATAGCGGAATCCGGCTTTCTAAAAGAACACTTCCTTTACAATTTGACATATCAGACATAAAGGGTGGCTATCAACTGAAAGTTCAAGGCTTGGATCAAATCATCGTGATGACTTCCTATGGACTGGTATTAGCTAAAGGCGAGATGTATCAAATCCCTTATGAAGATATGGACCGACTGGTTGAAATGAAGCAGATGTTAGCGAATACGAAGGCAGGGAGTATTCCTATTCCAAAAGAACAATTTGACTTTTTCTTGGAAAAAGTGGTTCCTGGTTTAAAAAAGTTAGGAAACGTGCAAATATCATCTACCGTTTCCAATCAGCTCTTCGACACGCCGCTCGTAGCAAAGTTATTCCTTGATCGAGTAAGCAATCGACTTCTTGCTGGGTTAGAATTTCATTATGAAAATATAGTAATTAACCCACTAGAAAGTCATCAACAACAAACAAGATTTATTGCAGCAAGGGATGTAGGGAAAGAACAGGAGATCCTGAAGCTGATGGAGGAAAGTTCATTTGCAACGACGGACAGTGGATATGTTCTACATAATGAGGAATTGGAGTATGAATTTTTATATCATATCGTTCCGAAGCTAGAGAAGCTCGTGCAAATATATGCAACGACAGCTGTCAGAAACCGGTTGTTCAAGGAAAGTGCCCACCCTAAAATCCGCATTAAAATGAAAAAAGAACGAACCAATTGGCTTGAATTCAAGTTTGAAATGGAGGGCATGGCAGAGAAAGAAATTCGTGCCGTGCTAGCAGCGTTAGAGGAAAAGCGAAAATATTATCGTTTGAAAAATGGGTCGCTGCTCTCGTTGGAAACAAGAGAATTTGAAGAAATTGATCGTTTCCTAAATACACTTCCGATCCAACCAGAAGATTGGGAAAGTGAATTAAACATCCCTGTCGTTCGAGGGCTACAGCTCTTAGATGGTGATAGTAACGTATTTATGTTCGAGGATTCCTTTCGTCAATTTTTAAATACCATTCAAAATCCAGGTGAAATAAAGTTTGAAGTACCAAAACCGGTAGAGCCGATTCTCCATGAGTATCAGAAGCAAGGTTACCAATGGATGAAAACTCTCGCCCATTTTGGATTTGGAGGAATTTTAGCAGATGATATGGGACTTGGGAAAACCTTGCAGAGCATTTCCTTCATATTGTCTGAGCTTTCTACCATACGTGAAAAAAAGCTACCTGTTCTTGTTGTCTGTCCATCATCTTTAACGTATAACTGGTTAAGTGAAATGATGAAGTTTGCTCCAGAGCTACAAGCCGTTGTGATGGATGGAACGAAAACGGAACGCGTGAAACTTCAGAATAACCTGGATGGCTTAGACGTTGTGATCACCTCGTATCCATTGTTGTTAAAAGATTTGACTTGGTACCAAAAACAGTCGTTTCGTGTGGTTTTCTTTGATGAAGCACAAGCCTTTAAAAATCCAATTTCACAAACAGCGAAGGCCGTGCGAAGGATACAAGCTAATTATCGCTTTGCCCTTACAGGGACTCCGGTGGAAAACTCCTTAGAAGAACTATGGTCCATTTTCCATGTTGTGTTTCCTGAACTTTTTCTCGGATTCAAGGAATACAGCAATTTAACAAGAAAACAAATTGCCCGCAGAATTCGACCGTTTTTACTTCGAAGAATGAAAGAAGAGGTGCTTTCTGACATTCCTGAAAAAATGGAGTGGATGGAGACCGTGGAGCTTCTCCCAGATCAGAAGAATTTGTATGCTGCTTATCTTGCCAAGCTGAAAGAAGATACGTTAAAGCATTTGGACAAGGATACGATAAGGAAAAATCGGATTAAAATCTTGGCTGGATTAACTCGATTAAGACAGATTTGTTGTCATCCTGCTTTATTTGTCGATGGATATAAAGGGAGTTCGTCAAAATTTGAACAGCTCATGAAGATTGTGGACGAAGCAAAGTTTTCTGGAAGACGGGTGCTGATTTTTTCTCAGTTTACAAAAATGCTCACTCTGATTGGGAGGGAACTAGCAAATCAAGGAATCCCATTTTTCTACCTGGATGGTCAGACTCCTTCGGAAGAACGTCTAGAAAGATGCAATCGATTTAACGATGGCGAACGAGATATTTTTCTTATATCGTTAAAAGCAGGTGGAACGGGACTAAATTTAACAGGGGCGGACACAGTTATTTTATATGACCTTTGGTGGAATCCGGCAGTGGAGGAGCAAGCGGCAGACCGTGCGCACCGCATTGGCCAGAAGAATGAGGTGCAAGTGATCAAGCTGATTGCACGCGGGACCATCGAGGAGAAGATCAATGAACTGCAGGAGAAAAAAAGAGACCTTGTATCAGAGATTATTGATTCCAAGCAGGATTCTGCGCCTTCTCTTACAGAAGATGATATTCGTGAGATATTGATGACTTAGTCATGGTGAAATCTACATCTCAAGTCTTAGAGTAAGTTACTCCCTTGGTTTCTATTTAGATAAGAAAAGTCACTCTATACTTATAGTATCTTAAATAAGTTGGAGTGGTTATATGACGGACTTGCTACTAACGCTAATAGATAAATGGGGGATAGGCGGAATTTTGTTTTCGTTATTCATTGAGGGAAGTGCCTTTCCCTTTGTTGGAACATTTTTTATTGTCACTGTAGGGTTCATTTTAAATTTATCCTGGTTTGAAATAATATGGATTTCACTAGTGGGAAGCTTTTTGTATGCTCTCGGTAGCTATATTCCTTATATAATTGGATATAAGTTAGGGAATTCTGTTGAAAATAGATTAAGTCTGGCTCAAAGAGAAAAGGTAGAAAAGGTCAAAAACAGTTTGAACAGGTATGGAGTGTGGAGTATTGCGGTGTTAACTCCCCTTCATATAGGTAACGTTATTCCTTTTTTAGCAGGAATGTCTAATATGAAAGTTCTCCCCTTTACCGCACTTACCATGTTAGGAATAGGACCTTCTACTTTTCTGTTGTTAAGTATTGGCCGTTTTTATGACGGGGATGAGAAAACAATGATAAATGTGATCGCTGAATATCAAACCCTGTTCCTTGTTGGACTTGGATTAATGACAATTGGTTATATAAGTTGGAAAGTACGAAATCAGCGTAACCAAAAGCGGAAGATGGAAGTACTTGATAGATAAAGGGAGAGCCTCCATTACTGGAATGCTCTCCCCTTTTTGTATTACTCGTCCGATTCTTCGCCTTGTCTGTTTTTCTGTTCCGGAAGAGTTTCCCAGAAGCTCGTATCGGCAGTGTCAATGGACCCATCTGCAATGGCTCGTACTGTAGCATCTAGGGTAGTAATCGTCTGCTTAATTAAATAGCCATTGCTCTTTTGTCCAAGAGCATAAGATTCAATGTAGTGATCGGACATGCCACGCATTTCAAAAAGGAGAGTAGAAATGCCATAACGAACAGCTGCGCCGTTACGTCCGATATTTTCTCCGCTTCCACCTACGTATTTACCGATATGGCCCCAACCAGTATCCTCAAGTGCTCCATAAACAACTGATCCTAATTTTTTAGAGCGTTCAACCACATCAGGCTTCACATTTGGATTTGTTGGATAAAGAATCGATCCAGATACGAGTTCCCCTTCTGTTTCACTAAGTGTGCCCTGGTGATGAAGGTCAATCATATAATCAATGTTATATTTTGCAAATACATTTTCATGTAAGACTCTAGCCTCTGGTTGCATTGCCGTTGTTGCCTTATCGTGTTCACGGTTAAGATCCACTTTGTTCGCATTATAACGTGTAAGATGACGGTCGCCATCGGCGTGATAGTCCTCAAGTGAGAAATCCACATCTCCCATGGCTCCATCAGCATTGAGCATAGGAATGATGAGTACATTAACGTTATCTAATACTCCCTTTGTTTTAGCTGTACCTAAATGCTTAATAAAGCTAAGGGCACCCTCTGTTGTAAGCTGCTCGTTTCCGTGCTGCTGTGTTAAAAATAAAATCGTTGGATTATCAGGATTAGAGATATATTTTGCCATATAAATATCCCGGCCTTTGACTGTTTGTCCAATCACCTCTAATTCCATCGCTTCTTGCTTCGCATCTTGAGTATTTAAATAATCTACTAAACTCTCATATGTATGCAGAATCGACGTTTGGACGGCTCCATTACCAGCACCTGGCCCGTTTCCAACAGCGAAAACTGGTGTTGAGACGGCAGTAATTGCACCAAATGCCATTAAGCTTGATAAGGATACGGATAAAACTTTTTTCTTTAAGTTCATATCTTACCTCCAAATAAAATTTTATTAACAATTCAAATTTTATCCAAATATGGTTCAGATGTTAATAAAGAAAATTGCCTATTATTTAGACAAATTTCGATTAACGAAATACATACGAATGAAGGATTTAAAAACTATGAAAAGTAGGCTTAGGGAGTTGAGATAGGAAGAAAGATGTAGAATATAATTGGTTTTCAATTATAGATCGGGAAGAAATATGGGATCTAATAAAATTTCAATTAAGTAAAATGTTTTACTAAATGTTAGTGAAGTAACTAAAATTTATTGTATTCAAATAGGTAGAATCAGTTTATTATGTAAAGAAGTTTGGGTGCTTCGACTTCAGAAATAAGATGATGACAATACAGTTAAATGTATGTTAATCACTAGTAAAATATTTTTCTTAAATTTTTTTACTAGTTTTAGTAAAGATATATTTACATGTTTTACTTTTGGTGATATATTTTAATTACTGAAGCGCTTTCAATTAAAAATGTAAACCAATGTGAGAGGATGTAAGCTATGAAGAAGTTTAAAAAGTATTTTAGCCTTATGAGCGGTATTGCTTTAAGTCTATCTTTGGTAGCATGTGGACCTCAAGAAAGTAGTACTGAGAGTACCGGCTCGAACGATTCTTCCAAGAACAAAGAGTATGATTTACTAGTTTGGGAGGATATTGAAAAAGGAGCAGGTATTAAAGATGCGGTTGCGAAGTTTGAAGAAGAAAATGGAGTAAAGGTGAAAGTAGTTGAAAAAGCCTATGCTCAACAAATAGAAGATTTACGTATGGATGGTCCGGGTGGTACAGGTCCAGATGTACTTACCATGCCGGGAGACCAAATTGGAACGGCGGTAACTGAAGGATTAATCAAAGAGTTAAATGTAGGTGAAGATGTTCAATCTATTTATACAGAAGTAGCTATGAAGTCGCAAATGGTAGAAAACAAGGTGTATGGTTTACCTAAAGCTGTAGAAACTACCATGCTTTATTACAACAAAGATTTAGTTTCTGAAGCTGAGCTTCCTACCACTCTTGATGGATGGTATGACTACTCAAAGAAGGTAACAGATGGGGAGAATTTTGGATTCCTAGCTTTGTTTGATCAAATCTACTATGCACAAAGCATTATGAGCGGGTATGGTGGATATATTTTCGGTGCGGATGACAAAGGAAATTATGATCCTGCAGATCTCGGATTAAACAACAAAGGTGCTCTTGAAGGGGCAGAGTATATTCAAAAGTTCTATAAAGAAGGTCTATTTCCAGCTGGAATCATCGGTGAACAAGGAATTAATGTGCTTGAGTCGTTATTTACAGAAGGAAAAGCAGCTGCTGTTATTTCAGGTCCTTGGAATATTGAGCCGTTTACAAAAGCAGGAATCAATTTTGGTGTAACCAAATTACCTGAGCTTTCAAATGGTGAAAATATGAGTTCATTCGTTGGAGTGAAGAGCTATAACGTAAGCGCTTATAGTAAAAATGCTGAACTTGCTGAGAAGTTAGTTGTATTTTTAGCCAATGAAGAGAATTCAAAAGCTAGATATGAAGTTACTAAGGAAGTGCCAGCCGTACAAGCACTTGCTAATGACCCTGTTGTTGCAGAAAGTGAAGCAGCCCAAGCGGTAGCAGAACAATCACAATTTGCTGAATTAACTCCGAACATTCCAGAAATGAACGAAGTTTGGACACCAACAGACTCTGCCCTACAAACCATCGCAACTGGCAAGGCTCAACCTAAAGAAGCACTGGAGCAAGCAGTTGAAACGATTAAAGGACAGATCGAAGCGAAGCATGGTGGAAAATAATTTGTAAATTAACAATGGTGTCAAACGTTACTTATGTTTGACACCATTTATTATAAGGGCGGAAATTGTAACGTCTAATAAGAGGTGAAAAAAGTGCAACATCGCAAAACGGCTTTGCTTTTATCAATCATTCCAGGGCTTGGTCAATTTTATAATAAGCAGTGGGTAAAAGGAACTTTATTTCTACTTTTAGCTGTTTCGTTTTTTGCTGTATTTGGTGATTTGTTGAATATGGGCTTTTGGGGGCTTTTCACGCTTGGAACGGAAGTACCCCGAGATAACTCGATCTTTCTACTAGCTGAAGGGATTATTGCTGTCATTGTAACGATCTTTGGGCTTGCCTTTTACTATATCAATCTACGAGATGCTTATAAGAACGGGGCTTTGAGAGATAAAAATCAGCGTCTGCATTCTCTTAAGGAAGATTATCGCAATTTAATCGAGCAAGGCTATCCGTATGTGATCAGTGGACCATCACTCTTTATTTTAATATTTGCGGTGATCTTCCCTATTTTATTTAGCTTTGCATTAGCGTTTACGAATTATGATTTATACCATTCTCCACCAGCTAATTTAGCTGATTGGGTGGGGTTAGAAACATTCTTTGAAATCTTCACCGTTGATATTTGGCGTTCTACCTTCTTTGATGTATTAGCTTGGACGGTCATTTGGACGCTTGTGGCCTCTACCTTGCAGGTAAGCCTTGGGGTGTTTCTAGCGGTGTTAGTGAACCAGAAAGATGTGAAATTTACCAAGTTCTACAGAACGGTTCTTGTCCTACCGTGGGCTGTACCAGGGTTTGTGACGATATTAATATTTGCGGGACTATTTAATGATAGCTTTGGGGCAATCAATAACGATATATTGGCTGCTTTTGGAATTGGATCCATCGCGTGGCTGACAGATGAAAACTGGACACGAGTGGCTTTAATTCTTATGCAGGGATGGTTAGGTTTCCCTTATATTTTCTTAGTGACAACAGGTGTCCTTCAGTCTATTCCAGATGATCTTTATGAAGCAGCGACCATTGATGGAGCATCTGTTTTTGCAAAGTTTCGCCATATTACAATGCCAATGATCTTGATTGCAATGGCTCCGATCATTATTACTCAGTACACGTTTAACTTTAATAACTTTAATATCATTTATCTATTTAATGGTGGGGGACCTGCTGTTCCGGGGTCGACGGCTGGCGGAACGGATATACTCGTTTCATGGATATACAAATTAACGATGCAATCGAGTCAGTATTCACTAGCGGCTGCATTAACCATCTTGCTCTCCATGTTTGTTATTGCGATTGCACTATGGCAATTTAGACGTACGAATTCCTTTAAAGAGGGGGCTTAAAAGATGCTGAAAGATATGAAAAAACAAAAATTCTTTCGTCTCCTAATTACACATTCGATTTTACTTTTTATGACAGTAATCATTATTTATCCGTTAATTTGGACCATAGGAGCCAGCTTTAATCCTGGAAACAGTTTGATAAGCACGTCTATCATTCCTAAAAACCCTACATTGGATCACTATCGTGAGTTGTTTGCAGGGAAAGAAAGTTTGCAATATGGAAAATGGTACTTAAACTCCTTGAAAATTAGCGTTTTCACCATGATAGGAACGGTCATAAGTGTTTCTTTTACCGCCTACGCGTTTTCTCGCTTTCGCTTTAAGGGAAGACAAAATGCGTTAACCTTATTTCTGTTATTACAAATGATTCCGCAATTTTCTGCTCTCATTGCTCTATTTGTATTAGCGCAAATACTAGGCATGATGAATAGTCATTGGTTATTAATCCTTCTATATATTGGTGGTCAAATTCCTATGAACACTTATTTGATGAAAGGGTATATGGACTCCATTCCGATGGACTTGGATGAAAGTGCGAAAATCGATGGAGCTAGTAACACAAGAATCTTTTTACAAATTCTTATGCCTTTATCACGACCAATGATTGCGGTCGTAGCAATGAATGGTTTTACCGGACCGCTGGGAGATTTCGTTTTATCATCAACCATTTTACGAACACCTGAGGCGTACACGTTACCGATCGGATTGTATAACCTCGTTAATGATGTAATGGGGGCAAGCTACACGACCTTCGCGGCTGGAGCCATCCTAATCAGTATTCCGATTGCGATTATATTCATTTTGCTTCAGAAGAACTTTGTATCAGGACTAACAGCTGGTGGAACGAAGGGTTGATTTCATAAAAAATCAATAGTAGAAGGAGAAGACAATGAAAAATCATCATAAAACCTATACAACAAATGCAAAATTCATGCTTCACGGAGGAGACTATAATCCTGATCAATGGCTGGATCATCCAGAAATTCTAGCGGATGATATCAAGTTAATGAAGCTTTCCCATACCAATACCTTCTCAGTTGGAATTTTTGCTTGGAGTGCATTGGAGCCAGAGGAAGGCAAATACCACTTTGAATGGTTAGATGATATTTTTGACAATATTCACAGGATTGGTGGAAGAGTCATTTTAGCCACGCCAAGTGGAGCACGCCCTGCGTGGATGTCGGAAAAGTATCCGGAGGTTCTTCGTGTAAATTCTTCTAGAGTGAAACAATTACATGGAGGAAGGCATAATCATTGTTTTACCTCTCCAGTTTATCGTGAAAAAACACAGGAAATGAACCGAAAGTTAGCAGAAAGATACGGTAGTCATCCGGCATTATTGATGTGGCATATCTCAAATGAGTACGGTGGAGAGTGTCACTGTGATCAGTGTCAAACAGCTTTTAGACATTGGATTAAAAACAAATATAATCATGATCTGAAATTATTAAACGATGCGTGGTGGGGACCGTTCTGGAGTCACACCTATAGTGATTGGTCTCAGGTTGAATCACCCTCTCCGATTGGGGAAAGCATGGTTCATGGCTTAAACCTAGATTGGCGACGTTTTGTTACAGATCAAACGATTTCTTTCTATGAAAATGAGATTGTTCCTTTAAGGGAGCTGACGCCAGAGGTACCGATCACAACGAATTTTATGGCGGATACATTCGATTTAATTCCGTTTCAAGCACTTGATTATAGTAAGTTTGCGAAGCATGTGGATGTGGTTAGTTGGGATGCCTATCCAGCATGGCACAATGACTGGGAAAGTACAGCGAATTTAGCCATGAAGGTTGGTTTCATTAATGATCTTTATCGTAGTTTAAAACAACAACCTTTCTTGTTAATGGAATCCACTCCAAGCTTGGTAAATTGGCATAGTGTGAACAAAGCAAAGAGACCAGGTATGCATCTTCTTTCTTCTATGCAGATGGTTGCTCATGGATCTGATAGTGTCATGTACTTCCAGTGGAGAAAATCACGTGGGTCGTCAGAAAAATTCCATGGTGCTGTGGTGGATCACGATAACAGTACGAACAACCGTGTTTTTCAAGAGGTAGCTCAAGTTGGGGAAACATTGGAAAATCTATCTGAAATAGTAGGAACGAATCGTCCAGCAGATGTTGCTATTCTTTACGATTGGGAAAGCAACTGGGCTCTAAATGACGCACAAGGATTTGGATTGGATACCAAACGCTATCCTCAAACTTTGCAACAGCATTACAAGGCTTTCTGGGAAAAAGATATTCCAGTAGATGTGATCACAAAGGAGCAAGACTTTTCATCTTATAAACTATTGATTGTTCCAATGCTGTATTTAATGAGTGAAGAAACGATTTCGCGGTTAAAATCTTTTGTCGCAGCTGGCGGAACACTAGTCATGACCTATATTAGTGGCCTTGTAAATGAATATGACCTAACGTACTTAGGTGGATGGCAGAAAGACCTCCAGGAAGTATTTGGCCTAAAACCAGTTGAAACAGATACGTATTATCCAAAAGATCGAAATCATGTAGAGTATAACAATCGTACGTATGAACTAAAGGAGTATGCTACAATCCTCGAACTAAATACTGCAACGGTAAAGGGTGTATACACAGATGATTTCTATGCAAATACTCCAGCAGTAACTAGCCATAAATATGAAAAAGGAAATGCGTACTATATTGGTGGTCGATTAGAAGATCAGTTCCAAAGGGACTTTTATGATGAAATAATGAAAGATTTGGCTTTAGAATCTGTGTCTTCAGTAAAACATGGCGAGGGGGTCTCAGTGCAAGTAAGAAATGCTCCGGAAAGTGACTACATTTTTGTTATGAATTTCACCGAGGAAAATCAAATGGTTAGCTTTGAGTTACCGGTAAAGGATAAGATCACCGGTGAAGAATTGCTTGGAGAATTTATGTTAGAGAAGTATGAAGTAAGAGTTGTTGAGAAAAAAAGAACGACAAATTAACGTGAATGCATACATGGGTGGGACCGGGAACCCACCCATGTAGTTATGATTTGAATGGAAACGCTTACTACTCGAATACACATCTTAGCATGATTTCCATTAATATAAGAAATTTTTGATAAAGGTGAGGAGAGTATGAGAGAGATGAATAGGGTGTTCGCTAGATTGCTAGCATTTACATTAATCATAAGTTCCGTGTTCTTTCATCCTAGCGAAGGGGATGCACAGGTAAATCCAGTGGAAAGTGATATTTTCGTAAAAAGAGTAATGGGAATCGATGAGGATTTTATTAAAGGGGTGGATGTGTCTAGTATCATCGCTTTAGAAGACAGTGGAGTCAAATTTTATAATGAAGCAGGGAAAAAACAGGACATTTTTAAAACGTTACATGATGCAGGAGTGAATTATGTTCGTGTGCGAGTATGGAATGACCCTTACGATTCAAAAGGCCGTGGGTATGGCGGCGGGAATAATGATATAGAAAAGGCAATAGAAATTGGAAAAAGATCAACCGCCAATAACATGAAACTGTTAGTAGACTTCCATTACTCAGACTTCTGGGCAGATCCAGCGAAACAGCAGGCACCGAAGGCTTGGAAAAACCTGAACTTAGAGGAAAAGAAAGTAGCACTCTATGAATATACAAAAGAGAGCTTACAAGCCATGATGGATGAAGGAATCGATATTGGCATGGTGCAAATCGGAAACGAAACCAATGGTGGTCTTGCGGGAGAGAAAACTTGGGGAGCGATGAGCCAATTATTCAATGCAGGAAGCAAAGCCGTAAGAGAACTTGATTCTAACATGTTAGTGGCCTTACACTTTACCAACCCAGAGTCTTCAGGTAGATACGCTTCTATCGCCAAAACACTTCAAGAAAATGAAGTGGACTATGATGTATTTGCAAGCTCCTACTATCCTTTCTGGCACGGAACTTTATCGAATTTGACCTCCGTTCTAAAGAATGTGGCAAATACGTACGAAAAGAAAGTAATGGTTGCAGAAACCTCCTATACATATACAAAAGAGGATGGAGACGGCCATGGAAATACAGCACCAAAGGATTCAGGGCAAACATTAAATTATCCAATCACGGTACAAGGACAAGCGACAGCTGTTCGTGATGTCATCGAGGCGGTGGCTAATGTAGGGGAAGCAGGAATAGGCGTTTTCTATTGGGAGCCGGCTTGGAAACCTGCAGCTCCAGATAAAAAGCTAAAGAAAAACCAACAGTTATGGGAGAAATATGGATCAGGCTGGGCAACTAGTTATGCGGCAGAATATGACCCAAAAGATGCGGGCCACTGGTATGGTGGAAGCGCGGTTGACAATCAAGCGCTGTTTGATTTTTACGGTCGTCCGTTATCCTCTCTGAATGTATTTAAATATGTTGATACAGGGTCGGTGGCACCTTTAAAAATTGACGAAATAAAGGATGTTTCACTAAGTGTCATTGCAGGTGAAGAGATTACATTGCCAACAACGGTACAGGTTACCTACAATAATGGAAGCTCAGGGTCTGTTCGTGTCACTTGGGACGAAGAAGCAGTGCAACAAGCGATTAAGACTGGCGTTGGTAGCTATGCGTTGAACGGTGAAGTAGAAGGTGGAGGAACAGTCAAACTTCAACTTACAATTAATCCTGAAAATTTTGTGATGAATTCAAGCTTTGAAGAAAATGATAGAACTATGTGGAACATCCAATATAAGAATGGAACCGTACCCCATACTGATTTTCAATATAAGTCTACTGATGCAAAGTCTGGGAATTACTCCCTTCATTTTTATTCTGGAGAAGAAGTGAATTTTACAGTAGAACAGAAAATTATGGGATTAGAGCCGGGTTACTATAATCTTTCAATGTTTTTACAGGGTGGAGATGCCAATAACTCGGATATGTATTTGTACGCATTCGCAGGTGGTCAAGAATACAAAACGCAAACCTTTGTTAACGGTTGGGTGAACTGGAGTCATCCGTTAGTGTCTGATATTCTAGTGCTAGATGGGACGATTACGATCGGAGCTAGCATAAAAGCAGATGGAGGGGCATGGGGAAGCGTAGATGATTTTTACTTATACAAGGTGAAAGATATCAACTAAACATGATGCCAAACGAGGTCTGACCTCCTTGACAGGGGGCAGACCTTGTTTCATTTTCTAATTTAATCCTTTCTTTTTATATAGGGATATGGAATGATAAATATATGAGATTAGCGAGATAGAGGTGATGATATGGCCACGATCAAAGATATTGCAGAAAAGGCCGGTGTATCTATTGCTACTGTTTCCCGTGTATTGAACTATGATTCTTCACTTTCGGTTACGGATGAAACAAGAAAAAAGATATTTGAAGTTGCAGAAAAACTCGAATATAAACGTCGAGTTGTACGAAAATCAAGCCCTTCAAAGTTTGCGATTGTTCATTGGTATACAGAGAAAGAGGAACTCGAAGATTTATATTATATGTCAATACGGTTTGGAATAGAAACAAGATGTCAGCAGCTGGATGCACAAATCGTAAAGTATTTTTACAATGATATCGAGGAGTTAAAGCAGGAAAATATTCAAGGAATTATCGCAATAGGAAAGTTCAGTGAAAACCAAGTAAGGGCTCTTGCGGAGATTAGTGAACACATCGTTTTAGTAGATCATAGTTTGATGGATGACTCGTATGACTCAGTTATTACTGACTTTGATAAGGCCACTAAAAAGATCGTTGATTATCTATTGGATAAAGGACACACTTCCATCGGGTATATTGGTGGTCAAGAATACTACCGAGATCAATCAGGTGAAATCACAGACCTTCGTGAGAAGACATTTTATAGCTATATGAATGAGAAGGAATTATGGAACGACCGCTTTATTTACACAGGATCCTTTTCAGTGGAAGACGGATATCGATTAATGAAACAAGCGATCCTTGAGCACCAAGAAACGTTACCAACGGCTTTCTTTGCCGGAAATGACCTTCTTGCCATTGGAGCGCTCCGAGCATTACATGAAGAAAATATTGTGGTTCCAGACAGAGTGAATATCATTGGTTTGAATGATATTAGTGTTTCAAAATATATTTATCCATCACTATCAACATTAAAAGTCCATACTGAAATGATGGGAGAAGTTGCGGTTGATTTAGTTATGGAACGAGTGATGGGACGTAAAGTGTCCAAGAAGGTGCAACTGGGAACAGAGTTGATTATTCGTGACAGTAGCTTTTAGTAAAATCCATAACAGATAGAAACAAAGAAATGGCATACGAATGGAGTATGCCATTTTTTCTTTGATAAAATTTTAGTGAGAAAGTTATTCTTAGACGTTGACCTATGAATTTGACCTTGACCTAAGAATAGGCAGCGTACAGCAGCGGAAAGAGCCTCCTGACTTAATAATTTCAGTTATATCAACTTCTATTACTTCAAAGCCACGGTCACGAAGCTGCTTATTTACATTTTTATTTACGGGCAAGCTCAAGATTCGCTTATTTCCTATTCCAAGCACATTAGTCCCAAGAGTGAACTGTTCTTCATCAGAAACTTCTATCAGTTCGTATCTTGATCCAAAAATGTCGAAGTCTTCTTTTGTCAAAGCTTCGGGGAAGATAAGGGCTAGCTCTGGTGATACAACATTAAAGACACAGTCTAAATGTAAATATTCTGCCTTGAACTCGATGCCTTTAACATCAAACTGGGGCAGAAGATGTTTTAAGTGATCAACTGCCTGCTGGCTGGTCCGATCACTTAACCCAATGTACACGGTGTCTCTATCAATAATTACATCTCCGCCTTCAATCTGATCTCCTACAATATTATAGTAGGAGAATCCTTCATCCTCCAGCCACTGTTTTAATACATTATCTTCTCCCTGCCTCACATCACTTGCCATATCGGCTACAAATACAGTATGTCCGAGTGTAAACCCTATGTCCCTTGTAAAAACCTGTTCCGGGTATTTCTTATGGTAAGGAAGCAAAATAACTTCAATGCCGTGATTCCGCATCATTTGGACCATTTGATTATGCTGTTCTAATGCAGTTTCAATATGTATTCCTTCATTTTGAAAGTGCTTTTGGGTCTCATTAATCACATCCCTGATCGTCATGTACTGCGGCTGACAGCAGATCACTCGTTTTAATTCATCGTATTCACTGAAACAGATCGTTTTATGTTCCATATTGGATTCTAATGTCATATTTAGGTCCTCCTATAAATTGTGACAGTATCAATAATATTCCCTTAATAGGAGGTAAAAATGATGAAGTATTGGTTATTTATCTTGTGCTAGTTCTTTTCTATTGAAGAATCCATCTGCAAAATCTTTGTTCACTAATAAAATTTTTACTAAAACATTGACTAAAGTTTACTTAAAGAATAAAATAAACAGTGTAGACGTTTTCATTTATCTGATATTTAAAACCATTGTTAAAGATATTCATTAGATTTTTACTAGAAGAAGTGGAAGGATGATAACCATGGAGAAACAGGAATTATTTAAGAAGTTTGTAGAGATATTTAAAGTAGAAGATCATGTGCGACTCTTTTTTTCACCAGGGAGAATTAACCTTATCGGAGAACACACGGATTACAATGGAGGGAATGTGTTTCCGGCTGCCATTACTTTCGGAACGTACGGATTAGTAAGGGAAAGGGAAGACCGTTTGGTTCGTATGTATTCAGAGAACTTTCCAGAAAAGGGGATCATTGAATTTTCATTAGATTCCTTGGAATATGATGCCGCTCACAATTGGGCAAACTATCCAAAAGGTATGATTCGTTACGTTCAGGAAAGTTTCGGAATTCTGCCAAACGGATTTGACTTTTTAATCAATGGGAACATTCCAAATGGTGCGGGTCTATCATCTTCTGCCTCACTAGAAATGTTGATGGGTGTCATCCTTGATGAGGTATACGATCTGAAAATTGACAGAGTTGAGCTTGTAAAGCTAGGACAGAAGGTAGAAAACAAATTTATAGGTGTAAACAGTGGTATCATGGATCAGTTTGCGATTGGCATGGGGAAGGAAAACTGTGGCATTTTATTAGATTGTCAGACTCTTACTTACGAATATGCACCTCTTAATCTAGAAAACCACAAGATTATTATTATGAATACAAATAAGCGTCGCGAGTTAGCTGACTCGAAGTACAATGAGCGCCGAGCACAATGTGAAGAAGCTCTTGTCTGTTTGCAAGCGAAATTGGATATCGAGGCATTAGGTAGTTTAACGGAAGAACAATTTGAAGCGAATCGTGAGTTGATTGGAGATGAACTTTTAGAAAAGCGAGCAAAGCATGCCGTGTATGAAAATGGTCGTACGATTAAGGCTTTGAAAGCTCTAAAGGAAGGAAACCTTGCTTCCTTTGGAGAACTGATGAATGCTTCTCATACTTCTCTTAAAGATGATTACGAAGTAACAGGTATTGAACTGGATACACTTGTAAGTACTGCTTGGAGCCAAAAAGGGACAGTTGGTGCACGAATGACTGGGGCAGGGTTTGGAGGCTGTGCCATTGCTCTAGTAGAAAAGAATTGCGTTGATTTATTTATTAAAGAAGTCGGTGAAAGTTATTTAGAAAAAATTGGATATGAAGCAACCTTCTATGTAGCAAGTATTGGGGACGGAACGAAAGAGCTTAAGGGAGAGTTGATAGGATGAGCGTATTAGTGTTAGGTGGGGCAGGATATATTGGTTCGCACGCAGTACACCAGCTAATCGATCAAGGATACAAGGTGGTTGTGATTGATAATCTCCAAACAGGACATGAACAGGCCATCCATCCTCAAGCCACTTTTTATAAAGGGGATATAAGAGAAAAAGAGTTTTTAACCTCTGTTTTTCAAAAGGAAAAAATTGAAGGGGTTCTCCATTTTGCAGCCAATTCCCTTGTTGGTGAATCCATGGAAAAGCCACTACTGTATTTTGATAATAATGTATATGGGACGCAAGTGTTACTAGAAGTCATGAATGAGTTTGATGTGAAGAATATTGTCTTTTCATCAACTGCAGCCACATATGGTGATCAAAAAATCATGCCGATTACAGAGGATACGCCAACACTTCCGACCAATGCATATGGAGAGACGAAATTAACGATGGAAAAAATGCTGAAATGGTGCAGTGGAGCTTATGACATGAAGTATGTGGCGCTTCGCTACTTTAATGTAGCAGGAGCAAGACCTACTGGAGAAGTGGGAGAGGACCATACACCAGAAACGCATTTGATTCCGTTAGTGTTACAAGTGGCTCTCGAGCGAAGAGAGTTCATCTCTGTGTTCGGGGATGACTACAATACGCCAGATGGAACTTGTATCCGTGATTATGTACATGTAGAGGATTTAATTGCCGCACATATTCTTGCTTTCAAGTATTTAGAAAATGGTGGAGAGAGTAATGTGTTCAATCTTGGAAGTAACCAAGGATTCTCCGTGTTGGAAATTATCGAGACAGCTAGGAAAATTACGGGGCATAGCATACCTGAAAAAATCGTGGCAAGAAGAGCAGGAGATCCAGCAAAGTTAATTGCTTCTTCTGAAAAGGCAAAACAGATTCTAGGTTGGAGCCCTAAGCGTACCAATATTGATCAAATTATTGAGGACGCATGGAGCTGGCATCAGTCACATCCAAATGGGTACGAAAAGTAATGGAAGGAGAAAGACTCCATGAAAATACATGCATTGATTCAATCACTACTTGACCAATCGATGGAATGTGAAATGATTGAACCGGAAGATGAAATATATGCAAGAAACCAGCTAATGTCTCTTTTACAACTAGCTGATTACCCTGAGAAAATGGAAAGGTTAAAGGGAGCAAGTATTCCAGATGTATTAGAGCAAATCGTTCAGTATGCCTTTGAAAAAGGGATGGTTGGTATCCTCGATGCAGATAAGGAAATCTTTTCAAGCAAGCTCATGAATGTTTTAGTACAAAGACCTTCGGATGTGAATCGTCGATTTTACCGTCACTATGAAAAAGACCCAACATGTGCAACAGAGTACTTTTACCAATTGAGTCAAAATAGCAATTATATCCAAACAAAAAGTATTGCGAAGAATATTAGTTATAAAACAGATACGCCATACGGTGAACTAGATATTACCATCAATCTGTCGAAGCCAGAAAAGGATCCAAAACAAATTGCCTTAGAAAAAGAGAAAAAGCAGGATGTGCAGTATCCAAAATGTCTCCTATGTGAAGAAAACGAGGGCTACGTGGGACGTGTTGGTCACCCAGCTCGCTCTAATCATCGAATGATTCGACTAGAGCTCGAGCATGAGCCATGGTATCTTCAGTATTCTCCATATGTGTATTATAACGAACATTGTATTGTGCTTTCCAAAGAGCATCGTGATATGAACATATCTCGAAAAGGATTTGAAAGATTATTATCGTTCGTCGAAAAGTTTCCACATTATTTCGTTGGTTCAAACGCGGATCTTCCGATTGTAGGTGGATCAATATTAACACATGATCACTACCAAGGTGGGAATTATGAGTTTGCGATGGCAAGAGCCGACGAAGAGTATTCTTTTCAAATAAAGGAATTCTCAAATGTATCCGCGGCAACAGTCAAGTGGCCGATGTCGGTCATTCGCTTACGATCACGAAATAAAGAAGAACTGATACTAGCAGCGGATTATATTTTGACTAGTTGGAAGGGCTACTCGGATGAAAAGGTTGATATTCATGCGTATTCCGGAGATACACGGCATAACACGATTACTCCGATTGCTAGAATGCGAGAAGGGGAATTCGAGTTAGATTTAGTATTAAGAAATAACCGAACGAGTGAAAAGCATCCATTAGGAATCTTCCATCCGCACAGCGATGTTCACCACATTAAGAAGGAGAATATCGGACTAATAGAGGTCATGGGACTAGCGGTTCTCCCTGCTAGACTAAAGGAAGAATTAGAAGAAGTAAAAGCGTATGTATTAGGAAAGTCTGAACTAGTTAAAGACTATCATCTCTCATGGGCGGAAGAATTAAAGAGCAAGTACGAAACAGAATGGTCGGATAATACAGCAGAAGAAATGTTAAGAAAAGAAGTAGGGTTGAAATTCCAACGAGTGCTTGAGGATGCGGGAGTATTTAAAAGAGATGCATATGGTCAAGAGGCATTTCGACGTTTCTGCAACAGCCTTTAGAAAAAAATATTTGATTTGTAAAAAACGAGAGCCTATCACGATGTAAAGGCTCTCATTTTTTATTATAAAATTTTACTAAAAAAATTTGTCAAAAAATATTACAAAATTATAAATGTTTGGAGTATAATGAAAACTATATTTTTCACAGGGGGTATACAACTATGAAAGCATTAGAAAAAGCAGGAATATTTGCAGGAAATACCTTTGCTTATTGGGTACTACTTTTTGCAGGGTTGGCATTATTATTTCCTACAGGTTTTACTTGGATTGGTCCTCATATCCCATTATTATTGGGAGTGATCATGTTTGGGATGGGTATGACGTTATCGGTAAATGACTTTAAAGAGGTTTTCAGACAACCGAAAGCAGTATTTATCGGTGTATTGGCACAGTATTTAATTATGCCTTTACTAGCATTTGCACTGGCATATGGTCTCGGTCTACCTCCGGAGGTTGCGGTAGGTGTGATTCTAGTGGGAGCTTGCCCGGGGGGAACATCTTCAAATGTTATGACGTATTTAGCAAGAGGGAACACGGCCTTATCTGTATCGATTACATCTGTTTCAACTTTATTAGCTCCAATTCTAACTCCGGCCATCACTCTTTTATTAGCAAGTAAATGGTTACCGGTGTCACTAAGCGCTATGTTTATATCTGTTGTCAAAATCGTTCTTGTACCGATTATCTTAGGGTTGATTGTGAAAGCTCTGTTCCGAACTCAAGTTGAGAAAAGCGTTAAAGCTCTTCCGTTAGTGTCTGTTATCGGAATCGTGGCCATTGTGGCAGCGGTTGTTAGCGGAAGCAAAGAGAGAATTCTTGAAAGTGGTTTATTGATTTTAGCAGTTGTTATTTTACACAATGCATTAGGATATCTATTAGGTTTCCTAGCAGCTAAAGTGTTGAAAATGGATTACAGTGACCAAAAAGCGGTTTCTATTGAAGTGGGAATGCAAAACTCTGGACTTGCTGCGGCATTGGCTGCTGCACATTTCTCTCCACTGGCAGCAGTACCAGGAGCAATCTTCAGTGTATGGCACAATGTATCAGGCTCACTTCTTGCAAATTATTGGGGAAAGAAAGCTGAAAAAGCAAATAATAGTCCAACTGGAGACTCAGTAGAAATTCAAAAATAAAATGAAACCCGTACTCTTTGATAAAGTGTACGGGTTTTTTATTTGAGGAAAATGGAAAATCTAGTTATAGAAATATTGCGTAGATAGGCTTATTCTGGTATTCTATTGTAGAACATTTGTTCTATAAAATTTAAAAAAGAGGTGTCTTATGATTTTAGGAATTCATCCGTATTTAGTGTTGAATGGAAATGGGCAAGAAGCGGTTAAGTTTTATGAAGATGCAATAGATGCAAAGGTAGTTTCTCTTCAGACATTTGGAGATATGCCAGACAATCCGGAATACCCTACTCCTCCTGAAGCAAAAGACCGAGTGTTAAATGCACATTTAAAGATAGGAAATTCTGATCTCATGCTTTCTGATACATTCCCAGGACAGCCGTATCCGATTGGATCTCAAGTAACAATCGCAATAATAATTAATAGTGTTGAAAAAACAAAAGCAGTGTTTGAAAAATTACAAGATGGCGGAGAGGTATTAATGCCACTACAAGAAACCTTCTGGAGTCCAGCTTATGGACAGGTAACTGATAAATTTAATATGACTTGGCAGGTTTCAACAGAGATTAAAAATGATTAATTAGAAGTTATAATTGATTGAATGTCATGAGAAACCGCCCTAAGATCAACCTTAGGGCGGTTCCTATCAACTTAAATATGAAAAGTTAATTCTTGGTTCAGATACGATGAACAGCTGTCCATTCTTTTCTTCAAGACCTAATCGAAACGTGTTTGGGTTTCCAGGTATGGTAATATCAACAAATTCGGGTGTATCATTGTTTTTATCCAATTTAAACTCTACATAAGTGTGCGTACCAACATGAAAACGCCGAAGTATTTTTTGATGCTTAACTTCACAAAAGATTGCCTCGTGTAAATTTACGCTAGTAAGCTCCTTCCCTAATAAAGAGCGTAACCGTTCTATAACATCTGCCTTACTAATCATTTTCTTCTTTCCTTTCACAACTAAATCCATATTGCTTGGTTTCATGGTTATCTTTGTTATACATTCATTGTATACATCAAACTCAAAGAAGCAAACATTGTTTCATGACAAAAGTCGAGAGAATCCCATTTATAAACAGCTTTCATAAAATTTAAGGTAATTTTATGGCTAATAAATATATAATGATAGAATAAAATGACACGATAAAAATGGAATAATTATATGGAAACTACGATATTAAATACATATAGAAGATCATTAGTAGAGGGAATGTGTTGAATGACTGATGAATTAATAATAAATGCAGAGCTTTGTTATCGGCAGGCCGAAGAAAAGGCCGAACGATATTTCCAAACACTTAATAATGAGATCGAAAAAAAAACCTATGCAAAAGCCTTAATCAATGATATACATTCGTGGAAACACAATCATATTCGACATCATTCCCTATTATCCATGTTCTCTAATCGAGAGAAACGTGCAAGTTCAAAAGGATATCAAAGTTACCTTCAATGGTTAGACCATACGGGTAAATTAGAGAACTACTTAGACCGGAGTATTTCTTATCTTTATATGAGAGACCTCGGAAAATCATTAAACTCTGCCGAGACGCAGGCTAGTATTAGCCGCACGGTAAATAGTTGGAAGAAGAGTATTCTTTTAAATGGAGAAAATCAAAATGATTTATTAGGAATGGCCGGCTTGTACCGGAAGGCTCAAGAGGAAGGTATTGAGTTAACCATGATCTGGTTAATAGGCAAGTTGAAGACCGTTTCTGAGAATATTCCAGAGGGAATGGATGCAGAACATGCTCAAAGGAAGTTGATCAAAATCATTGCTGGTGTCCTTATGCATGTTCTTGAAGAGATGGATGACAAGATATCTTCTGAAGAAAGGTCTAAAAAGCTGGATGAAGCGATCCGGCTAGGATATTGCTATGGTTTAACGTATCCGTTTATCGACGACCTTCTCGATGCGAAGCTGTTGTCGGATGAAGAGACCCAGTGGTATACGAATTTGATTCGTACGACCCTAACAACAGGGACTGTGCCTGAATTAGGAGGCTGGTCAGGAAAGAACGAACCTTTAATTCGTTTTATACATCAAGAGTTAGGTGCAGCTTTTGAATATATTAAAGCACATCAAAGACCTGAATCTCTGACATTGTTTTTCGAGCAATCGTATGTCTTTTTCCAATCTCAAGAAGTAGATAGGCAGAGGGATTTATCTCATTCCGCTTATACAAATGAAGATTTGTATGTACCAATCATTTTAAAATCATCTTCGTCACGTTTAATTGCACGTTCCGTCCTGGATGCTCCTCAAGATGAGGGATTTTCGGATCGTACGTTCTATTATGGTATATATAATCAGTTAGCAGATGATTTTGCAGATATGTTTGATGATATGAAGGATGGTGCGGTCACTCCATATACCTATTACATGAAGTATAAAGGGGTACGAAATGATTTAATCAATCCTTTTGAAATGTATTGGACCGTTATCTACTACCTTATACATAAGGTCTTTCAGTCAGATAAGAAAACATGCGAGGTAATTTTGGATCGAGCCATCAATGGCTTAAAACGCTTTAAAGAAAAAATGGGAACTAAGAAGTACAATGAAGTAATGGTGATGTTTGCTACAGATAATCAAATGTTTACTCGTCTCATACAGAAGATGGTTAGAAAAGCGGATGATGTGGATTTCTTTGATAAATTACTTCGAGATCACATCATTACGACTCTAAGAAACGAGAGGAAAGAGCAAGAGGAATTTCTAAATACCATTGACGAGCTTCGGAATGAAATCAACAACCTTTTACCTATAGCTCATAACAAAGATGTAGCTGTGCCTAACCAATCGATTATTGAAGCATCTAATTACAGCCTTGAAGGTGATGGGAAACGGCTGCGGTCGATCATGGCTTGGGTAATGGGGGTACAGGGATTCAGTTTAAATAAGGAATCCATCCTTCCTTTATTAAAATCATTGGAGTATTTGCATACTGCTTCTCTCATTTTCGATGATCTTCCCTCTCAAGACAATTCAGATACTCGAAGAGGGAGGCCAACCCTTCACCATGTATATAACATAGCGGTAGCTGAAATATCGGGTATATTTTTGACCCAGAAAGCGATGGAAGAACAAGCATCTCTAGGTTCCTATGAACCCCAAACGGTATTAAAGCTTATACATTACTCAGCACAAATGACGGGGGTTATGTGTCAAGGTCAGGCGATGGACCTTGGATCGAAAGGGAAGAAATTAAGCATAGACCAACTGAATCAACTGAGTATGTATAAAACCGGATTAGCGTTTGAAGCTTCCCTGGTTATGCCAGCCATTCTTGCGGAGGCAAGCCCAACAGAAATAGAAGCTTTGAAAAAGTACGCACGCCATGCTGGCATTGCTTTTCAAATCAAAGATGATCTCCTTGATGTAGAAGGTGATGTGAACCTGCTAGGAAAGCCTACAGGTCAAGATACAGGAAATAATAATTCTACCTTTGTCTCTATTCTAGGGAAAGATGGTGCAAAAAAGGAAATGTGGGAGCACTTCTGTCTCGCAACGCAAGCATTGCAGGAGATTCCGCGAAATATCCCTTTTTTAAGGCATTTATTGAATTATATCGTGAACCGTGATCATTAATGATTCCTTATAAAGGGGTCATTTTTTTTTAACTATGAAAATAGTGATTGCCGTACGGATGGGAAAAATATATAATAAAAGTTGTATTAGGGAAACAAATGTTTACTCATGAAATTTTTAAAGTTTATGGCACATTTTTTATACACACACATATCCTTTATAAAGATTAGTGAAATAGCTATATTTTTTTATGAAAAAGTTTGATTAAGGAACATATTATCCTTGGTCCAAGTAACTTTAACGATAATTAAGGAGGATATTACAATGACGGAGAATCTGTTGTTGGCTTTTGGGTTAACTTTAATGGCAGGGCTTGCCACGGGGATTGGTAGTGTATTAGCATTTTTTACCTCTACAACCAACACAAAATTTCTTTCTGTTACTCTCGGTTTTTCGGCAGGTGTGATGATCTATGTTTCTATGATTGAGATCTTCATAAAAGCAAAGGATGCACTTGTAGGTTCTATGGGAAATGTGTTAGGTAACTGGATGACAGTGGCGGGTTTTTTCGGAGGGATGTTGTTAATTACATTAATTGATAAATTTATCCCTAAACAAGGAAATCCACATGAGCTGAAAAAAGTTGAGGATATGAACGATAAACCAAACAATCAGGCCCTTTTAAAAATGGGAACTTTTACAGCGCTAGCAATTGCAATTCATAACTTTCCTGAGGGGATTGCGACGTTTACTTCAGCTTTGCAGGATCCTGGTTTAGGTATTGCTATAGCGGTAGCGATCGCTATTCATAATATACCTGAGGGGATTGCTGTTTCGGTGCCTGTTTATTTTGCCACTGGTGATAAGAAAAAGGCATTCAAACTGTCATTTTTATCCGGACTATCAGAACCAGTTGGCGCGTTAGTTGCTTATTTATTTTTGATGCCTTTCTTAAACGATGTAATGTTTGGCATCATCTTTGCCGCTGTGGCAGGAATTATGGTATTTATTTCACTTGATGAATTATTACCTGCCGCGAAAAGATATGATGAAACGCATCTATCCATCTACGGGTTAATCGGCGGAATGGCTGTAATGGCACTCAGTTTGTTATTATTCATTTAAATGGATACGTAAAAAGGCTTTCGACAGTTGCTCGAAAGCCTTTTTTGTGCTTATTCTACAATTTCTAAAGTTACGTCGATATTTCCTCTAGTTGCTTTTGAGTACGGACAGAAATGATGAGCTTTTTGAACTAAGTCTTCTAAGACACCTCATTCAATACCAGTACCTTTTACTTGAAGTGTTACACCTAGCTTAAAGCCTTGGTCTGTTTCATCTTTTATAAGGCTAACGTTTGCTGTTACTTGTGATTCAAATTTTATTTTATAAAATTCATTCTATAATCAACTACTTCAAAAGTTGAATACAGCTAGTTTAAAATGAGATCTGTTACGACGAGGTTTTAAGAAAAATAATGAATAGCTAGGTAAGAAGGTCCTTCCGCTACGGTTGGACTTTTTGCATGTTACAGCCTCTCATCCTGAATATATCTATCATTTTTAGCCAACATATAGGTTGAAAGAATGATCAGGAGTGAGTGCTTTGAACAGATATATGTTGTTTTTAGTTGTAACGGTAATGTCATTTTTTCTATCTGGCTGCGGATTTAATAATCATGCTAATGAAACTGAGGATCAGAAAGCAAATATAAGCCAAGCAAAGGCTAGAATCTTAAAAGATGAAACAGAAAAGGTAGATCCTACGATCAGGGTATCACAACTAGCAGAACAATATGTTGAGAAATTAGAGGAAGTAGAACGAGCAAATGTTATTTACTCCAACAACAATGCGTATGTTGCTATTAAACCATACCAAAATGAAAGTCTGTCAGAAGTGTTAGATCAAAAGATAGCTGACCAGGTACGAAAAGCAGATAATAAAATCCATAAAGTGTATGTATCTATAAATCCAGACTTTTTTACAACGATGAAATCCTATTCACATGATATAAGGTCTGGCAGGAACAAAGTTAGTTTATATCGAGATTTTTCTAATACAGTTTTGAACTTTTTTGGGGTTGAAAGTGAATAAATAACACACTCGGCTTTGTGGTGCGAGTGTGTTTGTATATGTTTATGGAAGGATATTTCCTGCTGCACGATAAATGCTATACCATTCTTCACGAGTAAGGTGGACTTCGCTAGCATGGATGCAATCCTTTAATCGATCTAGATTCGTAGTACCAACAACAGGTTGCATCTTGGCAGGATGACGTAGGATCCATGCAATCGCAATCGTTGTATTGCTTACATTGTATTTTTCTGCTAGTTGATTAATTTGTTGATTCAATTCAGGGAATTTTTCATTTCCTAAGAAAGTTCCTTCAAAGAAACCATATTGGAATGGAGACCATGGTTGAATCGTGATGTCGTTTAGACGACAGAAATCAAGGATGCTGCCATCGCGATTAATCGCTGATTCATTTTCCATATTCACGTTAATTCCACTAGAAATCATCGTGGCATTTGTGATACTAAATTGTAGTTGGTTAGCTACAATAGGTTGTTTTACATATTTTTTAAGAAGTTGAATTTGCATTGGATTTTGGTTTGACACGCCGAAATGACGAACCTTTCCAGATGTTTCAAGGATATCAAAAGCTTCAGCTACCTCTTCAGGTTCAACCAAAGCATCTGGTCGGTGTAGAAGTAGTGTATCCAGATAATCGGTTTTAAGACGCTTTAAAATGCCGTCTACTGACTCTAAAATGTATTCTTTAGAGAAATCAAACATCCCTTTTCTTATGCCACATTTGGATTGAAGGATCATTTTTTCACGAATATCGTCATTCATGTTGATAGCATCTGCAAATATTTCTTCACAAGCACCACCTCCATATATATCCGCATGATCAAAGAAGTTAGCTCCTTCTTCTAATGCAGTTTTTATAAAGCGCTCAACTTCGGGTTTTTCAAGTGCACTTATTCTCATACAGCCCACTGCAACAACTGGTACCTCTAATGTGCTATTTCCTAGTCTAATCGTTCTCAAGTGTGTTTCCTCCCAAGTGTACGATAGGGTAATTGTTGAGTGAATAGTTCCCAATGCTCTATTATCAACGCATTAACCAATCATAAGCATAATGTGCACGCTTTCACGAGTGTGTACAAGCATATTTTGCCATAACCTGTGGTCTTATTCAACTATTAACTATGTTTGGGATGGATGTTGAGTCCGAATGAAGCTCTGATAAGGACAGGGATTGGATTATGAAGGTAGTCGGAGTCCGAATAAAGCCCTCATTCGGACAGAAATATGAACTAGAAGGCATCCGTGTCCAAATCATACCATCAAATGTGCATAAGTTGGCCAATCAACCTCCCTTTAAAAAAGGATCCTCGTTTTCACAAAAGAGAATCCATTATTAAACCACTTTTTTTGGGAAAATAATTTTAAAGCAAACTAGATCTTTATCAATTTTTACTTGTACGTCACCGTTGTATTTTTGTGTAATTTCTTTAATAATCGAAAGCCCAAAGCCTCTGCTTCTACTTTGTTCTCTAGGCTTGGTCGATTGTTCAATCTGAAAAAACGTTTCGTCAAATTTCTTTAGTGTACTCGAATTTTTTACTTCTATGACAACCGTCCGGTGTAGTTCCTGTATTAGGACAGAGATTTTTCGTTGTTCCTCTGGTAATTCCATCGTCGCGTCATAGCCATTATCTAACAAGTTACTCATTAAGCGAATAAAGTCCGTTGAGGAAATCATTTTCATAATCTCCTCGCTTGATATGTTTAGTAAAAATGCAATATGATCTCTCTTGAACTTTTCCATTTTAGTAAAAAGAACAGAGGCAAGAATCGGATTATTGATTTTTAATACTTGGTTGTTTATGTGGATATCACCAATTAATTCTTTCACATAGTTTTCAACTTCGGTGTAATTTCCGATTTTTAACAATCCAGAAATAACCGTCAAATGATTATTCAGGTCGTGACGATCCGACCGTACTGAAGCAACTAACGAATGAAACTCCTTTTCATGAGTAGTTTCAGCGAGTTGAACTTTCTGTTTGGTTTCGCTTTGATAGATTTTTCCTATTATAAATAAAGAAGCAATATTTAATAAGATAACGATGAACATGCTTGCTGGAACACCAAGGATAAACGTGGTTTCCTTCATAATATATAAAGAACCAATAGACATAAAGGTTAAAAATATTTGTAGCAGTACAACAAAAATTAATGGAACAATTCCTTTCATTGGAACCTGCTAGCTAGATACGGGATTTTTATGTTCTTTTTATAGAAAACATATGCAGCCAGAGCCATCGGAAGATTGGTTGCGTTAGCGATCAATATGCGTTTCCAAGGACTAGCTAATATAGTTTCCATTTCTAAAGAAAATAATTGTATATATAAAAGAATAAATACTGTCTGAAACGTGAAAATCAAAATATAAAAAATTAAAGCAAACAAGAATCCTTGAATAATCTTTAATTTAAAGAATAAAGAGGCCAATATAGCAACAACAACAAATAGTAAATAAACCTTAAACGAAAAGGTCATATACTGATCCGCAAAAAATGCTATTGCAGAATATAAAACTGATAATAATAAATAGGACTGTCCATTTGCTTTTATAGAAATTCCGAGTAGCACGAAAGTTAGTGCAACCGCGGCTAGTGTTTCTGGTAATGATAGTAAAAAATAACTGTACCAAGCCATGAATATTCTCTCCTAAAATGATAGTAATGTTTAAAAGTATAATAAATAATAGCATGGATTTGTTCGTATTAACAAACTAATTTCGACAATTTATGAGTTTTATTTGAATGTACTTATAGTACAAAAATAATAAGATGTTTTTTCACCATCGATGTATGAATATAGAGCAATTACGACAAATTGGGAAAGTTGGCAAGCATATGTGACTTTCTATTTATGGAGGTCTCTTTATGACTACTAACACATATATAATCGATTATCAGTCACCAATAGGAGTATTAGAAATGATCGGATCAATGAATGAGATTTATTCCATCATGTTCGTAGACCGGGAGCAGATTCAACATACCATTCAAGAGGAAACCCCTAAAGTATTAATAGATTGTTTGAATCAAATCGATGAATATTTTAAGGGGACACGCCAAGTATTCACTTTTCCTTACAAATTAGAGGGAACAAATTTTCAGCAAACAGTGTGGAAGGCATTAGCCAGTATCACGTTTGGTGAAACAGGAACTTATAAGGAACTTGCTATAAAGATTAACAATGAAAAAGCAATTAGAGCAGTTGGTCATGCAAATGGTAGAAATAAGCTAAGTATTGTCATCCCATGCCACAGAATCATTGGTACTAGTGGGAAGTCACAGGATATGCGGGTGGATTGTGGCGGAAGGAATGGTTGCTACAGCATGAAAAAGAAGTGTTTATTGGGAAAAGTTAATCGGAAGCTCTTATCACAAAGGTGATAGAGCTTTTTTTTATAAAAAAATCTGACATTCAATAGATATACCCTGGAAAAGAATCTTACAAGTACTTTGTAAGCCAATATATATAGTAATAGAATGTCTATAACTCTCGAGGACTAGTATTGCTATAACATGTAGTTATAACTCACATAATTTATGCGTATTTGTTTTATGGCAAAAGGGAAAGTAAGATTGTTTTAGAATAAGGATTCGAAAAATTCAAAAATATCTACTTGGAGGAATTGTATATGAAAGTACTAATTGGATCATTTACTGCAGAATCAAATTCATGGAACCCGTTTTATGAGACACTTGATCAGTTTGATATCGGGTATGATGATGTTGTTCTAAAATATATGTTCTGTGAAGATGTTTTTAAAGCAAATGGAATTGAAGCTATTCCTACCATCTATGCAAATGGTGGAGCGAATGGATACATAGAAAAAGATGCATTTATGTTTATAGCGAATAAGATGATCGATACGGTCAGAGAAAGAAAAGATGAACTTGATGGCATATTGCTCTTCCTTCATGGTGCTAGCCATGTAGTGGATTTAGAAGAGGATGCGGGTGAGTTGTATATTCTTGAAAGAATCCGTGAAATTGTTGGGTTTGATATGCCAATCGCGATTACGATGGATCCTCATGGAAATGTAACAGAACGTTATACTCAACTCGCCAATATTATTCGCTGCTATCGTCAATCTCCACACTGGGATAGAGAAGAGTGTCACCATGATGTCGCCGAATTATTTGTCAAACTACTAAAAAACCCAAGACCTCTTAAACCAGAATATGTTCGTGTTCCGATTTTAGTAGGAGGACAAAGAAGTGTGTCAGCGGATGAACCGATGTGCTGGATTAATGAGCTCTTAGATAAAACCGAAACAATAGAAGGAATTATGAGTGCTTCCTATCATATTGGATACAGTCATGCGGATAGTGCACTATGTGGGGCTGGTGTGATTGTCGTTCCTGAAAGTGACGAGTATCAGGAGCTGGCAGCACAAAAAGCAAAGGAAATTGCAGATTTTGCGATGGAGAATAGAGATGTATTTCATTTCACAGGGTACGCGCTAGAACCAGAAGAAGCCGTTGAGGAAGCTATTATTACTGACAAATGGCCAGTGTTTATGACAGATGCAGGGGATAATGCAACTGGTGGATCGTTTGCATACAATACTCTTCTATTAAAAATGTTCCTTGCTCGAGAAAGCTTAAACAATAAAAAGGTTTTATTTGCAACGATTAATGACCCGAAAGCGTGCAAAAGGTTAATGACTCAGAAAATAGGTGATCATGTCCATTTTTCACTCGGAATGGCTATTGATGAGGAATCTCAGCCAGTCGATATTACTGGGGTGATAACGGCAATGGGAGATTTAAATACCTTCTACGCCTATCCTCATAAAATTGGGGATACCGTAACAGTGAAAATCGATGGGACAGAAATCTTTGTTGTCGTAGCCAACCATCTCACGGCTTTTCGAGAAATTCAACAGTTTGAAACAGCTGGCTTAGACTACAAGGATTACGACATTATCGTGGTAAAACAAGGCTATCTGTATACGGAGGAGCTAGAGCTAGCCGGAAGAGACATTATGGCATTAACCCCGGGAATTACCTTCCAGAATGTTGAAAAACTAGAGTTTAAAAATCTCATTCGTCCAATGTATCCACATGATAAAGAATACTTCGATGCTTTAAATAAAGTACAGGTCTAATTCAAGTACACATAGAAAGTTCGCGAGTGCGGGCTTTCTTACATTATATGAAAAATTTTTAGAAGAGGTATCGACATGGTTAAATTAGTGGCAGTTGATTTAGATGGAACGCTCTTAAACAAGAAAGGCATTATTTCTCCTTATACGGCTTCGGTGATTAACAAGATACAGGAAAAAGGAATTGAGTTTGTTGTATGTACAGGAAGGGATTATAGTATGTCTCTTCAGCCTTTAGTAGACGCGGGGATATCGTGTGATTTCATTTGTGCAAGTGGTGCATCGACATACAAAGCTGATGGCAGTATCCATGAAGAGATATACTTCACTCACGAGCTAGCCAATAGCATTAAAGAAAGCTTCGAAAAAAGAGATATTTATATGGAGCTTTTTACATCGGAAGGGAGAATGACAAACTTTACTACCGAAAAGGCAAGAGAGTATCTCTTTGATGAATGGATGGAAACGCAAATTCATGGAAAGATCCTCCATGATAAAGAGGAATGTTTATATTTTGCTAATGTATTAATGGAAACAACGAAACAGGAAGTGAAACTTGAAGATGTATTTTCCAAAGGTACTAGAATCTATAAAATATGTACGGCTAAAATGGACATTCCACTCATAACAGAGCTCAGAGAAGAACTATCAAAAATAAATGGGATCTCAGTAGAATTCTCCTATGCCTTTAATGCTGAAATTACTGTATCAGGTGCCCAAAAAGGAGCGGCTGTCGCTCGATATGCAAGAGCAAAAGGAATTGAAATGAACGAGGTCATGGTGATTGGTGATAGTGAAAATGACCGGTCAATGCTTAGCGTGGACTTCGGATATACGGTTGCAATGGGGAATGCTAGCGAAAGTATTAAGGAACTTGCTAAATTTATTACCAAATCGAACGATGAAGATGGTGTAGCATTTGCAATTGAAAATTATGTACTGAAACCATGATCAGGGAGTGAAAGCAGTTGAGTGAACAAAATATACAGCTCTATCGCATCTTTAGTGAAGTGGCAAGACTAGGGAATATAACTCATGCTGCAAAAAATCTCTATATTAGCCAACCAGCTGTTAGTAACGCCATCAATAATCTTGAGAGTAGCTTAGGCGTCACATTATTTATGCGAAAAAGTAGAGGCGTTCAACTTACAGAAAAAGGAGAGCTATTTTATAAGCATGTAAAATCAGCCTTTGACATTTTGGAGAAAGGCGAGTTCGAGATTAAACAGACAGAAAATCGGAAAATTGGCAGGATCAGTATAGGCTTAAGCACAACGATGTGTCATTTTGTGATGAGACCATTTCTGAAAAAGTTTATTGAAGAACATCCTTATATTGAGATTTCTCTCATTAACCAGTCCTCCTATCAAACATTTAATATGCTAGAAGAGTATGGACTTGATATTGGCATAACCACAGAACCTATGAAGAAGAACATGTTTGAATACTATCCTTTCATGCAATACAAATACATCTTTGTGGCAACTCCCTCTTACATCAATAACTTAAAGCTTCGTGAGGCCAAAAATATTTTTGACTATTTTGCTTTTGGCAATTTAATGTTGCTCCATAAAACACATCCACTTAGACAAAGCGTTGATCAGTATTTTTTTCAAAATGGTTTTACTATCGGACATACCCTTGAAGTCTCTAATATGGATTTGCTAATAGATTTTTCTAAAATGGGAATGGGAATCGGATATGTGATAAAGAATTTCGTGTTAGATGAACTAGAGGAAGGATCGTTAATCGAGTTGCCGCTGGATATCCCGCAAGTAAATCGAAGTTTCGGGCTTACCTATAACAAAACGGCCCATTTATCCACACCTATGTCAATTTTCATTGATTTATTTAAAGAAGTGCATGAGAGGATGCAAGAGGTCAGTTAAACGTTTGGATAAAAATTAGATAGGAGCATATATATGACAACTTTAATGGAAACCATCACTTATAGCGAGGTACCAGCTCCAACCACAGAACCAGCAAGGGTACCAGTGGATTTAACCGATGAAACGATGCAGCTTCATAAAGAAAAAGTTCTCAAACGTATGAAAGAGGATAAGATGGATGTCCTATTTGTGTACGCCGATCGGGAGCATGGGACAAATTTTGGCTATCTTGCTGGATTTGAACCGAGATTTGAAGAAGCTGTTCTTGTTTTACACAGTTGTGGAAAGGCCTATATGTTATTAGGAAATGAATCCGTACGAATGGGGCAGTATAGCAGAATTGCAGTCGAAGTGGTACATACACCCTATTTTTCTCTTCCGAACCAACCGATGGGAAACACAAAAACACTTGCTGAGTTAATTGAATCGGCAGGAGTATCAGAAGGGATGAATGCGGGAATTGCTGGATGGAAATTGTTCACTAGTTCCTTAGAAGATAACGAACAAATCTTTGATGTTCCCTACTTTATTGTTCATGCAGTGAAAAAGGTAGTCGGAGAGGCTGGACGAGTGTGGAATGCGACATCCCTGTTTATTCATCCTGGAAAAGGTGTTCGAGTTAATATGAATGCAAACGAAATTGCTCATTATGAATTTGGGGCATCTGTGGCTTCGTCTTGTGTTCTCCAAGTGCTAGATAAACTTAAGCCAGGACTAACAGAAATGGAACTTGCTAGTGAATTGGCCGTTTATGGACAGCCGAACAATGTACAGACCATCTGCGCTACAGGGGACCGATTTACAAACGCAGTTGTTGCTCCGAGGGCAAAAAAGGTAAGCATAGGAGATAAATTTGCCTCAACTCTCGGATATCGAGGGGGTCTAACTAGCCGTTCAGCTTATGTTGTTTCTACTAAAGAGGAGCTACCAATAGAGGTAGAAGATTATTTAGATGTTGTCGCAAGACCCTACTATGCAGCGAGTGTTACTTGGTATGAAAATATGGCAATTGGTATAACCGGACAGGAAATGTACGACTTAATAGAATCTGTACTACCAAAATCAAAATATGGATGGAAACTTAATCCAGGACATTTAACGGCTGGAGAAGAATGGATGTCTTCCCCTATTTACCCAGGATCGGATATTGCTGTTTCAAGCGGAATGTTATTTCAAATGGATATTATTCCAAGTGTTTCAGGCTATGGTGGAGCCAATGCCGAGGATGGGGTAGCTATAGCTGATGAGGAACTTAGAAAAGAGCTAGCCACAACCTATCCTGAAGTATGGGAACGAATCCAAGCAAGACGAGATTATATGATTCACACACTTGGAATTCAATTGAAACCAGAAATTTTACCATTATCCAATATCAATGGATACATGCGCCCCTATCTATTGAACAAGACTTATGCCTTTAAAGTAGAAAGAGATTAATAGAAAAAATTAATAGGAGGAGTTCTATATGTTAAAAGTAAGCATGGCAAAAGCGATCATTAATCCGGAGTTTCCGTGCAAAATGGAAGGTTATCATGAAGTAAGATTTAGTTTATTTCAAAAGAACGAAAACGGTGAAGTACTCGATCCGATGCGAACGGCTTACGGAGCTAGAGACAACCTTCTATTAGATACGTTATACATTGAGGCTGAAAACGGAAAGGGAGTGGTGATTCACATCCCAGACATCATTATGATTGAACAATCCTTTGGAGATCGTGCAAAGTCTGCATTATCAAAACATTTTGACATGGACGAAAACCAGTTTATCATTGGCTGTTCACATACACATGCCAGTCCGTTAGTGTCTACAGGAATGAATGAAGATCTTGAGCCAAATCAAGAGTATCTAGAGTTATTGATAGAAAAGATGATTGAAAATACCGCGTATTGCCTTTCTCATAAAAAGGAAGCAGAAGTCACGTGGGATAGCCATCAAATTGAGGGTTTTTACTGTAGTAGACAAGGTTTGGATGGAGAATATTTTGATAAAATTGAATCGCTTCTCTTCAAAAATGAAGAAGGGTTTGGAGTAGCAAAGTTATTAAATATGGCATGCCATCCAACGGTGCTAGATAATAAAAATCTGCTTGTTTCGAATGATTTTTTCGGAGTGATCCGTCGTTACTTGCAAGAAATCGATGGTGTTCCTGTGGCCATTGCCAATGGGGAAGGAGGAGATACTAGTACCCGTTTAACCAAGCGAGCAGGAGACTGGGAGGAGACCGTTCGCATTGGAGAGGGGATTGCCAAGCAAATCTTAGAGGAAAATAAGCCGAAAAAGCTACCTTTTTCAGATGTTGTAATCACAGAAGTTCCATTTACCATCGATTATGTTCCGGCAGAAAATAATTACCTTCTAACGAAAAAGGTAGAGTTAGAGGAAAAACTCCAAAACCTTGACCCGAATAGTCAAGAGGCTATTTTAATCTCGGCTTGTTTTCTAGTGGACGTAAATGAAAAATTAGAATTAGATCGTATCCATTATGACCTGTCTAGCTATATCTATGATTTTGGTTCCTTCCGTCTTGTGACGTTTCCAGGAGAAATTGATACACAGCTAGCTAAGAAGCTTCGAAATGCCGATGATAAGCCTACTTTTGTCATGGCCTATACAAATGGCTTTTATTATTACGCTGTTAATAAAGCGGAGTATGGCAGCAATCATGAATCTTTTAACTCTAGATTTCCATATGGTGGCGCAGATGAATTTATTGATAAAATTATATCTAGTTACTCTAAACATATAGTTGAACCAGAAAAAAGTTTTCTGAAATAAGCTGTCCTTATATCTCACATTTTTTATACGTATTTGTTCTAACCTTTTGTCAGGATTACAATTTAAATAGTAAGAAAATTAAAAAAACAGGGAATGTTATTCAACGAATGCATCCTTGTTTTTTTACAATCTAGTATTAAAGCTTCAGCCTTTTCGCGTAACGATTCCTAGGAATGGCCAAATCTAGCGTGAGAGAATGAGCGATCCAAATGATTGTAACTATTAAAAGAGTAGGGAGATGAAAGAATGTCGAAAAATGATGCAAAGATGAAGTTGGCTGAAGCTGTTCTTGAAACGATAGGTGGAGAAAAGAACGTCAGGATGGCGAGTCATTGTTATACTCGCTTACGTCTAACAATCAATGATTCTTCTATCATCGATGAGGGAAAAATAAAGGACATTCCTGGCGTGTTAGGCGTTGTTATTAGAGGAAATGAGTGTCAAATTGTCATTGGAAACGAAGTCTCCGCGGTATTCCACTCACTAATGACATTAGGTGATTTCAAAGAATCTACGGACCAAGTTCAGAAGACGGAAGAAGGCAAAAAGGTAAGCTTCTTTGTAAAATTATTAGATTTTATTGCAGGCACCTTTTCACCTATTATTCCCGTCTTGATTGCAGGGGGTCTAACAGGTGCAGTATTAACAATTTTGACGAATTTCTTCGGAGTGAAAAGTGATTCAGGAACATACATTGTCTTTTCAGCCGTAAACCAAGCAGCCTTTTATTTCCTTCCAGTATTTATTGGATATAGTGCAGCACGTAAATTAAATGTGAATGCTTACCTGGGGGCGTTTCTTGGAACTATCTTACTCTTCTCCACCATCAACGGAGCAGAAGGCCTTTCCTTTTTAGGAATTAGTATTCACCAAACGACCTACAATACAACCGTTTTCCCCGTTCTTCTAGCGGTTGCGTTTATGTCCGTTGTATATAAATTCTTTGATAAGAGAATACCGGCAGTGATTAAAACCGTATTTTTACCTCTACTTACTATGATTATTACCATCCCTGTTACTTTAATTGTGTTAGGACCTATTGGTGACATTATTGGAACTTATTTTTCAAACGGAGTATATGGACTTTATAATATGGCTCCACCTTTAGCCGTACTTGTCATCGGTGCAGCTACTCCATTCCTTGTTTTCTTCGGAATGAACAATGCATTATATCCAGTCTTATTCGCTATTTTTGCAGCAAAGAACTTTGATCCATTAATTGTAGCGGGGATGTTATCAGCGAATATTGCGGTTGGTGCGGCATGTTTATCCGTTGGCTTAAAAGCGAGTGCTCCATCACTTCGAAGTGTTGGTATCTCTACTGGAGTCACTGGACTGTTAGGAATTACGGAACCAGGGGTGTACGGAATCCTATTCCCGATGAAGCGTCCTTTAGTGGCCGCTGTGATTGGAGGGGGAGTTGGAGGTCTGCTTTGCGGGTTCCTTAAAGTAGCTGGTTACGCAATTGTTTCTCCAAGTTTAGCTTCCATTGTCACTTTCATACCAGCAGACGGAACAATGAATAACTTCTATGGAGCTCTTGCGGTGGTTGCAGTATCATTCATCGTTTCATTTGGAGCAGCTTGGGTACTAGGAACGAAAGAAAATACAGTGAAGAAGGAAGGATTAAATGAGCTTGCTGTTTGAACCATTACAAATTAACCACACAGTCATTAAGAACCGAATCTGTCTCCCATCGATGGTCATTGGAAGTTACAGTGATGAAAGCGGGATGGTGTCAGAGAAAAATATTGAGCATTATGTTAGCTTCGCTAAAGGAGGTACGGGACTAATTATTCAAGAGGCTGCAAGTCCATCCACTTACGGGAAAGTAGCTGATGACCAGTTGGCTGTATGGAGTGATGAACATATTCCGGGCTTAAAGAAAATTGCAGATGCTGTACATGCAGAGGGAACAACAATTCTAGCACAGATTTGTCATGCGGGTGTAACTGCAATAGAAGAAGAGACATTTTGTCCAAGTGAGTATAGCTGTACAAAAAACGACCGGTTCCGAACAGGAACACCATTAACATTGGAACATATTAAAAGGATTCAGGATGATTTTGTGAATGCGGCCGTAAGGATATGGAAGGCTGGATACGATGGAATTGAACTGCATGGGGCCCATCGATACTTAATCTGCCAGTTCTTTAATTCTCGTGTGAACAAAAGAACTGATGAGTATGGACAAAATCGATCATTATTTGTAATTGAGATTATCAATCGAATTAGAGAGATTGTTCCGGAAACATTTATTATCGGAATCCGATTAGGTGCTTTTGAACCAACACTTGAAGATGGAATCGCCCATGCAAAAGAGTTAGAGAAGCATGGTATTGATTATCTTAATATTTCTTATGGCTGTACAGGGGAATTTGATAGCTACGTACCCGAAGATTATCCTTTTAAGGATGTAATTTATGCCGCAGCTGAAATTAAGAAACATGTCAATGTACCTGTTTTCACTGTAAACGGAATTAAGACTCCGGAAATGGCAGAAGAAATCCTAAAGGTAACAGGTGTTGATGCAGTGAATATTGGAAGAAGTATGCTGGTTAACCCAAACTGGGCAAATGATGCAAAAGCCAATCAGGATACGGGTAAATGTCTTGTTTGTAGGCAGTGCATGTGGCATAACACTCCACCGAAATGCCCAGGTAGAAAAATTCTGAAACGAAGATTAGAGCGGCAGAAGGAAAAAGCCAACGAAAATAAAGTGGAAAGTCGACAAAGAATCGTTTAATGACTTTTGAGATTGGAGCATAAATGAAGAATGATAAACTATCAATCCTATGGTTATCAATTGCGATCATCAGCTTTAGTTCCTTCGAGGTAGTTAGTAAGACAGTAATTGGTTATATTGACGCAACGCAGTTAACATTCATAAGGTTTTTAACGGGCGGACTCTTTTTACTTCCATTTGCGATTGTAGATTTAAAAAAGAGACACCAAAATATATCGGGCAAAGATTTCCTCTCTATGATTGCTTTAGGAATTTTGAATGTAGCGATTAGTATGAATATGATTCAAATCGGTTATCAGTATACAAATGCTAACTTGTCAGCAGTTATTATTAGTGCCAATCCCATTTTTGTGGCACTAATTTCTTCCTTCATATTAAAAGAACATCTATCTGTTAAAAAGATGATTGGTTTGACGATTGGAATAATAGGCGTCCTTGTTGCCCTAGGTGGTACGGGAAACCTATCACATCCACAAGTCATTGCAGGAATCGCACTGCAGGTAGTTGGCATGATTGCCTTTAGTTTTTATACGGTTTTCGGGAAAAAGACATCACAGAAATTAGGTAGTTCTGCCATGACAGCTTTTACAGATTTATTTGGGGCCCTAGCGATTTTACCAGTAGTCTATTGGAAGGGAATGGAACCATTTTCGTTTGACTTGGAACCTATCTGGTTACAAATGGTTTATATTTGTATCGTGAATACTGGGATTGCATTTTACCTCTATTTTAGAGCACTAGAATCATTGGACACGAGTCTAGGAGCCATGTCTTTTTTGATAAAACCTTTGCTTGCTAGTGTTATAGCCGCATTATTTTTAGGAGAGACAATTACGATTCATCTATTTATTGGAATCCTTTTTGTATCAATGGGAATATACCTTGTATTACTGTCTACTAAAGGCAAAAAGAACTATAAAAATATCGGAGCAAAACCGAAAGTTAAGTCTAGTACATTATAAAAATGGGGGCGGTTGTTATTTTAAAAAGAATGTTTGGAATAAAAACGGAAGCTAGTTCTGTTAATAAGTTTCAAGAAACAAACTTGTTTGTAGCTCCTTTACATGGGAAATTGTTGCCATTAACAGCCGTTCCGGATGAAGTATTTTCAAAAAAGATGCTTGGTGATGGATTTGCTATCGATCCCACTAGTGGAGAGGTGGTATCACCGATCAGTGGAGAGGTTGCTACCTTATTCCCTACAAAGCATGCAATCGGAATCATAGACGCTAATGGAAGAGAAGTATTGATTCATTTCGGTATTGATACCGTCCATTTGCAAGGGGATGGATTCAAGTCACTGGTGAAACAAGGTGAAAAAGTTACAGCAGGACAGAAAATTTTAAAAGTAGATTTGGAGTTGGTCAGGAGTAAGGCATTGTCTGTTGTAACTCCGATTGTGTTTACCAATTTAAAAGAGGGGCAAACCGTTTCCTTGCAAAACAGTGAAAATGTCCAACTAGGTCAAAAGATTAATATTGAAATAACTGAATAATATGAGTGTTGATCCTATTAATTTCATAAATTAATAGGATTTTTTAATGCTTATAACCGTTGAAGTTCCTTTTCCTCTATTCTAGGTCCGAATGAGGGGGTGATTCGGACAGGAAAAGTATATTTAGGAATTACGGAGTACGAATGAGGAGCTGATTCGGACAGCAACAGCATTGTTAGGAATTACAGAGTCCGAATAAGGGATCGATACGGACAACCCAAGCATCGCCAGGAATTACAGAGTGAGGCTTTAGTATTCAGCCCGTACTTCTATTCTACTCTATCGATAACAATTATTAGAATCGCTCCCGTTATCCGCCTTATTTTTACTAACTTGGACAAGCGCCGACGCCAACTCTCTCGCAACTTCATATATCTGTAAAAGAATAATTATGATAGGAGGGAATTGGATTGTTCGGGTATTCAATGGTTCAAATGGTAAGAGCGCATGCGGATAAATTGGAGCGGCCATTAAGGGAACAAATTTTAAATTTGTATAAACCCTTTAAATGGACGCCTTGCTTTTTGCATAATATGTTTGAAACGATGTTAAAACGAAGTAAAAAGTACTCGGTGATTATTGAATTTCAGGAGGGATGTTACGATACTGGTTGTAAAGAAGTAGATGGAGTAATGAATCATCATATGAGAAATAAAATTAAAAGTCATTTTCCTAGAGTGTCCTGCTGTAGTGCTGATATAACTCCTAGTGGGTTAGAAGAAATGCTCACTAGTTGTAATCATATTAAAAGAGTGTACCTCAATAGTGAGGTAAAGGCTTTTCTTAATGTAGCAGTACCCTCTGCAAAAGCTTCTAATATTGTAAGAAACGCGACAACATTAACGGGTAACGGTGTGAAAATCGCCATCATAGATACAGGAATCTATCCGCATCCAGATCTTTCAGGTAGAATTACAGATTTTGTCGACTTTATCAATAATCGAACAGAAGCTTATGACGATAATGGTCATGGTACGCACTGTGCAGGAGATGCTGCTTCTGCCTCTGTAAATTATGCGGGGCCAGCTACAAGGGCAAACTTGGTAGGAGTAAAGGTACTTGATAAAATGGGGTCAGGTTCACTTGAAACCGTGATGCAAGGAGTGGAATGGTGTATTCAATATAATGAAAATAACCCAAATAATAAAATTGACATTATAAGTATGTCGTTAGGAAGTACCGCGCAAAACTACCGAACTGAAGATGATGATCCAATGGTTAAGATGGTAGAGGAAGCGTGGGCATCTGGAATCGTTGTTTGTGTTGCGGCTGGGAATGAAGGGCCAGAAAAAGGTACAATTGCTAGTCCTGGATTAAGTGATAAAGTCATAACGGTAGGTGCGCTTGATGATCGGAATACTTTAGAGAGAAACGACGATGATGTGGCGAGCTTCTCCAGTCGGGGACCAACCATCTATGGTGGAGTAAAACCTGATATATTAGCACCTGGAGTAAATATTGTTTCATTAAGATCGCCAAATTCCTATTTAGATAAATTGCAAAAAAGCAGTCGAGTAGAAAATGACTATACTACATTATCGGGTACTTCGATGGCGACACCCATTTGTGCAGGGGTTGTTGCGTTAATGAAAGAAGCAAATCCAAGTCTAACACCTGATAAAATCAAAGAATTATTAATGACTAACACAGATGTTTGGCGAGATCGAGATAAGAATATTTATGGTTCTGGTTATATTAATGCAGAAAGATCTGTTCCAAAGTAATGGTCGATAAAGCACTTTTTGGTTGGGGGATCAGGTTAAGCATCAGAGCTGATAAATAGAAGGGAAAATTCCGCTTAATTAATATTTTTTATTAAAAATAGTTTAAACAGACGGAGAAATTCCGCCTATCGACTCGAAAAATTCAAAAATGGGAGAGTTTGCTTTGCTTAATCGGAAAATCTCCCCTTATTTCCCCCGAAACGAGCTCCAGTCTGCATCTAACCGGAAAACCTCCGTTTATTTTTACTTTTAGATTTCGTATTCCTTATAAAGAAACTCTCCATTAATCTGGGGAGCTTTTTTTGTATTAAAAGGTATTTACGCAAAAAAATACAATTGACATTGAGAATCATTATCGATTATATTTAAGTTGTTAATAATGATAATCATTTTCAATTAGAGGAGGAGAACAGTGAAAATATTTATTGGCTATGCAAGTATGTCCGGTAATACAGAGGATATGGCGAATATTTTGAAGGAAACTCTTCTTGAATGTGGGTGGGAGGTAGATCTACTTGATTTAGAAACAGTAGATATACATTCTTTAAAAAGCTATGATTGTATCTTTCTTGGTGCATACACCTGGGGAGATGGGGATCTGCCGTATGAGGTTGAAGAGTTTTTCGAGGAACTTAAAAACCTCCGTTTAAATGGAATAAAGGCTGCTTGCTTCGGCTCAGGTGATACTCTCTATTCTAAGTTTTGTATGGCTGTGGATATTATGGAATCAACACTGAAGGAACAGGGCTGTGATGTATTTGAGGAAAAATTAAAGATAGAACTAAGTCCTGAAACGGACGAGGAAATAGAAGAATGCAGACAATTTGCGAAGTCATTTTATCAATGGGCTAATAAGGGGGAGAAGCTTACATATGTTTGAAAAAGGGTCTACAGCCGTTTTGTCCACTGCTAGCTTACCGTTCATTGTGGCTGTGAAAAATACGGGTCTATACTCTTTTGAAAAAGGTGAGTGGCTCTTGCAGTATCCCCTTTCACACAGCATTTATAAGCTAGTATGTATTTCTCCATATATTTTTGGAATAGGAGACAATGGGCTAATCGTTCGTTATAACCCATATAACAATAAATGGACACATACATTCTTCCCTACACCCCAACGACTTTGGGATATCGCAGGGAATGAGTCAGGTCTTATTATTACCCATGTAGGAAGCAAGCTTTATATTTCATATAACTTTGGTTCCAACTGGTCTGTGATCCATCCTTTTAAAGAATTGTCTATTAAACCATTCATCCGCTCCTTATTTTTGCATAAAGAGCACTTATACATTGGGACTCAAATTAATAGAGAATCAGGGGGTCTATGGAGTTTTTCTTTGGAAAGTGGTGAATTAACCCTTGTAAAAAAGGAATCAAACTCCATGATTTCTTCCATTTATATAGATTGTGAGGATTGTATGTTTCTTGCGAAAGGAAATGCCAGATCTAAAGAGGGATCTATAGAGATGAGATCACTTCGTGCATCAAGATGGAGAACCTTTGAGCCATCCATCTCGGAGAAGGCATTTTTAGATGTATTTAATGTAGGAAAGAACTTATATACAACCACAAGTAAGGATGAATACGGTTTTTCTAGAATTTATGAAATCAACAAACTGAGCCAAATGTTATTACCTATTGAAACCATCGAGGGGCATGGCTTTAGGGGAGCTGGCTTTAAAGATGAATTGTTTATTAGTTCTCCGATCGAAAGCAAGTGGATTGATCGAAGTTATGAAATAACAAAACTCGTACACTAGGAGAGAGGATCATGAAAATTGGTGTTATTTACGCAAGTATGTCGGGGAATACAGAAGCAATTGCAGATTTGATAGATGAACAACTTAAAAAGCATAACCATGATGTAGATCTCAAGGATATGCTTAGCTTACCCGCTAGCGATTTATTGAATTACGATCTTATCTTTATCGGAATGTATACTTGGGGAGATGGAGATTATCCCGATGAATGTCTAGATATTATTGAAGAAGTGGAACAGTTAGATTTAAATAAGAAGCTATTTGCCTTATTTGGATCTGGAGACACTTCTTATCCTGAATTCTGCGGTGCCTTAGATAAGCTTAAGGAATTAATTGAGAATCAGAACGGAGTATGCATAGGAGAACCATTAAGAATCGAATTTAATCCAAGTAAAGCAGATGAAGATGAGATCAATCAGTTTGTCATACAAGCCTTATCTGTTTTTGAAAAGAGTAGTTAAAAGCTTTATGGAGTGGGTCTGGGTCAAACTAGATCCACTCTTTTTGTCCTATAGTATAAAAAAGTGCAGACGATACCAAAACAATGCTAGTGTTAACGCTTACATAACAATCTTCGACTTTTTATAATTAACTTGTAACCAAATGAGACAAATATTAAGGGGGAAACAAGATGAAAAAGTTTCTGAAAACGATTTCTTTAATGCTAGCTTTTATGTTAGTGGCAGGTATGCTTGCCGCGTGTAACAGCGAAAGTAGCGGTGGTGGAAGCAGCAGTAAAAAAGTAAGTGTAGGAATCGTATTACCAACTAAGGATGAACCAAGATGGGTTCAAGACGAACAAAGATTCAAGGATGCTCTTTCAGGGTCTGAATATACAACAGAGATTCTTTTTAGCCAAGGCTCTTCTGCTAAGGAAAAAGAAAATGTAGAAACATTATTAAACAAAGGTATCGAAGTATTAATTATTAGCCCTCAAGATGGTGATGCAGCAGCGGCTGCTGTTGAAGCTGCGAAGAAGGACGGAGTTACCGTTATTGCTTACGACCGTTTAATTACAAACACAGATGCAGTAGATTACTATGTAACATTTGATAGTCTCGCCGTAGGTGCAGCACAAGGCCAATACTTAATTGATTCTGCAGAAGGTTCAAATGTTCCATTGTACTTATATGCGGGAGCTGCCTCTGATAATAATGCTTTCTTGTTCTTTGAAGGAGCTTGGAGCGTTCTTCAACCAAAGATTGCTGATGGAACATTTACCATTGCAAACTCAAGTGAAGCTGAGAAGTTAAAAGATAAAGCGGAATTAACTCGTGATGAAATGAGTAAAATTCTTGGTCAAGTAACAACAAACTGGGATCCAAATGAAGCGAAAAACAAAGCTCAAACACACCTAACAGCTGTTGGTGCAGATATGAAGGGTGATGTAGCTATTCTTGCACCAAACGATGGCACAGCTCGTTCTATTGCAGACGTATTCTCTTCTGATGGAGAAGTTACTAGTTTTACAGTAACAGGACAAGACGCTGAAAAAGCATCTATTCAATATGTAATCGATGGCAAACAATCAATGACTGTATTTAAGGATGTTCGTACTCTTGTTACGGATGCAATGGGAATGGCTGTTGATATCCTTGATGGAAAGACACCTGAAACGACAGGTAGCTACGATAACGGAGAAGTAGAAGTAAAAGCGAAACAAACAGATGTTATTGTTGTTGACGAGGAAAATGTGAAGAGTGAATTAATTGACTCAGGTTACTACGAAGCAAGCGAATTTACTGGACTTTAAAATATAAACAGTGGTTGTTGCGAAATAGTGGTAGAGTGGTCTATCACTATTTCGTAATTGTAAACAGTTGTCTTGTAGAGGGGGCATACAAATGAGTGAATATATTTTGGAGATGAAACAAATCTCCAAGAACTTTTCAGGAGTAAAAGCACTAAGCGATGTGAATTTCAAAGTAGAAAAAGGTGAGATTCATTGTTTAATAGGTGAAAACGGTGCAGGAAAGTCAACACTGATGAAGGTACTAAGCGGAGTTTATCCTTATGGAACTTACGAAGGAGATATTCTGTACGAAGGAAATGTACAACAGTTTAACAAGATTAGTGACAGCGTAAAAACAGGAATCGTTATTATTTATCAGGAGCTGGCTTTATTTCCTGACCTAACTGTATATGAAAATATTTTTGCAGGTAATGAAGTGAAAAATGGTGGCATTGTGGACTGGAATAAAACCATTGCTGAAGCAAAAAAAATGCTGAACAAGGTGAAGCTAGATGTTAATCCAGATACACTCATTAAAGATTTGGGAGTAGGGAAACGGCAACTAGTTGAAATTGCAAAAGCTCTAAGCAAGGACGTTAAGCTACTTATTCTAGATGAACCAACAGCCGCGCTGAATGAGGATGATAGTGAAAACCTGCTTGAGTTATTACGTGAGCTTAAGAACCAAGGGATCACGTGTATCATGATTTCACACAAGCTAAAAGAAGTTATTTCTATTGCAGATAAAGCAACGGTTCTCCGGGATGGTCAGACTATTTGTACATTGGATGCAGCAAAGGGAGAAATCAATGAAAGTACGATCATAAAGAACATGGTTGGTCGTGCGATAGAAGATATATATCCGAAAAGAGAAAAGCAAGCATTCGGTGGAAAAATTCTTGAATTGTTTAATTGGTCTGCCTATGATCCTCAATTAGGTAGACAAGTCGTAAAAAATGTAAATCTACATGTGAAGAAAGGTGAAATTGTAGGGATTGCAGGACTGATGGGTTCAGGACGTACTGAACTTGCGCTGAGTATCTTTGGTAATGCAAAGTCCTATAAGGTAGAGGGAGATTTAGTTATAGCAGGAATCTCAAAAATGCTCAATCATCCAAGCGATGCGATAAAAGCGGGAATTGCTTATGTGACCGAGGACAGAAAGGGCGATGGATTGTTTTTAATTCAAGACATTAAAAGCAATATATCGGCAGCCAATCTAAAGGGAATTTCCTCAAATGGCATGATCAATGACAATGAAGAAATTAAGATTGCAGACCATTATAAAAAATCATTAACGATAAAAGCCTCTTCCCTAGAGCAATTAGTTGGTAACTTGAGCGGAGGGAATCAGCAAAAGGTGTCTTTAGGAAAATGGCTGTTTGTTGGACCCAAGCTGTTAATTCTTGATGAGCCTACTCGAGGGATAGATGTGGGGGCTAAATTTGAAATTTATACAGTTATGAACGAGTTAATTAAACAAGGCATGAGTATTATTATGATTTCATCTGAGCTTGGTGAAGTATTAGGTATGAGCGACCGTGTGTATGTAATGGCCCAAGGTGAAATAAAAGGTGAGTTGTCAATAGATGAAGCAAACCAAGAAAATATAATGCAGCTTGCTACGCAATAGGAGGTATATACAATGAGTCTTATTAAGGAAGCAAAAACATTAATCAGTGAGAATATTCGTGACTATGGTATGTATATTGCCCTGTTTGTCATCATTCTTACCTTTTCATTTATGACGGACGGTTTATTTATGTCCTCTCGTAATATAAGTAATTTACTAGATTCTGCTGGATATATTGCTGTTTTAGCTGTTGGTATGACACTAGTTATTGTCATTAGACATATCGATTTATCGGTGGGGTATGTAGCTGGATTCCTTGGGGCAATTGCCGCTATCCTTTTAACCCAAGCAGGAGTATCTATGTATATAACAATCCCAATCATACTTATTTTAGGAATCGTTGTAGGCTTGTTTAATGGTTTCCTTGTTGCACAAATTGGAATACCATCCTTTGTTGCCACTTTAGCCGGAATGCTTATCTTTAGAGGAGCATTGTTACAGGTAACAGAAAAAACAGGAACGATTATTATTCAAGATGACAAGTTTAATGCAATCGGTAACGGATTTATTCCTTCTCTACTTCAAGTAAACGGTCTTCATTTACTTTCATTAATTGTTGGGTTAGTTGGAATCTTATTGTATATATACAGTGAAATTTCGACGCGTAGAAATAAGATTAAGTATGAATTTGAAGTAGTATCTAAAGGAATCTTTATTTTAAAACTCATTTTTATTTCGTCGATTATTGCTTATCTAACATGGATATTAGCTGGATATAATGGCTTTTCATGGACGGTTATGATAATGCTACTCGTTGTCATTGTTTATCATTTCTTAACAACTAAAACAGTGCTTGGTAGACATATTTATGCAGTCGGTAGTAACCCAGAAGCAGCCCATCTTAGTGGGATGAATGTAAAGAAAATTACGTATATGGTATTCGGTTCAATGGGGATGTTAGCAGCACTATCAGGTATTTTATTTACCTCGCGCTTGCAGTCAGCAACAACAACTGCAGGGACTTTGTTTGAACTTGATGCTATTGCAGCTGCATATGTTGGTGGAGTTTCTGCCGCTGGAGGAGTCGGAAAAGTTACGGGAGCCATTATCGGTGCAATTGTTATGGCTTCGTTATCAAATGGGATGAACTTACTTGGAGTGGGTATTTCTTATCAATATATCATCCGAGGTGGTGTATTAGCCTTAGCTGTAATTTTTGACGTTATGACTAGAAAAAAACGATAGATACGTAGAAGAGGGATTACAAAGGGTAGTCCCTCTCTCTTTCTGTATTGGCAGTAAGTCCTCACTCCTTTCCCCTATAAAATCAACTATAAAAAGCTGAAAATTCCAACTAAATATTTGAAGAATTACAAGTAGATGATATGATGAGAGTAGTTTACTAGAAGTGGAAGGGGATCAGTCAATTGCGAAAAACTAGTATATTTTTACTATCCCTTACTTTCCTTTTCCTTTGCTATTTCACTTTTATATCTGCAAAAGAAGTTTTTCGCTCGGATTGGCAACTTTCTCAGAGTACGAATCAAAATGTGGAACAGCTTCGACTGGTATTAATTACTCAAGATATGGAAACATCCTTCTGGGATCAGGTAGAGAGTGGCGCTCGAAAGCAAGCCTTAAAGGAAGGGGCAAGTTTAGAGGTTTGGGGTAGCTACGGAAACAATCAGGAGGACTTTTTAGAGAAAATCGAAATCGCACTTTTTTCAAAAGTAGATGGGATCATTGTACAAGGTTTAGATAACGCAGAGTTTAAAGATTTAACAAAAATAAAAGCATCGTTTTATGGTATTCCTATCATTACTGTAGCAAATGATGTTCCCATGTCAGAAAGCTTTAGAAGAACTTTTGTTGGTTCTGATCAGTATCAAGCGGGCCGAATGCTAGCAAATGAACTAACGAAAGAAATGGGTACATCAGGGACCGTGGTGTTAATGTACGATAGTGAGCATGAATATTATCAAACACAGAGACTAAGTGGAATACAAGATGTTTTAAATGTGTATCCAAATATTAAAACGGTTCTTGCTCAAACATCGGAAACAAGAGAGCAAGTTCTTACCACCACTCAAGATGTGATGAACCGTAATCCAGACGTGGATGCTTTTATAGCTGTCAATGCGAATTTTGCTGCGGGAATGGTTCAGGAAATTGGTAAGCGTTCTCAAGTAGAGCCTTTTTTCATCTATTCGTTTGACGATGGTCCTGAAACATTAACTCTACTAAAGGAAGAAAAGCTGGACGGGATGGTTAAGCAATCACCTGAGATGATGGGAGAAATTAGCGTTCAATTGATCATGGAGTGGTTAAATGGTGATACGGTTCCTCTCGATATAGACGGGTATTTTACAGATATTCATTTTTTGAAAGCGGTCGACGTACAATGAACAGTATTCAGAAAAAAATACTTACGTTAACAACAGTGGTTCTTGTGATTATGTCTGTAATTTGGGTAGCGCTTACATACTATAATCATAAAACGCAAAATCAATATAACGAAATTCTTCAACGATATTTAAGTCTGAACGAGGTAACGAATGCAAGCCAGCAGTTAATTACCGATCTTAATAACTATATGCTCAAGCCTACCTCTGAAAATCTAGAACTGCTCGAGCATAGCGAGGAAGGGTTAATAGAAGCAAAACGGGATGTAGATACACTAAGGAACCAAGAGAACAACTTCACTTTGTCTAATTATATTAACCTCATTGATAGTCTTCAAGAAACGACAGACAGGTTCCTATTATATTATGCCGAAAAAGATACGGAGGCCTCCACTAAGGAATTTACGGAGGCGATGAATATTTCCAATTATATATCTGAGATGACGTTGACCATGCTTGATACAGAGTTAAAGACCCATGACAAGTTTTATCGAAGCATTATCGAACGATCAGGAGAGGTTATTAAACTTGGTATATGGTTGTTGTTGCTAATTACGTTTGTACTTATTCTCATTACGTATTGGTTTTCATTAGGGATTACGAGACCTGTCCTAAAGTTAACACAAGCAGCCAACGAGCTATCAAATGGTAAATTTGATGTTGAAATCAAGGTGGAGACAAATGATGAGATTGCCTTTCTTGCTAGAACCTTTGACCGAATGCGTAACAATATTAATAACCTAATATTGGAAATTAAGAATAAGGCACAGCTTGAAAGGGAACTTCAAGAAAATAAAATTTTATTACAAGAAAGTCAATTTCGAAGTCTACAGAGCCAGATCAATCCGCATTTTTTATTTAACACTCTCAATACACTTTCTAAGAAGGCATATTTAGAGGGTTCTGAAGAAACTAGTGATCTTCTCGTCAGCGTTGCAGGTTTGCTTCGGTATAATTTAAAACAAATTGATCGATCAGTAACTTTGTACGAGGAGGTTGCTGTATTAAAACAATATATGGATATACAAAAAGCAAGGTTTACTGAACGCCTGAAATTGTTCTTGGAGGTAGATGAAGATTGCCTTTTTGTACGTATTCCAGCTCTCACTCTTCAACCGATTATTGAAAATGCAGTGATTCATGCCATTGAGCCGAGAGAAGAAGGCGGGATCATCTGGTTCCGGGTGAAGGATGGAGAAGACATGATTACAATTGAAATCGAAGACGATGGAAAAGGAATGGACCAAGAGAAAATTCAGCAAATTCTTGAAGAAAACACGATAGAAATGGAAGGTCACTCTACAGGAATTGGGTTCAGCAATGTCGTCAAGCGACTGCGTTTATTTTACGGTTATGATCATGTGATTGATATCTTAAGTGATAAAGGAAATGGGACGAAGGTTGTATTATATATTAAAAAGGAAGGAGTGAATAAAGGATGATCAAGCTCCTAATCGTAGATGACGAACAAATAGAAAGGGAAGGCATGCAGGCAATCTTAGAAAAAACCTACCCTGAACATGTAATCAAACAAGCGAAAAATGGAAAAATGGCTGTTCAAATGGCTTCGGAGTTTCAACCTGATGTGATATTTATGGATATCAAAATGCCCGGAATGAACGGACTTGAGGCAGTCGAACAGATCAGTGCGAATCATCCGCATATCAAATTTATTATGGTGACAGCGTACGATACTTTTGATTATATGCGTCACGCCATTAAACTTGGAGTGAAGGATTATTTGCTAAAGCCGAGCAAAGCAAGTGATATTGTAGTAACAGTAGGCAAGGTTCTCAAACAGATTGATGAAGAACGAAAAACTCTTGCATTAAGTCAGTATCAGCAAAGTGCACTACAAAAAACACTAACTCTCGTTGAAACGGATGTGGTAACACAATTATTGTTTGATCATGTCCATGAAGTTCATGTAGATATGCTCGTGGAGATGCTTGATATTCCATCGACAAATGAAATGTTTGTGATGCTTGTGGTCCTTCCTACAGGGTCAGAGCATGTATATTCCAAAGTGAAAGAGAAAGTTAGACAAACAAAGAGTGGATGGGTAGGAGCGCTCTACGGGAGCCAGCTTCCAATTATTGTTTTCAGGCAGCCAGAGAAATCCTACCGTTCTCAAGCTACATCACTTGCAAGAGAGATACTTTCCCTTTCTCAAGCACAGCAAGGAACAGGATGGTTTATCGGTGTTGGTGAGGTGTGTTACTCACTAGATCACATAAGGCAATCGTATCAAGATGCACTTGTTGCAACGATGGATACAACTTTACCAATTAAGTACCGTTTCTATAAGGATCTATCAGTTTTAGGAGATTCAAGTAATGGACAGCTTGCTCCACACCAGAAAAAAGAATTTTTTGATCAAATTCGCCTTGGTAACTGGGATTATATCCGACTGAACGTGTTGAATATATTACAAGTATACGAGAATGACGGGATAGAGTTGGTAAAAACGCAACAACGGATGTTGGAGGTACTATGGATCGTATCTCGCGTATTGAGTGAAATGGGACTAGAAACGGATAGCCCGCTATATTCTTCTCAAGCTACTGACTACCGTGAACTAAGATTAGAAACGATACAAATGCTAAATCGGATGCGGCAATCATATGTGAATCATTATGAAAAATTAGAATCAGATACGATTCAACAAATCAAACAATACATTATAGATCACTCGCACGAGGATATATCATTAGATACACTAGCAAAGAAAGTAGGGCTCAGCCCCATATATATCAGTAAGATGTTTAAAGAAAAGCTTGGAATTAACTATATCGACTTTTTAACGGAGTGTAGAATTGAGAAAGCAAAGAAATTAATGTGTGATCCTGAGAAGAGTATAAAGGAAATTACCTTTGAAGTTGGTTATCATGACCCCAATTACTTCAGTAAGGTGTTTAAAAAAATGGTTGCGGTTTCACCAAATAAATACCGAAAAACGCTTCTTGGTATTTAGTTTAGTCGGATAGGAGAGAGAGCAAATGGATCGGGGATTTTCAAATGCTAGATTGATTATGTTCACACTCACGCTACTCTTTTTTACATCTGCTTGCGAGAATGCACCTGAAACGAGAGCATCGACAGACTCTTCTGCAGTTGAAAAAAACAATTCTCCTGGTCAATCATCCGAGGAGGAAAAGATTAAAATTGGATTTTCTATGGATACATTAGAAGAAGAACGGTGGTTAAGAGATCGAGAACTTTTTAAAGAAGCAGTTGAAAATTTAGGTGCAGAAGTAGAAATCATGGCTGCGAATGAAGATGATGCCAAGCAAATTTTACAAGCAGAGACATTAATCAGCCAAGGAGTTGACCTTTTAGTTGTTGTGCCTAACAATGCAGAAGCAACCGCAGCTATCGTGAATAAAGCACATCTAGCAGGAATTAAGGTGATTTCCTATGACAGGCTTGTAAAAAATGCGGATATTGACATGTACATTTCCTTTGACAATGAACAAGTGGGGGAGCTTCAAGCAAAGGCAATTATAAAATTGGTGCCAAAAGGGAGATATGTATTAATAGGAGGTGCGAGTACAGATTATAATGCTCATTTGTTGAAAAAAGGGGTGTTTAACGTACTACAGCCGTACATAGACAAAGGAGACATTACAATTGTGTATGATCAATGGACCGAGAATTGGACTCCGACAAATGCTTATAAGAACATGGAAGCAGCTTTAAAAGCTAGTAATAATCAAATTGATGCAGTCATTGCTGCCAATGACGCAACAGCAGGTGGTGCGATTGAAGCTCTCGAAGCCCATGGACTAGCAGGGAAAATACCTGTAAGTGGGCAAGATGCGGAGCTTGCAGCTGCTCAGCGAATTGTGAATGGAACGCAACACTTAACTGTGTACAAACCGTTGAACATGCTAGCAGAGAAGGCCGCTGAACTAGCGGTTAAGCTGGCAAAAGGAGAAAGCATAGTTGCTGATAGAAAGATTAACAATGGGAAGATTGAAGTTCCATCTGTTTTATTAGCTCCTATTGCTGTGAATAAGAATAACCTGGACGAAACAATAATAAAAGATGGTTTTCATTCTAGGGAAGACGTTTATACACAAGATGAGTAAATGATAAATGCCCTGCTTTGAAAAAAGCAGGGCATTGGTTTTTTAACACTCTAACTAATTATTTCAATGGAAGCTTGTCGGGGTTCATAATAATAAATATTTCTTCAATTAAGTCGTCGCATATATAGAAACTGATAATACTATGAATTTGATTTTTACTATAGTTTATGATTGCGGGTTGACCGTTGACATTATTCAATTCAGATGAAAAGTCCTCTGGAACCATTCTAATAATGCCAAATAATAGCGTGAGCACGTTAGATTGTGAAGAGATGGGACGTACTGCAGCTTTGACCTTTCCTCCACCATCGGAATAAAGTGTGACATTCTTTGAAAGTAGCTTTAATAATGTATCCATGTTTTGCATCTGAAACGCTTGAATAAACCGATTGATGATGGACTGGTTTTTCTCGTAATCTAAGCTTTCTCCCTCAACACTTGCAATCTTTTGTTTTGCTCGACTGAAAACTTTTCGGCAGTTTTCTTCTTTCTTATCAATGATGTGGGCAATCTCGCTATACGAGAAATCAAAAACTTCTCTTAATAAAAGAATGGCTCGCTCGTTTGGTGATAAATGTTCCATCATCCGTAAGTAAGCTATGCTCAATCCTTCTTTTTGTAATAATACTTCAGCAGGATCTAGAGCCATTGATTGCAATAACAATGGCTCTGGATTCCATGGTCCGATATATGTTTCTCGTTTGTACTTTGATGACTTTAATACATCAAGGCTGTGATTCGTCATGATTTTACAAAGATAGGCTTTTTTGTTATCGATCTTTTCACCGTCTATTTGATATGCTTTTAAAAAGGTTTCTTGGACGATATCTTCTGCATCAGCTACTGATCCTAACATACGATACCCTATAGAAAATAATAACGGTTTCAATTGTTTATACTCTTCATTACTGATCTGCAAGAAATCACCTCTTCTCTTTTTTGATAATTTCCTCTGCTGCTTGTTTCCCGCTACACGCTGCCCCCTCAGACAAGATATAATGCGGAGAGGCCCAATCTCCTGCTATATATAATCCAGGGATGTCAGTTTCAGAACGTTGGAAATATTTTTCGTGTCCAACTTGGGGAAGACGTTGATTTACAGTGATATTTGGAAGAAAACGACTTGTAACACAATAGTCTTTCCATCCCGGCTGTATCGTTTCTAAAAATTGTTCAAGCTGGTTTCTGACCTTTATCGAATCAATGGAATCATCTGGGTGATAGTACTTAAACACATGAACGATCGAGTGTTTACGATTCACAGAGAGGGAGGCTACATTTGAATGTACGGAATAATAAAGGGAATGATTCATGTCTAAAGCAAATAATTTCTGAGGGTGTGGGAGTTGAGATAAAGAAATATCTAAACTTGCACCTTTAACAGGTATTAGTTGGGATAAAGGATTATTTACTTTTACATACTCGGTTTCACCTAATAGTTTGGTGAGTTGAAGTGGTCCAGTTGAACTAATTACATATTTACAGAAAACTTCCTCGTTATTTGAAAGGATAACTTTGAAATTACGATGCTCGGCTGGTATAACTTTTTTTACAGTAGAATGAGTTTCAATCTGCACACCTGCTATGACTGCTTTATTGTGGAGTTGGTCGATAATTGTTTGCCAACCGTCATGTAAATAGAGTACTCCGCCCAAGGAAGTCTTAATGTGAGTCACGACTACTTTTGCGCTAACTTTTTCAGGACAATGACAGTAAGTTGAAAGCCTACCAATTACATATAGAAGGGATTTGACGTTTATTGATTGAACAGCTTTCTCCACCCATTGTTGATAGGTTTGGTCAGCTAACGCTTGTGTATCGACTTGTTGAATTTTTGATAAAATCAACATCCATTCTATCCGTTCCTTCCAATTAAGTAGACTTGTTGTAAGAAGGCCCCATGGATTAAAAGGAGCTAGATATTCTTTAGAGTTTTGAGTTACTATTCCTCCTAGCTTAGGTGAACCTCCTTCCAGTTTTATATCTAACTCTTCGAGAATGACTGCTGCTTTTCCTTTTTTATAAAGGGCATGAGGTCCCAAATTAAAAAAATCTTGTTTTATTTTCTCTGTTTGGGCTCTCCCCCCAACCTTGTTTCCCTTTTCAAGGATTAAGATAGATAAATCACTTTTTGCTAAATAATTTGCTGCTACATACCCCGCTAATCCTCCACCAATAATAACAACATCCCAAATTTGTGTCATATCAAAAACCTCCTTGTTATCATTTCATCAATCATGACGAGGAGGAGAGAATTTTGTGACATAAATAAATAAGCGTCGTTATTTATAGACGCTTACTCCAGTCAATTAAGATACAAAGTGATTTTTTGTTCAGAAGGGTTCTTTTTCCGCTTTGCAAGTAGCTTTTCTAAATAGTAGATTAGAATGATAAATACGGACATAATGCTGAAATACTGCAAGATGACTTCTAATGCGCTCGTGCTGCCTATTTCTCCTCTTCCCTCGAATCCACCTCTTGCTAACCGATCACCTTGTCCTGAAAATGCACCACCAGAAGCAGTCCCACGTTCAAACTGACTAGCCTCCCCTGATGATCCACCATCTGGAGGAGCAGGTCTACCGCTTTCACCAGAAAAGTCTCCGCTTGGAGGAGTTCCGCGTTCGAATTGACCTTTCTCCATTACTGGCATTTCGGAAGAAGAAGTAAATACACTAGCAACTCCTTTTAGATTCGTGAGAAAGTTTGTTGAGTAGATTTCATAGCTTCCAAACACCAGGAGTGCCACTGTTGCCACCTTTACAACAAGTCCTAAGCCTTTTTTGTAAGATTTAAACTTAACGATTTTTTCTAATACACTCATTACCCATTTCCAGCTTTTTATTTGTATAAGAATATCTTCATATTCTCCTTGTTATCAATGGTTGCAAGTAGAACATCATTTACCCTGGTTTGATAGGCACTTTCTAACTTCGAGGTGATCCATTCTTTACTTTTCCCGATTTCCTTTAATTCTTCAGTTAGTATGGTACCTTCCTTAATGATGGTCCTAGGGTGTTCGTAAGGCTCTGTTTTTATTCCTAACGTTGAAGGGGTAACTGGTTGGTATTTAGGATCCAAGAAATAAGATATTTGACCATCAGCTTCCCAAGTAGCTAGGACTACTTTCTTCACATCATCAACTTGTCCTTCGCGCAATTCTTCAAGTAAAACATCAAGGGATATTCTCGCCTTTTTCAACCCTTCATACAAGATTTCCCCATCTTTTACAATCGTAACGGGAGAGTTATTCACTAGTTTTCTAAACCATGGCCATTTCAGAATCATAAATATACCAGAAATATATAAAACCATTAATACAGCCGTTGTAATCATTGATCCTTTTAGTCCAAGATGTTGATCGGATAACGGATGGGCAATAATATTTCCAACTACTAAAGCCATAACAAAATCAAGTAGCCGTAATTGGGATATGGATCGTTGAGTCAATAATCTAGCTACAATCAATAGAAAAATAAAACCTACAATCGCTCGAAGAATCCACTCCATGCTAGTAAGAGTTTCTTGACTTTGGTAAAAATCCATCATGTAGAACACATCCTTTATTCCGATAACTAAAGGTTAGTTTACCTATGAGGTGATAGAAATAATCTTCAATCGTATGAAATAGTTTCAAATTGTGATTCAAATCCTCATTTTTATTTTTTGAGAGTTGTATGATGAGTTCAGTTGATAAAAGTGACATTCTTGAAAGTATTAAAGAAGCAGATGCTGTATTTATTGGTAGTTCAACAAAGTATGCAGATATGATTGGAAATCTTGAAGAGGTGCTCAAGGACTTAAAGGAAATGAATCTTGAAGGGAAAATCGCCACTGCCTTTGGTTCTTACGGATGGAGTGGAGAAGCGATTGAAGTGATTCAAGACTACTTACATGAAACCAATATGAATGTACAAAGTACATCTCACGTCATAAAAACAACAGGGATGACACATGTGGAGTTTCCTGTAAGAGTAAGATTTTCACCAAATGAGGAACAATTGAAAAAAATCGAACATTCAACAACATTTGTTGCTGATTTGCTCTTAAGCGCGATTTAAGAAAGGTAGGTGAAGAAATGATGAAACATTATTGCATTATTGGAACAGGTGTGGCAGCTGTGAATGCAGCTAAGGCAATAAGAGATATTGATAAAGAGGCCCAAATCTCCTTATTTGGAGCAGAAAAGTCACTTCCATATAACAGAATTAAATTATCAAAAGAATTATTCTCGGACTTAAGGGTGTGGATATTTACTTGAACGCCTCTATTAAAGAGATTGTAGGTGACGATAAAGTAAATGGAATCGTCTTGGATGATCAGTTGATTTCCTGTGACAGTGTCATTTACTCCATCGGTGTCGTTCCTAATCTTGACTTAGTAGAAGATACAGTTATTCAATCCAATAGGGGAATCATCGTAAATGAAAAGATGGAAACAAACATAGAGGATGTGTATGCAGCCGGTGATGTGACCGAGCTGAATGGTGAAGTAGAAGGCCTTTGGGGCCGGGCAATGGATCAAGGAAAAGTGGCGGGGAAAAATATGGCAGCGGTTCATGAAGTGTATGAGAAAACAACGCCATTTACTGTATTTAATGCCTTTAATATGTCTTTGTTTTCCATAGGAATGGTGGATGAGGGTCTATGTGATACAACCATCATGGATGAAGATGAAGATGAAAAATATACGAGGATATTTATTAAAGATGAGAAAATAGTAGGTGTAATTTCTCTTGAGGGTATTGTAGCTTCCACACCTTATAAAATGGCGATTGAAAAGAAGATATCCCTGAATGGAATATCATTAGAAACTGTTTCGGTGAAGGAACTGATGAGTTTTGTAAAAGAAAAGCTGTTACAACCAGCTTAACACCAAGGAGGAAATGAGAATGAAAAAATATATATGCTTACCATGTGGATATATTTACGATCCAGCAATAGGAGATCCTGATGAATATGTCGAACCAGGAACACCGTTTGAAGAGCTGCCAGAAGATTGGGTATGTCCCGTATGTGGGGAAGATACAGATCAATTTGCAGAGGTAGAGGAATAAGAATGGATCGCAGCTAAATTTTAGCTGTGATCTTTTTTCATACTAGTGATTTAAAACACAAATATATCAAATGACGTATGATATATTTTTAGAAATAAAAAAATTAGGTGATGCTTATGAAGGAAGCTAACTGTAGTCATAATAAAATGCTGGTACCTTGTACGAAAAAGGTACCAATCTTTGGGGCTTTATCAGAAGAAGAAATCTTAAAAGTCGCCAAAATGGCCAAGCATACACGGTTCAAAAAGGGACAGTTGCTTTTACAAGAAGGAGAGAAATCTGATCGATTATTTATTGTGAACAAAGGGCAAGTCAAAGTGTCAAAGTTCACCATTGATGGAAAAGAACAGATTTTATATATATTAACAAGCGGCGAGTTTTTTGGAGAGTTACACCTTTTTAATAATGAAGAAGTGAATAATTTTAGCGTTTATGCCATTTCAGACACGGAGATTTGTGTCATTACAAAAGATGATATTGACATAATCATGGAAGCAAATCCGGAAATCTCTATAAAATTATTAAAAGCTTTGACAAAGAGATTAGCACATACAGAAACGCTCGTGCAAAACTTAGCAACCAAGGATCCTGAAGTGAGGATTGCCCATATGATTCTAGAATTTTGTCAAAAGTTTGGAACAAAGAAAAGTGACGGAATTCTTATAGAACTCCCGATAACAAGAGAAGAAGTGGCAAGCTATGTAGGGGTAACACGAGAAACAATTAGTCGTAAATTTAGTAAGTTCGAGAGTCTGGGTTTAATTTCTCAACAAGGAAATAAAAAACTATTAGTAAAAGACAATCTAACCTTCAGAGAATATATACAATAATTACAAAGGCGCAAAAAGGCCATCCCCCATTTCTTTGAAAATATCATACAACTGTTAATCTTTTAAAAAAATGCACCTTAGAGGCATTTTTAATTTTTTTAAGGTTTTCTTAAGGTTTTTCTTTAATAATTACTGAAGTTTGAGTGAAGTAATTAGGAGAAGGTGTATTATGAAATCTAGGTGGTCGGTTTGGTTAGAAAGAACAGATATTTACCGTTGGTTATTTGGTGCAACGGTTATCCTTTATTTTTTTAGTGGTGACTATATAAATAATCGAGATATTTTCATGTTATTTACTTTAATTATACTCTGTCTTTCCTCATTTTCATTTCGAAAAGTGTGGATACAAGTTTTCACTAGTGGGATTATTTCATTTATAGGGGCTTACCATGTACCCGATTTCAATATTCAGTTAACTATTCTTCAATGGATTTGGTACTTTGTCATGGCCACGTTTATCATGATTCTTATTGAAAAATATATCGCTGAAAAGAGAAATATGATTGATCTTATCACTTCTTTAGCCAATACATTAGATTCGAGAGATAAATATACAGCTTTCCATTCGAATAATGTTGCGAATTATTCAAAAGCGATCGCGGAAGAGTTAAAACTTAAGCAAACCGTTTGCAAGAATATTTATATCGGTGGATTGCTTCATGATATAGGGAAAATTGGTATTTCAGAAAATGTACTTAATAAATCTTCAAAATTAACCACGGACGAATTTATACATATTAAAGAGCATCCGTCTATTGGTTATGAACTCGTGAAACATATTAAACCGTTTGAGAAGAGTGGGGTATTAAATATGATTTTATACCATCATGAACGCTATGACGGTAAGGGATATCCAAATGGGTTAAAGGGAGAGGAAATCCCATTAGAAGCCCGTATTATGGCAGTTGCAGATGCATTTGATGCAATGACCTCACATCGTGTGTATCGTGAAGCACGGAGGTTAGAATATACGTTACATGAGCTGCAAAAAGAAAGAGGAAAACAATTTGATCCTGTTGTAGTAGATGCCTTTTTAAAAAGGATTGGGAGAACAAATATGAGTCTATATCCAAGCAAACAATCAGAAGGATCACCTTTTCAAAAAGTAGGTTCATAATGAAGTTTGATCATCATATCACAAAAATATTCTTGACCAACTAAAAGAATACTGATAAAATTACAAATTATTGTACGATAATAGCTTAGGAGTTTGTTGAAAAACAAATCTAGGCTATAAATTAAATATATAAGCAAGCTATGAATGTTATGGGTCAAACTATAACAGGAGCGGCTTCTGGAGAGATCGCGTACTGCGACGCCGAAGGGTTCACAATCTCAGGCAAAAGGACAGAAGAGTATAGATACTATTTGGTATGAATGTAAGTTCTATTTGTCATTTAACCATGTGTATTTGTTATTCTGACGTTTTTAGAGATTGGGGGAACCCCAGTCTCTTTTTTTATGGCTATTATTCTTACAATAATGATTAGAGAGAAAACGGAGGAATTTCAAGTGGCACAGCATGAGTTAAAAAGGGAACTGAAAAATCGTCATGTACAGTTAATCGCAATTGGCGGAACGATTGGTACTGGCTTATTTTTAGGTTCAGGAAAAGCAATTTCATTAGCAGGTCCCTCTATCATCTTAGCTTATTTAATTGTGGGGATAGCAACCTTTTTTGTTATGAGAGCATTAGGGGAGCTGTTGTTATCAAATGCAGGTTATCAATCGTTTACTGATTTTGCGGTAGATTATATCGGACCGTGGGCAGGCTTTGTAACAGGGTGGACGTACTGGTTCTGCTGGATAATGACGGCTATGGCCGATGTTATTGCAGTTGGAATGTATGTGCAGTATTGGTTTGATATCCCACAATGGGTACCAGCATTCATCTGTTTAATTATTTTATTAGGGTTGAATCTATTAACAGTAAAGCTTTTTGGAGAATTAGAATTTTGGTTTGCCATTATTAAAGTTGTAACCATTCTGGCTTTAATAGTTATTGGGGTTGTTTTACTAGTTATTGGATTTAAAACAGAGGCAGGAACGGTTTCTGTACAAAATTTATGGCAACACGGAGGATTTTTCCCGAATGGAATTAGCGGCTTTTTGTTTTCTTTCCAAATGGTCGTATTTGCTTTTGTTGGAGTAGAGTTGGTTGGTGTATCAGCTGCAGAAACAGCTGATCCAAAGAAAAATATTCCTTCAGCCATTAACAAAATTCCTTTAAGAATTCTGTTCTTTTATGTGGGTGCATTAATTGTTCTGCTTAGTATAAATCCATGGAATCAGTTGAATGCAGATACAAGTCCCTTTGTTAAGACCTTTACTTTAGTAGGTATTCCCGTTGCGGCCGGAATTATTAACTTTGTTGTATTAACTTCTGCTGCATCTGCGAGTAATAGTGGATTATTCTCTACAAGCCGTATTATGTATAACTTAGGGCGTCAAAACGGTGGAACGGGTATGCTTGCAAAATTAAACAAAAATGCAGTTCCAAGTAATGCATTACTTATTTCAACGGTCATTGTTTCTATAGGAACTTTACTTAGTAAATTGATCCCCGAGCAAGCCTTTGGAATTGTGACGACCATTAGTGCGATTTGTTTCATTTGGGTGTGGAGCATTATATTAATCTCTCATATTAGATATAAAAAAACTCGTCCAGATTTACACCAAAAATCAATATTCAAAGCTCCTCTAACACCATTTATTAACTATGTCGTACTAACTCTTTTTGCGTTTATTTTACTAGTGATGCTTATTTCAGAATCTACTCGTTCAGCATTAATGTTGACCCCATTATGGTTTGTTCTATTATTTGTTTTGTATTTCTTTAAAAGTAAGAGATCGGTGTAATAGTAAGACACTTTGTCGATAGACAAGGTGTTTTTTATTTTTATTCAACTGTTTACAACATAAAAAACTGAAGCTTAGGTGATTTTAATAATAAAACTGCCAAATAGGAGAAATACATGCAAAGCCTAGTGAAGATATTACTACCAAGACAATTATTTCTATTACTAATCCTATCAACTGGTTTGCTTAACCATGTCTTACTCATTCCGAATTTATTGACAGCTGCCGGGAGGGATAGTTGGTTAAGTGTGATTGTTGCGTACCCGATAGCCATGAGTTTCCTTTGGTTAATTTACTACATCGTAAAAAATAGCCCAAATGAGGGGTTTTTTCATATGGTCCGACACCGATTTGGACCCATTTTTTATTATTTATTACTAGCTCCTGTTTTTTTATTTTTACTTATTAGCTCGTATGTAACCTTTAGAGACTTGATGATCTGGTTAAGTGCCTATTTTCTAGCTGAAGCACCTATCATGATGATCAATATCGTACTAATTATTGTATGCTGCATCGTTACACTATCTGGTATAAAAACCATGGCTATAGCAAGTGGATTATTGTTACCTATTGTGGTAATGCTAGGATTCTTTATTGCATTTACCAATACGAGCTTTAAGGACCCAACCCTTCTATTCCCTGTATTAACAGATGGATATATTCCTTTGTTTAGAGGAACAATCTATGTTCTTGCGGGACTATTAGAACTATATATTGTGGTTTTGTTACAACCTTTCTCACAAGAACCCATTACATTTAAACAACTACTGATATTAATGACCGTATTAACGGGATTGATTTTTGGTCCACTCTCAGCCTCTATTATGGAATTTGGTGTAGTTGAGTCAGTGAACTTTCGCTATCCAGCCTATGAACAGTGGAGAGTATTGAATATTGGTGAATATATAGCAAATCTGGACTTCTTTGCTCTGTACCAATGGTTAAGTGGTGCACTTATAAGAATTGGATTATTTATGTACCTCTTAGGGCATTCTTTATCACGAAAAAGGCGTGAGTATCGACTGAATCCCAAGCTTGTAGGTATGATGTATCTCTTCTTATTAGGAGTTACTTTGATAAAGGTTGAATCATTCACTTTCTATCAAATCATTTATGAATATGTCCTACCAATAACCCTAGCTTTTTTTCTACTACAGATTTTACTGTCAGCTTTTATTATTTTTGTCTTAAAGAAGAGGGATAAACGACATGAGAAGGAAAATGAACTCGGATCCAGTTCTTCATAAACCATCAAAGGATAAAACTAGCCTCATCACAGAGAAGTTGAAAAAAAGTGAAGATCTATTATGTAAGGAACATGGTCAAGACGCTGAGAAGTTTAAGTTTATCTTTTTTGAATCGTTAGTTGATAATCAATATTTAGATCAATATATATTACCAAGAATAAGCGGTCACGAGAAAGGCGTAGTGAAAGCAAAATTAATTTCCTTGTTTCAGGCGGAAAATGTGACTGATAAATCAACTGATGATTTGTTACAACTTCTATTTGAAGGATATGTGCTATTTGATTTTCAAAGTGAGTTATTAAGTATTCAAGCGGGCGATTTTCCAAAAAGACAGCCTGAGGAATCGGCGCTTGAAACCTCCATTAGAGGACCAAAGGATGGTTTTGTTGAGGATTTAAAGACAAACATTTCACTAGTTCGTCGGAGACTTAATACGTCTTCTTTATGTGTCGAAAAATATACAATGGGTACAAGAAGCAATACCAAAGTAGTTCTAATGTATATAGAAGATATTATAGACAAAAGGGTACTTGAAGAAGTTCATACCCGACTAGATAAGATAGAGATTGATGTATTGACGAGTATTTACGATTTGGAGTCATTGATTCGTGATCGACCGTATTCGGTTCTCCCAAGTATGGACTATACAGGCCGGCCAGACTTTATCGTTCAGGCTTTGATCCAAGGTCGATTTGCTCTTTTAGTAGAAGGAAATCCAACTGTCTCCATTGCTCCAACCAACCTATTATTACAAACGAAATCCCCTGAAGACCATTATATTAGCTATACGTTTGTAACGATGGAAAGAATCATGAGAATGTTAGGAGTAACGGTGTCAGGGTTTTTACCAGGAGTTTGGATTGCTTTTTCAGCTTTTAATATTGAGCAGATTCCGTATTTACTTGTTGCAACGATTTCTGTTTCACGTTTTGGATTGCCTTTGTCAGCACCAATTGAAATGTTTGTTATTTTATTTTTGTTTGAGTTATTTAATGAAGCAGGAGTAAGGTTGCCGCGAGCAATCGGACAAACGGTAGCAGTCCTTGGGGGCTTAATTGTTGGAGATGCAGCCATCAGAGCAGGCTTAACTTCTCCCACGATGCTGGTTGTTGCTGCGATTACATATATTTCGTCTTTTACCTTAGTGAATCAATCGTTAAGTTCAGCCATTACGATCATAAGGTTTGGGGTACTTATTTTAAGTACTTTTTTTGGATTATTTGGTGTCATTTCTGGCTATATATTAACCGTTATTTATTTATCAACCATTTCTTCATTTGGTACTCCTTATCTAGGAGCGTTAGCACCTATATCATTCAGTGAGGTGATTAAGTCCTTTTTAAAAGCACCTACTCAGTATTACAAAACAAGAACTTCCTCCACGAGTCCTAATGACAGAACAAGAGGTGGAGATCAATCATGAGGAGAGCTTGGTCTATCTGCATAATAAGCTGTCTAGTGCTAACAGGCTGTACTGGCTTAAAAAATATTCAAGACTTAACCTATATTGTAGCCATTGGACTTGATTATAACGAGGAAACAAAGGAGTATACGGCCTATTTACAAGGGTTGAATTTTGCAAGTGTGGCAAAGCAGGAAGGGGGAAAACCTATTGAACCGATCCCTATTTTTGTGGCATCGGCTAAAGGTGAAACCCTCAACTTGGCAGTGAGCAATCTTTATAAAATGTCTGAACCTCCCTTGTTTTTTGGGCATGTAAAGTCACTCATACTTTCTCAAGCAATTGTTGAAAACAAATTTAATGAGGTAATTGAAGAAATTGGTCGAAATCGATCCTTGAGGCCAACACTTCGGATTATTACTACATCAGAGGATATGCTAGATCTTCTAAATATAAAGGCCTTGTTTAATTATCCTGCTGTGTACACTGTACTTTATAAGAAAAATCAATACGAATTAGCACAAAATGAGATTAGACCGACGATGTTAATGTTTTTCTTAAGAGAGTTTCATGAGCCTATGGGAATGGCCAAAATTCCTACTGTGAGTATTGATAAAGAAAGTTGGAAGGCGGATGAACCTTATCCTATCTTATACTTTGATGGGTATTCAGTATTTCAACAACAAAAGTACATTCAAACCATTCCCTTTAAAGATGCTGTTTATATTAATTGGTTAAGAGAAAAGCACGTGGCAATGAATCAAAAAGTAGAATTGGATGGAAGTTTAATTGCTGTAGTAAAGTTATCTACTCCTAAGGTTCAGGTTAATTATGAAGATAATCTTAGTGCGCCGGTGTTCTCTTTGAACATCTCAGTAGAAGCGGATCTATTAGAAAAATTAAAAGAGGTTCCTATTAAGAAGGTAAAAGAAATTATTCAGAAAGATATCGAAACGAAAGTAAGAGAGCTTTATGTTAATGGAATTGAAAAGAGGATAGATGTTCTTAATCTAGGAGAAAAATGGTACAGAGCAAACCCAAAGAAATATAAAGAACTAGAAACAACAAACCGCTTTTATTTAGAAAAAAACTCGTTAAAAAATGTAAAAGTTTCTGTTAAGATTCTTCATTATAATGGTTATAAATATGAAAAACGAGTCCATGAGGATTTTGAGTAATGTGAGGCACTTTGTCAAAGAGACAAGGTGTTTTCTTTTTTAATATATAAATGTTGAACAAGCAATTGTTCATAAAACTCAACATAGGATAATAGCATTATGTTCTCTAAAAAGAAATGGTTGGTGGAACACGATGAAAAAGACATGGCTGTTAGGCTTTGGATTTTTTAGTATCAGCATCGGATGGTCACTGTATAACGGATTTGTACCATTTTTCCTTGACAATTATTTATCGAGCACCGCACTGATTGGTTTTTTAATGACCATTGATAACTATATTGCTCTATTTTTACAGCCTTATATTGGGCAACGTAGTGATCGAACGAATACAACCTATGGCAGACGAATGCCTTACTTGCTTGTGGGAATACCTCTAGCTGCTTTATTTTTTGCACTTATCCCTTTTCACAATAGCCTTATGACATTAATAATTTGCATGTTGTGCATGAACTTGTCTATGGCTCTCTTTAGATCCCCGACCATTGCACTTATGCCGGATATCACACCAGAATCCCAGCGTACCAAAGCAAATGGAATTATTAATTTTATGGGTGGAGTCGGTGCGATATTGGCGTTTAGTCTGGGCTCCTATTTGTTTAGTTTAAATGAATCAACTCCTTTTTTAGCTGTTTCCGTGATTTTTTTGGTGGCTTTATGGGTTTTGTACAAAAATATTATAGAAAAACGGGATGCCCTATTCTATTCAGTTACATCCGCACCGAAGCTAAGTTATAAAGATGAGTTAAATCGGCCAACGGTCATTTTATCAGCTGCAATCTTTTTCTGGTTTATTGCGATACAAGGAATGGAGGCCTTATTTACTTTATACGGAGTAAATGAACTAGGATTAACTAAAAGCGCTTCTGCCTTTTCATTAGCTTTCTTTTCATTAAGCTTTGTCTTGTCGGCCATTCCTTCGGGGTTGCTAGGTGCTAGGTATGGAAAGAAAAGGATCATTATATTAGGGATCATCGGTTTAATTTTTGTGTTTCTTTTGTTAACTACTGTTCAAACCGTTCTATTTCTTCGTATCCTTTTATTAGCTGGTGGAGTTTTTTGGGCATGTATTAATATTAATGCCTATCCATATATTGTCTCGACAGGTAGCGAACATAGTTATGGAACTAGAACTGGTTTGTACTATTTAATTTCTTCACTGTCGGCCATTATTTCACCACCAACATTGGGGGTCTTTATTGATCTCTTTGGTTTTGGAATATTGTTTTATGCTGCTGCGGGAAGTATGTTTGTTGCGTTTGTTTGTATGTTGAAGGTGAAGAAGCCGGATGAAGAGATAAATTTTGAAGAATAAGAGCTTTTGGAAAGGTCGAGTGTCTTAAAATAATTTTTCTTGACCGATCATAAACAGACACTTATAATTAGTAAAAATCATGATAGCTCTTTTTAATGTCAATGAGACAAGGGGAAGGGAAATCATTTCAACTGTAATTATTAAATTTGTTTGGTTGCTTATGTAAACACAGTGTTTGTGAGTATAGAAGAGACCAGCGAGGATGGGTTCCCATCACCGCTGGTCTCTTTTTTTAATGGGTAGTTTTCTAAACTTAAGGAGGTTTTCTATTTGAATCGTTGGTTAGTGGTGTTGGGGGCTGTTCTTATTCAAATTAATTTAGGGGCGGTGTATGCTTGGAGTCTTTTTAATCAGCCGCTGATTGATAAATTTGGTTGGGCTAGGGAAGATGTAGTTGTTACTTTTTCAATAACGATAGCTGTTTTTGCATTTGCAACGATTTTTGCTGGTAGGCTACAAGACCAAATTGGACCTAGGTGGGTCGCGACGATTGGAGGTTTGCTGCTCGGAATTGGATTGATGCTATCGAGCCAAGCAACTTCACTTTTACAGCTCTATTTCTTCTATGGAGTTATTGGTGGAATTGGGATTGGAATGACCTACGTTTGTCCACTATCCGCATGTGTAAAGTGGTTTCCTGATAAAAGAGGATTTATAAGCGGTGTAGCTGTCGCAGGATTTGGACTAGGTGGACTTATATACAAACCGTTGATTGGGTATCTCATTGAATTATCAGGAGTTTCTTCAACCTTTTTGTATTTAGGAATCATTTATTTATTGTTAGTTATGGTTGGGGCACAGTTATTGAAAAATCCAACGGAAGAGCAAGTATTAAAGTATCAACCTAAACAACTAACATCTAATAGCAAGGTAAAAACAATTGTAGATACGAGCAATCAATTTACACCAAAACAAATGCTTCGTACTCAACAGTTTTATTTATTATGGTTCATGTTTTTATTTGGTAGTGTTTCCGGTTTAATGGTGATTAGTTTTGCGGTCGACATCGGCGTGGATATGGCAAATCTAGAACTTGAACAAGCAGGAAATGCAGTTATGGTGATTGCTCTGTTTAATGCTGCTGGGCGCATTGTATGGGGGAAACTATCCGATCGCTTTGGGCGGAAACCTACATTAATCACCATCTATGCCTTAACAGCCGTGATGATGTTTTATATGAGTACAGGAATGATGAACTATCCTCTGTTTTTAATGGCTGTTTCTTTAGTAGGGTTTTGCTTCGGTGGTTTTCTTGCTCTGTTCCCATCCGTTACCGCAGACTATTTTGGTGTACGAAACATGGGGAGTAACTATGGCTTTATGTATCAAGCCTATGGGTTATCTGCGTTTGTTGGACCGATTGTGGTGAAGTCCCTTCCATTTACCTCTGCCTTTTTACTAGCTGGTTGTATCTGCATTGTGGCAATCATTTTGGCTAGGGTGGTTGAAGTACCAAAGCTAAATACTGGGGAAAGGCTACGTGAAAGAGAAGCATAATATAAAAAACCGAGTACATTCGTAAAAGTACTCGGTTATTTTTTTTACATCATAAGGTCTTGACCTGTTCTTCCACTTTTTGAAATACACGATGACAAAGATAGCTGATACAAAAAGCACACACACAATAGATGAATAAAAAGGTAATTTGCCAAAAATAAAGGATCATCCCTGTAGCTACAATACATAGCAAGGACAAAAACGTGGTAAAGAAGAATCGTAGTGAAAAGAAAAATGAGTTTTTTACGATATTGATTGTTTTCATTCGGTAGTGAGACATCATTGGAAATATATAAATAGTTGTTAGTAAAAATATAAATCCAATCAATAAAAAGATAGAATAGAAGATAGGTTGTAAAGACCCGAGGCTATTCATCAAGGTAAAGTCTAAAAATAATAGACCGGAGAGCACTAACCAAATCAACCCAAGCACAAAGCTTTGTTTGAAGTTTTCTTTGAAAAATTTCATATACGAACGAAAGACACTGTAGTCCTTATGGATAATCCATTGTCGAGTAACACAGTACATCGCAACGGTCGCAGGGAAAATGGTGATAACAGGAAGACAAAATAAAAGCCATAAAATATTAAGTTGAAAAAAAGCGGTTACAATTTCTAGCAATCTAAAAAAAGCATTGTTTTCGTATTTCATTTTTTTCACCAAGTTTCTTATTTTCTAGGATTATCATAAAAATAGCATATTCTTACCGATAAAAAAAGCTGGAATTTCTGTCTTGTATGACGAGAGGAGAAGATTTTGATGATTAAAGCTCTATTTTTTGATTTGGACGATACCTTACACGACGCGCAATATCCTTTTGAAAAAACGGTAGAAGAACTGCTTCCGGAAGTAGCTTCAAAATTGAATATGAATGCATTATATATAAAGTTTAGAGAGGCTAGTGATTGGTTGTGGAAGGACTATGTGACAGGGAACATGTCTCTAGTCGAGCTGCGAACAAAGAGGATGATCTTGGCTTTAAAAAGTATGGATATAACGATTGATTCTGAAACAGCTCGGCTGTTTCAAAACCAATACGAGAATAATCAGAGTCAGCTTAAGATGTTCCCGGAGGTACCGAATCTGTTGGAAGAAATTAAAAAGAAAGGGATCACCGTAGGAATGATCACAAATGGTCCAGTTGAGCATCAGCACAGTAAAATTTCTTCTTTAGGGCTGAAAAGTCATATTCCAATTGATCTCATTTTTGTATCTGATGGAGTAGGGGTAGCTAAGCCTAATCCAGATATCTTTCATCATGTGAGAAAGCATGTAAATCTATTGCCTCATGAATTATTATACGTAGGGGATTCATGGGAGAATGATATTGTTGGCTCATCGAAAGCGGGCTGGCAATCTTTTTGGTTTAACCATCGGAAAAGAGAGCCGGAAACCAACCATAAGCCTTTAGCAGTTATCCACAATCTAGCAAACATTTTGGATTATGTTTAAAGGGTTATAAACAAAAAACTTGTGGGTAAGGTGTTTATAGATGAGTAATGAAGTGTATGGATTTCGTTTTCTGGATACTTTCCAAAGTTCGTTTTATCAGTTATTTGCTGTTGGCCACCAAAAGGTATATGAGAAAAGTTATGATTGGGATGGGTTAAGACGTAAGTAATGAAACGGCAACTGTGAAGACAACTCTTGACCTAGTAGGAGTTACTGGGGTGAAGCAGGCACGTGAACTGTGGACTGGTCAGGACCTAGGAGAGATAACGGATCGTATGGAACAGGTGCTTCCGCCACATGGAGCGGTGTTGGTGAAGTTATATTAACAGGATGAATTCTTTTGCGGAAAAACGAAATGAAAAACGTCAGGATGAAGTGAATTTTATCGGATTTAGGGTTTTTCTTAGTTGTTTGGACTAGATATTTGGATTTTTCAATCGGAATATAGCGGTTGGGTAGGAGTTAGGTAGGCTTTATTTGCAATTGTAGAGATTTATTTGCGATTCTAGAAATATATTTGCGATTCTCGAGATTTATTTGCTATTTGAAAATTATATTTGCGATTCCTGAGATTTATTTGCTATTTGAAAATTATATTTGCGATTCCTGAGATTTATTTGCTATTTGAAAATTATATTTGCGATTCCCGAGATTTATTTGCGATTCCCAAGTCATTCTTGCGATTCCCCAATCACACAATTCTAATAACACACCAACCCAATAACAAAAAAAACGAACCCTGCCAATCACGCAGGGTTCGTATCTCATCTAAATCAGACTAGTCTTTTTCAACTCCATGGTCGAACTTCGCACGACAAGTTCAGGTTCATACACCTTCGATTGAGGTACTTCTTTCTTTTCCACTGCTGATACAATCCATTTTGCTGCTTCAATCCCCATGTCCATTTTCGGATGGGTGACGGTGGTTAATTTTACTTCTGTTGCTTCTGCTAGGAATGAGTCATCGTATCCTACAATAGATACATCTTCTGGTACTTTTAAATCGAGTTTACGGAGAACATCTAACACACTTACCGCCAGCTGGTCATTGTAGCACACAATGGCGGTTGGTTTTTCGTCCTTTGAGAAAAACTCTTCAATTTGTTTCAACGTTTTGCTATTCACATCTTCTGTCGAATAGGTAATGACCATTTCAGGGAAAAACGTAACACCGTGCTCTCGAAATGCTCGAATAAATCCTTGCATCCGATGAACCCCTTGTAGGTCATCTGTTTTGAACAAACCGATAATCTTTTCATGTCCCAATTTTATTAAGTGTTCTGTCGCGATAAAACCTCCATGCTCGTCATTCATGATGATATGAGGAGGCATCAGCTGAGAATAAAATTGGTTGATCATTAAATAAGGAATATTGTTTTGTTCGAGTTCAAGATAGTAGTTAATGTTTGGATTATAGTTACTACTCTTTGTTGGTTCAACAATAAGTCCATCAACATTTCTGCCTAACATGGTTTGTAAACATTGTCTTTCTTTTTCCACATCATTATTCGTACAAGATAAAGTTAACGTATATCCTTGTGTTGTCAGATAGGATTCAATTCCTCTAATAATAGATGGGAAGATATAATCAGAAATATAGGTAGTTATAACCCCAATATTTTTTCCTTTTATTACAGAAGAGGAAGATTGACTCTGTTGTTTCGATTGCTTAGGATTATGCGAACAAAAGGTACCAGCACCTTGTTCTCTGTAAAGTAATCCTTCATGAACCAGATCACCCACCGCTTGTCGCACCGTATGTCTACTAACCCCAAATATCTGCACAAGTTCATTTTCGGAGTAAATTTTTTCGCCAGGATTTACCTTCCCTGTTTCGATCCACTCCACGATCTTTTCCTTAACCATGTTGTATTTAGTTTTTTGTTGTGCCACTGAGGTATCACCGCTTTCTATTCGATGTACATAATTTGAAATAACTTATACGTACAACATATATCTAATAATACCATAGTATCAAATAAAATGGAAAAAAACTATTCCGTACAAGTATATTTTATAAATAAATACGAACACGTACGGACATACTAAATATTTTTTGAAAAATCACATTGACATGTACGAACAGGTATATTACTATTTTAATTGTAGAGAATACGCTTTCAAAGAAAAATTTTCTTAAGGGTCAATTGTTTTTACTTGGAAACTACTAAATTATTAGGAGGAATTTATATGTGATTCCCTAACATGTACGTACATATAAAAAAGACTATTATTAAATCAGAGAATAAGCTATTATTTTTTTAAAAGTAAAGTGATTACGCTTTCAATTAGTTTTTCTAGATTTCATTCTTTTATAACTACAATAGGTTGAAGATGGAGGGATTAACTTGTTTAAATCATCTAAAAAATTTGGTGTAATAATGCTTCTAGCAATAATGGTGATTGGTGCAATCCTTAGTGGGTGCTCAGGTGGTGAAAAAGCTAGCAGTGATGGCAAGGTTGAGCTTACTTTTATGTTTAGGGGGAATCCTCAAGAACTAGAAGCTTATAAAGCTACTGTAAAGAGATATGAAGAAGCAAACAAAGATGTAAAAGTTACAATGGTTCAAACAGCTCCTGATCAGTATGATACAAAGCTAAAATCAGCAATCGCAGGACGTAAGATTCCAGATGTTTTCTTCTATAACCCAGCTCAAGTAAAAGCGTATGTAAACTCTGGAGTACTATTAGATATTACGGAACAAGTTGAAGGGTCAACTGACGTGAAAATTGATGACATTTGGGAAGCTGGGATTAATAAGTACCGTTTTGATGGTGAAACGTTAGGGCAAGGTGCAATCTATGGATTACCAAAAGATTTAGGACCTTTCGCTCTTGGTTACAACAAGACGATGTTTGAAGAAGCGGGAATTCCACTTCCTGATAAAGACAAGCCATACACTTGGGATGAATTCATTGATGTTGCTAAGCAGTTAACAAAAGATAATGATGGCGACGGCAAAATGGATCAGTATGGAACTGGATTTAACGTAAACTGGGCATTACAACCATTTGTTTGGAGTAACGGTGCAGATTGGATTAACGAAGATGGAACAAAGGTTACAATCGACGATCCTAAGTTTATCGAAGCATTACAATTCTTTGTAGACCAACAAAACAAACACCAAATTACTCCTTCTATTGGTGATGCACAAACATTAGATACGTACCAAAGATGGTTAAAGGGTCAATTAGCATTTTTCCCAGTTGGACCATGGGATATGGCTGCTTTTAAAGAGCAATTAAAGTTTGAGTATGATTTACTTCCTTGGCCTGCAGGTTCTACGGGTGAATCTTCTGCTTGGGTTGGATCTTTAGGAATTGGTGTTGGTGCAACAACGAAGCATGCAAAAGAAGCAGCTGAACTAGCGATGTACTTATCTGCTGACCAAGAAGGACAACAAGCATTAGTTGATGCACAAGTTCAATTACCGAATAGTGTAGAAGTTGCTGATGCATGGGCTGCTGACACATCGATTAAACCTGACAATAAGCAAGAGTTCTTAGATATCATTAATGACTACGGTCGTGGATTCCCAGCTGAAAAAACTTACACAGCTGAATGGTATGATGAGTTCTTCAAAAATATTCAACCAGTGTTAGATGGTAAGACAACTGTTGAAGACTACGTAAAAGAAGCACAACCGAAAATGCAAAAACTATTAGATGCAGCAATTGAACAAGAAAAACAAGCAAGTAAGTAATAACACTTCGTTGAAAGATTAACCATGTGTAAATGATGCTAGATTCTTAGAATCATAAGATAGCATCATTTGCATCTTTTAATAAAATGTTACTTGTACCAAAAGAAGGCGTGTGTATTCATGCTTTTGTTGAAAGGGTGAGGAAATATGAAAGCGACATCCAAGCTGTATCGCACAGAACAAAGATATGCCTATTTGTTTATTGCAGCACCAGTTTTAGGATTCCTCATTTTTGCAATGGTTCCTCTTATTTATTCAATGTACGGAGCCTTTACGAATTGGAATGGTCTAGGACAAATGGAGTTTATCGGCTTTGAAAACTTCATTAATTTATTTAAAGACGAGTATTTTTACAAGTCGATGTATAACACCTTCTTTATGATGCTAGGTATTCCAATTGGAATCGTGTTAGCTCTTTTACTGGCTCTAGCTCTAAATAGAGGAATCTTTGGTACAAATACCTTCCGCGTACTTTACTATATTCCGGTCATTTCCTCCATTGCAGCCGTTTCTATTCTTTGGCAATGGGCGTATAACGGAGATTATGGTTTAGTTAACCAATTTTTAGATCTTATTGGGATTGAGGGTCCGAACTGGTTGCAAAATACAGCTACTGTGAAACCAGCGTTAATAATAATGGCTGTGTGGAAAGGATTAGGATATACGATGTTGCTTTACTTAGCAGCACTACAAAGTGTACCTAAAACCTTCTATGAAGCTGCGAAATTGGATGGAGCAAATGCTTTTCAAGCCTTTTGGCATATCACGCTTCCGATGGTAAAACCAGTAACATTCTTTATTATCGTTACAAATATTATTGGTGGAGCGCAAATCTTCACTGAGATTAACGTTATGACACCTACTGGTGGTCCTGAGTATAGTTCAGCATCAGTTGTTTTCTACATTTGGCAAAAAGCATTTGGTAACTTCCAATTAGGTTATGCATCTGCAATGGCCTTGGTATTAGGACTCTTCATCTTTATTATTACCCTAATCCAATTTAAGATGAACGAAAAATCTTCCTTCGATTTGGATTAACGCTAGGATAATAAAAAAGACTAATAGAAAGGGGCTTTTAACAATGGAAGTTGCAGTTGTAAAAAAAGAAGTGCAAGCTGAACCAATGTCTGAAAAAAAGAAAGATAAAATTACCAATATATTTGTTTTTGTCTTCCTGAGTTTTGGAGCGATTTTCATGGTGGCTCCACTCTTATGGATGTTCTCCACATCACTAAAGTCAAAAGAAGACGTGTTTGCTTTACCGCCTGTATGGATTCCGAAAGATATCTCTTTTACTAAGTATCTTGAAATTTGGGATATGGGGCCACTTTTATCGGGGATTGGTAACAGTTTAATTGTGGCTTTGTCAGTAACAATTATTGGTACCTTTACTTCGAGTTTAGCCGCTTTTGCATTTGCAAAGCTGAAGTTTAATGGGAAAAATAAGATCTTTATTATGCTTTTTGCATCGGTTATGATTCCTTATCCGGTGCTCATGATTCCACAGTTTATTATGTTTTCAAGTATCGGTTGGGTAGATAGTTTATTACCGTTGATCGTACCTGGTCTTTTTGGGAATTTATTCATGATTTTCTTCTTACGACAATACTTGAATAGCGTTCCCAATTCCATTATTGAAGCAGCGAAAATTGATGGATGCTCGTATTTCCAAATCTTTTATAAGATTATCTTTCCATTAATTAAACCAGCGGTTGCTGCTCAATTAATTCTATGGTTTATGGGGATCTGGAATGACTATTTAGGTCCGATTCTTTACTTGAATTCACCAGAGAAACAAACCTTGCAGTTAGTAATTGCAAACTTTAACGCATCATATGCGATCCAAAGTGATTATCCATTAATCATGGCAGCATCAGTGGTTGCTTTGTTACCGATGTTAATCGTATTTATTATCTTCCAGAAGCAGATTATCGAATCGATTGCTATTTCTGGTGTAAAAGGTTGATACATTGATTCAAAAAATGCAAATCAAAATACCGGGAATATTTTGATTGAAAAATTAAATACAAAAAAATGGGAAGGCACTTATCGAGGGATACAACGGATAAGTGCATTTTTTTACATATTTTATTTGTTGGGAGCCACAACAGTGAACAAACAAAAGAGAATTTATCTAGCAATAGGTATAGCTATGTTACTAATGTTTGCCCTATTGATTACGCCTAGAATCATGAAACCAAATACAAATGATCTATCGGGGCTAAGTCTTCCCTCTCCACCTTCAGAAAAGGTTATTCCTAAAGTAATGAATGACATCATTTACAAAGAAGAGGAGTGGACGACAAATTTCACCCACGACGGGGCCATTATCAAAAATGGGGATTGGTATTATGTGTACTCGACGGATTACATGGTCGGTGGACCACCGACACCAGGTATTCAAATACGTAAGTCGAAGGATCTGATTCACTGGGAGTTTGTCGGCCGAGTGTTTGATCAAGTTTCAAGTGATGCGTGGGAATGGACTGGCGGGACGACGTATTGGGCGCCAAATGTGGTTGAAATGAATGATAAGTTCTACTTGTACTATTCCGTCTCCTCAGTTGGAAAGCGAACCTCGTATATCGGTTTAGCGACAAGTGACTCTTTAGAGGGGCCTTGGAAGGATGAAGGAGCTGTATTTAAAACGCAGGAAGGTGATGAGTACACGGTAAATGCCATTGATCCGGATATCACGTTTGATACAGAAGGGCAGTCTTGGATGGTTTATGGGTCATATTTTGGGGGCATTTTTATCACAAAAATTGATTCGCAAACAGGGAGATTAGTAGATCCAACAGAAGAAGGAACATTAATTGCCCAACGGAAAAGTATGAGCTATGGAATTGAAGCTCCGGAAATCATCTATAACCCAGACACAGAATATTACTATTTAACCGTCTCGTATGAATGGTTGGAGGATACGTATAACGTAAGAACCGCCCGCTCAAAGAATATTACAGGACCTTATCTAGATTTCAATGAAAACGATATGGTTGATCCGTCAGATGATTCCTTTAATACCGGTAATAAAATCGTTAGCTCGTATGCTTTTGAAAAAGATAGCGGCTGGCTTGGGACCGGTCATAATGGCTTGCTTGAGGATAATGGAGATTACTACTTAATCCACCAAGCGAGAGCAGGTGAGGAAATATACTGGTCTCATTTACATGTGAGAAAAATCGTATGGACTGAGGATGGTTGGCCGGTTGTATCTCCAGAGAGATATGCGGGTGAAAAGGAACAGAAAATAGAAGAAAAACACATTATTGGGGATTGGGAGGAAATTCTTCTCCCGCGGTATGACGACACCGTGCAAACTTCCCAGAAATTAACCCTCCTTGCAAATGGAAAGATAGACGATGAAAGCGGAAAAAGTAGTTGGAAGCTATCTAGTGACAACACACTTAAACTAGTTATCTATGATCCTGGGGTTGCTCCTACTGACTATTGGGAGTATAGCTTAAAAGTACTTCCTGGTTGGGACTGGGAAAATTGGAATGAAACTCTTGTGTTTACTGGGATGAATGAAGAAGGAACGGCCATTTGGGGGAAAAAACAAATTAAAGGAGAGTAAAATGTGATGAAATTTCCTAAAGAACCAATCAATTATAAGTTATATGATGAATCGATTATCCACCAGGAAAGTAAGTGGAATATCAACAATGCTCATGATCCAGCCAGCTTTATGGATGGAGATACCTATTATGTATTTTCTACGGATGCGAAGTATGGTGGACCTCCAACTGGTGGGATCCAAATACGGAAATCAAAGGACTTAATTGAGTGGGAATTTGTTGGTCATGCATTTGATGAGATTCCGAGTGACGCATCCGATTGGACAGGAGCGAAAGGGCTCTGGGCACCGGAAGTAGCCAAGTTCGGTGACACCTACTATCTGTACTATGCCGCTTCACAATTCGGAAAAACACAGTCGTTTATTGGTGTTGCAACAAGTCATAGTATTGAAGGTCCATGGCAGGACCAAGGGGAGGTAGTGAAATCGCAGCAGGATGTACCCGGACCAAATGCGATTGATCCGAATATTACTTTTGACCGTGACGGAAATCCATGGTTAGTCTATGGAAGCTTCTTTGGAGGGTTATATGTTTTCCCTATTGACCCGGCAACAGGAAAAAAACGCGTTGGAAGTGAAGAAATCCTAGTTGCTAAAAGGCATACCAGTGTAGAGGCTGCAATTGAAGGACCTTATATTGTGTATCATCCTGAATTTGATCAATATTACTTATTCGTTTCCTATGATTCCTTATTTAAGAATTATCATATTCGCGTGGGGAGGTCTCATTCCATAGAGGGTCCTTATCTTGACTATGATGGGAATGAAATGACCAATTTAGAACTTCCACCAAACGAAGTGGGAATGAAGATATTAGGTGGATATAAATTTGGCGATAAGGAAGGCTGGATAGCACCGGGACATAATTCGGTTTTGCAAGATGGCAATGATTATTATATCGTTCATCACGCAAGAGGAGAGAAGGATCCTCATTGGCATTACTTACATGTAAGAAAGATCGTATGGACTGAGGATGGTTGGCCACTCGTTTCTCCTGAAAGATATGCGGGTGAAGAGGAACAGCCAGTTGATCCAAGTCTGATGAATGGGAAATGGGAATATATTTGGATGGATAAAAATGAACATGAACTGATTCCTTCACGTTCTATTACTCTTCCTGCTAATTGTGAAGGGGGATGGGAGTATAAAAAAGACAATACTTTTAAAGTTCATTTGGATGAAAAGCATTGTGAGATTATCGTATTACCAGCTTGGGATTGGGAGAATTGGAATCCAACACTGGTCTTTACAGGTAAAGACCAACACGGAAATGTTGTCATTGGAAAAAAAGTAGAGTAGTAGATGGGAGTGGAGGTAATGGAAGTAAATGCATTTAAGTTAAATTGTGTCAAAGTGACTGGTGGACCTCTTAAAGCCGCAATGGATTTAAATAAGGAGTACTTACTGCAACTTGAACCTGACCGGTTATTATCCCGTTTTAGAGAGTATGCTGGCTTAGAGCCAAAGGCTAAGAATTACGAGGGCTGGGAAGCGCAAGGGATATCAGGGCATACTCTTGGACACTATTTGTCTGGTTGTGCCATGATGTTTGCTTCTACAGAAGATAAGAGATTTTTAGAGCGTGTGAATTATATAGTAGAAGAGTTAGAGGAATGTCAAATGTCGAATGGCAATGGCTATGTGGGAGGTGTGCCGCGTGGAAGAGAGCTATTTGAGGAAATAAAATCAGGTGATATTCGCTCACAAGGTTTTGATTTAAACGGTGGCTGGGTTCCTTTATATTCGATTCATAAAGTATTTGCAGGATTAAAAGATGCCTATCACTTAGCGAATAATCAAAAGGCACTACAAGTGGAAGAGAAGTTAGGCTTGTGGTTAGTAGACGTTTTTTCTGATTTAACACATGAGCAAATACAAGCCGTTTTACATTGTGAATTTGGTGGGATGTCAGAGGTGTTAGCGGACTTAGCTGTTGATACAGGAGATGATCGTTTTTGGAGCTTGTCTGAGCAATTTCATCATGAAGAAGTACTTAATCCTCTCGCGAATGGCTTGGATCAGTTAGCTGGTAGGCATGCTAATACACAAATTCCTAAAATAGTAGGGGCTGCTAGGCAGTACGAGGTCTCACAAAATGAATCGTATCGCAAAATTGCAGAGTTTTTCTGGGAGCAAGTGACCAACCACCATTCCTATGTGATCGGTGGAAATAGTATGAACGAACATTTTGGAGAGCCAGGCAAGTTAAATGATCGACTTGGTGCTTTTACGTGTGAAACTTGTAATTCCTATAACATGCTTAAACTTACGAAACATCTTTTTCAATGGAATCCTTTGGCGATTCAGGGGGATTTTTATGAGCGGGTTTTATACAATCATATACTAGCTTCACAGCATCCGACAGAAGGAACGGTTACGTATTTTGTCTCTCTCGATATGGGCGGTCACAAAGTGTATAATTCGAAATTTAATGATTTCACTTGTTGTGTTGGGTCAGGGATGGAAAATCACTCAAGTTACGGGAACAATATTTATTTTTATAGAGAAAATTCATTATTCATTAATCAGTACGTTCCATCGAAACTTGATTGGAAGGAGATGGGGGTCACTCTTCAGCAGTCGACTGATTATCCTGAAAATGGGAAGGTGACTATAACAATCGATAGTGAGGATTCGAAGGATTTCGCTCTTTCCGTTCGTTATCCGTATTGGGCAGAACAAGGACTGTGTGTCTATGTTAACGGGGAAATATACCTTCATAACAATGAGCCATCAAGTTTTGTTACCATTACACGAACTTGGCAACAAGGAGACACCATTGATTTAGTTATGCCCATGACCTTGCGAGTAGAAAAAATGAACGATAACCCGAATCGAATTGCCTTTATGAGTGGTCCTCTTGTGTTGGCAGGGGATCTAGGTCCGATTAATGAGGAAGGACAATCGAAAGATTTGCTGTTTACACCTGTGCTTGTGACCGATCATCCTACAATCACGAATTATTTACATCCAGACACTGAAAAAAATCATCAGTATGGTATGAAAGAAATTGGTTATCCACGAAATGTAGAACTGTATCCTTTTTATTTAATGCATGACCGTAGTACAACCGTATATTGGGATGTTTTTTCGTTGAAGGAGTGGGAGAAGACGGAACACGCTTATAAAACCTCTCTTGAAAAAGAACGTGAGCTTCAGCAAAAAACCGTTGATTTTTTTCAGCCAGGTGAGATGCAGCCAGAACGAGACCATGATTTCGAGGGCGAACATGTTGGATTAGGAGTAGAGTCGAATCGTAAGTACAGAGATACATGGCCAAGTGGTTATTTTTCCTTCTCATTAATGGTAGATTCCGAATCAACACAAGCATTAGTTGTTATGTATACAAAAGAAATAGAAACCAAGAAATCTTTTGATTTAAGTATAGATGGGCATCTGTTGAAAGATGGATTATTAGAATTAGAGGAAATGAACAAGTTTGTACTTGTACGGTATGAAATTCCTCTTTCGATAACAGAGAACAAGACAAGTGTGCGTATACAATTTAAGGCACATGAGGGCTGTAAAGTACCGAAAGTATTTGCTGTGCGTATGATAAAGAACTGATTTTTAAACAATTATGTCGAAGAAACTTAAATATTTTTTTATAAATACCATTGAAAAAATAAGGATAGGTGGTACAATCAAGTTAAAGGTTATGCGTACAAGTTGGAGAAAAAAGAATAAAAATAGTCAACTTGTAAGGTTGATTGTAAAGGATTACATATTTGGTCTCTGATTTCTTGTACGCACAACGTTATATTATAAAAGAAAAAATTACATTTTAATCCGATGATGGATATGTAAAAACAAATCTCGGATCATCTTTTTATCTTAATGTAAACGCATTCTTTCTAAGGGCAGGGTGATGTAAATGGGTAAGTATTCAATCGGTGTTGATTATGGAACACAGTCGGGAAGAGCGGTACTTGTCGAGATTGGAACAGGTAAGGAAGTAGCAACAGCTGTCAAACCTTATACGCATGGTGTGATGGATGAATTTTTACCAGATGGAACCACGAAGTTAGAGCACGATTGGGCACTTCAGCATCCAACAGATTATTTAGAAGTGTTACAGATTACGATTCCAGAAGTATTAGAGAAAGCTCAAGTTTCACCTGAAGATGTAGTTGGTTTGGGAATAGACTTTACCGCTTGTACGGTATTACCAATTGATGAATTTGGAACACCGTTATGCTTAAAGCCAGAATATCGTGCAAACCCACATAGTTATGTGAAGCTATGGAAACATCATGCGGCACAGGATGAAGCAAATCGTTTGAATGAAATGGCGGAACAACGTGGTGAGGCGTTCCTAAAGCGTTATGGTGGAAAGATTTCCTCTGAATGGATGATTCCAAAGGTATGGCAAATTTTAAATGAAGCACCAGATATATATGAAGCGGCCGATCAAATTCTAGAAGCAACAGACTGGGTCATTTACCAGTTAACAGGTGAAATTAACCGTAATAGTTGTACGGCTGGATATAAAGCGATCTGGCATAAGCAAGAAGGGTATCCGTCGAAGGATTTCTTTAAAGCACTAGATCCTCGGTTAGAAAATGTAGTGGAAGAAAAGTTATCTACTAAAATAGTTCCAATTGGAGCTAAGGCGGGAGAAATTACGGAAGCTGCAGCAAAGCTTACAGGATTAAAGCCTGGCACGGCTGTAGCAGTTGCAAACGTAGATGCACACGTGGCCGTGCCAGCTGTAGGAATCACGGAAGCTGGCAAACTATTAATGATCATGGGAACGTCAACTTGTCATATTTTACTAGGAGAAGAAGAAAAAATTGTCCCAGGTATGTGTGGGGTAGTTGAGGATGGTGTTTTGCCTGGGTTTATGGGATATGAAGCTGGTCAATCTTGTGTGGGTGACCATTTTGAGTGGTTTACAGAAAACTGTGTACCTGAAAGCTATCAGGATGAGGCAAAAGCAAAAGGAGTAAATATCCACCAGCTGCTAACAGAAAAGGCTAGCCAGCTGAAAGTGGGTCAAAGTGGACTACTTGCTCTAGATTGGTGGAATGGAAATCGTTCAACTCTTGTTGATGCTGACTTAACAGGTGTTCTATTAGGAGCAACCCTTCTAACAAAGCCTGAAGAAATCTACCGTGCGTTAATTGAAGCAACAGCGTATGGAACTAGAATGATCGTGGAGACATTTAGAGAAAATGGTGTACCAGTGAATGAAGTATATGCTGCTGGTGGAATTGCTGAGAAAAACTCATTGATGATGCAAATTTATTCTGATGTGTTAAATATGGATATTAAAATCTCTGCATCCTCTCAGACACCTGCACTTGGTTCAGCGATGTTTGGAGCTGTTGCAGCTGGAAATGAGCGTGGCGGTTACGACACCATTACTGATGCTGCGAAGGAAATGGGAAGTGTGAAGGATGAGTATTACCAACCAAAGCTTGAGAATGCAGCTGTTTATAATATGTTATACAGCGAGTATGCTCGCCTTTATGACTACTTTGGCCGTGGCGAGAATAATGTCATGAAGACATTAAAAAAACTTAAGAATGCTAGTTCCTCAGAAATGAAGGAGGAAACCGTATGCTAGAACAACTGAAGCAAGAGGTGTTACAGGCCAATCTAGATCTTCCTAAGCACGACTTAGTGACATTTACATGGGGAAATGTGAGTGGAATTGATCGAGATGAAAATCTAGTGGTCATTAAACCAAGTGGTATACCGTACGAGGAGTTAAAAGTAGAAGATCTTGTAGTCGTTGATCTAGAAGGAACTATCGTGGAAGGAAATTTACGACCTTCTTCAGATACTCCAACTCATCTTGCACTGTATCGCGCGTTTCCTTCCATTGGGGGAATTGTTCATACTCACTCCCCTTGGGCAACAAGTTGGGCTCAAGCAGGACGTTCTATCCCGGCATTAGGAACAACACATGCAGATTACTTTTACGGAGAAATTCCATGTACAAGAGAGATGACAAAAGAAGAAATTGATCGTGCTTACGAGTTGGAAACTGGAAATGTGATCATCGAGACCTTCGCAGTCGGAGGAATCGATCCAGTAGCCATTCCAGGGGTACTCGTAGCAAACCATGCACCGTTTAGCTGGGGGAAGGATGCACACCAAGCGGTACATAATGCAGTGGTTCTTGAGGAAGTGGCAAAAATGGCACTGCAAGCGTATCAATTAAATCCAGGTGTTCGTCCAATTGCCCAAGCGATACTCGATAAACACTATTTACGAAAGCATGGTGCAAAGGCATATTACGGACAAAAATAACATTACTTGTACGTATAACTTGTTTGTTTCTATGATTCTACCAATACATTTTCTATTTAGGGGGATTTACCTTGTTAACGACAAAAGCTTATGAATTTTGGTTTATAACAGGAAGCCAATTATTGTACGGAGAAGAAGTATTAAAAGCAGTGGAGAGTAACTCACGTGCAATTGTAGAAGGATTGGATGCAGATGCTCCTTACAAACTAGTATTTAAATCCGTTGTTAAAGATGCAGATGCTATCCGTAAAGTAATGCTAGAAGCAAATGCGGACGATAATTGTGCAGGGATTATCACTTGGATGCACACATTCTCTCCCTCAAAAATGTGGATTGCAGGGTTGTCAGCACTACAAAAGCCATTCCTACATCTTGCAACACAGTTTAACCGCGACATCCCTTGGGATTCAATTGATATGGATTTCATGAACTTAAACCAATCAGCACATGGTGACCGTGAGCATGGATTTATTACAAGTAGATTAAATGTTAAGCGTAAGGTTGTTGTAGGCCACTGGGAAAACCAAGAGGTAAAAGAACGCGTAGGAAGCTGGATGAGAACGGCTGTAGCTCATTCAGAAAGCCAAATCCTAAAGGTGGCCCGTTTCGGTGACAATATGCGTCAGGTAGCAGTCACAGAGGGTGACAAGGTTGAGGCGCAAATTAAATTTGGTTGGACGGTGAATGGATATGGTGTAGGTGACCTTGTTCAACGAATGAATGATGTTTCTGAACAAGAACTTGACCAGCTAATGGCTGAATATGAAGAAAAATATACAATCGTTCCAGAGGGATTAACGGATGGGCCCGTTAGAGAATCTATTCGTTACCAAGCTAGAATTGAACTTGGAATGAAGGCATTCTTAGAAGAAGGTGGTTATTCAGCATTCACGACTACTTTTGAAGATCTTCATGGTATGCGTCAGCTACCAGGCTTAGCTGTTCAACGATTAATGGAACAAGGTTATGGCTTTGCTGGAGAAGGAGATTGGAAAACAGCTGCATTGGTACGTTTAATGAAGATTATTGCTGGTAATGAGCAAACGTCATTCATGGAAGATTACACATACCACTTTGAGCCAGGAAATGAAATGGTCCTTGGTGCGCATATGCTAGAAGTTTGCCCAACGATTTCTGCTACACGTCCAAAGATCGAAGTTCATCCACTAGGTATTGGTGGGAAGGAAAATCCTGCAAGAATCGTGTTTGATGGAATGGGAGGATCTGCATTAAATGCTTCAATCATTGATTTAGGACATCGTTTCCGTCTTCTTGTAAATGAAGTAGATGCTGTACAACCAGAAGAGGAAATGCCAAATCTTCCAGTTGCACGCGTACTTTGGAAGACTCAACCTTCTCTAAGTCAAGCAGTAGAAAACTGGATTCAAGCAGGTGGAGCCCACCATACTTGCTACTCTTACAAAGTAACAACAGAACAATTAAGAGACTTTGCTGAGCTAACAGGAATTGAAATAGTTGTTATTAATAACGATACAAAAACAAACGACTTTAACAATGAACTACGCTGGAACGAAGTTATTTATCGATAATAAATATCTAGGTGGGGCTATTAGAAATAATAGCCCCAAATGTCCAAATCAAGGAATGTTTATCTGGAGGTAAAAATAATGAGTAATCGTGTAATCGTTAATGCAGACGTGTCCAAAGGGAAAATTAATAAAAATATCTATGGCCATTTTGCTGAGCATCTTGGCAGATGTATATATGAAGGAATTTGGGTAGGAGAAGATTCTTCGATTCCCAATACAAAAGGAATTCGGAACGATGTATTAGCAGCGCTTAAGCAATTAAAGGTTCCGGTTCTTCGCTGGCCAGGTGGTTGCTTTGCTGATGAATACCACTGGAAAGACGGGATTGGTCCTAAGGAAGACCGGAAGCGTATGGTGAACACGCATTGGGGTGGAGTGGTCGAAAACAATCACTTCGGTACGCACGAATTTATGCTTCTTTGTGAATTACTAGATTGTGAGCCTTACATTTGTGGAAACGTGGGTAGCGGAACCGTTCAAGAAATGTCCGAGTGGGTTGAGTATATGACATTTGAAGGCGAATCACCAATGGCAAACTGGCGTCGTGAAAATGGAAGAGATGAGCCTTGGAACATGAAGTATTTTGGTGTCGGCAATGAAAACTGGGGCTGTGGCGGTAACATGCGACCAGAATACTATGCGGATCTGTATCGTCGTTATCAAACGTACGTCCGAAACTATGGCCAAAACAAAATTTATAAAATTGCTGGTGGTGCCAACGTAGATGACTACAATTGGACCGAAGTATTAATGAAAAATGCTCATTGGTTAATGGACGGCTTAAGTCTTCACTATTACACCATTCCTGGTGACTTTTGGCTAGGAAAGGGATCAGCTACTGATTTCCCTGAAGATGAGTGGTTCATTACGATGAAAAAAGCTCTTCACATGAACACATTAATTTCAAAGCATAGCACCATTATGGATAAGTACGATCCTGATAAGCGGATTGGCATGATCATTGATGAGTGGGGAACTTGGTTTGATGTTGAACCAGGAACAAATCCAGGCTTCTTATATCAGCAAAATACGATTCGTGATGCATTAGTGGCTGGCTTGCATTTTAATATCTTCCATGAACATAACGATCGTGTTCAAATGACGAATATTGCTCAAACCGTAAACGTATTACAAGCCATGATTTTAACGGAAGGGGAAAAGATGATTCTTACTCCAACATATCATGTATTTGATATGTACAAAGTTCACCAAGATGCTGAGCGTATCGCTGTAGATTCAACATTTGGTGAGTATGAGTACAACGGAGAAAAGCTTCCACAAGTAACCGCTTCTGCTTCTAAAAATGCAGAGGGAACCATTCATGTGAGCTTATGTAATATTGATCATCAAAACGAATCTGTTCTAGAACTTGACCTTCGTGGAGTGAATGCTGGAACTTCAAAGGTAAAAGGCACTATTTTAACGGCAACAGGCATGAACGCTCACAATACCTTTGAGCAACCTGAAGTGGTGAAACCAGTAGAATTTACAAGCTTTACAGTGGAAAACAACAAGTTATCTATCAAGTTACCTCCAATGAGTGTGGTTACTTTATCCGTAGAATAGGCGGGTGGAAGGTATGAACGGGAAAAGCTTATGTAAAGGCTGCGTAGAAAGCGTGATTGTCACTGAAGAAGTGATAGAGGAACTGATAAAAGAAATGGAAGAACAGCCTAGCCTAATCGTTTCTGAAGAAGTCTATCAAGAGCGATTAACAGTTTGTGAAGGCTGTTCATCATTGCAATATGGAACTACTTGTGCTCATAGCGGATGTATTGTCCGCTATCGAGCTAAGTTTAAAAACAAAAGCTGTCCTTCTGCTGGGAAGCCAAAATGGGAAAAAGTAAGCTAAATAGATTAGGAGAGCATACAAAACCCGATACTCTGTATGGAATCAGAAAGGAATAGATCACATGAAAAATCAGGCGAAAATGATTTTAGAAAAAGACTTTAAAATCTCTGAAATTGACAATCGAATTTATGGATCTTTTATTGAGCATCTAGGACGTGCGGTGTACGGGGGCATCTATGAACCAAGTCATCCTACTGCTGATGAACATGGATTTCGGCACGATGTAATCGACATGGTGAAGGAGTTGCAAGTCCCTCTTGTCCGTTATCCAGGTGGAAACTTTGTTTCCGGATATAACTGGGAGGATGGCGTTGGTCCAGTAGAACAACGTCCAAGAAGATTAGATCTAGCTTGGCGTACAACGGAGACTAATGAAATGGGAACAAACGAATTTATGCAGTGGGCAAAACTAGTGAACGCAGAAGTAAATATGGCGGTAAACCTTGGGACACGTGGAATTGATGCGGCAAGAAATTTAGTAGAATATTGTAATCACCCAGGTGGTTCTTATTATAGTGATCTCAGAATCTCTCACGGTTATAAAGAGGCTCATAAAATTAAGACGTGGTGCCTAGGAAACGAAATGGATGGCCCGTGGCAAATTGGACATAAGACAGCAGCTGAGTACGGACGTCTTGCCCAAGAAACGGCGAAAGCAATGAAGTGGGTAGACCCAACGATTGAGCTAGTGGCATGTGGAAGCTCTCATCGTAAAATGCCAACTTTTGCTGATTGGGAAGCGACTGTTCTTGATTTCACCTATGACCATGTAGAGTTTATCTCTCTTCACCAATACTATGGTAACCGTGATAATGATATTTCTAATTACTTAGCATTGTCATTAGAAATGGACGACTTTATTCGTTCAGTCATTTCGATTGCAGACTATATTAAAGCGAAGAAACATAGCAAGAAGAAAATTCACTTGGCGTTTGATGAGTGGAATGTATGGTATCACAGCAACGAGGCAGATAAACAAATAGAACCATGGAGTATTGCACCTCCGCAACTTGAAGATATTTATAATTTTGAAGATGCCCTTCTAGTAGGCTGTATGTTAATTACGATGTTAAAGCATGCAGACCGATTAAAAATTGCTTGTTTGGCTCAGTTAGTCAATGTTATTGCTCCAATTATGACAGAAAGCAACGGAGTAGCGTGGAAACAAACCATCTTCTATCCATATATGCACACATCTGTATATGGTCGAGGTGTAGCCTTAAACCCTATCATTTCAAGTTCAAAATATGATAGTAAAGATTTCACAGATGTACCATTCCTTGAGTCAACAGCAGTGTATAATGAAGAAAATGAAACATTAACGATTTTTGCAGTCAACCGTCACCTTGAAGAAGGACTAGATTTAGAAGTAGATATCCGTAACTTTGAGGGCTACGAAGTGATTGAGCATATCGTATTAGAGAATGATGACATCAAACAGACGAACTCAGCACAGGGGACACCTGTTGCTCCGCGCTCTAATGGAAATGCAAAACATGAGAACGGTGGAGTGAAAGCGCTATTACCGAAGTTATCTTGGAATGTCATCCGTCTAGCAAAGCAAAAACAAGCGTGAGTTCCCATATCATCCTTGTGGTGATATAGAATCATTTATATTCATCGTTTTTAGGAAAGGTTGGACGAAAATGAAGGTCAATCAGGAATACTTTGGACAAATCAATGGAACAACCGTTGATACATACACACTTGTAAATGATGGAGGAATGAGCGTCAGCTGTATTACTTTAGGATGTATTATCACTCATATCATCACTCCCGATCGAAATGGAGTGATGGAAAACGTAGTGATTGGTTATGACTCCATCGATGAATATCTATCAGACTCGTATTATTTAGGAGCAGTTATTGGTAGATTTGCTGGACGCATAGCAGGAGCTTCCTTTGAATTAGACGGCAAAACCTTTTCCTTAGCCAAAAATAATAATGGGAACCATCTTCATGGAGGAACTAAGGGTTTTGACAAGGTCATATGGGATGCTGAGATCCTTGAAAGGGAAGAAGAAATAGGGGTACAGTTCTCCTACCTAAGTCCGGATGGAGAAGAAGGGTACCCAGGCAATCTGAAGCTAACCGTTACCTACTTGTTAAACAATAATAATGAATTGACGATTAGCTATGAAGCGGTATCTGACAAGAAGACCATTTTAAACCTGACTAACCATTCCTATTTTAATTTAAGTGGGAATTTAAAACGTGATACATTGGATCACTCTCTATATATAAAAAGTAGTAAATACCTTGAATTAAACGATGAACTTCTTCCGATCCAGACAGCAGATGTGAAGAATTCCCCGTTTGATTTTACAGCTGGACGTGTCATACGAGAAGGAGCAGAATCCTACCATCCGCAAAATAAACTAGCTGGTGAAGGGTATGACCATCCATTTTTATTAGACTCACGTCATGATGAAGAAATTGTACTAAAGGATGAAGAAAGTGGTCGAAAGTTAACGATTGAAACAGATGAAGTGGCTGTGGTTTTGTATTCTGGTACCCAAATCAAAGCAGAAGGGGAGATCCGAGGTGTTTCCGCTCGAAAGTATCTTGGCCTTTGCTTAGAAACTCAAGGGTTACCTGATGCTATTCATCATCCAGAGTTTCCTAGCTGTGTGATTGAGAAGGACCAGCCGTTTACATCTACTACTACCTATATGTTCGGTACGATTTAAAAAGCAATAGGAAAAGGAGGAGTACCAAAGTGGAGAATTATATAGCAGACGTTATGACTTTAAGCCAACAATGTGACTGTGGAAATCATCATAATGTGATTCCAATTGAAGCGATAAAGATTGGAAATGAAGCTCTGAAAGAGGCCGCTCAATTTATCCAAAGAAAAGCTTATCAAAAAGTGGTCATTGTGGCAGATGCACAAACGTATAAGGCTGGAGTCGAAAAGTTCGCTGAACACTTAAAAGAAAAGAATATTCCTTTTTCAGTAACGATTTTAAAACCCGACGAAAATAATGATGTCGTTGCCGATGAAAAATGCCTTGTTCAGGCGTTACTTGACATTCCGACAGAAGCTGATGTTCTCATCGCTTTCGGGGCGGGAACGATTCATGACATCACACGTTTTTGTGCGACAAAGCTAAAAATTCCGTTTATCTCCGTACCATCTGCTCCTTCAGTTGATGGGTTCACGTCATTAGGTGCTCCTCTCATCGTTCGCGGAGTAAAAACGACCTTTCAGATGAGTTCGCCTATTGCAGTTTTTGCTGATTTAACGATTCTACAGTCTGCTCCAAGAGAAATGATTGCAGCAGGGTTTGGCGATATGATGGCTAAATATACTTCTCTAGCTGACTGGAAACTTGGTCACATAGCGGTTGGGGAACCATATTGCCCTCTATCGGCCCAAATCACTAGAGATGCCCTAGAGAATTGTGTGGAACATGCCGAGGAAATTGAAGCGGGAGGTCAGTTGGGTGTTCGGATTTTAATTGAGGCGCTTATCAAGTCTGGATTAGCGATGCTTTTATTTGGGCAATCTCACCCAGCTTCTGGTGGAGAGCATCATCTATCTCACTACTGGGAAATGGAGTTTTTAAAACTAGGCCGTCCTGCCGTTCTTCATGGAGCAAAGGTATCTGTTGCTACATTACTATTAGCTGATATTTATAAACGCAAGTTTCTAGAGCTTATTACCGAAGAAAAGAAAATGGAGAATTTAGATGATCCATTCATAGTTAAAAATATCCAAGAGCATCTTCCAGTGATCCGATCTATTTATGAAGAAATCCCTCAGACAGAGAGGCTTCGGGAGATATTAGAAAAGTTAAATGGTGCCGTTTCTCCCGTAGAGCTTGGAATCAGTGAAGAGTTAGTGAATAGAAGCTTACAAGAAGCACACCACCTCCGTAACCGCTTTACAGCATTGAAATTTTTGAATGAAGTGGCAAAAGTGAGTCCTCAATCTGTTTAATAAGGAAAGGTGAAGACCATGCAAAAGGTAGAAACATTAAACAATCCAATATTGTTACAACGAGCAGACCCATGGGTGTATAAGCACACAGACGGCTATTATTATTTCACTGCTTCTGTTCCTGAATTTGATTTAATTGAGTTAAGAAGGGCAGAAACCATCCAAGAACTAGGAGAAGCAGAACCGGTTGTTGCTTGGCGAAAATACGAATCAGGACCAATGAGTGCAAATATTTGGGCGCCGGAGCTTCATTACATTGATGGAAAATGGTATATCTACTTTGCTGCGGCACGAGCAGATGATATTTTTGACCACCGCATGTATGTCCTTGAAAATGATTCAGCGAATCCTTTAGAGGGTGAGTGGGTAGAAAAAGGCCAAGTGAAAACCGATTGGGAATCCTTTTCTCTTGATGCAACCACCTTCGAACATAAAGGGGTGAGATACTATGTATGGGCACAACGCGATCCAAACATTGTAGGAAACTCTAACCTATATATAGCCAAAATGGTGAGCCCTTGGGAAATTGAAGGTCCTCAAGTGATGATTACACAACCAGAATATGACTGGGAAACCATCGGATTTTTAGTGAATGAGGGGGCAGCTGTATTAAAGAGAAACGGTAAGATTTTTATATCTTACTCAGCGAGCAAAACCGATTTCAATTATTGCATGGGTCTTTTAATGGCAGATGAGGATAGTGATTTGCTCGACACTAATTCTTGGAAAAAAACGGATAAGCCCGTTTTCCAAACAAGTGAAGAAAATGGTCAGTATGGGCCAGGTCATAATAGCTTTACCGTATCCGAAGATGGTACAGAGGATATTCTGATTTACCATGCTCGTAACTACAAAGAAATTGAAGGTGATCCACTGTGGGATCATAATCGCCATACACGTGCGCAGGTATTTACATGGAATGAAGATGGAACACCAAATTTTGGCGTACCTGTAAGGGATGCGAAATAGAAGAAATCGGAGGAGTCCATGATGGTGAAAACAGAAGATAAAAATCTAATTTTAGAACAAAGAGCCGATCCTTGGATCTACAAGCATACTGATGGATATTATTATTTTACCGCATCTGTCCCTGAATACGATCACATTGAGGTTCGTCGTTCAAAGACATTACATGGAATTGCAGAGGCAGAACCAGTTGTAGCATGGAGAAAGCATGAGACTGGGCCAATGAGTTCATTAATATGGGCACCGGAGCTTCATTTTATTAACGGAAACTGGTATATCTACTTTGCAGCTGCTAAGTCAAAAGAAATTATCAACGGTTTGTTTGATCACCGTGTGTTTGTTATTGAAAATAAGTCTACTAACCCATTAGAAGGTACATGGGAGGAAAAAGGACAAATTAAAACCGATTGGGAATCCTTTGCATTAGATGCGACATCCTTTGAGCATCATGGGCAGCAATACTTAGTTTGGGCACAGAAAGATCCTAATATAAGAGGAAACTCTAATCTGTATATCGCTCCTTTAGAAAATCCTTGGACCATCAAAAGTCCTCAGGTGATGATCACCAAACCAGAGTTTGACTGGGAAACGATTGGCTTTTGGGTGAACGAAGGTGCTGCTGTGATTAAAAGAAATGGTCGTGTGTTCATTTCTTATTCAGGAAGTGCAACAGATGAAAACTACTGCATGGGGTTGATTTCAGCAGATGAAACTAGTGATCTATTAGATCCTAACTCCTGGACGAAATCGGATAAGCCCGTATTTCAAACGAACCGTGAAGCGGGACAATATGGTCCAGGGCATAATAGCTTTACGGTTTCAGAAGATGGATCGGGGGATATTCTTGTTTATCATGCACGAACATATACAGAGATTGTGGGAGATCCATTGTACGATCCGAATCGACATACACGAGCTCAAGTGTTTACGTGGAAAGAAGATGGGACTCCATATTTTGGAAAACCGGAGTGATCTTTATAAGGATATAAGGAAGAAATTCATATCAACCTTTGATATGGATTTTTTCTTTGACCTAAAATTACAGAAGAAGGGTTAACTATGGGAAAAACAAGATCATCAAATGAACCACATAAACTCACCTTACGAGCCATCACTTGGCCGATTTTTATTGAATTATTTTTACAGACGATCATGGGAAGTACAGACACCATCATGCTTGCCCATATTTCAGATGATGCGGTAGCAGCAGTGGGTGTAGCGAATCAATTAGTTTTCTTTGCGATTTTAATTTTTGCCTTTACTTCAACAGGAACAGCGGTTCTGATATCCCAGTACTTAGGGGCAGGAATGAGGTTAGAGGCAAAGGAGACCGCGGGTATTTCTATTACGATTAATTTATTTATCGGTCTTGTGGTAAGTGCGCTGATGTTTATTTTCCAAGGGCCACTGCTCGACCTCTTCAAGCTCGAAGAACACTTAGCATCTATTGGTCATTCTTACCTTTCTATCGTAGGTGCCACTTTGTTCTTACAAGCCTTGCTTGTCACCGTGTCGTCTATTTTACGAGCTTATGGGTTTACGAGAGATGCGATGTTTGTATCTCTAATCATGAATATCATCCATTTAATCGGAAATGCATTAGTAATTTACGGTTTGTTCGGCCTGCCTGTATTTGGGGTTGAGGGAGTAGCAATCTCAACTGCGATAAGTAGAGCGATTGCGCTAGTTATTGCTCTTTATCTGATGTATAAAAGACTTCCAATCAAAGTCGAGCTTCACGATTATATCCATTTTGACATATCAAAGGTCAAAAAGATTCTGCGAATAGGGGTACCTGCCGCCAGCGAGCAGTTATGCTATAACACCAGTCAAATGGCGATTACCGCTATTACTGCCTTAATGGGAGCTGTGGCTTTAACGACTCGAGTCTACACCTGGAACATTATGACGTTCATCTTGTTGTTCGGACTCGCAATGGGACAAGGAACTCAAATCTTAATCGGTTATCGTGTGGGTGCCGGTGACTTTGACGGAGCGTATCGCCAACTTCTTAAAAGCTTAAAATCTAGCTTTATAATCACCATCTTGATTGCGATCTTTGTTGCGGTGTTCCGAGTTCCGTTAATGAGCATCTTTACAGATAACATGGAGATTATTCATGTTGGTAGTCAACTGTTGTTGCTTTGTTTAATCCTTGAACCGGGAAGAACGTTTAATCTATTAGTGGTCAATGCACTTCGGGCCACCGGCGATGCGACTTTCTCCGTAAAAATGGGAGTTCTGTCCATGTGGGTAATCGGTGTACCCGTCGCATATGTCCTTGGCATCCACTTCGGATTAGGGCTCTATGGGGTCTGGATCGCCTTTATTGTTGACGAGTGGCTGAGAGGAATTGTGATGTATTTTAGATGGAGAAGCAGAGTGTGGGAGAAAAAGGTGCTTGTTGTGAAGGAAGAAGTGGCTAGTTTATAAGTATCGTAGAACTCAGGAATCCCTGGGTTCTTTTTTATAAAATCTTCTCTACCTAGATAAGATGAATCTTTGCGTCTATTCATGAATAGCATATAGGCAGATAAAGCATTCGTTTAATGGAGGAGTGTTTATGCAACTTTTTTACACGGTCCGCCCTGGGGATACACTTTTTCAAATTGCTAGTCGATGGAAGCTTTCCTACGAATCTCTTGCTGCCGCTAATAATATACAGCCACCCTATACGATTTATGTTGGTCAGCAACTATCAGTGCCACCGGGAGTGAATAGAGTTCGGGTAAAATCAGGTGATACCATTTTTAACATAGCTCAAACATTTGGTGTGCCCCAATCTGTTATTATTCAAGCAAATCAGATTCAGCCGCCCTATACGATTCAAGTGGGGCAATTGCTAACGGTACCTCCCGGAAATCCATTCTATGTCGTTCAGCCTGGAGATACATTGTTTCAAATTGCAAACAAATACAACGTCACCACAAGGGGACAAAGTAACTATGAGCTGATACGACAGGTCAACCAACTTCCAAACTACAATCTTGCACCAGGAATGCGATTAAAAATTCCTTATGCTCCACCTGGGGATCTTGGTATGATTGGGTATACTTCTAATCGTGGTGGTAGCTACGACCTTTGGGTGTATAATCTCAGGAACGGGCAAAATATTCAGCTTACTAATGGATTAGGAGAATCCTATACTACTCCATTTTGGTCACCGGATAGTACCAAGATTGCTTTTGTAGGAAAAAATGGTGTCTTGTTCATCCTCGATGCAGGGGATGGGAGCACCTCTAGTATTGACCAATTCACTGAAGGAGAAGGGATCATCTTAGATTGGTCACCAGACAGTCAAAGGCTTGCTTATGTTAAAAATAATCAAATCATCTTATATCGAGTGTCTACCCATCAGGTTCAACGAATAGAAGCAGTAAATGCGACCGATGTTCAGTGGTTTCCAAATGGGCGCGAGCTCCTTTATCAAGCTCCTGATGAATTGGGTGTTAGTCAGCTTTATCTTATGGCTACGGATGGTACCAACAAACAGCAAATGACTGAAAACACGGGTGGAAGATTAAACAATGTTCGCTTATCTCCGAATGGTTTATATGCCTTATACACGAGTCCGGGTGTGAGTATTTCTATTATCTATACGATCGAACTTTCAAGTGGACAGATTTTCGAGGTGAAGGGAGGCCCGCTTGCGAAAAATTATTATCCCGTATGGTCATCAGATTCCTCGACAATTGCTTATAGTGCGACAGCCTTTGAAGATGTAGGCTATTTCTCATTGATTCGTACCACAGGTAGGAAAGGAGAAAATGACCGGACGGTAGCCATATCGTCTTGTTACGCAACCCCTGTTACTTGGTCGCCAGAATCACCAAAATTAGCTTATCTATCCGGGTGTAATGGAGAAGGAATAGGGAGAGAAATGTGGGTGCTAGATTTACGCCATCCCGTTCCGATAAAGATTGTGGACGGAGGACAAATTACCTCCTTACAATGGTCACCTGTTCCCATTTCATCTTTGAAAAAGACATTTACAAGTGATCGCTTTAACATCCAATTTCAATACCCGGCACACTGGAAGCAGGAGAGTGATGAAAGATATGAAGGTCCTGATGGATTTTTTCAAGTAGCAGCCATATCTTCCGATGAACCCATTCACACCGTCTGTCAAAATGAAGCCTTCCACCAACTACTTCCATACGGTACCAAACCACTTATCCTACAGACAAACATACAAACTCAGGAGGCTTGCTATATCTTTCCGTCAGAAGATCAATCCCCTGAAATGAGAGGGCAAGCAGCACTGATTGTCCGATATCCAGAACCGATTCAAATCGGAGACACCTTCTATAATTATTTCATTCTATGGGCAGACCAAAATCATTTATATGAAATTAGCTCGACACTTACTTTTTTACGATAGTGATAGACTGTATAATCAAAAAATCCTCATCTTTATACCAGATGAGGATTTATTGATTTCTAGTTTAAAATTGTGACTTTTATTTGTTTTACTCCAAAATTGATTGCATCCTGTTGAGAAGGAATAAAGACATCAATTTTATGTCCTTTTATGGCCCCGCCGGTATCTCCGGCGATAGCTTCACCGTATCCTTCCACATAAACCTTACTACCAAGTGGAATAATGGTAGGATCCACTGAAATGATTTTTGCATTTGGATTTTCTTTTAGATTAATTCCAGTAGCGGTAATACCAGAACATCCCTCACATGAAGCTGTATAGGCAGTAGCTTCCATAATTAATTCCTTTGAAGTTGCTGTGTTTGTTGATGGAGCACTTGCTGTGGAGGTACTTTCCTTTGACTCTTGTGCTTCAGGCTCCACTGAATTTTCAGTTATAGCCGTCTTAGAAGTATTAATATCTTCATAGATTAATAGGTTTAATCCCGGATGAATAAGGTCACTATGTAATTGGTTCCATTCTTTCATTTGTGAAACTGTTACTTGATGTTCTAAGGCTATGTCCCATAAAGTGTCCCCTTGCTTAACAGTATACTTTTTATGTTGAGCAAGGGTTAGAACATCACCAGGGTGAATAAGGTCAGTAGTAAGATCATTCAACGTTTTAATATTTTCTACAGTTGTATTATTCACACGTGATAGATTCCAAAGGGTATCCCCTTTCTTTACCGTAATCGTAGAAGCTTGTACATTTGCACTTATCGATACTGTGAGTACAGTAACTGCTACACCTGAAATGATTTTTTTAAGCATCTATTACCCTCCATGTTCTTTGGTTACTAATTTTAAATTATCGTAACATATATTTTTCTGAGAAAAAGAACAGGGAGGTGTTAATTCGATTACGGCTATGGCATTTCTATTACAATAATATTTCTAATATTAAGAAATTTATAGAACATAGTTGAAGGAGGGTGCATAAGGCAGGTGGAATGGTTAAGAGATGCTGTACCATAGTACAACACCTAATTTTGCCGTTTCACTTTTTTGAAACCGTATACCATAGCTTTTTCAATCGGAATCAGGTTGTTTTTCTAACCATCCATGTTTAACCATAATGTTGTAAGAAAAAGCACCAGCCTCCATTGCATGAGTAAATACTTTAGAATAGTTTACGATTATATCCGTTCTGAAGCTGGAACCTAACGATGCACCATAATAAGTAAGAGCCGCATTAACTAAAAACCCTGCGTGAAACATAATCAATTTATCAGAAAATGGGCTTACAGTAGAATCAGTAATCTCAGTATCCCACTTCTCAGGGATTGGCAAATGATCCTGTTGTAAGATTGCGTCAAAGCTTTTAGCATCTTTCCCTGCTAATTTAACGTTTTTTAACATAAAATTTCGAACGTCTTCACGGACAGCCACCTGACTAAAAGCCAAACTTAAAGAGCTGATAAATCCAGTTTTCGTTGAATTAAAGAAAAGGGTGCTGATTTCCGAACTATTTAGTGGTCTTTTGTCTCCGATTAAATTAGAAATGAATCCTGGTGAATCCATAAACTGCACCCCATGAGGCGAAGGGATGGGAGGGACACTTGTATATTTTGGCTGATTTATTGCTAATTTCATTATTTTTTGGAACAATTCCTTAGATGAAACCGTACAATCAAAAAAATAATTTTGAATGTCTTGCCGCTCCACGTTTGTAATAGCAAGGCTATATGCGGTTAACCCATGTATGGTCATAATATAGGAGTAAAAAAGTAAAAACTGGTCAGAAAACAAACGAGGGGCATTAACATTCACATCATTTTCTGTAAATCCAAGTGGGATTTGGAAATTAGCACTCTTTAAGAATTCAGTGATTTTCGTAATATGTCCTTGAGCTAACTGTAATGCGTTTTCCAATATGGGTTTAATCTCTTTGTCTTCAACAATATTAAGAAAATATTTGTAAACACAGATAGCCATACTATCACCCAAATATTGTAGCCAAAGAGCAGATACCTCTGCAGCAGTTAATGTGTTTGCTTTTGATTTGCCGAAGACACCCAAAGAAAATACCTCCAATGTTCCATTTGCTTTTCTGAGATTAATTTATGGCGGGTAATAAGTATACATTTATATTTGATGATTGCAGCTTTAATTTTTTTCATTTTTGACTCGTAAGGCGTATTAAAAAAAGGTAGGGCTAATTCCCAAGTTTTTGGTTTATCTTATTAATTTTACGAATAATCGTAAGAGCAAATAAAAAAAGGGATCCAGTGAAAACACTTGTAAGAATTCCAGCTCCAATACCCATCTTTATAATTATATCGAGCTTCTTTTTGGTAGATGAAAACAATGATAATACCTCTTTCCTTTTTATGTTGGTATTAAGATTTTTACCAATCAGGGATTTATTATGTAAGTGGAGAGATTATTTCCTACACATTAATATCAAATTGTGAATTAATTCACTTAAGTAAAAGGAGCAGTTTTATTGAAGAAGGATTTCTAATTAAAATGAAGAATATAAATCCAGAGAGTTGCGAAAACAACTCTTTTTAAGTGAGGGAAGGCTTATCCAATGGCTAGTAGAAAATAATGAAGAAACTATAGCTTGTGGTGCAGTAATTTTTTATGATTTCCCACCTAGCTATACCAATAAGAATGGGAAAAAGGCATACATTGCAAATATGTACACTAACGAAAATTATCGCGGTCAAGGAATAGCAAAAAATCTACTATCTAAATTGGTTGAAGATGTAAAATTATCTAGTATATCAAAAATATGGCTTGCGGCATCAGAAAAGGGAAGTCCTGTGTATAAGAAGTTTGGATTTAAAGAAGCTGATGAATATTTAGAATTAAATATTACTAAATAATCCTTAGAAATATACTTTAATTAATTGAGGAATGCCTAAAAAGCATTTCTCTTTCTTGTTCTACAAAAGGGGCAGGATAGTTAAAAAAGGGGTAGCGTCAGGAAAACGCAGATTTACGCCGATAAGTAATTCTGAATTTAGGAACTGTTGTACTTGCAGTTCCTTCTGAGAAGTAAGGTATTATTAATCGAATAAGTAGTATTATAAGCCATCTAACCTATATACAACATTCTGGAACAATCCTATAAGAGGTTGGTCCTTTTTCCATTTATACCTTAGATTATAGAAGGTCATAAAAATCCAATGTTTTTTCAAACCAAATGAAGGTTAGCTACGTCTATTATATGTGAGAGGGTGATAACAAGATGAATGGACTAAAACAACTGGCGGTGACAGATGAAAGTATGTTGCTTGAGCGAGCGGAAATAATTGATCAATTAATGCAAGAATATAGCGATGATATCCTGCATCTCGTATATACATATGTTAAAAATCGAACGACAGCAGAAGATTTAACGCAGGAGATATTTTTAAAATGTTATGAAAATTTAAATCAGTTTAATTATCAGGCAACACTAAAAACATGGGTATATCGTATTGCTAGTAATCATTGTAAGGACTACTTAAGAAGCTGGCATTATCGCAAAATAACGCTTAGCGATAAAATTTTGGATTATATACCTTCGAAATCAAAACAGGTTGAAGAAGAGATTATCGCGAATAGTGAAGAAAACAGCTTAACAAATGCTGTCATGAATTTACCTTTAAAGTACAGAGAAGTAGTATTTCTGCATTATTATGAAGAACTATCTTTAGCCGAAATAAGTAAGATTACGACAGTAAATATAAATACAATAAAAACTAGATTAAAGCGTGCAAAAGAATTATTAAAAGACAAGATGATCGAGGGGGAGGTTTAGGAGATGAATGATCCATTTACTAACCTGAAGAGTTCGATGAAAAAATCAATTTTCAAGGATTTTTCTTTTTCCAATGAAAGAAAAAATGCGGTGAAAGAATCCATTCGTATGAGACAATCTCAATCACAATTTCATTCTTGGAAGATAGAAACCATCATAGCTATATTAGAATCGGTTCAGCATGAATCAAAGGATGGCTACAATATTTCTACCCAACTTTTTCAAAAAAATGAACGTACTTTCCAAAAAAATGAAGGGCAGCTTTATTCACTTTTACATCTACTAGAAAATAAAGAAATTCTTACTTCAAAATGGATAAACAAAAAGAAATATTACTCCTTAAATTCCAAAGGGGAAAAATACTTAGCTACCTATAAACAAGATAAATCAAAACAAGAGTTATCCCTTAAACACTTACTAGAGGAGGCGTCCTTATGAGTTCTCCCAAATTTGAAGAATTTTTAAGTAAAGTAACGTCCAAAGTGAAATCTAAGGAAGCCCACAACATGATAAAAAAAGAGCTTATTCATCATCTGCAAGAGTTAAGTCAATCTTACAAAAAGAGAGGGTATTCTAAAGAGGATGCAGAGGAAAAGGCGATTCAAGAAATGGGAAATCCATTTACCATTGGGGAGAGATTAAATCCCCTACATAAGCCGAAAATGGATTGGGTTCTAATTGTTTTATTTGTTCTTTTTGCTGGTATTAGTTTTCTCCCGTTAGTTGATGGGATTCCTGAATTTTCCCTATCAGGTACCTATTTTATGGGGAGACAGGCGATTTGGTACACCCTGGCTATTCTTGTAATCATTGGATTCCTTTTCTTTGATTACCAAAAATTAAAGAACGGATGGATATACTTTTATGCGATAGGCCTATTGATCCATATATATCTTCATCTTTTTGGAATTATGACCAACGGAGCAAAGAAGTGGGTTTCCCTCGCAGGCCTGACGGTCGATGGAACCATGATGAGCTTATTTTTCTTTTTTCTTGCTTGGGCTGGTATTTTTAACAAAATAAATGAGTTTCGTAGTTGGAAAAAACAAGGTTTACTTTTTGTTTTATTTTGGATTCCCATCTCGCTCTACATGATGGTGCCAGACTTTATGGTTAGTATGATTTACTTCTTCTGCATACTTGGGATGTTTGCTTTCGCTCGAATCCATAAGAAATTAGCTGTAAATCTGACCCTAACAAATCTATTGGCTGGTATTATGTTCATTATTATGTTCTACATGACCTCACGTCAAAGTTATTTGTTAACTAGATTATCTGCTTTTATAAACCCTACTGCCGATTTAAATGGAGCAGGATATATGTATAAGGCGGTTAGGAATGTCCTTTCAGAAGCGGGATGGTTTGGTAACGGACTTTCCAACGAGTTGAATTTTCAATTGTTACCAGAAGCACATACAGATTTTGCTTTTCCCTTCCTCGTCTATTCTCTTGGTTGGGCTTTCGGATTCGTTCTATGTTTGATCCTACTGATATTTATTTCAAGGATCTCAAAAAATGCGTTCAAAACAAAGGATCTCTATGGGAGATTGATCGTAATAGGTGGTGCTACATTGTTTGCGGTTCCTACTACCTGGAACATCTTGATGAGCTTTGGAGTCGTGCCTATAATGGGGGTTTCTCTGCCTTTTATTAGTTATGGAGGCAGTGCGATACTCTTTTACGCTGCTGTTTTAGGACTCATTTTAAATGTTTATCGAAGAAAAGATCTTGTAGAACCCACGATTGCAGATGAAATTAAAAGTTAAGTCGAACATGTTAATTGCTGATAAAAATGGCGGCAGCTAAAGTAATAGTTGTCGCCCTTCCCTTATTGAACTATCGGGTGCGTTAATAGGTAGCAGACCATTTATATTGGTTGGTTCAACAATTGTAGTGATGAATGAGAAAAAAGAGATTTATTTCAACACCGTTCTGATTCAAAAGAATGGGGTTTGCCAGGTGGAGTAATGGAAATGGGTGAAACATTAGAGCAAACTGCTGAACGTGAACTTTGTGAAGAAACAGGGTTAAAAGCAAACAGTTTTAAGTTTATTGATATTTTGTCTGGAAGTAATCTTTATTATAAATATCCTAACGGTGATGAAGTCTATAACGTAATCTGTGTCTACTTAGCACAAGAAACAAATGGTGAGTTAGCTATGAATGATGGTGAGAGTTTGGATTTAAGATATTTCTCCATCAATGAATTACCGTTCCAGCTTGATGAAAGAGCAAAGATAATTATAGATAAACATTTTATTTAAGATAAGTTTTTTCGTTGTAGTCTTTTATAGTTGATAGCCCTCTTATTTTTCAAAACCAAGAAGTTTGTGAACTATTTTACTTAAAGTATAGGAGGCTTTAGTAAAACAAAAAAGGACATTACATACTCATATAACTAGTATGTAATGTCCTTTTTCATATTTTTTGGTACATCTTTCCTCAAAGTTATGGATGAATAGTTACCGCAGTTCCGTTTGGGACCATCCTCGCTAATTCTTCTACATCTCTATTGTACATGCGAATGCAGCCTTTTGAGACGGCCTTTCCAATCGAGCTGGGATCATTCGTCCCATGAATGCCATAACTTTGCTTGGATAAGCTCATCCACATCGTCCCGAACGGTCCTCCGGGATTAGGTGCCTTATTTAAAATAATATAATTTCCTACCGGTGTTTCAAATAACATTCTTCCTACCGCAATAGGGTATTGTTTTTGAAACGTACCATTTCTAAATAATCGTAGATTGCGACTATTTATACTCACATCAATTCGATAAGGACTGCTCTCTGGCGAAGGAACGTCTGGAATATTGATGGATTGTCCGGGATAAATGAGGTTTGGATTTATTGATGGATTTGCACTGAGAATGGTTGCAAGTGGGGTACGATAATCCTTTGCAATTTGATTAAGGGTTTCACCTGCTTTAACTGTATGAATCAGCGGGAACACCTCCTAAGGACTTTTTAATACATTCTATGTTAGGGGGTGAAAGTGATTCGTATATTTAAGTTTGTTTTTCAGCTGTAGCATAAATGCAAATCTAGAAGAAAACTAATTCATAAAAAATTATTTTTATATGTTAATCCGTTTTCTTCGCTTCTCTATATACAAAATATGTAAAATTTTGCATTGTAAATATACCGAGACTGAGCCCACTTGTTGTTTTATTGCAAAATAACCAAAAGCCATTTATAACAAGCAACGTATTTTTCATTAAGCGTACTATTTATTGAATCCTCTTTTTTAAAATCATCAAATCTCATATGTGCATATTTATAAATTCGCAAATTAACCACAGTTTTTTAGCAGATTTCTCAAGGTTTTGGAACCCTTGACGAGGAGGTGTACCTGTCATAGGATGTAAGTGAAATGATTCACAAACTCTTATCGGAGCTTATAAACGTTAGACAAATTTTTTTATATAACATTGTGAAATGATTCACATAAGGAGGAAGCGAAATGTCAAAAGTAATTACGGCTTCAAAAGCAGCAGAGCTTATTAAGGATGGAGACACAGTGGCAGCAAGTGGTTTTGGTCTTTCATGTTGGCCGGAGGAAATGGGGATCTCCATTGAAGAACGTTTTTTACAAAGTGGTCACCCGAAAAATTTAACAGTCATGCATGCTAGTGCGGTAGGAAATCGACGTGAAAAGGGGATGAGTCACCTTGGCTACGAAGGGCTAGTAAAACGTTGGATTGGTGGAATTGCGATTGCCTCTCCTGGAATGGCGAAATTAATTGAAGAAGATAAATGTGAAGCCTACAACCTTCCTCAAGGGGTCATTACTCAGCTTTATAGAGAAATTGCAGCGAAGCGTCCCGGAGTAATCACAAAAGTTGGAATGGGAACTTTTGTTGATCCACGAGTAGAAGGTGGAAAAATGTCACCTTCCACAAAAGAAGAGATTGTAAAAGTAATAGAGATTGAAGGGGATGAATGGTTATATTATAAATCCTTCCCGATCCAAGTGGGATTAATACGTGGAACGGTTGCAGATGAAAATGGGAATTTAACGCTTGAAAAAGAAGGCCTTCATATGGAAGTACTTCCAATCGCTCAGGCTGTTCGTAACTCAGGAGGAATCGTCATTGCCCAAGTAGAGGCGGTTGCGAAAAATGGCACACTCAACCCTAAGGATATAAAAGTTCCTGGTATTCTCGTTGATTATATTGTGGTTTCAAAACCAGAAAATCATTTCCAGACAGAAAACACTTATTATAACCCAGCTTTCTCTGGTCATATTAAAGTACCTGTAGAAAGTATGGAGACTCTTCCATTAGATGAACGAAAAATCATTGCTCGCCGCTCGGCAGCAGAACTTGTACCAAATACGATCTTAAATCTTGGCGTAGGAATCCCGGTTTGTGTCTCAACGGTAGCAGCTGAAGAGGGAGTGAGTGAACAGCTCATTCTTACAACGGAGGCAGGTTCGGTTGGGGGTGTACCTGCTGGATTAAAGGATTTTGGGCATGCGTATAACTCTGAAGCGATCGTTGATCATGACGCTCAATTTGATTTTTATGATGGAGGCGGAATTGATTTATCTGTTCTTGGGTTAGCTCAAACAGATGAATTTGGAAACGTCAATGTGAGTAAATTTGGAACACGAGTAGCCGGTTGTGGAGGATTTATCAATATATCACAAGCTGCAAAGAAACTAGTATTTGCCGGTACCTTTACGGCTGGTGGTCTTCAGATAGCTGTAAAGGACGGAAAGCTAGAAATCCTTCAAGAAGGAAAGGCAAAAAAATTCATTAAAAAGGTTCAGCAAATCACCTTCAGTGGAGCTTATGCAACTGAGGTGAATCAGTCAGTTGTGTATGTGACAGAGCGCGCGGTATTTGAACTTCAAGAAGGAAAAATGACATTAACAGAAATTGCACCAGGCGTAGATTTACAAACACATATTTTAGATCAAATGGATTTTGAACCAGTCATCTCACCAAACCTAAAAGAAATGGACTCAAAAATGTTTGAGGAAAACTGGGGCAAATTAAAAAGCATTATTGAAGAAAAAACAAAGCCAGAATTAGAGCTAGTTTAATAATAAAAGAGCGGAGGAAATATCAATGAATAAAGAGCTTAATCGTTGGACGATATTAGTTGTTTCTACAATCATTAACATTTGCGTCGGGGCTATATACGCTTTCAGTATTTTTGCTTTGCCATTAACGAACGTATTTCAAGCTTCCATGGGAGAAATCATGATGGCTTTTACCATCAATGCTGCCATTTCACCGATTCCGATGATTCTAGGAGGAAAACTCGTTGATAAGGGTGGAGCAAAGCTCGCCATTCTAATAGGGGGATCGATGTTTGGTGCAGGATTCATATTATCCGGATTTGCTACGGCTCCTTGGATGTTATACATCACGTACGGAGTAATTACAGGAGTTGGGCAAGGAATTGTGTACTCAGCGACAATTGGTAATACGGTGAAGCTTTTCCCAGATAAAAGAGGTCTTGGAACAGGTATTGTAACAGCTGGGTATGGTGGTGGAACGATTATTCTTGCACCGGTAGCCAATGCTTTAATTACTGCTAATGGGGTGCAATCAGCCCTTATTACTTTGGGGTTTGCGTTTTTAGTGATTATTTTAGGGTGCAGTACACTCTTTAAAGCTTGCCCAGTTGGTTATACTCCACAAGGCTGGACACCTCCAGTTGCCGCAGGAAATAAGGGCGGGGTAAACATCAATTGGAATGAAATGATTAAAAAGCCAATCTTTTATGTGATTGCTGGTATGTTTTTAATCGGTGCTTTATCAGGCATGATGGTAACATCAAATGCATCTGTCATCGGACAAACAATGTTTGGATTATCAGCAGCAACAGCAGCATTATTTGTAAGTCTTTATTCTCTTAGTAACTGTATGGGCCGTATTTTCTGGGGAGCTGTTTCTGATAAAGTTGGACGCATTAATTGTTTAATGATCATCTATTTGGTGATTGCTGTCATGATGTTCACAATTGCGAAGTCTACTTCTGTTGGTGGATTTGCGGTTGCTATCATCGGGATCGGCTTATGCTTTGGCGGAACAATGGGAATTTTCCCATCTATCGTTGGAGAAAAGTTCGGAATGAAATTCTACGGAGTCAATTATGGTGTGACATTCATTGGTTATTCAGGTGCAGCCTTCTTTGGTCCAAGAATAGCAAATACGGTTGCCGCAGCGAATGATGGAATGTTTACCAACGCATTCTATATCGCTCTAGTAATCTCGTTAGTTGGTTTTGGTTTAACCTTTGTGTTTAAAGCTTTAGAAAATAAAAAACAATCCAATACTCCTGATCATACTCAGGTTGCTTAAATAAGATTAATAACCATAAGGAGGAAAAACAAATGTCTATTACAAAACTATTAGGTATTAAATATCCAATTTTTCAAGGTGGAATGGCACAAATTGCCCTTTCTCCATTAGTAGGAGCAGTTTCAAATGCTGGTGGACTAGGGATAATCGGTTCAGGTGGATTTTCAGCAGATAAGCTTCGTGAAGAGATTAGAAAGACAAAAGAAATCACTAACAATCCATTTGCAGTTAATTTAATGCTCATGATGCATAATATCCCAGAATTAATTGAAGTTATTATTGAAGAAGGTGTAAAAATTGTAACAACGGGTGCAGGTACTCCAGCACCATACATGGAAACGTTCAAAAAGAATGGAATTATTGTTATTCCAGTTGTTCCATCCGTTAAAATCGCTAAGAAAATGGAAGCACTAGGTGTGGATGCAATTGTAGCTGAAGGAACTGAAGCTGGGGGACATGTTGGTGAAACGACAACGATGGCTCTGTTACCACAAGTAGTCAGTGCTGTTTCCATTCCTGTTATAGGTGCAGGAGGAATTGGTGATGGACGCGGTGTGGCAGCTGCGTTTGCTTTAGGTGCTCAAGGGGTTCAAGTGGGTACACGCTTCTTAGCGACTGTCGAATGTCCAACACATGAGAACTTCAAGCTTGCTGTCATTCATGCGGATGACACGAGCACCACGGTTACTGGGCGTAGCTTAGGTGGCCCTGTAAGAAGTATAAAAAATAGCATGATCAACGAATTCTTAAGGCTAGAAAGAGAAAATGCTTCACGTGATGAATTAGAAAAGCTATCTTTAGGTTCATTACGTAAGTCTGTTTTTGAGGGAGACACTGATCAAGGTTCTGTTATGGCTGGACAAATTTGCGGCCTTTGTAATGAAATAACTACTGTAGAAGAAATGATTACTAGCATGTTTAAAGAAGCTCAAGAGGTTTTAAGTAACCTCGGGAAAATCACTGTTTTTGAACAAGAGTTAGTCTTAAATTAATACAAAGAAAAAGCCAAATAGGGTGGATATCTTATTTGGCTATTTTTTTGGAAAAGACTGTTGTCATAATATGTACACTGTTATCTTTCAGTGTTTCCCATATATAATGAAAGAAAAAACATGAGGAGATTGATATTTACGATTATGAAAAATCATACGTCAAGAAAGCCCAAAAAACCTTTTGTTGATAAAAATATCAATGATCAACCCTCAACTTTATTTGTGACAGACGGAAAAGGAAATATTTTAATATCTAACGAATTTACTGCGTTAACCATTGGCATAACTTTAGAAGAGTTATTAAAATCAAATGTTAATGACTTAGTAAAATCGGGTTACTACAATCGTTCCATTACGATGGAAGCAATTGAGATGAAACAAAAAGTCAGTAAGATTGTAAGCACAAACAGAGGGTTTAATGTGAAGTCTATGGCCATTCCTATCCTCGATAAGGATGGCGAGGTCCAGCTGGTTGTGACAACTTCTGTTAAATACAATGGGAAATTGCCGGTTATTGAGATTAACCACAACATTCCAAATGATTTCGGTCCCAATGTATACGATTTGTTTAAAGTAGAAAAAGAACCAGGGATTGTTGCAGAAAGCATAGCCATGAAGCAAATCATCAAGGTTTGTAATAAAATTGCGACTTATGATAGCAAAGTATTAATCTACGGTGAATCTGGCACAGGAAAAGAAGTAGTTGCAAAGTATATTCATAGAAAGAGTGATCGATCAGCTGGCCCATTTGTAACGATTAACTGTGCAACCATCCCACCCTCCTTATTTGAATATGAATTATTTGGGTATGAAAAAGGAGCTTATTCAGGAGTAATTGAAGAGAAAAAAGGCATGATTGAGGAGGCAAATGATGGCTATTTATTTTTAGATGAAATTGCTGAAATGCCGTTGGATATGCAAGCAAAATTATTAAGAGTCATTGAAAATAATGAGCTGAGAAGAGTAGGCGGAATGAGCAATGTGCCAATTAATTGCCGGATTATCACTGCCACCAATAGAGATCTTTGGCAAATAGTGAAAAAAGGTCATTTTCGAGAAGATCTATATTATCGCATCAATGTTGTCCCGATTCATATTCCACCTCTTAGACATCGAAAACTAGATATTGTCGGGTTAATCTCTTATTTTATTGAACAAATTAATCAAAGCTATGGAAAAAAATTCACTCTAAGTGCAGATCAATTCGAAAAGTTAATGAAAATGGAATGGCCAGGAAATGCCAGGGAATTACGAAATTACGTTGAGCGATTGGTTGTTACTGAGAATGTGGAAATTAAACCCCTGCTAGAAGATAAGGTATCGGATGGATTCACACTAGACCATTTCATTAATTTAAATATTGAGAAATTCTCTAACTTGAAGGATTTTACGGCAATAATAGAAGGAAGATGTATAAGCCATGTCATGGACATGTGCAATGGAAATGGAACGGAAGCAGCTAAAAAGCTTGGTGTCGATCGGTCCGTTATTTATCGAAAATTAAAGAAAATGGAACAAGTACTTAAAGAATAGTAAGTAGATTTATAGGGGAGAAGGCTCATTCAGTAAACAACTGAATGGGCTTTTTTTATTACCATTTGTTTCTCCGTTTCTTCCTCTTTTGGACATAGTTCCGCCATATTTGCTGACTATAATTTGTCTAGATAAAGCTTTAGGAGAAACAAAGGAGGGTGTCTTCACCTTGAAAAAAAGAAAACTTATAGTAAACATCTCACTAGTTATTGCCAGTGTTGCACTGATTCTATATTTATTAGCTGACCGCTACCTGATTGAGCATGTTGAGGTAGAAAATGCACTTGTCAGTTCCGAAACAACAAACTCAACAACCACATCTAGTGAAACTACTACAACCGTGGACGAGACCTATGAAGCGGATGATTTAAGTTATACCAGCGATACAAAGTCGATTGAAATTGAGAAAGTAGTGACTGGTTCAGGAAGTGATCAGGTTGTGTATTATGTAGCCGATGTTCAATTAACCGATTCAAGTAGTTTGAAGTCAGCATTTGCCAATAACCAATTTGGAAATAACATAGTCCAAGTAACTTCCGAAATTGCAAGTAATAATAACGCCATTTTTGCGATTAACGGGGATTATTATGGATTTCGTGAAGATGGGATAACGATCCGGAATGGACAAATTTTTAGAGATAATCCAGCACGTACGGGGGTGGCTTTTTATGAGGATGGATCCATGAAAATCTATGAAGAGACAGAAACTTCTGCAGAGGAATTAATTGCTGAAGGAGTCACACAAACCTTCTCTTTTGGGCCTGCTCTCGTTGAAAATTCAGTGGCCATTGAAGATTTTGGAGATGTGAGCATTGATAAGAATTTTGGAAATCGTTCGATTGAGGACTCCAACCCGAGAACAGGGGTAGGTATCTTATCTGAAAATCATTATGTGTTTGTCGTCGTGGATGGCAGAAGTGAAGGATATTCAAAGGGATTAACCTTAGGTGAGTTTGCTCAAGTGTTTGAAGACTTAGGCGCTACGGAAGCCTATAACCTGGACGGTGGTGGTTCGTCAACCATGTACTTTATGGGAGAAGTCATTAATAATCCTCGAGGTAAAGGGGAGGAACGTGAAGTAAGTGATATTATCTATATCCAGTAAGAGAGGTGAATTCTATGATTATAGTTATTCCTGCTTATGAACCAAATGAGAAAATGCTTCAGTTGATAGAAGAAGTTCAACAAAGCAGTAGCTATCGGGTACTTATTGTGAATGACGGGAGTTCGGTGGAGTGTGAAGGTATTTTTGAACAGGCAGCACAAAGAGGGTGCATGGTTTTAACCCATGAGACAAACCAAGGGAAGGGAGCCGCACTGAAAACAGCCTTTACCCATATTTACACGCACTATCCAAATGAAGATGGGGTAGTGTGTGCCGATTGCGATGGCCAGCATCGTTGGGAAGATATTCAGCGTGTTGCGCAAGAGTTAGCTGATCAGCCTCAAACCATTGTATTAGGGTCTAGGGAATTTGTAGGCGAAGTTCCACTAAAGAGTTTAATAGGAAATAAAGTAACAAGAACCATCTTCTCATTTGTAGCTGGATATAAAATAAACGATACCCAGACGGGTCTAAGAGGATTCTCTGTTGACATGCTTCCATGGCTAATTGGTATTAAGGGGAAAAGGTATGAATATGAGATGAACCAATTGCTAGAGGCGAAATCTGCTGGTTATCGCATTTCTAGTTTGCCCATTCAAACCGTCTATGAAAATAACAATAAAGGAAGTCATTTTCGCCCTATTCTTGATTCCATCCGAATCTACCTTCCTATATTCAAATTTAGTCTATCTTCGGTTTCTTGTGGAGTAATTGATTTTATCTGTTTCTTCTTGTTACATTATCTCTCGAATAATTTGTTAGTCTCTGTAATTGGTGCGAGAGTAATCAGTTCCTTTATCAATTATGTAATCAACAAAAACATCGTTTTTAATAGAAAAAAACAATCGCATTTAAAGCCGATACTTAAGTACTATAGCTTGGCTGGATTCATATTAATCAGTAACTATTTGATGATTTCTTTATTTAACGACACTGGTAATTTCTCACTTTTTACAAGTAAAAGCTTTACCGAAGGAATTCTGTTTATGGTTAGCTATTATGTACAGAAGAAGTTTATCTTTTAAAAGTCCTTTCATGAGGGCTTTTTTCTATTCAATTTTTTAGAAGGAAATCATTTAGGGTAGAGGAAATGCTACTGACACTGTAAAATTGTTGGTAGTGAAAATGGATACTAAGGAGGTTATTTTTAAGATGGATTTTATTGCGATAGATTTTGAAATTGCGAACAATAGGATGAGTAGCGCTTGTTCATTAGGAATGGTCTTTGTTAAGGATAATCAAATTGTCGATGAGAAATATTTCTTAATCCAACCTCCAACCTTAACATTTCTCGAGGAAACAACAAAAATCCATGGTTTGACCTTAGAGGATGTAAAGAATGAAAGAAAGTTCCATGAGATTTGGGAGGAGATTAAACATCATTTCGAAGGAGCGACTATTATTGCTCATAATGCTCAATTTGATATGAGTGTTCTCCACTGCTGTTTGATGGAATATGCTCTTGAAATCCCTGAGTTTGAATTTATTTGCAGCATTCCTCTGAGTGCGAAGGCTTGCAGGGAAAAGGTAGGGAATTCATTAGTAGAAAGGTTAAGTCATTTCGATATCATCTTAGAAAATCATCACAATGCCTTGTACGATGCAAGAGCATGCGCGGAATTAGTTACCACTTGTGTAACAGTAAGAAATAAAAAATCACTTCAATCGTATTGTAAAACTTATCGTAGTATTCCAATTAAGAAGTTCTCCGAGCTAAAACCACAAACGTACTTTAAACAGAAAAAGCAGAAAAAGTCTTTTAAAAAAGTGGTGATCTCAGAGATTTCTGCCAATGTTCAAACCTTTAATGAAGAGCATCCTTTTTTCGGAAAGAATATTGTTTTTACTGGAGAATTAAAGCTTGATCGTAAGGATGCGATGCAAAAAGTAGTGAATGCAGGTGGAACGATTAAGAGTGGAGTAAGCGGAAAAACCCATTATTTAATCGTCGGTAAGCAGGACCAAACGATCGTGGGTTCAAGTGGAATTAGCACCAAAGAAGAAAAGGCATATGCTTTAATTGAAAAAGGCACGGCGATAAAAGTAATTGGTGAGGAAGAGTTTGTGGAATTATTGGGGAGTTAAGGGAACCGCAAGTAAATCGGTTGGTTCGCAAATAAATTTGTAGAATCGCAATTTAATTTTTAATTTAGAAGAAGTACCTCTTAGTTTTAACCGAAGAATGGCAATTAATAGCTCATTTTGAACACAACCAGGGTCAAAACTAGGCTACTTTCTATAGAAAATCCAGGACTTTCCCACTCTAAAATAAACATCTTCTGAATAAAGGTGTATACTAGATGAGTTATTTAGTTTTTTAGAGGGGAATGAGCTCATGAATAATACAAACGAGATAAAGCAGAAATACCTTTACAATTATTCATGTCAAGAAGATGAAGTGGAGCTCTGTGCCTTAGAGATGCGTTCTTTTTTTGGACAGGACTCTGACGATTATATAATAGAAAGTAATATTAAAATAGATCCAAGCAGAAGCCCGTTTATTCGGGATCGAATAGATATCATATTTGAAGGCAGTGAATTGGAAGAGATTATTACAAAGGTGAAAAGTTTAACTCCATTAACGGAAACCTATCGGGTCATTTTTTTGAAGACTTTTTCATTAGGAAAAGTAGGCTTTGAAGAGCGTAGAAGAGTGGAAAGGGAAGTAGCTCTTCATGTGCCAGGAGAGCCGGATCTAAAGCATCCTGACATCTCGTTCGGAATTGTAGAAGTTAATGGAAAATGGGTATTTGGTTATTATCATAAGGGTGAAGCTGTCTGGTTACAGCACCAAACAAAACCGCATGGCTATTCTACTGCTTTAAGTACTCGTGTCGCTAGAGCTGTCGCTAATATTGCCGTACCGCACCCAGCAGGGAAAAAAGCGATCGACCCATGCTGCGGCATAGGTACTGTACTCGTCGAGGCTTTATCGATGGGGATCGATATTGTTGGGAGCGATGTGAATCCCCTGATTCTTCCTGGAACACGTGAAAATATTGCCCACTTTGGGTACCACTGTGAAGTTCTATTTAAGGATATTCGAAAGGTAACGGGAAGCTATGATGTGGCAATTATTGATATGCCCTATAATCTTTGCTCCGTTATCTCTCCACAAGAACAGCTTGAATTGCTTCAAAGTGCCTATTCGTTTGCTGAAAGAATCGTGATTGTCACCATTGAACCAATTGATTCAATTATAGAAAAAGCAGGGTTTCATATTGTGGACCGATGTATCGTGCGAAAAGGAACATTTACAAGACAGGTAATTGTCGGGGAAAAATAAAAGAGGGAAAAGGTTGTCACTATAAATAAGGTGACAGCCTTTTTATTTGGAAAACATTCGATTACTTCAGATTATAGATGGGCAGAATGTTAAGCAACCGTCACTGTGTTTAGACAATTAAAATGTCGGAGAACATAATAATAGTAAATGTAACGAGAAGGGGAATTTAGATGGATTCAATTCTTAAATCGATGGATATTGGTGCAAAAGGTCTTTGGTGGCCAATCACACTTGCCATTATCTTATTATTATTTGTGTTTATTATGCCGAAGAAGGAAATTAGCTGGCGTGGTATTTATGTCACTATAGGAGTAATCGGTTTGGCTACATGGGTAGCTGATAATATTTTTGCTGGTTTTTTGGATCTAGTTGATTTTGGTCATCCCAGATATTCTGGAATTGGTGAGTTACTAACTTACAGCTTTGTTCCTTCATCCCTCGCTGTGATTTTTTTGAATTATTTGAATAAAGAAAATAAATGGAAATTGGTGATTATATTTACCATCCTATCTTTTATAATTGAATGGTCAGTGGCCAAGGTTGGATATATGAAGCTCACCCATTGGAATCATCTCTATAGCATTCCAATCTTTTTTTTAGTCTACAGTTATTTCTTACCGCTACACGCAAGAATAATAAGAAAATGTGAATAATTATAGAGGCAGTATAGAGAAATGAACTGCCTTTTTTCATGCAGATATTACGTGTTCTGTTTCTCCCTTTCTTTAACAATATCTTGAATAATCTCAATATGGACGGCTGCCCATGCATTTTCTCGAAAATGAACAATGACACTTATCGTAAGGGTTACCATATAGAAAATACCAAAAAGAAGAAAAAGAAAACTTCCTTCCTTGAAAAGAAATTCCTGTAATTGTTTTGAAAAAAGAAAAAAGAACCAAGGTATGCTAGTAACGAAAATAGGAATGATTCCAGAACCCTGTTTTTCTTTGGTCATACGGTAGTAGATTAACTGTAAAGTTGCTGTTTCAATGGTTTGATAGAACGCCCGAATTTCTTCAATCTCTAACAGTTCTCTCACTTGCCCTAATGGCTTATCATGTTTATAAACTTTGATTAGTTTCATGTACAGTTTATGAGCATCGCCCCGAAAAGACACCTATATCACCCGTCATAAAAATATTTGAAACAATTCTTCACTTAATAACATAAAATTCCCAGAAAGAGAGTCTTTATTCAAATAACTCCTTATTGCCTCTTCATATTGATAATAATGTCTATTTTTACAAATATATAATAGTTTTGATGGTAAAATAAGGATAGTAGATAATCTTAGAAAAGGGGAAGGTTGGATGTTGTTAAACCGTGATACCCAATACATTCGAGAGGCGTATTTAAAAAAAGAACAGATTTTTTCATATGATGAATTTCCTCTAAATTTACCTATCATCCGGAATTTTCAGGATGTAATCTTTCATCCGAATGTTACTTATATCATTGGTGAAAATGGAATGGGAAAATCAACTTTGCTTGAGGCCATTGCCATTGCCTTAGGATTTAATCCAGAGGGCGGGACTTTAAACTTTAATTTTTCAAGTTATGATTCACACTCAAATCTGGACAAATACTTGCGAGTTGTGAAGGGGGTTCATAAGGCAAAGGATCATTTTTTCTTCCGAGCAGAAACCTTCTATAATGTGGCCACCAACATAGAGGAATTAGACAAAGAACCTTCTTCAGCTCCAAGAATTATTGATTCCTTTGGCGGTAAATCCCTTCACGAACAATCACATGGCGAATCATTTTTCGCCGCATTCACTGAACGTTTCCGAGGGAACGGTTTATATATCCTTGACGAGCCGGAAGCAGCTTTATCACCTCTAAGGCAACTCTCCATGTTATCGAGAATCAATGAGCTAATTAAAGAAGGATCTCAATTTATTATATCAACACATTCGCCTATATTAATGGCTTATCCCGATTCAAAAATCATTCAATTGACCAAAGAGGGGATGGATGAAGTGAAATTGGAAGAAACCTATCATTATTCGATTATGAAACAGTTTTTTGAAGATAGGCAGCGGTTGCTTCACCATCTTTTTAATGAGTGAAACTTATTTGATACATAAACGTATATTTTACTAAGCCATTAATAAAAAGTAAGGGGGTATATAAATGTTGATAGTATATAGCTTCATATTCTTTTTATTATTTATCGTTTTCATTCTTATTCTTGGGTTAAGAGGTACCAATAGACCAACACGCCGGTCGAATTCCTACAGTAACAGTTTCTTTACCAGTCATTCTGGATCGAGTTCTAATGATTATTACTCAAGCGATTGCAATAGCGGCAGTGACAGTGGTGGTGGATCCTGCGGTGGAGGAGATTAAATTAAACTGATGCGTTTAACCTTAGGTTACGCATTTTTTATAACATTTGGATAAAGTGATTGGTCATTTAACAGAAAAAGACAGTAGGAGGAGAGGAAGGATTAACCTTCCACTACTTTTAATTTCTTATAAAGGAGATCGTTTCGTAGTGGAAATTAATAAATATGCCTGATACCTGATAATTGAATAGTAAATGGTTTGTGAGTTTCATCTTTAAGCAACAGGGACTGTTTGATTAGATCGAGCTTGTAAACACGTCCTTTAATAGTTTTTAAGGAACCATTAGAATAATAATCAATTGAAATTAACTTATTTACTGATAGATTTTTTAAAAACATAGTAACTCCTCCTTTGAAATTTCCTTACATGAGTCATTATATAAGATCCTTTTTAACACGAAGTTAATAACATATTAAGAATATATTAAATAGAAACCAATTAATGGAAGTGGATTGTAAAAATACAGGAGTGAAAGAAATCGTGATCATAAACAACGAAGAATACCAGGTAAATGGACTAAGTTATACGATTAGGTCAGCGGTTGAAAGAGATGCTGAGACTTTATCTGAACTAAGGTTGCAGATTGATGGAGAAACAGAATTTATGGATCGTGAAAAAGGAGAAGGATTCATAGATATTGCTGGTTTTGAGCAGTTAATAAAAAGTGATTCAGAGAATAGTAGAAACATATTTCTAGTGGCTGTGGTAGATGGTCGTATTGTCGGATATTCCAGATGTGAAGGTTCTAATTTAAAGAGATTATCACACAAGGTAGAGTTTGGTATTTGTGTATTGAAAGACTTTTGGGGTTATGGAATTGGAAGGAACTTATTAAAAGAATCTATAACTTGGGCTGATTTCAATGGAGTGAAGAAAATGAATTTACATGTATTAGAAATAAATAAGAAAGCCATTCAACTATATGAAAAGTTTGGATTTACAGTAGAAGGAGTATTAAAGAATGACAAGCTTCTATCAGATGGGAAATATTATAACACCCTTGTGATGGGGAGATGGAATAGTACAAATTAGCGCTGAGAAAAAGAATAGGAGTATTTAAGATGCTAACATTTATTTTTGTAGTTTTGTTGTTATTTTTAATTCCAGGTCCAGCAGTCTTTTTGACGATAACTCAAACGATAAAAGGTGGAAAGAAGAGCGGAATTGTGACGGGACTAGGAATTGCAGTCGGGGATTTTCTTCATACATTAGCTGCAGTACTAGGTCTTTCCGCAATTTTGATGACCTCTTCATTTGCCTTTGAAATAGTAAAGTATTTGGGTTCTGCTTACTTAGTGTATTTAGGAATTCGTGCCATTATTGAAAAAGCTCAAAAAGTGGAACCAATTGATAAAAGAGAAAGTAATTCAAATCCTAATATTTCTTTTCGTCAGGCGATGTTAATCGAGTTGCTGAATCCAAAAACATCTCTATTTTTCTTGGCATTCCTGCCTCAATTTGTAAAGAGTGGGGATACTCCTGTTGCAATTCAGTTGTTAGTCCTTGGCTTAACGTTTGTGTTAATGAGTATCACTTATACAACTAGTTTAGTGTTAGTAACCAGTACAATCGGTAATAAGCTTTTTGCAAAGACGAAGAAAAGTGCAAAATGGATGGGGAAAGTGGTTGGGTTAGTGTATATCGGCTTAGGGATTAAACTGGCGCTACAAACTCAGAAATAATGAGGATGAATAGTTTGTAAAAACTGTGGAAAATACCTCTGTTGGAATATAAAGGAGGATAACCATGGAACAAACACTTTATGAAAAAGTTGGCGGAGAAGAGGCAATTGCAAAAGTTGTAGATTATTTTTATTCTGAATTAGTTCTTAAAGATGATTCCGTTAATCACTTTTTTCAGGACATTGATATGGAAAAACAGCGTCGCCATCAAACTAAATTTATTAGCTTTGCTTTAGGTGGTCCAAATCAATATTCAGGACAATCAATGGCCAAAGCCCATGAAGGGATGAATTTGCAACCAGCTCATTTTGATGCGATTGCGAAGCATCTCCACGATGCGCTTGCTCATTTTGGCGTTAGCGAAGCAGACATCGATACGGCTTTAACAAAAGTAGCATCGCTTAGAGATGACATTATTTATAAATGATTAGCTGCCAATTGGTAGCTTTTTTGTTTCTAATCTATAAAAAAATATATGAAAAAACTGGATTTGTATCTTAAACTAGGATCCGGATTATGTTTTAATGTTGGTAATGGAGAAATATAACAAGTGTTAAGGAGTGAGTGTGATGGATATTAGACTGGATGATTTAAAAGGTTCAGAGATAGCAGAGTTAATAGGTGATCATCTGCACAGCATGACATTACATTCTCCACCAGAAAGTATACATGCGCTTGATGTAGAAAAATTGAGACAACCTGATATTACGTTTTGGAGTGCTTGGGAAGGGACAGAGTTGCTTGGCTGTGCAGCGCTGAAAGAGCTTGATCCTCAACATGGGGAAGTGAAGTCAATGAAAACCTCTCCCCAACATTTGAGAAAAGGGGTAGCAAAGCAGTTGCTTGAGCATCTAATGAAAGAAGCAAAGTACCGTGGTTATAAAAGAATCAGTTTAGAAACAGGGTCAATGGAGGCGTTTGAAGCCGCTAAAAGATTGTATGACAAGTATGGGTTTACGTATTGTGAACCATTTGCTGATTACAAAGAAGATCCAAATAGTGTTTTTATGACGAAGGAATTGTAAGATGAGTTAAGGAAATGATAATCGCTTAATCCAAGAAAAGATTTCAAACAAATCCCTCCTTACTAAAGGCGGGATTTGTTTATGGTTTGCTTTCAAGTTTTTTAAATCGTTTTAAAATGACCCAACAAATTAGACCTAGTAGCCAATAGATAGGAAAAGAATAAATATGTTTCCATGTTAATTCTTTGTAAATATGTAACCACTCCATAAAGGGTTCTGCCACAAAAGCAAGAAAGGCAGAAAGGATTCCCGTTGAGATGAGGAACGGTTTAAAGTGATTTCCCCACCTTTGATACAAATACATAAACGGGACGATTACGACCCCTACATCATAAGGATAGTATTGTGGGTACAAGTAAGGGGTAAGCCGAACTGGGTATACCCAAACAAGTGCGCTGCTGCCAATGGAATCTAGGATAATTGCCGTAATACCATAAAACAACCCAAAAGCAGTAATTTCCGTAATTCTTTTTGTATCAATCGTTTTCCACCAAACAATAGGTGATAAAATACTTAAAAAAACGAGCAGCCACCAGTCAAAGGTTAAGTAGTTATGGTCCCGCCAATATACGCGAAGGGTTTCATAAAACTCTTTCTCAGCCTCTATGACTTGATCCAATGAAACGGTATACAGTAGAAAATCAAAAATGAAAGACAATGAGTTCACCACACTTAGTCATATACCTACAGTCTATCCAAATTTATGATAAATCTCCTGCATTTTTAAGGTAAATATTTTATTGGTAAATATTTCTCGCGAAATGCTTGAAAAATCTAAATAGCTAGCCTACAACTGAACTTCTATTAAGAGTATAATAAAAGACAGGACTATACGCCTAGAGGAGTGGCAGATCATGAAGGCGAAACATCAGAAAACAATTGGCGTTTACATTTTCATATACATACTTTTGTACTATTTTGTCGTCATATTCGGAGATCCTAGTATTCGCTTAACAGTAGTAATGAGAAATATTATTTCTACGGTTGGACCATTCATTTCTAGTATATGGTTGTGGTCTAGATTCTTAAAAAGTGATGGAAAAAGAGAATATTTTTGGTTTTTTCTTTCTCTTGGAACGTTTAGCTACTTCATAGCAGAAATATTGTGGATGTATTATGAGAGCTTCTTGTTTGTGAATGTTCCATATCCAGGGTCGCCTGATATCTTTTATATGCTTCAAATTATGTTTTATTTAATTGCATTAGGTTATTACTTTTATCAGGTAAAAACCATTCATCGGTTAATGCGATGGATGTTTGAAGTACTTATTCTTATGATATCTGCTTCCACACTCAGCTATCATTTCATTATGAAAAGCTTAATTGTGAACTCAGAGATCACAGGAGCCTACCTATTTGTTTCACTTGGATACCCGATTGGGGACCTAATTTTATTATTTAGTGCACTGATACTATATTTTGATTCAAATGATTTTGGTAAAAGAAATGCGTTATTTTATATTTTGGTTGGACTAGTTTTTCAAGTATTTGCAGATTCTGGATACATATATTTAACGCTAAGAGAAAAATATGAGACAGGCACCTTGCTTGATCCATTATTTACTCTAGCACTATTACTAGTCGGATTTTCTAGTTTCTATATGAAACCAGTTAATAAACAGCAATCGGATGCAGTTCGCCCTTCAAAGGTTGGGTTATGGAAATTAATTATTTTGTATACTTCCTTAATGGTACTTTTATTATTTTTCTATAAAATCGAAGGAATTGAACTCACTCCGTTTACATTGAGTACAACGTTTATCATTTTTCTTATCATTGTTCGACTAGTATTTATCTTAGTGGAAAACAACCGATTACTATTGAAATATGACCAAAACAATAAAGAGTTACTACTTAGTACAGAACGATATATGTCTCTTTTTAAATATCATCCAGATGCAGTATTCTCCCTTCATTTGAATGGAACCTTTCAAAGTGCAAATGCCTCTTGTGCACACTTAGTTGGAATGGAAACGGTTCAGCTAATTGGAAAATCATTTTATCAGTTCATTAGTCCGAGTGACCTTGATCGGGTGGCCACCCATTTTTCAAATACAGAAGAAGAACCACAAGTGTTCGAAGTTACTTTAATCAGTCAGAATGAAAGGGCTTATTCTGTAGTCATTACCCTTGTGCCAATTGTGATTAACGGGAGGATTGAAGGAATTTATGGAATTGGGAAAGATATTACAGATGTAAAGGCAAGTATAGATAAGATTAATTATATGGCGTATCATGATTTGTTAACAGGGTTGCCTAACAGAGCTTTGTTTGAGAGCGTCTTAGATGCAGAAATCAAAGATGGTATGACAGATAATAGTATGTTAGCGGTTATGTATGTTGATTTAGATCGGTTTAAAAATATAAATGATACACTTGGTCATGATGCAGGTGATGAGTTACTTGTAGATATGGCTAAGCGTCTTTCGGATTGTGTTGGTGATCAAGCAATAATAGCCAGGCAAGGTGGCGATGAATTCACGCTACTATTTAATCATATTGTAGATCGGGATCATGTTGTTACATTGGCGGAGTCTGTTTGTCGTGTATTAAGTGAGCCATATTCGATAAGAAACTATGAATTCTTATCCACTCCTAGTATAGGGATTTCAATCTTCGAACCTGGGAATTCAGAAACGGCTATTTCTCTTATGAAAAAAGCAGACTTAGCTATGTATAAAGCTAAAAACAATGGAAGAAATCAATTCAGAATTTTTGAACCAAAAATGGAAGAAGACTCAAGAAGCACGTTTGTATTAGGAAGTGATCTTAGTAAGGCTGTTCATAATAATGAATTGGTTTTACACTACCAGCCACAATATGATACGGAAAAAAATCGAATGTACGGTGTAGAAGCACTTATTCGTTGGCAGCATCCTACATTTGGATTATTATATCCCGGTGATTTTATTTCAATTGCAGAAGATACTGATCTAATTATCCCTATTGGAGAATGGATATTGAGAGAAACTTGTGAACAAGGAAAGCTATGGGGAGAGCAATTAAGAATTTCAGTAAATATTTCTCCGAAGCAATTCCAGTCCGCGCAACTTATTGAAACCATTAAGCGTGTTTTAGAAGAAACAAAACTTAGGCCAGATCTTCTCAATATCGAGATCACTGAGGCAGTGGCAATGAGTAATATGAATGAAACGTTAAAAAAACTTAAAGCAATTAGAATGTTAGGTGTGAATCTATCCATTGATGATTTTGGGACAGGTTATTCTTCTCTCTCCTATCTTCCGAAGTTACCAATTACAGAATTAAAGATTCCCAGAGAGTTTCTAACCGAAATGGAACATCATGCAGCATATAAGGCCATAATTCAAAGCATTATTGCCTTAGGAAAACGGTTGAAGGTAGAAGTGATTGCAGAAGGGGTAGAAACGCAAAAACAAAAGGAAATGCTAGAGAAAATGAAGTGTCATATGATGCAAGGTTATCATTTTAGTAAACCAGTTCCTGTAGATGAGATTGAGAAGATGTTGAAAGTTAGGATGGAATAATAGGTAAATAAAAGAACACCTTTATGATTGTCAAAGACACATCTACAAAGGTGTTTTTTAATTGTTAAAAACTGTCTGAAAATTAAATATATGGATAAAACACGAACATTAATTTTAAAAAATAAATAAATGTTCGATATTTGGGTTGTTATTTTATTTGTAATTTGGTAGATTATTATCAGGTATTAAACATGCATATGATGAAAACACACATAGGGGGAACGTCATGAAAAAGTTATTTTCCGTATTGATTTTAGGATTGATTCTACTAGTTGCAGGCTGTGGTGGAACAGAAGAATCAGAGAATAATAGTAGTTCAACAAGCGAAGAAAAGAAAAAGATTGCCTTAGTACTTCCTGAAAAAATGGGTGTGAATCCTTTCTTCCAACAAATGGATGAAGGGGCGAAAGAAGCGGCTGAGGAATTTGGAGTGGAATTAAAGACGATTGAATCAACTGATCACTCAGCTATTGAAGAAAATCTTCGTGTAGCAGTTGCTGAAGGCTATGACCTTATTATTACGTCTTCTTTTGAATCAGAAGATGCTCTTAAAAAGGTAGCGGCAGAAAATCCAGATCGTCAATTTGCGATCATTGATACAGTGGTAGATTTACCTAATGTTCAAAGTGTTAATTTCCGTGAACATGAAGCGGCTTATCTTTTAGGAGCAGCTGCTGGACTTTCAACAAAGACGGACAAAGTTGGCATGGTAGTGGCAATGGATATTCCATTAATGAAAAAATGGACAGTCGCATTTGAACAAGGGCTTAAGGAAACAAACCCTGAAGCTGAGTTCCTAGTGAACTATGTGGGCAGCTTCTCAGATCCTGCTAAAGCTAAGGAATTAGCGTTGCTTCAAGCTTCAAAAGGAGCAGATTTCGTAGCTGGTGCTTCAGCAGTTGGTGATTTAGGAGTATTTGAAGCAGCAAAGGAACAAGGTTTCTTCACATCAGGTCAAGATATTGATCGTACTGAAGTAGATCCTGAGCATGTCGTACTTTCTCAGCTTAAAGGTACGGATGCAGCAGCTTATGAAACGGTAAAAGCTTTTGCTAATGGTAGCTTTGAACCTGGAGTGGTTGAGTATGGTCTTAAGGAAAAAGGTGTTGGCTTAACATATGTGACACACGAAAGCAATACACCACTACATTCTTTTGTTGGTCAAGAAGCTATTGATCAAGTAAAAGCACTTTATGATGAGATCATTGCAGGTAATAAAGTGATTGAAAATCCATTAAGTGAGTAAACTGAAAAAATCAAACCGACTGCAAATTGTAGTCGGTTTCCATTTTTACAGGGGGGAAAACAATGACTTATCGCTTAGAGATGAAGGAAATGACCAAAAAATATGGCGATTTCCTTGCGAATGATGCTATCTCCATTCAATTAAAAAAGGGAGAAGTTCTTGCGATTGTTGGTGAAAATGGTGCTGGTAAAACAACGCTTATGAGGATGCTTTATGGGTTAGAACAGCCAACGAGTGGAGAAATTAAGCTGAATGGCAAACAAGTCCAATTTTATGGGCCTCAAGATGCGATTGTACAAGGAATAGGAATGGTTCATCAGCATTTTATGTTATTTAGTGATTTTACAGTTACCGAGAACATTGTAATTGGGCATGAACCCATTAAGAATGGATTTTTTAATAGAAAAATGGCAGCTGAACAGGTTCAAAAGTTGAGTGATCAATATAAGATTCAAGTGAATCCTAATAAAAAAGCGGGAGATTGTTCAGTAGGAGAACAGCAACGGATTGAAATTTTGAAAGTGCTATATCAGGGTGCGGAAATTATCATTCTTGATGAGCCGACAGCTGTGTTAACTCCTTTTGAAGTGGAGGAGCTATTAAAAACGATTCGCTTCTTAGCCGATCAAGGAAAAAGTATCATTCTTATCACTCATAAGTTACCAGAAGTTATGAAAGTAGCCGATCATGTGACAGTGTTACGAAATGGACGTGTCACAGGGAATGTGAAAAAGGTGGACACATCTATTGATCAACTGGCTACGATGATGGTAGGTCGAGAGCTCCAACAGCTTTCGGAGCGTAATCAATTAAATGGAGAGCCCCTGCTAGAACTTGAAGCGATATCGATAAAAGGGAAAAGTTCAAAACCGATATTGGATCAGCTTTCATTAACGGTTCACCGCGGAGAAATCGTTGGGATTGCGGGAGTATCTGGTAATGGACAATCAGAGCTTATTCAAGCGATTTCGGGCTTAACATCGGTTGACCAGGGAAATATTCGTTTAGCTGGCACCCATCTAGTTGGTAAATCTGTAGCCTTTAGAAGAAGAGAGGGGCTCGCACATATACCAGAGGATCGTTTTTTATGGGGAGCTGCAAAGGAAGCGACGATTGAAGAAACCGGTGTGATGGGATATTACCATAAAAAAGCCTTTAACAAGTATTCTTTTCTTTTAAAAAGGTCGTTCCGAGAGGTTGTAAAGACTTGGATTGACCGATTCGAGATAAAGGTTAAATCGCTAGATGACAAGTCAGGGAACCTTTCTGGTGGAAACCTACAAAAACTAATTGTCGCACGAGAGCTTGGATTTGAAACCGATTTTCTCATTGCAGCTGAACCTACTCGTGGTGTTGATATTGGTGCCATGGAATATATCCATGAGGCAATACTTGAAAAGCGTAACCGTGGGGATGGAATTTTATTGGTCTCTTCGGAGCTTTCGGAAATTTTATTACTATCAGACCGGGTTGCGGTCATGTTTGAAGGGAAAATCGTTGATGTTCTTGATAGAAAAGATGCAACAGAAGAACGTCTGAGTGTACTTATGGCAGGAGGAAAAGAAGAATGAATCTTCAACGAAAAATACAACAACTGCTTAAGCCTTTATATCAACCAATGATAGCGGTCCTCATTGGACTGTTAACCGGAGCGCTTGCCATAGCACTTGTTGGACAATCTATTCTCGATACGTACAAAGTCATGTGGGATGGAGCATTTGGTAACTTCTACTTCCTAACAGCCACTCTTGCTCGAGCTACCCCTATCATATTGATAGGTTTGGGATTAGCTCTCGCCTTTCGTGCAGGTGTGTTTAATATGGGGGCAGAAGGTCAGATGGTATTAGGGGCCGTGTGCGCGGCGCTTGCAGCACTTTATGTACCAGGTGCTGGAATCGTTAAAGTGCTTGCTGCGTTTTTTGCTGGCTTTATAGCTGGTGGATTATGGTCATTGTTAGCCGGTTGGATGGAAGTGAAATATAAAGTACAGCTATTGATTTCTACCCTTCTTTTAAATTATGTTGCTGTCTTGTTCGCAGGTTATTTGGTAGCGGAACCTTTTCAAGATAAGTCAGGTTCTGCTGCCCTAGCGCAAACGCCTATGATTGATCAAGCAGTCTGGCTTCCAAAACTGTTTGCTGGAATGAGCGTGCATATGGGGTTTGTAATTGCCGTTATTGGTGCAGTCATTTTATATGTGGTTCTCCAATTTACTTCTTCTGGATATGAAGTGAGAATGCTCGGGAAGAACCCCTTCTTTGCTGAATACGGCGGTATTAATAAACAGAAGGTTCTCCTTTTTAGCATGTTTTTTAGCGGAGGGATTGCTGGGTTAGCAGGAACAGTTGAGGTTTTGGGATCTCAGTATCGATATGTAGAGGGAGCACTTACCGTCCCAGGCTATGCATGGACAGGTTTAATGGCAGCACTGTTAGCCAACTCCAATCCATTAGGTACAGCAGTAGCAGCGATTTTACTGGCAGCCTTACAAACGGGTGCGATGGGGATGGAACGTAACACAGAAGTACCTTTGGAAATTGCTAGTGTCATTCAAGGTGTTCTTATTTTATTCGTTACGGCAAAGTTCACCTTGAGCTGGTGGAAAGTTAAAAAGAAAGCGGGTGACGTGAATGGAGCTGTTTGATTATTCCCTATTTGCTTCTGCTATCCGTATGGTTAGCCCCATTCTTTTGGCTGCGTTAGGAGGAGCGTTATGCGCTCGAGTCGGTATCTTTAATGTGGGTCTGGAGGGCTTAATTCTAGCGGGTGCCTTCTCCGCAATCGTTGGTAACTATTATAGTGGAAGTGTGATTGTAGCCGTCTTAACCGGGGCCTTTGGTGGTGTATTAGTCTCATTATTATTTGGATTAGCGACTATCAAGTTTAAAGCTAATGCAATTGTAGCCGGTATTGCAATCAACTTTCTTGTTTTAGGATTAACTACTTTTGGCCTCCGAGCCATTTTTCAAGTAAAAGGAGCCTTTTATGATAAAGACATGAATGGACTTCCGAAGTGGGACCTTCCACTTATTGAAAATATTCCTGTAATTGGAAATCTTCTATCAGGTCACTCGCCACTCGTGTATACTGCCTTTATTGCAGCGATACTATTATATGTTTTCTTGTTTAAAACGGTCGTTGGGTTCCGTATCTTAGCAGTTGGAAAAAATGAAGCAGCGGCGAGAAGCTTAGGATTAAAAGTTACCGTGCTTCAGTATGGAGCCATTGTGGCCAGTGGAGTTTTGTGTGGTCTTGCAGGAGCCCAGCTTTCGCTTGGTCAAGTTACGATGTTTACTGAGGGAATGACGGCAGGAAGAGGATTTATTGCGTTAGTAGCGATGATGCTTGGTGGGTCACATCCCATTGGCATGATTGGTTCGAGTTTATTGTTTGGTCTCATGGATGCGTTGAGTATCAGGCTACAAGGGTTTTCTATGCCTACTCAATTCACGGCCATGCTGCCATACGTGATCACGATTATCGCGATGTTCTTTTTAAAGGATCGTGGCTTAGAATCTCAAGCATCAGGTCAGCAAAGCTCTAGATAGGAACAGGAGTGAAACAAATGTTAAACAAAGCAGATAGAATTAAACGAACAAGAGTACCAGTAGCCGATCCCAAGCATGCGAAGCGGCTTCCACCTGGACAAGCGTTAACGGAGCGTTTTCCGATTTTGCATGAAGGAGACGTACCTGTTTACGATTTGGAAGAGTGGGACTTAAAGGTTTTTGGTGAGGTAGATAAAGAGGTTGTACTCACCTATAAGCAAATAAAAGAAATGCCTGAAACAACCGTGACCGTCGATATTCATTGTGTTACTCGCTGGTCTAGATTTGATAATCAATTCACGGGAGTAAAGTTCAGTGATTTCTTAAAGGCATTAGAGATCACTCCTAAAAGTAAATACGTGATGCTTCATGCAGACCATGATTATACAGCAAATATAGCATTGGCTGATTTGTTACATGACGACGTTCTTCTTGCTCATTCGTTTGAAGGAGAGCCATTAACAGATAAGCATGGGTGGCCATTAAGGCTTGTGGTCCCTCATCTCTATTTTTGGAAGAGTGTGAAATGGATTAGAGGAATTGAGTTCATTGACGAAAATAAACCGGGATTTTGGGAACAAAATGGATTCCATCTGAATGGAGACCCTTTTAAAGAGGAACGTTTTTCAGGAGAGGACCTTCCAATTCCGGAGGATGAATGGGAGCGAAAAGACTTTGACTAACTTTCTGCCAAACCTTAAATTAGCATCTGATTGTTTACCAGAGCGGGTCATTGTTTGTGGAGATCAAGCACGGGCGAAAATCATTGCAGAATTAATGGACAATCCAACCAAATTGGGTGAGAACCGTGAATACCATAGTTATTCAGGTAGCTGGAAAGGAACAAAAGTAGCAGTGGTTAGTCACGGAGTAGGAGCACCGGGGGCAGCTGTCTGCTTTGAGGAGTTAATCATGGGTGGTGCACAAACAATCATTCGTGTTGGGACGGCTGGTTCTTATCAAAAAGATGTGCAGCCTGGCAGTCTAGTCATTAGTACAGCTGCTGTAAGCTGTGATGGACTAACAAAACAACTCGTTCCTCCTGGGTTTCCAGCTGTTGCTGATCGGAGCATTGTGGAGGCATTAACAAAAGCAGCCTCACCTAATGTGGAAGAGCTATTGGTAAAAGAAGGTATGACACTTACTCTTGATGCGTTTTATTCTGGTGTTATTGAATTCCCGCATCAATTATATAAAAAAGCTGGAGTTGTCGCGGTTGAAATGGAAAACTCAGCTCTTTTTGTTATCTCGTCCTTGAAGGGAATTAAATCGGGAGCTATTTTAGCGATTGATGGCTTTGCAGATGCGGAACTTCGAGAAGAGTATAATCCTCATAATGAGGTAGTCGGTAGAGCAGTGAATGCAGGAATGAAAGTGGCTTTAGACGCTATTATACAAGTGTAATTCAACTAGCGTATGTTGAAGAGGAAATGACCTTCACTTATAGAGTGGAGGTCATTTTTTTAGGCTCGTACACTTTCTAGAATCAGGTTTAATCTCTGACCTCTCGCGGGTATGAAGTCTTTAATACTCGCAGCGGGAGGGATTATAGTGGAAGTACTCAACTGGATTGGGTTACTTATTATCCTTTTAGTAGGGTGGATGATTTGGTCAAAACTGACTTGGAAAACCATCATGGTCGGTTCAGACATTCGTACAGAAGAAGCCATTAAAGATAAATATCGACTATATAAATCTGAAAATATACGTTGCCGGTTGAAAAAAGAGGTGCAGACCCCTATTGTTACTGGAGTAAATCCAGTGGTAACCAATCATGTGGATCCACATACGAGCTCATCCATTCTTAAGCTACTGGTTCATCGAAGAGATATTTATAAAGTCAACCAATTGAAGTCTTAGTATAAATTCAAAGTCACAATGAAGTGCTCCTGAATACCCTTATTGTTTTTCTAAGGTTCAGTTCCGCCCAAACGGTTTTTCCCTTACTTGAATAGGTTGTTGTCAAGGGGGTGAATCATTTGAAATGGGGGAATTTCTTGCTCATCTTCATTAGTGCGTTAGTTTTATTACTGATTCCAATCTTCTATTTTCAATCTGATTCAAATGAATCCAGTCAAAATCAAAATGAGGCTACTACCGTAAGTACAAAAGAGCAACAAAATAATAATAAGGAAGAAAATGAAAATAACGAAGATGGAAATGAAAAAGCTAACACAACTATTGATCCAAACGCTGATTTTTGGGGAGTCGATTCCGCATCATATACGACAGAAGAGCTATACGCTTGTGTAAATGAAAATTTCGGAAAACCTTCTGTTTGGGGTAGATATCTAGGAACGATTGATGGCGTTTCTAGTGGGTTAACAATAGAGGAAGTAGAATATTTGCATTCAAATGGAGTAAAAATCCTTCTTATCAATAATCAATTTAACAATGCAACTGGTTATGAAAACGGGGTAGAGCAAGCGAATATTGGAATCTCTTTGGCTGGAGAGTTAAATGTGCCAGAGGGAGTAGCTATATTTGCAGATATTGAACCAAATTATCCTGTCGATTCGGCCTTTATTCAAGGCTGGTTTGATACGATGATGAACTCTCCTTATGAACCAGGAATCTATGGTGTATTCTCTCCGGAGAGTGCATTAGTTGATGCGTACCAAGCTTCAATAAACGAAAATCAAGAGATACAAAATAAGGTCATTCTGTGGACGGCCTATCCTCATATAGATGTTACCACTCAAGCAAATGCACCAGAAAATGCGGCTGAGGCTCCTGAAGGTTCTTTGCTGTATGGTTGGCAGTATGGGATTGATGCAGCAACATGTAATATAGATACAAACCTTTTTAAAGGCAGTTTATTCGATTTTCTTTGGTAATTATACGAATCAAAAACCCTCTTTCCTTAAAGGAAAGAGGGTTTTTTGTATATTTAATAATATTAACTAATAAATATGCTGGAATTTCGAAGTAATATATATTATATTAGAAAAATAGTAAAAAAGTTGAATAAATATTTAACGCTATGTAATTTTATAAATATATCTCTATCAACATATAAAGGAGTGTTACTAATGAACAATCAATTAAAACAACATTTAGAAACGATACAAAATAAGCTATGGGATATGAGCGATTCCATTTACCACGAGCCTGAGTTAGGTGATCAAGAATATAAATCTATGGAAAAACTGGTCGCGTTTTTAAAGGAGCATCATTTCGCAGTGGAAACAGGAATTGTCGGTCGGGTGACTTCCTTTAAAGCGGTATACGACAGTAAAAAAGAAGGACCTACGATCGCCTATCTATCCGAGTATGATGCACTTCCTGGAGTAGGACATGGATGTGGCCATAATATGATAGGAACAATGAGTGCAGGTGCTGGCGTTTTGCTAAGCAAATTGGTTGATGAGATAGGTGGACGAGTGGTTGTCCTTGGAACTCCTGCTGAAGAAACGAATGGAGCAAAGGTTCCCATGGCGGAGCAAGGGATTTTTGATGATATTGATGTGGCAATGATATTGCACCCAGCTGATGAATCCTATGAAAGTGGGGATTCCTTGGCAATGGATGCGATTCAATTTGCATACTCAGGTCAGTCAAGCCATGCGGCCGCATCTCCTGAGAAAGGAATCAATGCTCTTGATGCAGTGATTCAGCTCTTTAATGGTATTAATGCCCTTCGTCAGCATGTGACATCAGATGTTCGGATTCATGGAATTATTAAAGAAGGGGGCATTGCTGCTAACATCGTTCCTGATTATGCAGTTGCCCAATTTTATGTACGTGCGAATAACCGTAGCTATCTAGATGAAGTCGTTCAGAAAGTGAAAAATATTGCCCATGGTGCGGCATTAGTAACAGGGGCAACAGTTGAAATTACCAACTATGAACTTAGTTACGACAACATGCTAACCAATCAAACGCTATCCGAAATTTTTACAGAAAACCTACTTGCTACAGGGGTGGAAAAGGTATTAAAAGCAAAGGACTCATATGGATCCATTGATATGGGCAATGTAAGTCATGTTGTCCCTGCTATTCATCCGTATATTGGACTTGATTCACCGGGTCTGGTTGCTCATACAAAAGAATTTGCAGATATCACCATTACTGAGAATTCTCATCAAATCTTAAGTAAAGGGGCACTTGCGCTTGCCTCAACTGGTTATGAATTACTTACGAATAAAGAAATCTTTGAAAAAGTGGTAAATGAATTCTTAGAAATGAAAAGAATGAATGGATAATCGTATTGATTTGTTAAAATAATAAAATTATAAATACAGTTCGAAGAATAATCTGAATATTTTTATATTAGAAAAGCTACTTTTCAAAATTATATGCATGTGTTATTATTCACTCAGATGAATAATTATTCGTATACATCATATAAACGTTATATTAGGAGGAAACAACATGAAAAAGTTCGGTTTACTTATTACTTTAATTTTAACGTTAGCATTGGCAGCATGTGGCCAAAATAATGAATCTGGTAACGGCGAAGCAGGAGAGGACAAAAAGGTATTAACGATGGGAACCTCTGCAGATTTCGCTCCATTTGAATCTCGTAACACATCTGGAGAAGTAGAAGGCTTCGATATTGATTTAGCTAAATACATTGCAGATGAATTAGGCTATGAGCTGAAAATTGAGGATATGAAATTTGATGGACTAATTGGAGCACTACAAGCAAATCGTGTAGATCTAGTATTATCGGGAATGTCTGCTACAGAGAAGCGCGCTCAGAACGTTGATTTTTCTACTCAATATCATCACTCAGGTGAAATGTTTATCACATTAAAAGACTCTGAAGTGACATCCCTTGAGCAGTTAGAAGGAAAAACGCTTGGAGTTCAGTTAGGTACAATTCAAGAAGAGGGTGCTCGTAAACTTCAGGAAACAGTTGATTTTGAAATCAAGGCTGTTGACAACGCAACCATCTTGATTCAAGAATTGCAATCGAACCGTATTGATGTAGCATACTTGGATAAGGCAGTAGCTACAGGATATATTAATGAGCAAGGATTAGCAGGATTTGATGATCCTACTTCGAGCTCACCAGGAATGGCGGTTGCTTTTCCAAAGGGCAGTGAACTAGTTGACGAAGTAAATCAAGTCCTAAAGGAAATGGAAGAGAACGGGAAGCTAGACGAATTAAAAGTGAAATGGTTATCAGAAGAATAGGCTTAGCCAGAAAAATATTAAAGTGAGGTGTAAGGCATGAATTTGGATTTTAGCCAAATTGTGCCTTATATTCCTTTTATCTTAGAAGGAATATGGGTTACATTACAGTTTGTCATTATATCAATTATATTTGGTTTTATTTTAGGAACGGTCTTAGCATTATGTAAAATTTCAAAAATAAAAGCATTAAACTGGTTTGGGGATGCATACACATCCATTTTCCGTGGAACACCATTAATTTTGCAGTTAATGATCATTTATTTTGCGATTCCACAATTAACGGGCTATGATATTTCTCCATTTTTATCAGCTATCCTTGCATTTGGACTAAATTCCTCTGCCTATGTATCGGAAATAATCCGTGCGGGAATTCAAGCAGTTGATAAGGGACAAACAGAGGCTGCTCAAGCTCTTGGAGTACCTTATCGATTGATGATGAAGGACATTATTTTGCCACAGGCTTTAAAAAATATATTACCTGCACTTATGAATGAATTTATTACATTAACGAAGGAATCCGCTATTGTCTCAACTATTGGTTATTTAGATCTGATGCGCCGAGCTCAAGTAGTCGGAGCGGATATTTATCGAAACTTTGAACCTTTAATTTTTGTAGGAGTCATTTATTGGCTACTGGTTATGGTATTAACGATCATTGGGAAAGTTGTTGAAAGGAGGTTGAAGTTCAGTGATTAAAGTGGAAAACCTCTATAAGCAATTCGGTGATAATGAAGTACTAAAGGGTATCACGACTAATATTAATAGTGGTGAAGTTGTTTCAATTATTGGACCATCTGGGTCTGGCAAATCAACTTTCCTTCGCTGTATCAACTTATTAGAAGTGCCAACGAAGGGGATCATATCGATAGATGGTCAAAGTATTACAGATAAAAATACAAATATACTGAAGGTTCGTCAACAAATTGGAATGGTTTTTCAGCATTTTAACTTGTTCCCACATTTAAATGTTCTTGATAACTTAACGTACGCTCCAATCAAAGTAAAAGGAGAAACGCGACAAGTAGCGGAAGAAAAGGCTCGTAATTTGCTCGCGAAAGTGGGACTTACAGAAAAGGAAAAAGCATTTCCTAGTAACCTTTCAGGTGGACAAAAACAGCGTGTTGCGATTGCTCGTGCTCTAGCGATGGAGCCGAACTTAATGCTGTTTGATGAGCCAACCTCCGCACTTGATCCTGAAATGGTTAAGGAAGTACTGAATGTAATGAAGGACCTAGCAAAATCAGGTATGACGATGGCGATCGTTACTCATGAAATGGGATTTGCACGTGAAGTGGCTGACAGAGTATTATTCCTTGATGGTGGAGTATTGCTTGAAGACGCAAGTCCGGCTGAGTTTTTTAGTAATCCAAAAACAGCGAGAGCGAAAGATTTCTTAGAGAAGGTATTATAAAATATAGTTGTGTTAAGGGCTATCCAAATGGATGGCTCTTTTTATTTTTTATTAGATGTAAAAAATGTTCATATTTTTGCCAAATTATAGTTGGCATTTTATGTGTGAAAACGCTATAATTAATTTATGGAACAATATACCACGATGTGGAACGACTAATAAAGGAGATGTAATTTATGGAAATTAGATATTCGACACACCCAGATCATGCCAAAACATTTACTACTGAAGACCTTAGAAAGCATTATCTTGTTGAAGACTTATTTGTGCCTGGTGAGATCAAGCTTACCTACTCAATGGAAGACCGTGTTATTATCGGTGGAATTACCCCAACAAATGAAGCGATTTCTTTAGGTGGCTACGATGAAATTAAGGCTAACTATTTTTTAGAAAGAAGAGAAGTGGGAATCTTTAACGTTGGAGGTAACGGAAAAATTACTGTCGACGGAGAAGCTTATGAGATGGAAAATAAAGACTGCTTGTATGTGGGATTAGGGAAAAAGGAACTTCTTTTTACAAGTGAATCAGCTGAAAATCCAGCAAAGTATTATTTATTCTCAGCATCGGCTCACAAGGAGTATCCTGTGCAGCATGTTTCATTTAATTCCATTGAAGGTGATCGTTTGGGAGCTCTTGAAAGTGCGAACGATCGTGTGATTCGTAGAATGATCCACAATGAGGGAATCCAAAGCTGTCAAGTGGTAATGGGGATGACTCAGTTAAATACAGGCAGTGTATGGAACTCGATGCCAACTCATACTCATGATCGCAGGATGGAAACCTATCTGTATATCGATTTAGATGAAAATGCTAGAATGTTCCACTTTATGGGGGAGCCAACTGAAACAAGACATATCGTGATGAAAAATGAACAAGCGGTAATCTCTCCGCCGTGGAGCATCCATTGTGGTGCTGCAACAAGTAATTATACTTTCATTTGGGCAATGGCTGGCGAAAATAAGACCTATAACGATATGGACCAAGTGACTATGGATCAACTAAAGTAATTTAAAACTAAAAATACTGAAATAGGAGTGTAATAAAATATGAGTTTACAAGATTTTTCATTAGACTTTTTTAGCCTACAAAATAAGGTAGCTATCGTAACTGGTGGAAATACTGGTCTTGGCCAAGGGTATGCGGTTGCACTAGCAAAATCTGGAGCAGATTTATTTATTGTTACGCATGATACAAATTGGGATGAAACGAGAGCGTTCATCGAAGAGACAGGAAGAAAGGTTCATTTCCACCAGGCAGATCTAACAAATAGAGACTCCTTAAAGAAAGTAGTAGAGGATTGTCTAAATGTGTACGGCAAGATAGATGTTTTAGTAAATAATGCGGGAACCATTAGACGTGCTCCTTTACTAGAGTACAAGCAAGAAGATTGGGATGCCGTAATGGACATTAACCTAAACGCTGTCTACTTTTTAAGCCAAGAAGTGGCAAAAGTAATGGTTGAGCAAAAGAGCGGAAAGATCATTAACATTTGCTCTATGCTTTCGTTCCAAGGTGGGAAGTTTGTTCCTCCGTATACTGCTAGTAAGCATGCGGTTGCGGGAGTTACGAAAGCGTTTGCTAATGAACTGGGACAATATAATGTTCAGATTAATGCGATTGCACCAGGTTACATTGCAACAGCTAATACAGCACCTATTCGTGCAGACGAACAGCGAAATGCGGAAATTCTTTCACGCATACCAGCCGGACGTTGGGCGGATCCTTCCGATCTAATGGGGGTTGTTGTGTTTTTATCAAGTAGAGCTTCAGATTATATGAATGGATCAATCATTGCGATTGATGGTGGTTGGTTAGCACGTTAATAAAACTCAGAAAGGAAAGATTAGGGTGATTACAGGAAAGTTAGAAGATATCAGAGAAAAGGCTGTTTTAGATGAGAAGGTTTTATCAAAGTTAGAATTCCTAAAAGGTGACTTTTCACAATATACAGCCGGGCGTTATGAAGTGGATAATCACTCGTTCTTCTTCTTAAACGAATACGAAACAAAAGAGGAAGAAAGCTGTTTTTGGGAAGCGCATAGGAAATATTTAGATATCCATTATATTTTAGAAGGAAAAGAGAAAATTGCGGTTGACCATATAGGACGCCAGCAAGTGAAGGAAGAATACGATGCAGAGAAGGATGCCATCTTTTTTAAAGGTGTTGTCCTCTCTGGAATCACAATGAATCCTGGAGATGTGATGATTTGCTTTCCTGAAGATTCACATATGACAGGCTTAATTGCTCAAGAAAAACAAAAGGTGAGAAAAGTAGTGCTTAAAGTGGAGTTATAGGGACAGACACAGAAGAATATGGGATGAAACGTTAAGGCGGCCAAAGGTTGGCAGACCTAAGGAATAAGCCACCTCTAACATTTCGAATTGTTTTTTGAAACTTAAAGATAGCATAAAATTGACAATTATACAATCATCTCAAGTTCTTTTGCGTGAAATTTACCTATATAAAAATAAGAAGGGTAAGGTAATGCAAAATGAAAATCATGAAGTCAATGGAAAAGATCCCTGGCGAATTAATGCTTGTTCCACTATTTTTAGGTGCAATCATACACACACTTGCACCAACCTCAGGAGAATATTTCGGGTCGTTCACTAATGGATTAATGACGGGAACCGTTCCTATTTTAGCGGTATGGTTTTTCTGTATGGGTGCAGGCATCAATATAAAAGCAACAGGTACAGTATTAAGAAAGTCTGGAACACTTGTATTAACGAAAATTGCAGTGGCGTGGGTTGTTGCCATTATTGCTTCCATGTTCATGCCAGATGGCGGAATTCAAACAGGATTATTTGCAGGTTTCTCAGTCCTTGCTTTAATTGCCGCCATGGATATGACAAACGGTGGACTATATGCTTCAATCATGCAACAGTACGGAACGAAAGAAGAAGCTGGAGCATTTGTATTAATGTCACTTGAATCTGGTCCATTAGTAACAATGTTGATTCTTGGTTCAACGGGTTTAGCAGCATTTGAACCACATGTGTTCGTAGGAGCAGTTCTACCTTTCTTAGTCGGTTTTGTACTTGGAAATTTAGATAGTGATTTAAAAGATTTCTTTAGCAAAGCTACTCATACCATGATTCCGTTTTTCGGATTTGCACTAGGAAACACAATTGATTTAACGGTCATTGCAAAAACAGGTCTTGCCGGTATTATCCTAGGTGTACTTGTAATCATTGTAACTGGTATTCCGTTGATTTTAGCAGATAAGTATATTGGTGGAGGAAATGGTACGGCGGGACTAGCTGCATCAAGTACAGCAGGCGCGGCTGTTGCAAATCCTATGATAATTGCCAATATGAAGCCGGAATTTATGGATGTTGCTCAATCAGCAACTGCTTTAGTAGCGGCATCCGTAATTGTCACATCCATTCTAGTACCAATATTAACAGCCTATTGGTCTAAATATATGAAAAAGAAAAACAAAGGCAATGTAAAAGAAGATATCAACGCAACTGCTGTCTAAAAGTAGCTAAAGAGAGGCATATCACAGTATGTCTCTCTTTAAGTAAAGGGGAGAAGGGGAAGTATGAGTAAAATCATTACAATCGGTGAACCGATGGCTCTCTTCGTAGCAGAGCAAAGAGGTTCTTTAGAAGAAGTGAACCGATTTAGTCGGTTTGTTGCAGGGGCAGAGGTGAATTTTTCGATCGGAATGTCCCGATTAGGTCATGAGGTTACCTACATTACCCAACTTGGGAAAGATCCTTTTGGTAAAAATATAGAGAAGTTCCTTCAACAAAATGGGATCGATACAACCTATGTTAACTATGAATCAAAATATGTAACAGGTATGCAATGGAAGCAGAAAGTGGAAGTGGGAGACCCAGAAGTATTCTCTGCAAGGAAAAACTCTGCGGCATCTCATATGAGTATAGAAACAATTAAGAATGTAAGCTGGGACGGATATGATCATATCCATCTAACTGGTATACCACCAGCATTATCGGAAGACTGCAGAGCGGCTGTCTATGAGTTATTGAGAGTGGCGCGAGAGAAAGGAGTTCAAATTTCTTTTGACCCGAATTTACGTCCAGGACTGTGGCCAGACCAAAAAGAAATGGTGAGGATTATTAATGATTTAGCGTGTCTGGCTGATATTGTTCTACCTGGCATTGCAGAAGGAAGGCTATTAACAGGCTGTGAAGATGAGGCTGAGATTGCACAGTTTTATCATGCTGCTGGAGTGAAAACGGTAGTTATTAAATTAGGAGCAAAGGGAGCTTTCACAAGTTCTGAAGGGAAGCAGTTTTATACAGAGGGTTTCCCGGTAGAAAAAGTCGTTGATACGGTTGGCGCTGGTGACGGTTTTGCCGTTGGTGTAGTGAGTGCTTTGTTAGAAGAGCAAAAAATAGAGGATGCAGTGGTACGTGGAACAGCAATTGGAGCTTTAGCGGTTATGTCTCCAGGTGACAATGATGGGCTACCTGATCGAGCGGAACTAAGCTTATTTATGGAAACGAAAAGAATAAACATAAAGTGAAAAATTTCCTTCCCAGTCAGGGAAGGAAATGGCTTTATCAAGAACCTATATAACCTAGATTTCTAGAAATATCTAAGCTAGTCTGTCTCATCTTATCTATTAATGTATCGTTTATTTTATCCATCGTCACACGATTGCTAGGACCAGAAATACTAAAACTAGCAATAATCTTGCCTGTATGATTGTAGATCGGTGCGGCGATACATCGTATTCCTTCTTCGTTTTCTATATTATCCAAGGCGTATTTTTGTTTTTTTATCTTATTTATTTCGTCTCGAAGTCCTTCTGGGGTTGTGATGGTTGATTCTGTCTTAGGGATAAAATTCACCTTTGAAATTAATTCTTCAAAATGGTCCGACTCCATACCTGAATATAAGATTTTCCCGACAGCAGTGCAATACATTGGCGCACGGTTTCCTACACGTGAGAACATTCGAATGGTTTGATTGCTTTCAATTTTATCAATATAGACAATTTCACCACGGTCTTCGATGCATAAATGGACGGTTTCATTTACATCATGGGAAAGCCTTTCTAGGTAAGGTTTTGCCGTATTCACAATGTCATTATTATTTAAAATATTTCTTGAGAGAAATAGTACTTGAAATCCTAATTTATACTTGTCGGATTCCGAATCTTTTACGACATAGTTCATATTGGATAATGTTGCTAAAAGCCTGTGGACGGTGCTTTTTGATAGACCAACTTGTTCAGATAAACGGGCAATTTGTATTCCATCTGGATAATCTGAAAGCTTATTCAAAATAGTTAAGGCTCTTTCAAGTGATTGGACGTTGGACACAGTCGGTTACCTCTTTCAATGGGATTTATATATGTAGAATGAATAGAACTTTTTATTTAAAAATTTAAAACGCCGTTCTACTATATGATACGGCAGCGTGAGAGTTTTGTAAATTTAATAAAAAATGTTTCATAAAAAATATAAAAAGTGGGGATTCACATGAATAAAATCAATGTTCTATCAAAGGTTTCAGAGTGTGGAGTAGTGGCGGTAGTGAGAGCAGAGACGAAGGAAGTAGCAGTAACAATCTCTAAAGCATGTATTCGAGGTGGTATTAAGGGGATAGAAGTCACTTTCACTGTAAAAGGTGCCGATGAAGTAATTAAAGAGTTAACATCTTTATATAATCAGCAAAATGATGTTGTAATCGGAGCTGGCACAGTACTTGACTCAACTACTGCTAGAATAGCCATCCTTGCAGGGGCACAGTTCGTAGTCAGTCCTTCCTTCGATGAAGAAACCGCAAAAATATGTAATCTCTATCAAGTCCCTTATATGCCAGGTTGTATGACAATCACTGAGATGAAGCGAGCTCTTGAATCTGGTGTTGATATTGTAAAACTATTCCCAGGGAACAATTTTGGCCCTGATTTTGTTAAGGGAGTAAAAGCACCACTTCCACAAGTGAACATCATGCCAACAGGTGGTGTTAGTCTTGAAAATGTGGACCAATGGATTAAAAACGGCTGTGTAGCAGTCGGAGTAGGAGGAAATCTATTAGCACCAGCTAAGACGGGAGATTATGACCTTATTACGGAGTATGCAAAACAGTATGTGGAAAAAGTTAGAGCTGCACGTGGGGAAGATGTGTTAGAAGTAAAAACACTATAAAGATTAACAAAGGGTATTCAAAGTAACAGTAGTTACCATCTGAATACCCTTTGTTTTGTTAAATTCTAAATATTCTTGACAATAGTTTTGTAGATTGGTAAGGTTGAAAAAAATTCTATCCAGTGTTGAGATGGAAGGAGTCATATACGTTGAAACAAACAAACCCAATTGACGCTATTTTACAAGAGCATTCACTTATTATAGTAGATGGAGCAATGGCTACCGAACTTGAATCCCAAGGATGCAATTTGGATGATCCTCTATGGTCAGCAAGTGTGTTACTAGAGAATTCGCAGATGATTTATCAAGTGCATTTAGACTATTTTCGGGCAGGTGCAGATTGTGCGATCACTGCAAGTTATCAAGCAACTGTAGACGGATTTGCTAAACGTGGTTTACATGAGGAAGAAGCTTTGGAATTGATAAAAAAGACAGTTGTGCTCGCGAAGAGTGCAAGAGATGACTTTTGGCAAGAAAATCCACAATCTGATAGACCTAAACCATTAGTAGCTGCCTCTGTTGGTCCATATGGTGCGTTCTTAGCAGATGGCTCAGAGTATGTTGGAAACTATGGAGTGAGCGATCATGTCCTTAGAGATTTTCACCGTCAAAGAATGATGGTACTGATTGAAGCAGGAGCTGATATTTTGGCATTTGAAACCATTCCTTCCCTTCAAGAAGCGAAAGTATTAATTTCTTTATTGAAGGAGTTTCCTGGAACTTATGCCTGGCTATCCTTCTCCTTGAAGGACGAAAGGTCAATAAGTGAAGGTACATTGTTACAAGAATGTGCTAAACTGGCAAATGAATGTGAACAGATTGCTGCGGTTGGCTTCAACTGTGCTCCATTAGATTATGTTACAGGAGCCATTAGCAATCTTAAAAGCTACACAGACAATCCTATCATTGTTTATCCAAACTCTGGAGAAACGTATGATCCCGAGACAAAAACTTGGCACGGTCAAGAATCATGCCATACGCTCGAGTCGAAATCAAAAGAGTGGTACGAAGCTGGGGCTCGATTAATTGGAGGATGTTGCAGAACATCACCAAGAGATATTAAAGCTGTAGCGGGGAAATGGCGCTAATTTCCGAGGAAATATCAAAAACTTCGTGGGGATTTCCCATAATTCGCTAAAAATTTATACATCCATACTGCAAAAAACGCAAAAGGGTTCGTATTCGGGTGCATACGTATAAAATGACACAGAAAATAGCGTGCGAATTTTGACTCACGCTATTTTCTTTTTTAGTTTAATTGGCATTCGAAAGGACATACTTATTAACAATGATAATACTTGTTTGTACAGTTAAAATATGTTTTCAATATTAATTTCAAATAGAATCATTGTAAATGCATTAAACCACTTAAACTTAAAGCATCGGGTGCGGTTTCCAAAGGTAAATTTCATCAAGTCCAGTCCGAATAGCCACTGGATTCGGACCCCGCTAGGTAATATCATGGAAGTCCAGTCCGAATAGCTGCTGGATTCGGACCCTCCAAGGTAATATCATGGAAGTCCAGTCCGAATAGCCACTGGATTCGGACATCCCAAGGTAATATCATAGAACTCCAGTCCGAATAGCCACTGGATTCGGACCCCGCTAGGTAATATCATGGAAGTCCAGTTGAATAGCCACTGGATTCGGACCCCCCAAGGTAAAATCATGGAAGTCCAGTCCGAATAGCCGTTGGATTCGGACATCCCAAGGTAATATCATGGAAATCAGTCCGAATAGCCACTGAATTCGGACATCCCAAGGTAAAATCATGGAAATCCAGTCCGAATAGCTGCTGGATTCGGACATCCCGAGGTAAAATCATGGAAGTCCAGTCCGAATAGCCACTGGATTCGGACATCCCAAGGTAATATCATGGAAGTCCAGTCCGAATAGCCACTGGATTCGGACATTCCAAGGCAAAATCATGGAAATCCAGTCCGAATAGCTGCTGGATTCGGACATCCCGAGGTAAAATCATGGAAGTCCAGTCCGAATAGCCACTGGATTCGGACATCCCAAGGTAATATCATGGAAGTCCAGTCCGAATAGCTGCTGGATTCGGACCCTCCAAGGTAATATCATGGAAGTCCAGTCCGAATAGCCTCTGGATTCGGACCCCGCTAGGTAATATCATGGAAGTCCAGTCCGAATAGCCACTGGATTCGGACCCCGCTAGGTAATATCATGGAAGTCCAGTCCGAATAGCTGCTGGATTCGGACCCTCCAAGGTAATATCATGGAAGTCCAGTCCGAATAGCCACTGGATTCGGACATCCCAAGGTAATATCATGGAAGTCCAGTCCGAATAGCCACTGGATTCGGACCCCGCTAGGTAATATCATGGAAATCCAGTCCGAATAGCCACTGAATTCGGACCCCCCAAGGTAATTTCATAGAACTCCAGTCCGAATAGCCACTGGATTCGGACCCCCCAAGGTAATTTCTTAGAAATCCAGTCCGAATAGCTTATGAACTACAGCCCTTGACTTAATAACCGTGCTTCCTCGCTGATCTCAACTGTATCCTCTAGTGGCTTTCTAGCAGAAGATGTTTGTTGAGCATTAGAGTTAGAATTAGTTCCTTGTAATCTTTGAATTTCTGTTTCGATTTGCTGGATTTGTTTTTCAAGCTGTTGTACCTCTTTTTGCTTTTTGTCCTCGTCTTCTTTAGATGCTTTTACTTTTTCCATTTGGTTTTGAAGTTGTTGCTTTTGCTTTTCTAATGCTGAAATAGAAGTGCTTGATTGATTCGTAGAATTATATGCTGTAGAACCTAATGCAATGGAAGATATTTGCATAATTTAGTACACTCTCCTAAAATTAAAAATTAAATAACGATTTTACCCAGTCCCAAAATGACCCCGTACTGTCTGATGATTGATCAGACGTTTGCATTGCTTGCCTATTTTGTCCTCGTTGATTTCCTGACACGTTTGACTGAGTACCTGAAGAATTGGTGGTACTCGATACAGAAGCTTCGGTAGTTTCATCAGTATTAGAGGTTTCAGTAGTTTCAACTTCTTCGATGTCTTTATCAAAAACTAATACATATGTTTTACGGTCATCTTCGTTTGTAACGGAAACGGAGATCGCAGTTTTTGCTTGATCCGGTAGAGTCACTGTCGTACTCGTACTTCCTTCGATTTCAACCTCAGCATCACTTTCATCAGCTGTAGCCGCTATCGTAACACTAGTTATGTCTGTACCTACAGCAATATGATATGTGTAGGTATCTGAATCAAAGGTTTTATTCCAAGTCCCTGATGAAACCGTTAATGCTGATAAATTAGCAGTAGTTGGAGTTTCAGCTTGTGCACCTGTACTGCTTGATGAAACCCCCTGAACAGTTGAAGATGTACGACTAGATCCAGACCCGGTTTGTGCAGTTGAAATAAGATTGGTAACAGTCGGTTGCTCCTTAGTTGTTGTTGTTTGACTGGTACTGGTTTTTGTATTGTCGGTTATATTCGTATCAGTAGGGCTGTTTTCCATTGCCGCTCTTGTGATCGTAACAGTATACGTAGACTGAGTACCATTTTCTGCTGTGATAACGAATGACACGGTGGTTTTACCTACTGGAAGTTCTATGGTATGGCCTTTTTGTTGATTCACAGCAATCCCTTCCACATTAACAGTGGATGTGTCGACTGAGGTTTCAGGTTTTATAGTTATTGAACTTATGGAATTTTCTACAGCAACTGAATAACTTGTGATAGAAGGTGAAAAATCTAGACTTCCACTAGAAAGAGTAAGATTAGATAGATTGCTATTTTCATTTAATGCTCGAAAAATGGTTAGTGTATATGTAGTTACTTCACTACCATTTGTGAGCGTTATGGTAAAAATATTTTCACCTGTATTAAGTGAATAGATCAACTGCTCTTTACTTGTAACTTCCTCTCCATTAACCGTTAAAATTGTGCCATCGATTTCAGTGTCCAGAAGCAAACTCATGCTATTTATATCATTTGATACAGTTGCTGTGTATGTGGTAACATCATTCGAAAACGTCTGATCAAGCTCAAACTCGAGTATTTCGAGTGCTGATAATTGTGTTGTGCTTTCAGTTGTTATGTTTTCCTCCGCACTAGCGTGATGAATAGGGGAAGAAGAAAAAGTGGCAAAGGTAATCAAGGATCCAACAATCGCTACGTTTAGCCCTTTTTTTATAAGCATATTGCACCTCATTTCGTAGTTTTTCTTAAAATATCATCTGGCCATGATCAACATGACCAGTGATAAGTTATTCCTGGCGAAGCGCTTGAATCGGATTTAGTTTTGATGCTTTGTTAGCAGGGAACACTCCAAAAACAACGCCAATTAATAAGGAAAATAGGAAAGCAAGTAATGTAACGGATGGGGAGTAAGAAATGGTGATACTAGAGAATAACTCCATTAGTTTTGAAACTCCTAATCCAATTACAACACCGAACAAACCTCCGAGTGTACTTAAAACAACGGCCTCTATTAAGAATTGCAATAATATCGATTTACGATTGGCACCAATGGCCTTTCGTATTCCAATTTCTTTCGTTCGCTCAGAAACGGAAACAAGCATGATGTTCATAATTCCGATTCCGCCTACAAGCAAGGAGATGCTTGCTATGCCACCAAGCATAAGGGTCATTGTATCGGAAACAGAGGTCATCGTCTCCATTAAATCCTCTTGGCTTGATACAGAATAATAGTCGCTTGAATTCGGGAAAAGGGTTGTCATCACACCTTGTACCTGGAACATGGCGCGATTCACATAATCTTCACTCTCTGCTTGAAAGTAGACAGTTCCAATTGCTGTACTCTGTGTTATTCTCTGGGTGGTTGAAAGGGGGGCAATCATAACATTATCCCCACTTGTACCGAGAGAGGTACCAACAGACTCAAGAACTCCCACTACTTGGAAGGATACACCTTCAATTTGTACACTCTGTCCAACTGCGTTTTCATATGGAAATAAGGTTTCGGCAGTTGTTGATCCAAGTACGACCACCTTCTGTCGAAGTTCATCATCCATATCGGTAATGAAACGACCTTGACTAAGTGTTAAATTTCTAACGGATAAGTAAGAAGAGGTGGTACCAGTTATGGATACTTGTGAAGTGTTTTCCTGATTTTTTGCATTTATACGCCCGGTAACAACAGGGGCCACCTCTGAAATACCGTTCAATTCCTGGAATTCTAGAATTTGATCGTCCTTCAATTGGACAGATTCCGTATCATTCACACTCAAGGTAATCAGGTTCGTCCCCAAGCTTCCGATTTCATCCGTAACAGACTGTGAGGAGCCTTGTCCGACTCCGACAAGAGTGATAACTGAGGCAACTCCTATAATAATTCCTAACATTGTTAAGATGGCTCGGATTTTATTGCTCTTGATACTCTTGAGTGCCATTTTGATAGATTCGACTAGGTTCAAACCAATCACCTCCATTTTCGTAAAGCTGTCCATCGTGAATTCGAACGATGCGATTGGTTTCCTTTGCAACCTCTAAGTCATGGGTGATTATGACAATCGTCTGTCCGCGTTTGTTTAACTCTTTTAACATCTCTAATAACTCTTTACTAGTTTTGCTGTCAAGTGCACCTGTAGGCTCGTCTGCAAGAAGTACAGGAGGATCTCCTGCTAAGGCTCTTGCTATGGCAACCCTTTGCTGCTGCCCGCCTGAAAGCTGTGTTGGCATATGATGGATTCGTTCACCTAGGCCCACTCTTTCTAGACTATTAATGGCTTTTTCTCTACGCTCCTTTACACTTAATCCTCGATATACAAGAGGGAGTTCGACATTTTCAAGAGCCGTTAATTTATTTAATAAATTAAAATTCTGAAAAATAAACCCGATTTTGACATTTCTTATGGCTGCAAGCTCATGATCCTTCATGATATTCACCTTTTTTCCATCAAGCAAATATTCACCTGAATCTGGTTTATCTAAGCAACCGATCATATTCATAAAGGTAGATTTTCCTGAACCAGATGGGCCGATGATAGAAAGGAAGTCCCCTTCATTAATTTGAAGGGAGACCTCTTGTAATGCTTTGACCGTTTCGCCGCCTAGTTCGTATGATTTGGACATTTGATTGATTTCAATGATTGGTTTATTCATATTACTCGCCGCCTCTTCCTGCTCTATCAGTAGGAGGTGTGCCCATTCCACCATCACTTGGGAAGCCGCTTGCTCCGCCAGTTCCAGAGAAGTCTCTCATTGCCCCTCGATCGGTAGCTGAGTCACTGCCCGAAGAAATGGTGATAGATAATTGGATAATTTGACCTTCCTCAAGTCCGGAAACAATCTCAATATTTTGGTCATCATTAATACCGGTTTCGACAACTTGTTGGGTAGTGACAGCTTCTTCACTTTCACTTGTCTCAGACTCTTGAATCGTTACAAATTTTTCATTACCATTAATTTTTACAGCTTCAATCGGAACATAAAGAACATTTTGTTTGCTTTCAGTTGTGATCGTTACTTCCGTTGACATTCCAATTAAAAGATCTTTTGGATCATCAAACTGGACTGTAACCTCAAAGCTTGAAACGCCATTTGTAGAAGTTCCTTCTTTAGACACCTTTGTAACCGTACCGGTAAATGTCTCATCAGGATAGGCACTTGCGGTGATCTTTGCTACTTGTCCTGCTTTAATACTTGCGATATCTAACTCATCTACCGTGATCACCGTTTGAAGAGTTACATAATCGGTCACATGTGCAACAACATGTCCGTTCTGTAGGTTGTCTCCAGCTTGCACATCAAGAGTGGTAACCGTTCCGGCATGTGGGGCAGTAATCGGATCGCTTCCATCCGTAAAAGTAACTAACTCCGTTCCTTCTTCGACGACATCATTTTCACTAACAAGAACCTCATCCACCTCTCCAACAGAGGCTGCAGTTACGTCGCTGCTATTAATGGAAGCAACGGTGCCAGAACCACTAACTTGTACCTCAATATTTCCTCTTTGTACGGTTGAAGTCATGACTTGTGCTTCCGCCGTAGCAACGGTTTGGTTGCTTTTATAAAACCAAAAGCCCCCTCCAGCTAACAGAATCACAACAACTCCAATAAACATCCATTTCTTCAAACCTTTTACCTCCTCAGTATGAAAACATAGTTATGAGATCATTATTACGAGGAAACCTTAAAAAATCCTTAAAGATTTTGAAAAGGAGATAAAATTACCAGAGTAAAGGTGATTATTTGAGTGGAATTTGAAAATACCACAACATAAAGCTAATAATACCCGTCGATAACAAATAGGTTAAAATTGGGCGTGAATAATGTAATCGAATCATGCTATACATGACCGAATAAAAGAGGAGATCCATCCAATAGTAATAATTGTTATGTAAAAGGAGTCTGTCAAATTTATAGAAAATATATTCGATTGCCATGGAAGAGATAACCCATTGGCCAATATACCAGATTTGTCTAAACAATGGCTTTGCAAATGGATAGAATGATAAGTACAAAAGTGTAATCGCAGGCAAAGTAATAAACGTATATAAAAGATCAATAATGGTGTGTGACATCAGGAAGAAATCCGGCTTATATTCCCACAGCAATTTATCATGACAAAAGAAGTTATATAGTAAATTACTTGTGATCACATAAAAAATGGTGTGATTGTATTTCATCCATTCTCGCCAATTGCCGAACCGATAGGCAAGCAAGAATACTAGGGTAATCAATAGTAAGTGCATAGCTGTCTCCCTACAAGTGGAAATGTTTGATTTGACATTATTTTTCCAATTGATTGAGAAAATATGTTAAAAAGTGTTGACGAAAGGGGAATTATTCTATATATTATCTAATTAATTACAATTCTTTTTGCGATGAAAAGGACATGAATGCTACTGTACGGTTAACAGAGAGGGAAGACAAAGGCTGGAATCTTCCTAACGCAGCTGTCGCATTTACCGCCTTGGAGCTGTATTGGTGAAGTCATAGTATTCAATACCGTAGCTGCTACGATACAGCATAATGAAGCCATCTCTCTTTTTAAGAGATGGGAAGTTGGGTGGAACCACGAGATAAACACACTCGTCCCTTGTTAGAGGGATAGGTGTGTTTTTTTGCTTTTTAAATAAATAATTCATGCAATGAAAAGGACATGAGTGAGACTGAACGGTTAACAGAGAGGGAAGACAAGGCTGGAATCTTCCTAACGCAGCTGTCGCATTTACCACCTTGGAGCAGTATTGGTGAAATACAGTAATCAATACCGTAGCTGCTACGATACAGCAAAACGAAGCCATCTCTCTTAATTTTAGAGGTGGGAAGTTGGGTGGAACCACGAGACAAACACACTCGTCCCTTGTTAGAGGGACAGGTGTGTTTTTTTATTTATAAAGGAGGCCACAACAATGGAAGTAAATATTCAATTCCCTGATGGAAGCATAAAAAGATATCAAGCAGGTGTAACTTTAGAGGAAATCGCTCAGGGAATAAGTCCAAGTTTGCGCAAGAAAGTGATTGCAGGAATGGTGAACGGAATAATGTTTGATCTGAAAAGAGGAATCCATCACAATGCAAGTGTTCAATTGCTTGAAAGAAATTCAGAAGAGGGTATTAAGATTATGAGACACTCAACTGCCCATGTGTTAGCTCAAGCCATTAAACGGTTGTACAGTCATGTGCATTTATCTATCGGTCCAGTGATTGAAAATGGATTTTACTATGATGTGGATGTCCCAGAAAGCATTACAGTAAAAGACTTAGGAAAAATTGAAAAAGAAATGAAAAAAATCGTTGCTGAAAATCTATCTATTGAAAGGGAAGAGTGGTCAAGAGAGAAAGCGAAGCAAGTTTTTGCAAAAGACCCTTATAAGCTTGAATTGCTTGACGCCATTCCATCTGAAGAAAAAATAACTGTATATCGCCAAGGTGAGTTCTATGATTTATGTCGAGGACCGCATGTACCGTCCACTGGATATGTAAGAGAGTTTAAATTAACTCATGTATCAGGAGCATACTTTCGAGGGGATAGCAAGAATAAAATGTTACAAAGGGTGTACGGAGTTGCTTTCACTTCAAAGGAGGATCTCGAGGGATATTTCCATTTTTTAGAAGAGGCTGCTAAGCGAAATCATCGGAAGCTAGGAAGTGAGCTTGAACTGTTCATGTTTTCCGAAGAGGCACCTGGAATGCCATTTTATTTAACAAATGGACAATTGATTCGAAATGAACTGGAAACATTTTTAAGGAAGATTCAAAATTCTTTTGACTATAAAGAGGTTCGAACTCCTATTATGATGAATCAACGATTATGGGAGCAATCTGGTCATTGGGATCACTATAAAGACAATATGTATTTCTCAGAAGTGGATGAACAAAGCTTTGCTTTAAAGCCGATGAATTGTCCTGGACATATGCTGATATTTAAGGATAAACTTCGTTCGTATCGAGACCTTCCGATTCGAATGGCAGAGTTTGGTCAAGTGCACCGGCACGAATTTAGTGGTGCACTAAATGGGCTGTTACGAGTAAGAAGCTTTTGCCAAGATGATGCACATATCTTTGTAACACCCGAGCAAATAGAAAATGAAATTTCTTCTGCTCTACAACTAATTGACTATGTATATAAAGTATTTGGATTTGATTATAGCATTGAGTTATCAACAAGACCGGAAGATTACATGGGGGAAGAGGCGTTATGGGAACGAGCAGAAAGGTCTTTAAAAAATGTTTTAAATAAACTTGATCTGCCTTTTCAAGTTAATGAAGGGGACGGTGCATTTTATGGGCCTAAGATTGATATCCACATAAAGGATTCTTTAAAAAGGAGCCATCAGTGTGCAACAGTTCAGCTCGATTTTCAAATGCCGGAAAAGTTTGATCTATCCTATATTGATGAACAAAACAAAAAGGTCCGACCTGTTGTTATTCACCGAGCTGTATTTGGTTCGATTGACCGCTTCCTAGGTATATTAATTGAGCATTTTGGCGGAGCCTTTCCTGCATGGTTAGCGCCAGTTCAAGTCAAGGTGATCCCCGTTTCGAATGATGTGCACAGAGAATATGCGATGAAATTAAAACAGCTACTAAAAAAAGATGAAGTTCGAGTAGAGGTTGATCTTCGCGATGAAAAGCTAGGCTATAAAATAAGAGAAGCGCAATTGAAAAAGATTCCTTATGTGTTAGTAGTAGGTGATCGTGAACAGGAAAAACATTCGGTTAGCGTGAGACAGTATGGTTCAGAGAATGTGATGGATATGGATTTTGAACAATTTATTAAAATCCTTCGAGAGATGATTGATGAAAGGAATTTATTAACAGACTGAATAACTTTAAGAAAAAACTGAAAACAAATTGTAAAATGGAAGAGAATAGTATAGTATTTATGTTGGATACAGGGATTAACGCCTTGATCTATTGAATGATACATGCAGGAAAATAATAATGTAGGTTAACGGACTCTAGATAATTACGCTAGATTTTATAGCCACCATAAGCAATAGGAATCTCTCCTATTGTTTATGGTGGCTTTTTATATGTGGTTTACAAATAAATATACACGAAAGGAGAGTATCCTGCCCAATGGCTAAAATTGGAGATGAAACTAAAAGCATTCTATTGAAGGAATTCATAGATATCAATATAAATAAAGGCTTTTCTATCCTCTCAAAGAGCAAGGATACCTTTTTGGTCATCTGCTCTTTAGGAAATATTGAATATGCCAGCCAGCCTTGTGAAGAACTTTTTGGTTATTCAACCAATCAATTGCAGCGGCTAGGATTAAAAGACCTATTCGATACAGAGGTATTAAATGAAGGTCACTCTTTTTATGAAGGTAAATTACAGGGGAAACGTATGACCTTTGAATCAAGGGTAAGGGGGAAGGGCAATAAGACTAATGATGTAAAGGTCACTCTCATGCCGATTTACTTGAATGATCATTGGATAGGATCATATATCATTTTCGATCAGTCGATCAACTATAAAGATAGTAACGATGTTATCGACCAATTAACTCAATTGTCAGAAAAACGTGCAACTGCTGGTCACTTAGCAGCTGGCATTGCCCATGAGATTCGTAATCCTATAACAGCTATTAAGGGATTTCTTCAGCTATTAAAGGATGAACATGAAGGAAATGAAATTTATTATGGAGTGATTAATTCTGAGATCGAAAGAATAGAACTGATTCTAAGAGAGTTGATGGTTCTAGCAAAGCCAAATAAGCAAAAGTATGAAAAGGTGAATATTCAGTTACTACTTGATCAAGTACTGACCCTCATGGAACCACAAGCACTGTTAAACAATATTCAGCTACAGAGAAATTTTTATTTTGATCATGCCTGCCTTTTAGGTGACAACAATCAATTAAAACAGGTATTTATTAATTTTATAAAAAACTCTATAGAGGCAATGCAAGATGGCGGAACTATTACCATCGAAGGTAGAATATTAACTGACATGAGCATCGAGGTGTCAATTGTAGATGAAGGATGTGGTATGCCGAAAGAAGTTCTTGATCGGGTAGGAGAGCTTTTTTTTACTACCAAAGAGAATGGAACTGGATTAGGGATGCTTGTCAGTCAACAGATAATAAAGGAGCATAAAGGTTCCATTCGCATTAAGAGTGACTCCAAAGGAACATGTATTAAAGTCCAATTTAAGTCTAGAATGGATATATAGAATTTCAAATTTAATCTTGTTAACTGATGTGAGAAATGATATGATACTCTTTGTCTAATGTCTTGCAGTCATTAGTTTTTAAGCAATTATTTATACATAACAATTTTGTTTATTTTATATCACTATATCTGTTGATTGGTAAATGGTAGAAACTATTATATAGTCGTCTTAACCGTGGCCTAACTTCTTTTTCCTGAGAAGTTAGGCCTTTTTATTTATGTAAGGGGGATTTGAATGCTGGCTACGCAAGATGATTTGCATACACTCAGTAGTACATATAGCAAGCTTCTTAAAAGAGGATTTGGGAAAGGACCAGAAACCTGTTTCACTGTTTTTAAGGGGAATAAGCTATACGTGTATATACGGAATTTTATGACACCTGCTGAAGAAATTCTTTATAATGATCACCAAAATAATTTAATTACAGAGTTTCGAACCTCTGTCATTCAATCACTTTCCGACGAGCTTTTACAAGAATCGTTTAGGTTATTAGGGGTACCATTTCATTCATTTTATCAAGATTGGAATTATGATACGAATTCAGGAATGCTGCTTCTCGTTTCTAATTCTGGAAACTTTGATATAAAAACAGAGGAAAAGGGTAATGATGGAGTGTACAAAGTAATTCGAAAAATCGGTACTCATTTCCATAAAACCCCAGTCGCTTTGCGGACCTTCTCTTCCCCTACTAATAGCTATGCGGTTGAAGCAAAAGGGGTGTTGCTACCACTTGAAAACTTCATTTATGAAAGAGGACAAATGGACCTGTTGCTTACCCAAGCTAGAAACGTTAAAAATGGTTATATGACACATAAGAACATAATTGAAGAAGCATTGAATCGCTCCATTGAAGATATTTTTATGATGTGGGATTATGTGGAGAATAAAAATTATCTAATTTTTATTTTTGGTAGAATATATTAACTATTACAAAGAAAGAAGTGGAAACTAGTATCCGCTTCTTTTTTTGTTTTAAGTGAAAAGATAAAATAAAAAAGCTCTGGGCAACCTAATTCTACCTAAACAATTTAAGAGCTAAATATGAAAGTGAGGTTTACGGATATGTCTACTGCACCCCTTCATGAAAAACTCATGAACATAAGTAGTTTAACCAGCAAGATGTTACGAAAAAATTTTGGGCGTGGTCCTGATTCTTGTTTTGCCTTTGCAAACGGTCCGTTTCTTGTTTTATACATAAGAGGGTTTCTTTCTCCTATGGAAACCGTTTTACTTGAAAATGGAAATATAGACAATATAGATATGTCTCGTACAATAGTTATGGGGAAAATTTTGAATCAATTGAAGGGAATACTCGAAGTTGATTTTGAGGATGATGTAAAGTCAAGCTATCACGATTGGAATTATAAACAAAATACCGGTATGATCACGATTGAATTTGAGAGTAATGTAAAAGGGGTGGTTATAACAAGTGAAGAAACACCAATCCTTAAAGATTTAATTAATGAGGTAAATCGAATAAGCATGATCGTCCAGAAGAAACCGGAAAAGACTGAAGCATTTGCTATTACGCCTAAAGTATATTTGGTAAGAAGAGAAGGGATTTTGGTTGAAATTGAAAAATCATTAATTGAAAAAGGGTATGAGCAAACCCTGATTGTTACAAAAGATGAATTAGAAAAATCATTTTTGCATCATAATGGACATTTTGAAGAAATTTTTAGCCGGCCGGTTGAGGACATTCTTGTAGATTGGGATTTACATAAAGACAATAGCATCATATGTTTTATACTAAAAAATTGACTAATGTTTAAAACCAATTTCATTCGTTCATAAAGATAGTAGTATATTCTCCAAAGAGGTGTCTTTATGATCGAGTTTCTGCAAGAGCTTTTCCATTCCAATAATCAATTAGTGACTTTTATCATGGGTGTAGTCTTTATATTTATAATCGTTTCAATCGTTCGATCGGTATTTCGAATAGTACTTCCATTTGTTGTCATCGGGTTAGTCATGGTTGTTTTTCTTGGACATTCTCCTGATGATGTGATGAATAAAGGGAAGCAGTTTATTGCTCAAGGCTCAAATTTGATTCAAGACCTTATCCCTTTTATTCAGTCAGGTGAAGGGGAAGAGGATGGTGAACTTTCGGAAACACCTCCAGGCTTTGCTCCATTTTCTGAGGAAGATGAAAACAGTGAGATATTTAAAAATGATAAAAATGACCCTGAGATAAATAAGTTTTAATTTGTGGTTATCGATGCCTCGTAAACTGTCCACAAAGAAAGAAATCCTTTTTTCCACCATAAGGTTTCATTATAATTAGTGAAGAGGTGAAAGCTTATGGCACGTGAACGGAAATTTTCTAATGAAGAACTGTTTCAGTTGGTAAAGAAAATGCTTCTTCAACATGGATATGAAGGATTCCACTTTGGCCTGTTAGCAGAGCAACTGGATGTTTCAAGAGGAGCCTTATATAAATATTACGTAAACAAAGATGAGTTAATTACGGATTTTATGCTGTATGAGATGCAGTTATTTATTGGAGAATTAGCTCAAGTAGAAAATCAGGGAGACTTTGAAGCCCAGTTTGATTTCTTAATGAAGCTTATTTTTGATAAAGCAGAAGTTCATCAACTTATTACGGTTGTCCAACAAATGGGATCTAGTTCAAATGAAAAAGCAAAAGAAAGAAAAGAACAGTTAGAAAAGCTTCCTCTAGAAATGTATCGCTATCTGCAAAACTTTATTTCATTTGGGAAAAGGGAAGGCAAACTTAAGGAACATATTCCAGATAGTGTCATGCTCGGATTGATATTTCAATCCATCACCATTCCTAATCATTTTGGTTTACCAAAGTCGGTTTGGGTGGATTCGATAAAGGAAATCATTAGTAAAGGAATGTTTGCACATTCATAATTGACACAACTGTCACTTACGTTTGATAATAAGGGTGGCAATTGTGTTTTTTATTTTTATTCATAGTGACACTTGTGTCACTATAAATGTTAACTAAGGGGAGAAAAGCATGAAATCCATTCTCAAGAGAATTACTGACCAAGTTTCTACTAGAAAAGGAACATGGGTTACGTTAGGTGTTTGGGTCATAGTAACAGTCCTTCTTGCCATACTTGCACCGAGTGCGAAAGAATACGAATCATCCAATATTACTTCATTGCCTAGTGATGCAAAGTCAGTTATTGCTCAAAATAAACTTGATCAATATTTTAAAGACAATGACGGAATTCCGGCAATTCTTGTTTTTCAATCAAGCGACGATAAAGCAGTGAATGTATCTGAATTAGAGGCGTTTATCAAGGATGTTGAAAAGGTAGAGGGAGTTAAGGAAATCGTTCCAATAACTACTTTGCCCCCACAAGCCACTGAAAGCTTCTTTTCGGAAGATAAAAGCACTGTTATCCTGCCGGTTACTTTTGAGGCTGACTTTGAAGCGAAAGAGATGCGGGCCTCACAAGAAAAGATGATAGAGATTGCTGAGGAATCTACGGATTTAACGTTAACGATAACAGGACCTGCTGGTATTGCTGTAGACGCTCTTGATTTGTTCTCGCGAGCAGATGTTGTGCTCCTTTTATCAACTGTAGGCCTTATCCTTGTATTGTTAATAGTCATCTACCGTTCACCTCTGCTGGCTTTCATTCCACTTCTTGCTGCCGCATTTGTCTATGAAGTGGTGAATCAAGTGCTTGGTCTAATGGGGAAAGCGGGTTTACTAATTAATAACCAAACATTTTCGATCATGACGATTTTATTATTTGCAGCAGTCATTGATTACTCATTATTTGTCTTCTCTCGCTATCGAGAGGAATTAAAAACGTACGATAGTAAACATGAAGCCATGAAAGAAGCAATGAGGGAGACGGGATTACCAGTTTTCTTCTCTGGTGGTACAGTGCTTGCGGCAATGTTGGTATTGTTCTTCGCGGAATTTGGGGATTACCGAAATTTCGCCCCAATTTTTGCAACGGCAATGCTAATTATCATGATTGCTTCTGTTACATTAGTTCCCGCCCTTTTTACACTATTCGGAAGAAAATCGTTCTGGCCTAAGATTCCTAAAGTGGGGGAGGAATCTGTTAAAACAAATTCTTTCTGGAGTAAAATCGGTCGAAGTGTAGTGAAGAAGCCAGTTGTTTCAACTGTAGCAATTGGGATTATTTTAACGGTATCGGCTTTAAATATGTTCAATCTGAAGTACGAGTTTGATACGATGAAGAGCTTTCCAGAGGATATGCCATCTAGGATAGGGTATGAAATTTTAGTAGAAAAGTTTGAAAAGGGAGATTTAGCTCCAACGACTGTTCTGTTAGAAGCTTCTGAAGAAGTCACGATGGAGCAACAGAACGCAATCATGAAAGAGCTGCAAAAACAACCCCTTGTAAGTAGTGTTCGTCCAAGTGGTGTAACAGAAGACCAAAAAGTTGTTCAATTTACGCTTACTTATACAGAAAGTCCATATGATAGTGAAACGATGGATGCATTGGAGAAAACGAGAGACCATTCGCAGCAAATTGTAAAGGATGCAGGTCTTGAGGGTGAGCTTTACTTCGCTGGAGAAACAGCCAATCGAATTGATGATCGAGCAACGAATAACAGAGATCTCATTGTAATTGTTCTGTTAGAGTCCATTCTCATCTTTGCTATGCTTATTGTAATGACAAAGTCGTTCAAGTTACCTTTATATATGATGGGGACCATTTTATTATCCTTTCTAGCAGCTGTTGGATTAGGCATGTTCCTGACAAACCTATTTTTTGATATTGATACAGTTAGTAACCGAGTGCCACTCTACTCTTTTGTCTTTTTAGTAGCGTTAGGAATTGATTATAATATCATTCTTATTTCAAGGTTTATGGAAGAAAGAAAAATTCACCCTGTTAAGAAAGCCGTTGAAATTGCGGTAGCCAATACTGGTGGTGTTATCTCTTCGGCAGGAATCATTTTAGCTGCTACCTTTGCGGTGTTAATGACTCAACCGATTCAATTATTATTTGTATTTGGCTTTATTGTTGCGGTCGGGATTTTATTAGACACCTTCTTAATTCGAGGAATTTTATTACCCGCTTTGCTTGTTTTGTTTGAAAAAGATTCGTCTAAGCAAAAAGGTCAGCAATAAGGAAAGAGCCAGTCACAAGTACGGTGACTGGCTTTGTTTTTATACTTCCATACTTTGTTCGTTTGCTAATTGAGTTCGTTGTTTCTTAGACTTTTTAAAATGTAAAAGCTCATAAATCACCGGTATGACCACAAGAGTCAGTAGGGTTGCTGCTGCTAATCCACCAATAACAACAACAGCTAAGCTCTGTGACACAAGGGCACCTGTTTCTGCTTTTTTAAACAGAAGTGGGAGCATGGCACAAATGGTTGCAATAGCAGTCATTAAAATCGGTCGCATTCTCGTTGCAGTTGCTTCCACAATTGCTTCTCGAATAATCATTTTTTGTTCGTTTTGTTTAATACGGTCTAACAATACAATCGCATTCGTGACGACGATACCAATCAGCATAAGGGCACCCAAGAGAGCCGTAACATCAACAGGAATGCGGCTAATCACTAATCCAAGCACTGCACCAATCGCTGCAAGTGGAAGGGAGAATAGTATAGCGATAGGAGCTCTTACTGTTTTGAATGTAATCACCATGATTAAGAAAACAGCTCCGATGGAAACAATCATGGTCATAAATAAATCAGAGAAGTCATTCGCTTGTTGAACACTAGCTCCTCCAACAAAAACCTCTACATCATCAGGTAGATTGATTCCACCATCTCCCTGAACACCAAATATAGCTTCATTCATTTCTTTTGAGATGTCTGAAATGCGTGCAGAATCAATATTTGCTGTTACTCGAACATATTGGTCCCCATTTTTATGGAAGACACTCGTTGATTCTTCATTTTTCGTAATCGAAGCAACCTCAGAAACAGGGACTAAACCCGTTTGAGTCATAACAGGGATATTGTTAATCTCATCAGTTGTAACTGGAGATAGCATGGGTTCCAGTAATACAGTTGTGTCTTGTTCTTCTAGTTGTATCATTCCAATTGGCATAGCATTCAGCATGGCTGCTAAGTTTTGAGCGGTTTGTTCAGAGTTTACTTTACTAGAGTCCACTTCAAGTGAAAAGACGGTTTTCTTTTCTTCGAAATTAGTGGAAACTTTTTCAACACCATCAATTCCCGAAATTTCATCCTTCACTTTTAAAGCTGTTTCTTCTAGATTATCTAAGGAATCACCCATCACATCGATCGTGATTTGGGAAGATGAGCCAGACATCATTGAACTAGCTGAAACCGTAAGCTCGGCATCGCTATAATTGTCTTTTTCCCCTTCAATCAGTTTGATCATGTGATCTGTATCGTTTTTATCTTTAAGAATAATAGAAAAGCTTGTTGCTGTTGGTGATTTTACATCCCCGTATTGAGCAGCTTCAGCTGAATTCCCCATTTGAGTAAAATTGTGTTCAACCTCTTCTTGTTTAAGAATGAACTCCTCCAGTTTAAGGGAGCCTTCCTTTACCTCTTCAATAGGGGTATTATTCGGGTACGTTAAATTGGCCACAATGAAGTCGGAGCTAGAGTTATCAATGGCACCTTTCGGAAGCGTTACGTAGGTCACAATCGAGCCTGCAAAAACAAATAGTGCTAGGAGAAGGACTGCCCATTTATGATTGAGTGACCACGTGACAAACCTAATGAATTTCACCGATGGCTTATGTTCAGGTAGCTTTGTATTTTTCAAAAGTCCAGCGCTCATGAGTGGGACAACCGTTAAGGCTACGACTAATGAAGCGAGCAGGGAATAGGTAATCGTTAATGCAAATGGTAGCATAATATCCTGAAGTGACCCACTTACAAGACCGATGGGTAGAAATACTGCCACGGTTGTTAAGGTTGATGATGTGATGGCAGTTCCTACTTCTTTTGTTGCCTCTATTACTAAAGGTACTGAGAATTTTTCCTTTTGCATTTTGCGGAAAATATTTTCAATAACTACGATACTATCGTCTACTAAACGACCAACTGCTACTGCCACTCCCCCTAGAGTTAGAACATTAAGTGTTATTCCTGAGCGTGAAAGGAGGAATAAGGTAAAGGCTAGGGACAATGGGATAGACACAATGGTAATAAAAGTCGAGCGAATGTTCCTTAGGAAAAGCATAATAACAATCGTTGCAAACAATGCTCCAAGTAACACTTCCTTCATCATGGTGTGAACAGAGTTTTCAACCATATCCGTTAAGTCTAAAACCACTGTTGTCTCTGATTGGCTAAACTTCTCGTTCAGTTCCTTGATTGATTCATCAAGCTCTTTACTGATAGATACGGCATTAGATGCACTATCCTTTGTCACTATTAGGAAAAGACCATCTTCCCCATTAATGTGATTCAATGTATCATTAGGTTCCTGTTTATCAACCGTTGCGATATCCTTTAAACTAACCCCTGGAGATACTTGTAGATTTTTTAGTTCATCGAGACTATCGATACTGCCTATCACTTTAATATTACTGGATTTACCATCTATTGTTTGCTCACCGACAGCCATTGAAGAATTCTGTCCTTGTAACAAAGTCATGATGGTTTGAAATGGGATCTGTGTTTGTGCAAGTTTTGCGTTATCTATTTTCACAGATACATAGGAATTCGCTTCGCCCATAGTTTGTATATTAGCAATACCGTCAATATCCTTTAAAACTGGAACAATTTCTTTTTTAGCAAATTCTACATTTTCAGCCGTTAATCCGTCTTCAAACGTGATTGAAATCTGTGAGATCGGAATCATATTCGTATTTAGTTGAATGATATTTGGTTTTGACACGTTTGGCGGTAGGGTAAGTGTGCTTAGTGCATCCTGTACCTCTAGCTTCGCATCCTTCATATTGGTTTTGGAGTCGTAATAGATATCAAGCTTTGAATATCCGTCTCCTGTAGTAGAAAAGATATTTGTTTTTCCTTTTACTCCTTCAAGTACCGTTTCCATTGGATTCGTCACTTGCTTTTCCATTGTGTCAGAGTCTGTTCCTTGACCGAGCACAACAACTGAAACTTGTGGCTGGTCAGCTGCAGGAAAGAATTCCATAGGTAATGTTGTGTAGCTTAGGATCCCTAAACCGAGGACCAAGATCGTAAGAATGGATACAGCAGCTTTGTTACGAAAGGCCCACCTTGTAAAAATAGACATTGTAAAATTTCCCCTCTCATGGTAAAAACTAATAATAATCACAAGAAGAATCATAACATAATTTGTTCATGACTAAGAACAGTCTCTAGACCGATACCCTAATACTTACAAAGACTTAATAAAAGGGTTTTCATGAAGTTAATGAAAATTTATTGTTAAGATTGTTCGTTTTATTGAATTCTATAGAATCAGTTATAACTGAAATCAATTTTCACTGTGTATGAGAATAAGCGGAAAAATTCCGGCTAAATTGGGAAATACTCATATTTCCTTAAAAATTAGGGGAGTTTTTCCGTTTATATTATCCAAATCGTTTAATTTGGTCATATTTTGAGCATTTATTCGGAATATCTCCGCTTATTTCCGCTTCTTAGGCTTCCCCTATATACATTAACAGGAAATTCTCCGCCTATGACCTCTCATGCCTACCCGACATCAATACGGTGAAGGCAGAAATGTTGCAAACTTCTTAATGAGCAAAATTCGTAATTCTCAATCCGAAGAATTAGTAATTAAAGCAAAAAGAGCAAGGGTATAAGCCCTTGCTCTACTTTTGTTTTGCCTTTTTATGCTGTCGTTTCTTCCTTAGCAAATTCAATTTCAAATCCGAGGTCTTCTAGCATTTTGTGATCTGCCGTTGTTTCTTGTCCAGCGGTTGTTAAATAATCACCCACAAAAATAGAATTAGCAGGGAACAATCCGAGAGGCTGAAGACTTCGAAGATTAACTTCTCGGCCGCCAGAAATCCGAATTTCCTTCGATGGATTAATAAAGCGCATTAAGCATAGAACTTTTAAGCAATAACGTGGATTTAACTCATTTACTCCTTGAAGGGGTGTACCATCAATGGCATGAAGGAAATTAACAGGGATAGAATCAGCATCCAAGACTTTTAGGCTTCTTGCCATGTCAATCACATCTTGTTTCGTTTCCTTCATTCCAATAATGACTCCAGAGCACGGAGAGATGCCTGCGTTCTTTACTAGCTCGACTGTGTTTACTCGGTCTTCATATGTATGGGAGGTAGTAATGGATTCATGGTGACTCGCTGACGTATTAATATTATGATTGTATCTGTCGACTCCCGATTCCTTTAATCGTTTAGCCTGTAGTGGGTTAAGTAGACCCAGACAAGCACAAACCTTAAGACCGTATTTTTCCTTTATTCCTCGACGGCTGAAGTAACAATATCCACTTCTTTTTCGCTTGGACCTCTGCCACTTGCAACAATACAGTACGTGCCAGCGTTTAGTTGATAGGCACGTTCAGCACCTTGCAGAATCGTATCTTTGTCCATCATTCGATATTTTTGGATAGGTGCGCTTGAGATGCTGGACTGGGCACAGTAACCACAATTTTCTGGGCATAGTCCTGATTTGGTGTTGATGATCATGTTAAGCTTTACTTTGTTGCCGTAATAATGACTTCGTATTACATAAGCTGCTTGAAGGATTTCAAGCAGCTCATTATCAGGACAGATAAGGATACTTAACGCCTCATCATTCGTGGGCTCGTGGCCATTTAATACATCAAGAGCAAGTTTTTTCCAGTTATTCACCATGTATCCTCACTTTCCGCTATTAAGCAGTTCTTTTTAAATGTTTGAAGCTACCCTTTGATAAAACTGTTTTTTCTAGTCTAAAAGCAAGAATTGCAGCTAGTACTGTAAGAATAATATCTTTTGGCATTGGGACAACCATCCATGACCATGCCATTTGGTAAGTAAAACCTTCAGGGGCTGCAGCCCAAAGTTTGTATGCCGCGTACATCCAATTTGTTCCTAATACATAATTAATAACAAGTCCGACCATAGCAGCTGTGATGAAGGCAGAAAGTGATCGATTCTTTTCTGCAATTTTTCCTACTACAAAAACAGTAATAACATATGAAACGATAAATCCAAAAGTTGGACTCAAGAGAGTGGAAAAACCAGCTCCAAATCTAGCGAAAACTGGAACGCCAACTAATCCAACAAGGGCATAAACCGTCATGGAAATCGTCCCTAAACGACTACCAAGAATCAAACCTGCTAAAATAGCAAAAAAAGTTTGTAGTGTAATTGGAACTCCTCCTACCACCAAAAATGGCACAAAAGAGGTAATGTTTGCGCCTACTGCCATTAATGCAACAAACATCGCTGCTAATGTAAGATCAATTGTTTTTAATTTCATAAAAATTTCCCCTTTATTTTTTTTATATAAATAAAGAATAAATTTTCAGAGTGTTTATTGTCAACTGAATATTTTTTAGGTTAACAAAAAAATCATACCTTTAGAAAAACGAGGGTCAAAAAAGCTCAAAAAATTGTCATATTCCTTTCGATAAAACATGTTTCTTTTTCCTCATAACCGTAGTAAAATACGCTTATAAAATGGAAGGGAAGAGACGAGAAAGATGAAGTTTCCTAAAGATGTAATACTTGATTCTGTTGTTGAGCGAAAAAACCACGAAGCCTATGGATTAGAATTTGTCCAAGAACTTGGAAATGATGATGCTGGTTACTCAGAAATGGTCGTTATCATTTTTAAATATAAAGATAAATACTACAGTGTAGACATTCATCATGTGAATGGTGAGAATAACTACGATCATTGGGATAATGAGGTTGACTGCCCTGAAGTCATTCGTAAGGAAGCTATACAATATTATTGGGAAGAAGTTAAACAATAAAACAGTGAAAAGGCATCAAGATGGACTCTCATCTTGATGCCTTTTATTATTCCTTGACTGCGATGACACGAATTCTTTTATAATCAACAATCCATTGGTTATCTTGAAATAATTTTGGTTTTAGTTGATGTTCTATCCTTTTGATGATTTCCTCTTGCTCCTGTTCATCTAATCCACGAAAAAAACTCAGTGCGAACATACTTATCCAGTTTTTTAAACCGTTCGGCCCTTCTAGGGGAGTGGGTCTATCATAATGTTGGGCAAAAGTAACTCTAAAACCGACCTCTTCCATTAATGATGAGTATTCACCAATACTAGGATAATACCATGGTGAATCCGTTATATCTCTCCCTAATTGATGGCTAATTTCATCAATGATGGATTGTACATTCCCTTTACCACCAAATTCTGCTATGAATCTTCCGCCTTGTTTTATGCTTTTGTAAATACATTCTAAAGCTTGCTTAGGTTTTGTTACCCAATGAAGAGTAGCGTTAGAAAAAACAGCATCAAATTCATTTGTGTAAGGTAGTTGTGTTGCATCTTGGACGAAAAATGGTATTTCAGGATATTTTTCTAATGCTTGTGTAATCATATTGTTTGATTTATCTACCCCTATCACGTGAACCCCTTGATCAAATAACCTTTTCGCCAAATCACCGGTTCCACATCCTAAATCAAGAATTCGCTCTCCTTTGAGGGGGGCTAATACTTCAATGAGACTATTCCCGTATTTCGATACGAATGAGTGATTTTTATCGTATAAATTCGCATTCCATTGATCTGTTTGATGTGAAACGTTCTCCATACTCAACTCTCCCTTGTTTGAATTATCAAAATTTTAACATATTTAAGCAAATAAGAAATAGTTTCCAACTGGAATATGTTATGGTATTAGATAAGCGGTCGAAATAAGGGGAAATTAAATAACATTAAGCAGTTATGTAATCATTCAAATGAAGGAGGAAAATCGATGTGAGTGATGCTACAAAAAAGGAAGTTTATTCTTGGTTTAAATCTATTGTGTTTGCATTTATTGTTGCTTTTATTTGTCGTCACTTCCTATTCTCACCAGCGATTGTTTATGGGGAATCTATGTTACCAACCTTTCAAGAACATGATCGGCTGTTGGTAAGTAAAGTATCGGATATTCAACGTTTTGACCTAATAGTATTTAATGCACCTGATTCAGATGAACGGTATATTAAAAGGGTAATTGGCTTGCCTGGAGATCAAGTAGAAGTGAAAGATGATACACTCTATATCAATGGAAAACCGATGGAAGAACCGTACTTAGAGGATATAAAAAAAGATCTAGTATTAAATAAATTAACTGGAGACTTTACACTTGAGGAGTTAACAGGGAAATCAGTTGTACCTGATGGAGCGTTATTTGTTATGGGAGATAACCGGCTACATAGTAAGGATAGTCGATTCTTTGGCCCAATCCCTGTATCTTCATTGATTGGAGAAGTAAAGGTACAGATTTATCCATTAAGAAAAATAGGAATGCCAGAATAACTACTTTAGGAATAGTATACACTCATGAAGCACTTCGAAATATGGAAGTGCTTTTTTTATGTGAAAATAAAAACCCTGTTAGAAAATGTAACACGTGTGTTGGGGGAACATCTTAATCCATATATACTGAAACCAACTTAGAACATCAAAATTACATAAAGGCTCTCTAAGCAGTGTCAGTGAGAGCAAAAAGCTGTCTAGGGTTCCGTTGATATGATGTCGTATCAAGTCTGGTCCGAGAGAGAGCGTATAGAAATTTTTTTCTATATACACGGAAGGATAAAAGCCTGGGAGATTCATTCTCTCATTCTTTTATCCTTCTTTTATTTTTTCAAGAACAAAATTTAACAATGAGGTGAAGAGAATGAGAAAAATGAAACATGTATTTTTAGCAGTCGTATTGGTTGGAGCAATGTTCTTAACTGCTTGTGGAAGTTCAACAAAAGAAACCTCTGGAAGTGAATCCAGTGGCAGTACCGTAAAAATTGGTTTTAGTGCTCTACCTAGCTGGTACTTATGGCATCTTGTGGATCAAAAGGGATTCTTTAAAAAATATGGCGTTGATGTTGAATTGGTCTATTTTCCAGTCTATGCTGACTCCTTATCGGCCTTAAATACAGGAAAAATTGATGGAAATACTCAAGCGTTGTTAGATGCAATTCCCCCTTTAGATAAAGGAATTGATTTAAAAACCATTTTTATTACGGATAATTCAATCGGTGGTGATGGAATCGTTGCCACAAATGATATTCAATCGGTTGAAGATTTAAAAGGAAGATCTGTTGGTACTGAACTAGGAACGATTGAACACTTCTTCTTACTTACTGCTCTTGAAGATGCAGGTATGACGGAGTCTGATGTGAAATTCACAAACCTGACTGTACCTGATGCAGGAAATGCTTTCCTATCTGGAAATATTGATGCAGCTGGGCTTTGGGAGCCATTCTTAAGCAAAGCCGTTGCCAAGGAAGGCACACATAAATTGGTTACTTCTGCTGATTATCCTGGGTTAGTATCTGATGTGTTTGTTGTTCGAGAAGAGGTTACAAAAGAGAAGAAAGAAGAGTTACAAAAGATTGTAAACGCTTGGTTTGAAGCGGTTGCCTACTTGGAAAAGAACCCGGAAGAATCCATTGACATTATTGCCAAAGAAGCTGGTATTACTAGTGAAGAGTTAACAGAAGGATTTAAAGGATTCAAAATGTTTACCCCTGAAGATAATCTTGCTTCCTTCAAAGAAGGAAATAGTTACGATTCATTCTACTATACAGCAGAAAAAAATGCAGAGTTCTTAAAGAGACAGGACTATGTGGATGAAATACCTGACTTCTCCAATTTTGTTGATTCGTCCTTTGTTGAAAATGTTTCAAAATAATAAGAATAGAAGGGGTGAGTGAAATGAATCTACCAAAAAATAGAACCATAAGAAGCTTAACTTCTATACGTGAAGAGGTACCAAAAAAATGGTATTTGTTTGGAGTATGTATCACCTTTCTATTACTTTTCCTTTTCTGGGGTGGTATTAGGTTTATTAACATCGTTGACGAAGTTTTCCTTCCAACCCCAAATGGAGTGGTACTTTCGTTAGCACAATCTTTTGGAAGCGCAGAGTTTTGGGAGCATATTGGAATAAGTGTGTATCGTGTATTTATGGGATTTTTACTGGCTTGTTTGATTGGTATTCCACTTGGGATATTGGCTGGAACCTTTAAATTCGCAGAATCATTTATTTTACCAATGTCAGAGTTTATCCGTTATATGCCTGCAGCCGCCTTTATTCCTCTAATTATGGTATGGGCTGGAATTGGGGAAACAGCCAAAATTTTGGTTATCTTTATTGGTTGTTTCTTTCAGCTTATCTTGATGGTGGCTGATGATACGAATCGTATTAGCAAAGATTTGCTTTACGCATCTTATACTCTTGGTGCGAACCGAAAGCAGGTGATTTTTAAAGTCATTATCCCTGCGTTACTGCCAAAACTCATGACAACTCTACGTTTGATTATGGGGTGGGCTTGGACATATTTAGTTGTTGCTGAGCTGGTGGCAGCGAATAATGGACTTGGCTATTTCATTATGAAGGCACAGAGATTCTTAGATACAGAGTCTATCTTTGTAGGGATTATTGTCATTGGACTATTAGGGCTGATTATTGATAGAGCATTTGCGATCGCGAATAAAAAGTTATTTCCTTGGGTGGAAGGTGGGAATTAAATGGTGACTATTGTACAGCCAAAAGTAGTAGTTGATCCGGTTGACATTGAAATTGAAATCAGTGGATTATCAAAAATCTACGAAACGAAAAACAGCACGTTCCAAGCTTTGGAGGATGTTTCTTTATATGTGAAAAATGAGGAGTTTGTTTCCATTTTGGGACCATCTGGCTGTGGGAAATCAACCATTCTTCGTATATTAGCTGGTCTAGAAGAAGCAACTTCTGGATCAGTTAAAGTAGCCGGTGAGGAAGTACAAGGTCCAAGCGTCAAGAGAGGGATGGTTTTCCAATCTTATACTCTTTTTCCATGGTTGACTGTTCGTGAGAATATTGAATTTGGTTTGAAGCTAAAAGGTGTTAGCCCAAAGGAACGGAAAGACATTTCAGATAAATACTTAGAGCTTGTTGGCCTTGAGCGATTTGCCAACTCTTATGGAAAAGAATTATCAGGTGGCATGAAGCAGCGGGTTGCCATTGCCCGTTCGTTAGCAAATAATCCAGAGGTACTGTTGATGGATGAACCGTTTGGGGCACTTGACGCACAAACGAAGCAGTCCATGCAGCAATTGCTATTAGATATTTGGAAAAAAGAAAAAACAACGATTGTCTTTATTACCCATGACATTGATGAATCGATCTTTCTCTCCCAACGAATTTACGTAATGGATGCTCGTCCTGGAAAAATTAAAGAAGAAATAAATGCCGATCTTCAACTATTCAAGAATGGTGAATTAGTAGAAGTGGACCGATTCATGAAACTTAAGAAACATATTATTACGCTACTCAAGCATTGATGATGTGGATTAAAAGGAGGAAATTAGGATGACACATATTTGGTCGACCATTCTTTCTCCTGGTGGAAAATGGTCAGGGTTTATAAAACGAGGGAAATGTATTCGTTTTACTGCACTTGAGGAAGGTGCAAATGTATCCATTCTTTTTTATAATGCAAGGGATTTAACCGAGCGCTATGTCATGTCCGATACATTAAAGTCCCAGTTTACAAGCCATTTAACAAAAGGTCATGTTCTTTTAAGTGATAATGGCCGAGTGTTAGCAAGTTTTGTAGAAGATAGTGTGGGCTGGCATGATCCGATCGCTGGATGTACGACTCGTGAGAAAACAGATGCTAAATATGGAGTAACGACCTATCAAACTCAGCGAAACGAGTGGTTTCGAAGTGGGCGAGAAAACTTGATTACCGAGCTTGCACGAAATGGCTTAGGGGCACGTGATCTAGTACCAGCGGTCAATTTATTTTCTAAAATCACTACAGATGAAAATGGCCAATTAACCTTTCAAAAAAATCACTGTCCTAAAGGAGCTTCCGTGACCTTGAGAACGGAGATGGATCTTTTAGTTGTCCTTTCTAATACACCCAATCCTCTAGATCCAAAGACAGAGTTTCCATCTGTCCCTGTTAAAATGGAGGTTTCCGCTTCACAAATAGTAGAAGAGGATGACATATGTGTTAACCATCGTCCAGAAAATCGACGTGCATTTGAAAATACCTGGGCGTATTACACTTTATACTGATACATTTTTCGAAAAAGGAGGGTCAAACAATGCCTGTTCTAACGAAAGTGGAAAGTTCCCGAGATACGAAGGATGCAATATATAGCGAAACCATTTTGGCTGGGAAAGGATTTATGCAAAAGCTACTACCCGGACAAGTAATAAGAATAGAAGACGTAGAAGGAAATCAATCAGTGGATGCTTTGTTTTATGATGCGGACAATCCAGATGATCACTTTAGCACTGTTTTAACCATTGCAGAGCAGGAGAATATGTACCTTAAGACCGGTTCGACCCTACTTGCGGAATCAGGTAAAGAACTCGTCACTATCGTTGCAGATACGGTGGGTTGCCATGATGCTTGGTTTAGTTTTTGTTCTGCCCAAAGCAATACGGTCCGCTACGGTCATGATAAGATTGATATGCATAACTGTCGTGACACTTTTTTGCTTTTAATGGAAGAAAATCAAGCGGGATATACAAAAAGAGATCTACCGCCAAGCGTAAACTTCTTTTGTATTGTACCTTTTACTAAGGATGGTGCCATTGAATTCGTTGATGGTATTTCTGCTCCTGGAAGCTATGTTGAGCTAAAAGCGAAATGTAGCACAATGGTTCTTCTAAGTAACTGCTCCCAGCTGAATAACCCATGCAATGACTACAATCCTACGCCTATTAAAGTCTATATCTGGGAATCGTAGAATTTTTACTTTTTCAAGAGACCTTTTAAACGGAAGTGTAAGGAAATTTATCAAGGGGAGGAATTATTCTGGAGAAATATATTGATTTAAACTGTGATATGGGCGAAAGCTTTGGCCTGTATAAGTATGGTGCTGATGAGGAACTAATGCCATTAATTAGCTCGGCTAATATTGCGTGTGGTTTTCATGCAGGGGACCCACATGTTATGCGGGAATCTGTTGAATTGGCCGTTCAATATGGTGTAAGGGTGGGAGCGCATGTAGGATTACCCGATAGATTAGGCTTTGGGCGTCGTGAAATGAAAGTGAAACCACAAGAGATATACGATTATACTCTTTACCAGCTTGGAGCTCTTGCTAGTTTTTTACAAAAGAGTCATACAGCATTGTCTCATATTAAACCGCATGGTGCTCTTTATATGATGACAGCTGAAAAAAGAGAGTTGGCGGAAGTAACGGTGGAAGCTGTTTTGGACTTCAATCGTGATATTGAGATCTATACCTTGCCTAATTCAGAGCTGTATCATGCGGCGAAGGAAGCAAACTTAAACGTAGTGAGCGAATATTTTGCTGATCGGCCGTATGTAAATAATTATGTGAAAATGTTTGGCTGGACGTTAGAGGAAATCGGACAGCCAAACACAATGGCCCAAAGAGCTTTGCAGTTGTTGGAGGGAAGCCTAGTTGAAACCATTTGTGTGCATAGTGATACGCCTAATGCACCAGCAATTATGAGATCGGTTCGAGAAGCCTTATTAGAAAATGGCTGGCAAATAGGAAAGAAATCGTTAATAGTTAAGTAAGTTGAAAATGCCTTCTATATGAAGATAATAAACAAATAACAAGCACCAAAGTATAATTGCTAATATGAGAAGTGAGTGTTTTACTAGTTTCTTCATAATATTAGTTTGGAAAGTAATGTGAGAAATATTCCATGCTACATGAGGTTTTTTTACTGTTACCAAACTAGCATAGTAAAAGGTGTCAGACATAGATTCTGACACCTTTTCTTATCTAGGCCTCAACTTTTTTCACTCTATATCCTGCGATCCATATGATGATTCCGCATAAAAGGGATGCCCACCAAGAAAGGGAAAAGGAAGGGCCAATCTCTGGCATCAGTTTGCTTGCAACAATGATTAAAGCCATTGATACACTCCCGAAAATACCTGCCTTTATCATATCCTTTTTATTATTCGGCTTTTCAAGGAAGAGTGAGTCCTTAATAATTTTAAAAATATACCAAACTCCAAAGGAAATACTAGCTAATATAACAACAAGAACAATGATAGAGGTAAGAGGATACACCGTCGTTGTTATTTCTTTGAATTGAGATCCGATCAGAATAACGATAGAACGTATGATTAACATATAACTTACAATATTTAAAACGAGCCCACTTAGGAATGGAAGTACTTGACGCTTTTTTTCCTTAGGGAGATTTTCGATAATTTCATCAGCGTATTGCTTAGGGTTAGCACCAAAGATATCTTTAGCTGTTTTACCTTCGTTTTGAGCCTCTAATAAATGGTCGAGCATTTCCATTAACACTTCCTCGGACTGTTGCTCTGAAAGGGTTAACTGCAGTCGGATGTATATTAACATGTCACCATAGTATTTTTCGTTTTCTTTTGTTAACCTTTCACGCTTTCGATTATTTTCTTCAATCAGTTGCTTTACTTTCATTATTTTTCCTCCTTTGAAATAAAGAATGAACGGGAAGAAAAACCTGCTCCCACTCTAATGCGATGGTTTCTAACGCCTCTTTTCCAGCATCTGTTAGATAATAATACTTTCGATTCGGACCAGTTTCAGACGGCTTCATTTCTCCGTGTATGAGGCCATTTTTTTGAAGACGAAGAAGAACAGGATAAATCGTTCCTTCACTCACATCACTTAAACCAATGTCTTGAAGCTTTTTAGAAAGTTCATAACCATACACCGCTTCCTTCTCAATGACCGCTAATACGCAGCCATCCATAATCCCTTTTAATAACTGACTTCGAAAAGACATAAAACATACCCACTTCCTGGTACTTTGCATAACAAGATAGTATTAGAAAAAATAACTACTTTGTTATACATGGTAGTTATTTTTATTGTAAGTAAATGGTTTTTATTTGTCAATATGGAAAAAAACCCTTGCTGTTTTTTAGTTATATTTACATGTATAGACGCTTGTTTTTACGAAGACAATTTGGCAGTATAAGAGAGGGTTGAAACTAGTTTGATCGGAGGAATACAAATGGCTAACTTGCCAAATTGTCCAAAGTGCCAATCGGAATACACATACGAAGATGGTACATTATATATTTGCCCAGAGTGTGCACACGAATGGACAGCAGAAAGTGAAATAAGTGAAGAGCAAATGGTAGTGAAGGATGCAAATGGGAATGTACTAAAAGATGGTGACACTGTTTCAGTTATTAAGGATCTAAAAGTAAAGGGATCGTCATCAGTGATTAAGATCGGTACGAAGGTGAAAAATATTCGCCTTGTCGAAGGTGATCATGATATTGACTGTAAAATTGATGGGTTTGGCGCCATGCAATTAAAATCGGAATTTGTAAAGAAAATATAGTATAAGAATTCATTGATAATGCCCTATAATACATATTTGTGGTATTTACTGGTTATAAAAGGATATACTAGTAGGAAGGGAACATCCATATGGTCTTCTAGTTCTCATTTGTAGAAGGCAAGAGACCCTTAGGAAGGATGGCCAAAAATGACAGTAATCGGTTACCAAGCTCAAGTAGCAGATGGAATTAGAAAAAAAGGAATCAAAAGAATGAACTCCTTTTTTAAAACACCTGAAGAAGCAGTAGAAGAGGCTTTTTCTTTAAAGGAAAAGTTAGATTCAAGATACAAAAATAAAATCAAGTGGGATTATAATAAGAAAATTACAGGTACACTTGAAAAAATGAAGATACTTAAGGGTTATTTAGATGGAGATGAAGATTCTAGTGCTTTTTATCTTCAGATCACTACCTCAGAGATTCAGAGAAATTTAATATTAGCTACACCTAGTAAGCCCAAAAAGTTTACTGCGAAGGACAAAAAAGTGATGACTAAAGTCACTAAAATCTTTGTATAATTGCTTTCCTATGTGGTTGGAGAATATATGTAATTATTACTTATCATTGTTTTATTGCTCATAACCTGTTATTCTTAGAAAGAATTATTTTTGTTCGGTCTGTAAGGAAAAAATAGTGAAAGCTTTTTCGCCTTTGATTTCTCATTGAGCAATGATAGTATTATATTGTGGAGTATTCCACGCAGGAGGAAACAACATGCAACAAGGTACAGTAAAATGGTTTAATGCAGAAAAAGGCTTCGGTTTTATCGAGATTCAAGGTGGAGAAGATGTATTTGTTCACTTCTCAGCGATTCAAGGCGAAGGATTTAAATCTTTAGACGAAGGTCAAAAGGTTACTTTTGATACTGAGCAAGGTCAACGTGGACTTCAAGCTACTAACGTAAATAAAGCATAAATATCATATTAGAAGAAACAGATGGTAAACTAACCATCTGTTTTTTTATATCTTTAATATAAATAAGTGGTGCTAAAACCTTTAAGGTTTCAGCACCACTTTTATCATTATTCATACACTTTAAATGTATTAACCATTGCTTGGAGGTCTTCAGCCATTTTAGCTAATGAATGTGCGGAAGCAGTGATTTCTTCCATAGAAGCAAGCTGTTCCTCAGCTCCAGCAGCCACCGTTTGGGAACCTGATGAAGATTCTTCGGTTTTCATAGAGATATCAAATATACCTATGGCAACCTGCTCCACGCTTGAAGATAACTGCTTAACAGCTGCAGAAACTTCAACCGATTGTCTTGATACGTCCGCTGCAGAATGAAGAATTTTCTCAAAAGATTTACCAGTATCATTAATTAGTACAAGACCAGTTTGTACTTCTGTTGTACATTTATCCATTGATACAACTGCATTGGAGGTACTGCTTTGGATATCATGTATTAAATGTGTAATTTGTTCAGCAGAACGACGAGATTCTTCAGCTAATTTTCTTACCTCATCAGCCACCACAGCGAAGCCTTTTCCATGTTCCCCAGCTCTAGCAGCTTCAATCGCTGCATTTAAAGCAAGTAAGTTTGTTTGGTCTGATATTCCGGAGATAACAGCTAAGATTTTCTCTATCTCAGAAGAACGTTCTCCTAAGTCCTTAATAATACTAGATGACGTTTGTACGGTTTCATTAATAGATCCCATTTGATCTATGGTTTTCTTAAGTGCGATATTTCCTTTTTCTGATTCTTCCGTTGTTACATTCGAATGATCAGAAACTTGCGTGATTGAATCCGCGATATTCGTAATACCAATTGCCATTTGCTGTGTAGACACAGATACAACTTCTGTACCCTTAACAGATGCTTCACCGTTAGCTGCCATAATGGAACTAGCTTCAGCAATTTGTTCTGCGGCTTTATTGGTTTGTTCAGCACTAGCCATTAGCTGCTCAGAAGAAGCGGCAACTTGGTCTGATGATTCACGAACCATCATGATAAGTGATTTAATTTGGGTGATCATTTCATTAAATGATTTGGAAAGGGAACCTATCTCATCTCTTGAATCATAGTCGCTTTGAACGGTTAAATCTCCATTTTTCGCTTTCTGCATTAAGTATTCCATTTTACGAACAGGTCCGTAAATTAATTTTGAAATCATCCAACTGATCACAACAAAGATAATTAATGCAACTGCAATAAATATAATCATAGTAAGCGAAGATGTACTAATAAAGTCCTTATTTTCCTCATTTACATTCTTTGCTTCTGTTCCGTTAATTTCAATTAATTTTGTATAATGCTGACTAATTTCATTTAAAATCGGTCCAGTTTCTTCTTCGTATATTTCATAGGCTTCAAAATTTTGATTTTTTAAAGTTAGAGTCACTATTTTCTCTTTAGATTCTTGCAGGTTCTGTGCTAAGTCATTAACCTTTGAAATGAGTTCAATTTCTTCTTTGTTTGTTGTTTTGTACGTTACTCTAATTTCACGATTCCTTTGGAGTTTTGCTTCCATATCGTCTATTAGCTCGTTTTTATGGCTTGTATCCCTTGAGGCCATAAGTTCTACTAGGTTGGTCTGTACATCCTGAGAATTGGTTTTTAATAAGCTAACAGTTTGAATCGGTTGAAGCTTCATCTCGTATAAATCTGTAAGTTTATTCCCCATGCTAGCAAGTTGGAAAAATCCCATTCCCCCTACTGTTAAAAGGCTTACAAAAGTTATTGCAGATAATAAAAGCATTTTTTGTACTATTTTTAAATTCTTAATCCATTTCATCGATGGTTGCTCCTTTTGTAGTTTAATATTTTTCGATGAATTATACGTTCTTATTTGTTATCGGCATTTAGTCGCAATTAGTTAATACTTTTTTACTAGTACTTTTGTCAAAATAGTTAACAAAATGAAAAAAGTCTCAGAAAACTGAGACTTTTTTCATTTATTTCTCTTCATTAAACCAAAGTGGATCTTGGTTGTCTTCTTCGCCATTGTAGTTTATTAGCACTTCTTCTCCGGCTTTAATATCTTTGTAAGCATAAAAATCAAATGTATGATTTGGAAAGTTGATTTCATACGTTGCATTTGGCTCATACGAATGGTTGAACAGCATACCGTATCCAAGTAGGAGGGCGGAATGATTGATTCCATATTCGAAAGCATAGTCCGCGAGAAGCGTTTTTTCGATATGTTCGTGCTGGTCATTCGGATAAGGTATAACAGGTGCCTCATGGATTAATTCACCTTTTTTAATATCTCTTGTTGCAAATACGCCTCTATTGAGTTCTCCATCACTGAGTGTAGAAGTTCTTATCTCAATCACAGTTGTCACCTTCGCCTTCGTTTTTGTCTTTCATCTGATTGTATCAGTGTTGTCTGTAAAAAGGAACCTTATCGCTCTATTTGCCCATACGTATGTCCACTTAGGTGCATACAGTAAAGCAGTAGGACAAATATGTAAGAAAAGAGGTATATTGATAAATGACTAATAATCGAAATATATACGGTGGAGGACATCATCACGGTGGGCACCACCATGGGGGACATCATCATGGTGGACATCATCACGGTGGACATCATCACGGTGGACACCACCATGGAGGATACTATGGTGGTGGGTTTGGAGCTGCTCCATTAGCTGTGGGTTTGCTTGGTGGACTTGCAGCAGGAGCTTTAATTCAAGGAGCAGGTTATGGATATGGCTATCCAACAGCCACACCTTATCCGGCTTATAATCCATATGGTGGTTATCCTTATTATTAGTAAAAGAAAGCGGCTGTTATTGAACAGTCGTTTTCTTTTTTTTATCTATAAGACAAATTGAACAAAATTTCAATTAATTTCTGTATACAAATTCTTTTAATATTGATATTATGTAAGGAAATATAACATTAATATGTTAGGAGAGTTTACGTGATTGTTCGAGATGAATTAAATCGGTACTTCCATTTTTCTTCTTCTGAGATTACGAGTATCCTTCAACGAATATTGTTGACGAAGGAACAAGAAATACATGAATTAAAAAATAAAATTACAAAGTATGAAGGGAAAAGACGAGCTGAAGACGCGTTTTATCAATCCTTGTCTCCTGTACGAAAGTTTTTTGCAAGTCGTCCCCCGAGTCACCACCAAGCTGTTGAGTACATTGTTCATGTAAAAGATCGTTTAAAGCAGATTGACACACTGAAACAACGAATCTATGAAATTAATATGGTCATTCGCCAATGTGAAGAAATAATGAGTGGTGAAGAACTTGAACTATCAAGTGTGATAACGGAAGACATCATCAAGCAGAAGAAAGTCGAGGAGTAGAAGTGATGACGATTGAAACATTGAGCTCAGGATTAGATACGATATGGGTCGTGTTAACTGCTGCTATGATTATCCTCATGGAGGGTGGCTTTGCTCTTTTAGAAGCTGGCTTTGTTCGGCATAAAAATAATGTAAATATTATCATGAAAGTTTTTGTTGATATTACAATTGGTGCACTATGCTTTTACCTCGTTGGTTTTGCTTTTATGTATGGTAAAGATGCATGGGGATTGATCGGAACAAGCGGCTTTGCATTGGTAGGGGATCTGTCTCATATCCAGCTTTCCATCTCTCTTGATACGTTCTGGTTATTTCAAGCGGCCTTTGTTATTGCTGTAATATCCATTGTTTCAGGTGCAGTGGCTGAGAGAATTAATTTTCGTGCTTATATTCTTTATGCGATGATTATGACAGCGGTTATTTATCCAATTGCAGGACATTGGGTATGGGGTGGAGGCTGGATTAGTCAGCTAGGAATGCTTGATTTTGCTGGGAGTGCTGTTATACATGCTCTCGGTGGTTTTTCAGCTTTGGCGGCAGCTATGTTTATCGGTCCGCGTAAAGGGAAATTCACTTCTTTGGGGACGAGCACAATCGCATTACCTAGTAATATTCCTTTAGCTTCAGTAGGAGCGTTTCTTCTATGGTTTGGATGGTTTGGTTTTAACGCAGGAAGTACATTAAGCGGTACGGATGCAAGAATTGGACATATTGCAATTGTGACCATGTTATCTGCCGCTTCTGGAGGGGCAGCAACGCTTTTATACACCCTTTTCCGTTACAAACGTTCGGACGCACCTGCAGTTATTAACGGTTCATTGGCAGGACTAGTTGGAATAACAGCAGGATGTGCGTTTGTAAGTGATCAAGCAGCTATTTTTATAGGTGCAATATCTGGATTATTGATGTTGTTTGCTACTAATTGGCTAGAGTCACGAAAAATTGATGACCCAGTTGGAGCGTTCCCGGTACATGCTGTATCTGGTATGTGGGGAACAATCGCGCTTGGGTTATTCGCTACAGAAGGGGGCCTTTTTTACGGAGGAGGCTGGCATCTACTGGGAGTTCAAGTGTTAGGATTAATCGTTTTATGTATCTGGGGATTTGTAATGACCTGGCTGGGTCTATCGCTTATTCGTCTATGGATACCTGTTCGTTCCACAGAAGAGGAAGAAGAGATGGGATTAGATATTAGTTACCATGGGGTGCTAGCTGCTTATCAGGAACACGAATTTATTCATTATCAAGATCACTATACAGATTTTTCAAACAAGAAGAATACTGATTAAACAAGGGCTCTATTACATTGGTAGTAGAGCCCTTTTAGTTATTGGTCAAGTTATATTCTCATATATTGGAAAAAAAGAGAGGTGAATGCTTTGGCCAAGAACTTTCGTCAAGAAGCACTATTTGAATTGAATTTTTGGTTACAGGTACTTGGAGATCATGCACGATTTATCCACGATTCTTTAGCACCGTCGGAAACTCAATACATCAGCCAAGCGAAGAACTTTATTACGATATTTGATCAACTATTAACGATATCACGTAGACAGCCTGATGGTGAGGAACTTATGCAGCTGCTCCATATGGCCAATCAAGCAGGAACAGAGATTAAAGAACTTAAACTCACCTTGGTACGAGAGCATTTGGTGGGAGAAGTGAAAATTACTTTACCACCATCTTTTCTAAGTCATATGGTCAATGAACTAGAAGAGGCATTGAGAGTATTCTCATTTTTTCTAAAAGGGGAAATCCCTCCAACTGTTCACCCATTACATCATGATTTATTGTGGCTATTAGATGCCGCAGGACATGCGGGGGCCATAGACGCCAATTTAGATCGTGTGGAAAAGAAGCTCAAAGAAAAAGGGCGAGAGTTCACAAAGGACTGGGAGGATTTTTATTTAAAGGCTGTTGAGATGGCAGGTTACTTGCGTGCGAATGTGTATTCCTTTCCTGCTTTAAGTCGTTTTCACAAAGAAATTGAATTAGAAATGGAGATTTTCAAGAGCTTTTTAAGAGAACTAGAGGAAATGGAGTTAAACAAAGAAACGCTTGGAGTTTTAACGCCCCTTATGGCAGATCATATGGCTCGAGAAGAATGTTATTATTTAATGAAGCTCGCTGAGACAACGGAGGTGAAGGATCCTAATTGTGATCCAACCAAACCTAGAACAACGAGTTAATATGGTGAAATTGAGGTCCCTAGTCTTTGACTAGGGGCTATTTTTGTTTGATAAATATTTACTTTTAAAAATATAGGTAACGCTTTCAACATGTATAATGAAAATATTCAAAAAACTGACAAATTGGGAGCGGACTCATGGAACTGTTATTTGTTGTATTATCAGCTTTATCTGTAATCGGAGTAGGGTATATCGGTCAAAGGACCATTGGATTTGACCGGAAGGCGATTTCAGCCATGGCATTATATTTAATGCAGCCTTTTTTGGCATTTCGAACCTTTTATACTAATGCAATTACCCTGGAATATTTTTATATCTTACTGTTTTGTGTGCTCCTTTGTATAGGTATGATTGTGATTGTTCAAATTACAGCAAAAATAAAAAATTTACCTAATTCAAGGCGCTCAGCCATGGTGCTTTCAGGAGTATTCATGAACAGTGGGAACTATGGTGTCCCCATAATCTTACTTGCCTTTGGTAACATGGGTGTGGATTATGCTGTCATCATGATGGTCATTCAATCCTTCCTTATGAGTACAATCGGGGTGTATTATGCTGGTAAAGGAAGCGAGAGAGGATATTCGATTAAACAATCCATTTTAAATATTTTAAAAATGCCGATGATATATGGATCTGTCTTTGGAATAGTTCTTCAACTCTTAACCTTGCCAGTACCAGATATGATTATGAAGCCTATTGATCTGATTGCTGATGCAACCATCCCAACCATTATGCTTGTCTTGGGTATGCAACTGGGAGCCATAACAAAGAAGAATGTTAGTATCGGAGACGTTTCTACTATTATGATTCAACGTATGCTTATTTCTCCTGCCTTGGCTTTACTTTTAGTATGGCTACTACCCATAGAAGGAATGCTTGCCCAAGTACTTATTGTTCTATCGGCCATGCCTTCAGCAGCAAATACCATGATGCTTTCGCTTGAATTTGGAACAGAGCCAGATCTTGTTTCTTATAGTACGTTAGTGACGACCTTGTTAAGTATATTATCGGTTCCGCTCATGTTAATGTTGGTGATGTGAAAAGCAGAACCATAATTTGGTTAATATGGGGAAGAGTGAACATAATATAGGACAATAAGAATAAAGGATTGTTATCATGGAGTTCTTTAAAAAGTATAAATTTTTTGGCGGAAGGATTGTTAAAACAGGGATTGCAGTGTTTTTGACTGCTCTTATATGTGATCTTTTGTCTTGGCCTCCAATGTTTGCAGTTATTACAGCGATAGTAACGATAGAGCCCACCGCAGCACATTCAATTAAAAAGGCGCTCGTTCGATTTCCAGCATCAGCACTAGGAGCAGCTTTTTCTGTTTTTTTTAACTTTGTGTTAGGAGATAGTCCTTTTACTTACATGCTCGTAGCAGTACTGACAATTATCGTTTGTTACAAACTTCGCTTGCACGATGGAACACTGGTAGCTGTTTTGACAGGTGTAGCGATGATATCAACGGTCCATGATCATTTCTTAAGTTCGTTTTTTGTTCGCCTCGGAACAACGGGAATTGGACTAACTGTATCAGCGCTTGTAAATTTTCTTGTAATAAAACCGAATTACTCATTGACCATTAAATCAAAGCTACATCGATATATTATTGAAACTGGCGAATTAATTGAAGAACGAGGAAAGGAAATTGTGCTTCAACAGCCAATCCATCAAAATACAAAGGTGAAGTTTGAAAAACTTTGGAAGGATATTGAATCTGTAGAAACATTATGTGAATACCAGAAGCAGGAATGGAAGCTGCACAGCATTAAGCGGGAGGACACAAAGGAATATCATTATGAATATAAGAAGTTAAGTACCTTACGGCAAATAATTTTTCATCTTGCGAATCTCATGGCGATTCCTCCACTGAATACGCCAATTTGTAAGGCGAAGTCCGTCCAGTTGATGTTTCATTATATTAAACAAGCACTGCAGGAAAATGAATACCGGATGGATGAAGAGCATCATCAAGTGGTGAAGGAAATTCGGTCTATTTTTAAACAGTGTGTACAAGAAGAAAAGATTAGTCAGTCACATATTGCTCTGCTCTATGAGCTCCTTTCCATACACGATCTCTTAGAGGAATTGCATCAAATACAATTATTGAAACAAAAGCATCAAAAGTTAAATCAGTATAAAGGTGCTAAAGCCGAAATGTAAGGAATGCTGGTATAAAATCAGCATTTTTTTTATATTCTGAGGGGTGTACTATTTTCTGAAAAATACATATTGTGAAAAAGAGGGAGCTCAATACATTGGGTAGTGTCAAAAGTTTTATGAAAACTACCTAAAGGGTTAGTTCCGTTCCCATTTATTGAGTGGAAATCCGCCGCAATCGCTCTTGACAAACACGCCAATGGTTTGAGGATTGTTTAACAAGGGC